>JAVHWA010000143.1:0-18622 GCA_032160165.1 Acidobacteriota bacterium
CACCACCAGCACATACTTTCCACGCCGTAGTTTCTCAAAAGCAAAGCGTCCGTTTGCACCGCTAATCACTCTGGCAACGATGGGACCTCCGCTATGGCCTTTGTGCACTGTGATTTTTGCTCCGTCCAGAGACCCTTCACCCTTCGAATATGTGCTGATGACTTTGCCGCAAACTGTCGCGATTTTCAAAGTCGCGGGAACACAAACTCCCTGCGCGACGGCTTGTGTCAAAAGCCCGATGAATAACAAATGCACAGCCACGAAAACTCTTAGCATAACTCATCCCTCGCTTTCGACTTATTATCGTACTTTCCCGTAACTCTTTTCGTAGTTCTTCAATGCTGCATTGACTGCCCGCGGCATGTTCTTGCCAAAATGTTGTCGCAGCACGCGAATGACCGTGCGCTCTGCTCTGATATCCCGATCAGTCATCCTCATTCCAGACCCTTTCAGGGTAAAATCTGATAGATGAGGCACGTCTTACCCAGGGCGGTGCCCTGGGCTGAAATTAGCCAACACCTTCGGTGTTAGTGTCACGCGATTTTCACCCAGCCGCTGACCCCGTTGGTCCTACCTCGGGCTAGAATGAAAAAGGCCAGCTTCGGGATGAAGCTGGCCTTTTTTAATCTCTGCCGCAGGACGGCGTCGCCATTAGAACCTGTTGCGGTACTCAAGCGAATTTACGAATCCGTTGATCATCACGCGATAGTCACCGCCGTTGTTGTTCATAGTCTGAATCCACTGGAGGTATGAGATGTCGGCGTCGCGTCTCAGATATCCGTGATATTGCATGATGACGAAGGCTTCGTTGTAGTACTTCTGATAAACCTCGCCACTCTCTGAGATCGCGCGCAGGACCTGAGCTCGTGTCTTGGTACCCGCTGTCAGCTCATTAATCAACGTCTGCTTGTTTGATACTGTTACGCCTGCGGTATTGACGAGCGTGTTGACGTAAGCTGTGGGGTCGGTGATGGCGTCGTACTTGTTTCTGAACTCGGGGCGCGCCATGAAATCGTTAATGAGCTGGACCTTGCTCGCCTCCAACTGCGCCGCATCCTGGAAACCGCTAACGCGGCGTGCGTCAGGAATGAATTCGGCATAGAGAGGAATTCGAGCGAATGCCGTTGAATAGAGGCGATAAGCAAAATAGCGACGTCCCTGGAATTCATCGGAACGGAAGAAGGCCGAGGAGACCTCAATCCGGTCACAGGCCGCGCTGCCCTGAGCGCAATTGTTCAGAATGTCCATCCAGGCTTGGAAGCCACCCGGCTCCGGCATGCGTCCGAGAAAATCAATGTAGTGCTGTTGAATGAAGAAGTCGCTGTCATCGATCGTTATGCGCTGGTTTGTCCCAGGGCGCATGCGCAATGGCTTGACCTTGATGTCTCCGTAGAAAAGATCGGAGGGGAGATTCGGATCCTCCGTAACGATTCTCAAAGTCGGTGCGTTTTGACCGAAGGCGGTAACAGCCGTGAGGGCGACTATCAATAGAGTAATGGCGAACTTCATCTGCTTGCTCCTAGTCATACGAATCCATTGGGAAGAGTGTCTCACTCTTATGAGGAAGGGCTGTCATCGCGCTAAAGGGATACTAAATCATATCCTCAAGCCACTTTGTAGTTTATTCGGCTGCCCTTTTGTTGTCAACTGAATAATCCCTATTGGCCCGCCGCCGCCGAGCCATCGGCCATAAAACTACACCAACCAAAACCAGAATCGAGACTCCGCTGAAGAGCGTCCCGTAATAGAAGGCTTTTGGTCGAAATTCGAACCGGACCAAATGTTCGCCGCGAGGGACCTCAACGCCTCTAATGGCGTAATTTGTTCGGAAAAGCGTAACCAGTGATCCATCGACTGTGGCCTCCCAGCCCGGATAGTACACGTCGCTGGTCACCAAAAAAGCGGAATTTTCGGTCGAGGTCCTCACCTCCATCACAGTGTCGGTCAGGGTGACGATGCGCGCCGAATCACTCGCACCTGCCGCCTGCGGAGGCAAGGCAATGGGGACGTCCACCAACGCCACGTGACGGGGATCGTACCGGTCGCCTCCGGGCAGAGTTGAAGTCTTGATCGCGCCGAGAATCGCTGCCGGCGATAAGCTTCGAACTTCGGGAACCAGCCAGGCCCTTGGCAGAGCTTCTGAATTCTCGTAAACACGCGATTGCTCGGTGGATTCGACAAGTCGCCATCGGTTTCCTTTGATCGAGAGGGAATTTATTGGTTGGGACTTGTGAGTGAGATCGTCTATAAGAGTCAGCTTTTCTATTGAGATGGCTTCGGATTCTCCAGCCCAATGTAGTTCCACGCTTCGGATTTCCCTGGGCCGTTCCAGTCTCAACTTCGTCACATAGAAATGTCCTTCGCATGGTTTCGAATTCAGCTCTGCCGGAAAGCTGCTGTAGATCGGAGCGCGGCTGTGTCTGATTTGAGGCGTCACAGTCGAGCAGTCGTAGGCCCATTCGGCGGTGTCGCGACCGGCAAGCATCTTCAATGTCTCGACTGTGCCGTCGGCGCCGGTCAATGAAATGCGGACGACTTCGGTGCCATCGGGAACGCCGACCGAACAAGCCAGGCGACTCACAATCCCGAGCGTTGTCGCGCGAAATGGTGCTTCAGGTTCAAAACTAATATCCCTGGTTTGCGGTTGATCGCATCCGCCACCTAACCACGACCTCATTTGCGAACTGTCCCAAAGGACCCCATCAGCGTCCCGCGTTCCTTCCAGTGGCGGAAGAAAAACATATCGAACTGACATCAGTCCGAAGCTCTGATTGTTCTCGTCTTGCCAAGAAGGGTCTGCGCTGCCGTCTTGTCGAAGAGAAAGCAATGCGGTCACTTCGAAGAGACTCAATGGCGTATACACGCTTGCAGTGGGAATCTCCCACAGTCTCGAAATATTTGGCGGTACTTCATTGATCGTGCCAGATGTTCCCCGTATCGACACGATGCGTTGACCCGACTCTCGCAGCGAGTCTCTGTATTTGGCCGCAAACGCCGGCTCGTTCAGAATGGATTTTCGAGGGGAATCGTAGTGCCAGCTATAAAACCATCCGAAGCTGCCCAGGTCAGCGACAACGATCAGGATGAGCAATCCCTTTCGCGCAGCTGAACCTGGATTGCGGTACCAGTAGAACAGTGTCAGCGCCGTTAATAGAAAAACGATCAGCGGTGTCGCTATCGCCGGAGTCGTCCACGGGAGCGCATTCAACTTCGCCGTCCCGCCCTCGATCAGCGGATATTCGGTCGCATGCCTGGAGATCAAGTAAAGAAGTGTCCCCAGGATTGTGATGGATGCGACAGCCAGTGTCCTCAGCAACAGGCGTTTGGTCACAAGTCCTCGGACGACAGCATGCACGCCCAAACCCGCGAGCACGCTGACCGCTAAGGCCATTTCAATGAAATGACGCGCGGGCGCGCGAAACTTTCCAAGGACGGGCAGATGATAGGTCAGGTAAGCCAGCGGCGTCTGATCTCCCAATGCAAGCAGGAAAGCAATCACTGCCACCGACAACCAGAAAATGGAAACCGCCTTTCGCCAGGACGTCGCGAAACCCAACGCTGCCAACATGAGTGGGAGAAGGCCGACATAGCCCGCCAACTCCGTAAGGTTCCAGGCGCCGAAATAAGGCGTCGATCCGTAACGCTGCAAGCCGCCAAACACGGCCGGAAAAATCAACGATGCGGCTTGCGAGACAGGGAGAGAGTAAGAAACGAAATCGGAAAATGTGTACTCAGACCTCGTGCTTAGCCTCGCCAGCTCAACCGTAGGCACGAGCTGCAGCCCGGCGAGACAGACTCCGAGCAGCAGCAGGGAGGCCGCAGCGAAATAATAGCGTCTGCGGGTAACCGGCGCCTTCCACCCCAAAGCAATCGCATAGGCCGCGCTAAGCAGCAGGCTGTAAGCGACAATCTGCAGATGTCCGGCCAGCACACAACAGGCTACGGCAAACGCTCCCACAAGGAACCAGCCGCGACTAAACTCGCGGCGCAGCATCTCGAGCGACCAGATGATGAGCGGTGGCCAGACGGCAACATGAATAATTGCAGTGTGCCCCTGGTGCGCCATCATGAAGCCGCACATGCCGTAAATAATTCCGCTGACGAGGGCGGCGAATCTGGATTGAGTTAAGGTGTAGACGTACCCATAGGTGAAGCTGCTCGCCATCACATAAGCCGAGACCACGAAGACGTTCCACATCCCCGGCAACAATGACAGCACCATCGACGGCGGATACCACGTCATCACCTGTGGATCAGCCGTCATGGGAAATCCGCCCGACAGCAACGTGTCCCAGAACGATTTCTTCGACTGAAAAAACGTCAGATGATAGAGCAGCCCATCGCCCAGCCGACCTCCGCCGGGCGCAAGAAGGGAATCGTAGAATAGAACTGGAGAGAAAAAGATTACGAACAGCAGGGAGTAGAACAACAGTACAAACAACGCATGTCGGACGGTCTTATTAACAAAGGGACTCCACGAAGAGTTTCGAAGTCGCATACGAGAGATCTTTTACCTGGCCTCAGTGGGTTGAGTCACGCTGATCATGATGGCCGGCGCCTGCTCGCCAAAGGCGGCGACGCCGTCCTGAAGCATTCCCCATTTGAATGAGTACACGCCGGCAATCGATGGCGCCGTTACTTTGAAGTCGAACCTTACGATCGACCCAGGCTCGACCGTGGACGGCAGTTCCACTCGCTCTAATCCCCAGTCGCGTTCACCCGTCAACACCGCCAGACGATAGAAGTTCTCCGATGTCCACGCTTCGACTCCGGTATTCTTCATTGAGACGGACACGTCATAGACTTGTCCCGCCGTCATTGAAGTCGGAACTGTCTGGTCAACGAAACTCGCATTAGTATAAGGAGCAACGGGCGGCCCTGTCAGTAAACCCGCCTTAAGGACGATCCAGCCGTCTTCATCGAAGACTCTCGTATATCCTCTGGCTTCCTGCGCGTCGAGGTAATACTTTATCTGTCGAAAACTGGGAGCGGGGTACGAAGTCAGGCGTTCGCTGGTGATGATGTAATCACAATCGCCAAACTCAGTTAGTGGATTAATGACGTAGACGACCTGTCGTTGCGACAGGTGTGGCGTAATTGGCCCTTGCGTTACGACGGATGCGTCCGCTGGGATCACAGACACGGCTTTACTTCCAACCAGGTCATTAGGAGTGCGTTGCCAATATGCCATTTGGCCCAGCTTCCAAAGCGGGAATTGGGGAAGCAGGATCAGGTTGAGCAATAGAACACAAATACTGACAGGGACAGCGAGCCGAGCGGGCTTTGTAATCTTAACTCGTCTCACCACTCTCCACAGGCCATCCACCGCGGCCATAATAATAACTGGGGCCATGACGGCTGAGTAATGATAATTCGTCCCCCAGAAATGTGGGCCCTCGGAAAGAAATCGCTCGGCAACCAGCGGAATGAGTAGAATCGCCAGCGGCGATACGAACGACAAGAAGAGGAAGGGATGAAAAAGATACCAGTAGGTGTGGAGCTTCGCGCCGGGAGAGAACAACGTTCTGATAACGATTAGCGGGTCCTTCAGGATCGTGATAAATGCGCGCCAGGGGTTAGGGCCAAACTGGTGATAGCTCCAATAGCGGTAGTAATTGTTCGCGCGATCGACCTTCAGCGTGAGGGATTTAGCGAAGAAGGGAATGAACAGCTTGATCGCAGCAAAGAACCACACCACGCCCGCTATCATGGTTGCCAGTCCCTGCCTGAACCGCTTGGTGGCCACGAGATAAACGCCAAAAAAGAAAACCGTAACTGAGAGGTTCTCTTTTGTCATGAGCAGGAGTGCCATGCAGACGAAATAGGCCCCCCACTTTTTTTCGTCGATGAAGTAGATGGCAAGCGCGATCAGCGGAACGGCGAAGGCTATTTCATGAAAATCAAACTCGACAGCGTTCTGTATGCCCCAAAAGATCGAATAGGAAATGGCGAAGAGGTATCCGGCCACTTTGCCAAGCCGCTTCTCGGTGAAAAGAAAAATGGGAACGATGGCAATCGCGAAAAGCAGCGCTTGAGCAACCAGCAGTGCAACCACGCAATTCACCAGCCAGTAAAGGGGCGCTAACAGAATAAGGATTGGATGGAAATGATCACCCAGCAGATTCTCCGTCAAGAGATTTGACCGGACCGAACTGAAAGGTAGATGAAATCTGCTGTATTGCCAGACTGCCTGATCGAAGATTCCCAGGTCATACGCGGTCGATGTGAAGTGCAGATGACGCAGAACCGAGAGCGAAGAATAGATTGCAGTGACGATCAGGACCAGGAGCCAAACGTATTTGCGGGATTTGAAACTTAGAGCGAGCCGGTTCGAAGTAAAAACAAGCCAGGCAGTCGCAGTTCGGAGTGTCTTTGTTAGGCGAGGCATTAGCGATTAGCTGTGGACGCGTCGTGCATGCTTCGATACAGCCAACCCGGACGCGACGGAGGCAAGCGCTTCGACTCACGGTTTACGCTGCTCTGGCAGAAAATATACTGCCCCAGGTCGGTCGGTCGTCGTCTGACGAACGGTATCGCGTTCTTCAAGGGTGCGCTGGGCGTGCCTTTGGGCTCGCTGACATCGGCCGTAAAGATTGTCGCCACGCTGAAGCCGTTCTCGGACAGCAGGCTGAAGATGTCCCGCTGCGTGTATTCGCGATTGTGCCTGCCGTAGGGACCATAGCCCGAATATGGATCGTAGATGTTCTCGCCAGCTATCATTTTGCTTGCATTCTCCAGCCGCGCAACATTGGGCGTGGTTAAGATAAATACTCCGCCAGGCTTAAGAACTCTTCGTATCTCAACCAATGCGTGGACCGGATCGGCCAGCAGATGTTCGATGATCTCGCAGCAGAGTACAACATCAAAGGTATCGTTTGCGTAAGGGAACACGTCAACTTCGATATTGAATTGTTTGTAGTTGTAAGTCAGCACTTCGTTCGTTTGATGGACGAAGACTTTTTGAGCGGCTTCCGGTTCAGGTCCGCCGAAAAAATTTGCCAGATGCAGCTTCGCGTCTCGGAACTTCGATAGCAACACGGTTGTGAAATAGGGATTCGCGCCGAGTTCCAGCAAGATCATTCCCGTTCGTTCGGGGACTAGGCCCAGCGTGTATATAAAGCGCTTGAAATCCGCTTCGACGTACGCTTGCATCTCTTCGAACGGCGCATCTTCAACCTGCACGGAACCGATCAGAGCCCGCAACTGATCTCCGGACCAACCGGGAGGCAAGGGCAACGGCGGGGCATAGCTGCGATCAGTTATGCCTGAAACAGGCGGTGTGCGCTTCTTTCGCATTGTCGGTTCCGGAGTCGACGAGGCCATCGAATATGATGCGCCGACACTCGAAACCTGCTCGCCGGCTTCGGGAACGGATTCAACAACCTCGAGGAGTGCTCGGCGAACGTGTTCGGGTTCGTATCGTGAAAGAACGTAGTCACGCCCCAAGTCTCCCATCTTCTCACGCAGCGTGCGGTTGGAAAGTATCTCGCCGGCGTGCGCGGCGAAGGAATCATAATCCTCATAGATCGCACCGCATCGGCTTTGATTCACATGATCGCTCAGCACCTCGGACATGCGGCTTACCAGCACCGGCGTGCGCTGCGCCATCGCCTCGAGAGTCACGATGCTGAAGCTCTCTTTGCCGGAAGGCATGACATAAATCGCAGCGCCGGCCATCAATCTAAACTTCTCCTCGGAAGAAACGAACCCACGAAATTCTATCGCGGGATGATCGGGCACCGGGATGTCGTCCTTTCCCGTGAGTACAAGGCGTAGTGGCGAGGGATTCTCTTGCTTGAAGCGGATGAAATATTCAAACAGCTCGCCACAACCCTTGTTGGGATCGATGCGACCACAATACAAGAGATAAGGCCCGCCATTGGCCTCCGGCTCGCGCGGCTTTGCGTCTATCGCCATGGCCACGACTCGGCCCGGCAGCTCTCCCCACAAGCTGACGCCCAGCCGGCGCTCGGCGTCGGTCAGCCAGATTATCGAATGCGCGCGACGGGCCGCGTGCTGAAAGACCGAGAGGTAAGCCGGCTGTTCGTCGTGCAGAGTGGGCGCGAACAGCGCGCGAGCGCGAGGGACCTCCAATAAGGAGAAATAGGCGGTGGGGTAGAGATAGGTCACCACAATGATCGCCCTGTACGCCGACCAGTTTTCGCGTAGAAATTCAAGCAACGATTCCGAGTAGGGACCGATGTGCCGAATTAGTTCTTCCTGGAGCGGTATGCTCCATGGAAGATGTTTCGTCCCGCCATCCGAAGCGCGTTGCTTTCCACACTCAAACTTTTCGAAATCCGAGAGCATGCGCGCGAACAGTTCCGTGCGATATGGACTGTAGCCGATATCCACGTGGAAACGTCGGATGGTGATCCCATCACGAACCTCGGTACCTTCGGGCAAAACGTTTGACCAGTAAGCGGCATCGACCGCCGTGGTTGAAAGGACCTCGACTTCATATGTGTCTTTGAGTAGCCCGGCATATTGCCACGCGAGAGCCTCGGACCCTCCGACGATGCTCTCGTGACAGCGCTGTACGACGATGGCGACTTTCTTCATAACAACGGGCCGATTACGTTGAGAAAGTTGGCCCTGATCTTCTCGTTGGTAAAGTGTTCTTCATAGCGGCGTCTGCCCATTCGTCCCAGCGATTCAGCCACGCCGTTTGCTCCGACGATAGAATGAATAGATTCCGCCAGCAAGTATGGATTGCTCTCCTCCCAAACAAGCCCGGCCGCATCGACCGTGCCTGGAATGGCCGATGATCCATATGCGACGATCGGCACCTTCATCGACATCGCTTCGATCAGCGGCACGCAGAAACCTTCGTGTTCGCTGGTTATCATGAACACGTTGGCCAGTGTGTAGTATGCCTTCAACGCGGCGTCGGATGCTTCTCCAGTGAAGACTACGGAGTTCTTCACTTTCAAATAGGCGGTCATTTCGCCCAATACATTGTTGTATGCGGCGAGCCTGGTTTCTTCCTTGCCGACGATGAAGAGACGGCTGTTCGCGTTGTAATCGTGATGATATGCCGCAAATGCCGCGATCAATGCGGGGTGCCCCTTGTTCGGAGCAACCCTTCCAACCATCAGAATGTTTGTCCTGTCATCTTTGTAAGTTTTTAGGATCGACGCGTCGGCTTCAATCCTGCCGAGCCGATCAATATGATGAAACGGCGGGACGATAAAACTCCGTCGCTCGGTTGCACCCTCGCTGAGAAGTTCCTGGGCGTTGTAACCAGAGTCCGACATGTAGAGGTCGCACCGCGTGTTGGCGATCAGCTTCAGCTGCTCGCGGCCTTCGAGACACATTCGCGCGAAGTCGCGACTGAACTTTTCCACGAACTCAGGCGGCGTGACGTTGTGATATTTGATTGCGATGCGGCACTTGAGCTCCCTCAACAACTCAAGCCCGAAGTCCCAGCCCCTCGAGAAATGATAGATCAGAAGGTCCCCCGGGCTTTTGAGGAAGCTATTGATCTTCTCGGCCGAGCGGACCTTCGGCTCGTCAAGGGTCCAGCCTTCCGCGTATATGCGAGTATGGTGGCCGCTCGCTTTGAGGGCCTCGTACATGCCTATTACGTCGTTGCTGACGGCATCGCCTGTGGTGATGCTCGGAGTTAGTATTGCGATTCGGGTCATCTGTCTGGCCCTGTCACTCGGTTCCGTCTCGGCAACTCCTCTAGCTTACCCAAAGCGCCGATCAACTCCGCCTCGATCCGATCGTTGCTAAAGTTCCGCTCATATCGCCGCCAGCCCATCAGCCCCAGATCGAAGTTAAGCTGCTCATTCCTTATGAGGGAATCGAGGGCCTGGGCCATCAGTCGCGGATCGCGCTCGCTCAACAGCAATCCTGCTCCGCCGATGGTTGCCGGAATGGCGGATGAAGCATAAGCGATAGCCGGTACCTTCATCGACATTGCTTCGACCAATGGCACACAGAAGCCTTCATGCTCGCTGGCGATAGCGAAGGCGCTGGAAAGCAAGTAGTACGACTTGAGCTCGCTGTCTGAAGCTTCTCCCACGAACAATACGGAATTCTCGATAACCAAAAAATCCGTCAACTCTCGCAGACGTTTCGAATAGATCTCGAACGCCTGCTCTTCCTTCCCGACGATGAAGAGGCGGCTCTCGCGATTGTAATCGTGATGATAAATCGCAAAGGCTTCGATCAAAGCGAGATGACCCTTGTTGGGAGCGACACGCCCGACCATCAAAATGTTTGTCTTACCGTCGCGATACTCGTCGAGCACATCCATATCCGGCTCGACGGCTTGAAGCCGGTCGATATGATGAAATGGCGGGACGACCAGGCAGCACGTATCAGACACCCCCAGCGCGATCAATTCCTGCCGGTTGAACTCTGAATCGGATAAGTATAGATCGCAACCCAGCTTTACGATGTCCAGAAGGCCTTCGCGGCCTGCGCGGCACTTTTCTTCATGCCAGGGGCTGATGCCTACGAAAAACTCCGGAGGGGTAACGTTGTGATACTTGATAGCAGTTCGGCAACTGAGACTTGCCAGCAGTTCGAGGCCCGGGCGCCACTCGATGGAGTAGTGATAGATCAGTAAGTCTGCGGCGTCGTTAAGGAACTCGTGTATTTCTGAGAGGGGCGCGACCACGGAGTCGGCAATATCCCAACTTCCGGCGAAGATCTTTGCTTCCATCCCGCTGCGAACCAGCGCCTCGGACATGCCAACAACGTCGTTGCTGACGGCATCGCCTGTCGCGAGATGAGAAGTTAGGACTGCGACTCGCTGGAATGGAAGATTAAGCACTAGGGTGATTTAAGCACAGAGGGTACAGAGGCTGGAGAAGAATTCTGAATTATTAGTTTTGAATGTTGAATTGAAAGCAGCATTCGTCTTTCACTTAATTCAGAATTCAAAACTCGAAACTCTTAATTTGTCCTCTGTGCCCGCTGTGATCTTTGTGGTTCAAATTTTTGTGGTTCGAATCTCGCGTCTACCTATCACTGCGAAATCACGAGGACTAAAGAACCAACTACGAAGCGCTTCAGAGCTTTTGCTGTTGCCTTCAAATGGGCTCTCGCCAGCAGCATTGACAAACTCGAGCCGGACATCAATAAATCCTCGTTTACTCAGGATGAAATGAAGAGTTTCGGGAAAAAAAGGTTTGAAGTGCGTCGGGTCGGAATAGAAGTTACATGCGCCCACGACCAGGTTTTTTGGATTCGGTGTCTCAAAGATCACCAGGCCACCTGGCTTCAGCGTCCTGGCGATCTCATCCAACAGTGCCATGAAAGCTTCGAAAGGCAGGTGCTCGATGAAATGAAATGCCGTCACCGCATTGAGACTCTGATCGGGCATGCTGCGCAGATAGGCGAGAGCTTCTGTATCGACGACGTCCAGTCCCTTAGCGCGCGACTCACGACTCAGTGCCGCGTTGATCTCAACACCGCGCGCTTCCAGTTGTTCTTCTTTCATCAACTCGAGCCATTCACCGCGTCCGGACCCGATGTCAACAATTCCGTCGGTTATGCCCGCAGACTGAAGATGTGGAAGATACGAGCGCAGCCCCGCTTTGATATCGGCACGGTCGCCGCGAAACTGGTCGGTGAATGCCGCGAAGAATTCATCCAGGTCGCCGGACGCATTATCGACTCGTCGAGTTGCCTGCCGTGTGTCCGCGTGTGAATGCTGTGCAGAGCGTTGAATTGTCTTCAACAGCTCGAGTATCTCTCGCTGCTCTCGGAAGAGCGCTGCTACCTGTTCATGTTGAAGTCTGGCGAAGTCTCTCTGCTCCTGAGAAAGTTCAGAGAGTTCGCTTGACAAGGAATCGGAGACCTCGAGAGTCACGCGGCTTAACTGGTTGATGCGGTCTGCCAGCAGTTGCTGTTGAGCCAGCGCGTGCGTTTCAAACTGTCGTTGACTCCGCAGAGATCCAGGGAGTCGGGCAATCGCTGAAACCATCTCCAGCAGATACCCCAGTACAGGAACTCGAAAAAGCCGCCGGATGGCCGCTGGTCGCGCCAATCCGTCTATATCGACGCCCTTATTTCTGCCCTCAGGCGAATTACGTAAGCGGCCAAGCACGTCGATCTTATTGAGCCGGCCGCTTCGCAATTCTTCGCGAAACTCTCTTAGCCCGGCCTCATCGGGCTCTCGCTTTAGAATCGCCCGGTAGGCATTCCAGATGAAATTGTGATCGTGGTACTTGAGGAGATCGTTTACGTGATAATGATCGTCCTTGTGTGG
Source organism: Acidobacteriota bacterium (assembly GCA_032160165.1). Classification (GTDB taxonomy): domain Bacteria; phylum Acidobacteriota; class Blastocatellia; order Pyrinomonadales; family Pyrinomonadaceae; genus QHXM01. The sequence continues at coordinate 12,227 of JAVHWA010000143.1, forward strand.
CTCAAATTCCGGCTGGAGCGCAAGCGGTGATAGCTCTGGCAGCGGCGGCGCCAACTCACCCGCATTTGAAAGCATGCGGTGCAGTTCGACTGAAGCGCCGGCCAGGGACATTCTGCCTTCGGCTTCGCGCTTCGCCACTGCCTGGCGAATTTCGGCCATCAACTGGTCGACATTGATCTCGTGATCGGTAACTTCGGTCATCTGATGTTGAGATAGTAACATCCGGGCTCGCATGAGGTGAGGGGCGTTAGCTTACCTTCGCGCCCGCGCTTCGTATTGCGAGTCGACGCGTGGTCACTGTCGCGTCCAGATTTGCCAGGCCTTCTATCGCGACTGGGCTGATTACGTGAAAGAACGCAGCATCGTCGACCCAATCGAAGCTGATTCCATCGGCGCTATGGATCGCAGAGGTTACGGTGAATTCGCCCGTCCCCAGCGAGCAGTTGAAGGCGAACGTGGCTTCGATCGCTTCGCCGGCGCGCACGCCGCCAAAATACGCCTGTTGAATTTCAGTGTTCGTGCCATAGACGTGTATACCGTGCCGGTCGCGTATGAGGAATCCGCACACCGGGTCGTTGACGTCGATGTTGAGCCGCGCGCGAATGCGCACCAACACGGGCGAGCCGCTCTCGACAAATTCGATCGGCTGCCGATCAGGACCCATCAATTCAATGCTCAGGATCTCTGCGCTGCCATCTCCGTGACGAAAGCTCGATCGCAGGCGTTTGATCTCGTCCTCGATCAGCGTCGAGCTCTCAGCGTCATCCGAGTCGATCGCGACTAGCCTGCTCGATTCATACTCCGCCTGCCGAGACATGATTATCTGCTGATACCGATTGAGCACATCTGAAGGCTTGCCGTCGGTGATTACCCGACCTTCGTTAAAGAGGATAGCGCGTGTGCAAAGCGCGCGAATGGTGTGTGGATCGTGCGATACGAATAGGATCGTCGCGCCGTTTTCCTGCATCTGCTTAATGCGTCGCAGACATCGGTGCTGAAAGACAGCGTCCCCGACGGCGAGCGCTTCGTCGACGATAAGAATCTGCGGATCGGCGCTGACAGCGATGGCGAAGGCCAGGCGAATGTACATGCCGCTCGAATATGTCTTGACGGGCTGTTCGACGAAGTCGCCGATCTCGGCGAAGCGTTCGATCTCTGCCAGTCGAGACTCGGTCTCGCTCCTGGAGAATCCCATCAGCGCCGCATTCAGGAATATGTTTTCCCGCCCGGTAAACTCAGGATTGAATCCGGCCCCGAGTTCGAGCAGCGCTGCGACCCGCCCTTCGTAATGGACGATGCCATGCGTTGGTTCCAGTGTGCCGGTGATGATCTGAAGGAGGGTGGATTTGCCCGATCCGTTTGGGCCGATGATTCCTGTCGTCGTTCCTGTCTCAACTTCGAAGGTGACGTCGCGCAAGGCCCAGAACTCACGGTGGCGCTTCCACCGTCCGCGCGTCAGCGTCTCTTTGAGGCGGTCGCCCGGATGGGCGTAGATCCGATACTGCTTGGAAACGTTTTCTACTCGCAGCGCCGTTGCCATAGCAAAGAAGCTACATTAGACGAGCGTCGGGTGACAAGCGGCTCTTACCTGGGTCCCGCGAGCGCGCAGTGAGCTAGAGCCGAAGTGGTCATGCATTTTGGAGGGCGGCGACTTCTCGCCGCTTTCGCTTGGCTGGAACAGAGATCTTGTGTAGGAAGAAGAAGTCAGAAAAGCGGCGACGAGTCGCCGCACTCCAAAGTTTCGGCTTGTAATGGTCGGGTCGAACCGAACTCGTATACACGTTAGACCAAAATGAAAAAGGGGCTCTCGCCCCGTTTCGTCGCTATTGCCTGCCGCTGCGCCATTTCCCTCGTGAACTCCATGTAAAGTTCCAATCCGGTCTCCTTTCCAGAAAAAAGTTTTTCGTGGCACGAAGAGTGCAATGGATAAGAACGGCAAGCACGAAATAAGCAATAACAACCGTGACCCCGCCGCCATCACTTCTCTGAGCGCCGCCTGCCGCGTCGCCAGCCGCCCGCCGAGCATCCCAATCAAACATCTTATCTAACGAAGCCCGCGTAAAAAGCGGGCTTCTCGCCTTTTCATGGCCCGATTCGCAAGTTCTCGAGTTAATCGCTGCCCGCATCAGCGAAAGCAATGAACTCTCCGGCTGCGGTCACCGCGACCGGAGGAGACAATTACCGTCAGTCGTGGTGTGACAACTTCCGGCAATATGGACTCTAGACGCCTGTGCTCATGTCGGCGATCCAGCCGTCCAGCAAAGCCAGTTCCTCGCGCCCGACCAACTCCATTCTGACAAGCTCTTCGTAGCAGATCCGCAGATTGTCGCCTAACCTGTCGAGCCCTTTCTCGATTGGCAGCTTATCAAGCGCCTCAGCGATCGCGCTGTTATTTAAATAGCCCGGCACTTCGTCTTTGAAATCGCGCATCAGGTTGTGTTCGTTGCGCTCCTGCCACACGGTAGGCTCGTGGAATAACACCCCCCAATCGTTTGCCCACGCTATTCGTTGAGCGATAAAGCTTCGCCAGATGTCCGTCATGCGGAATGAACAATAAGCAGGCAAATACAGAAGCGGGAAGGCGTCGCGCCACCAGGTCGTATTCTGACTGTTAAAGGGCGACCAGGAACCTTGCGTGAGCGCGACGCGACGATCACCTCTGAACGACAGAGGTAAGGGAAGCGCGAGACGATAGATCGCATCCACGTCAGGATTCTCATCGGCGAGCCCCTGCTGGATCGGACAGTCAACCTGTTCCCGGATGAGTGACTCATACGGAGGAATGTCTCTTCGTATTTGATCGAGCGGAAGACCACGCGGCCAGATGTTCTCGTTCGTAAAGTAGCGATAGACATTCACCCATCCTGCCTCGGAGACTGCGCTTACTGTTTGCTCGCGCGTGCGCTCCTTCCAGAACTTCTCGGTGGGAAAATTATCGTCATCCGTCTCGATGATCACGTTTGCTTGCTCGCGCAGCGCCAACAGATACCCGATGTTCTTCCGAGCGTAGTGTCTGGTTGGGCAAAGGCGAGCGAACCGCAGGTCCATTGCCTGCTGGTCCGCCAGACTGAGAAAGCGGCAATGATCGAGATTGAAGTTCGGGGGGCTGGGTACATCGCCGATCACAATGAAATCGATACCGTGTTCGTGACATCCTTTTGCGAGCGATGTCAACGCCGCGTTTGGCGAAGCAATCGAAGTCACGACGAGGGCAGTTTTATCAGTCATATCAGTGGTTGAATCGTGAGGATTAAAGCTGACGTTGCAGGCGCAGGCGGAACAACCGCCAGAGGTTGCTGAACGAGTCTTTGATAGCTTTGTTGTTGATATCGTGGCTCGCAGCCCGGTACTGGATCGGCACTTCTATAATCCGCAGGTGGCGACAATATGTTTTGATCTCTGTCTGAAAGAAAGGTCCGCGCGAGCGAACGCCTTTCCTGAGAATCTCTTCCAACGCGGCACGAGTGAACATTTCAAAGCCGCTGGTCATGTCTTTAAGCTTGGTGCCGAGCAAGAGATTGGTCAGGAACGTCCCGCCTCGGCTTATGAACTCTCGCTTCCTTGAGCTATCGGATATCGTGCCTCCGCTACAAAACCGGCTGCCAAAAACGCAGTCATACCCTTCGAGCATCTTGTCGAAGAACTGGGGGATGTCCGACGGTTGATGGCTGAAGCCCGCGTCAATCTCGAGGATCCAGTCGCAACCCGAGTCCAAAGCCTCGAGATAGCCACGAACGTAAGCATCGACCACGCTTCGGTTCTCGGGCGCCCATACTACTTCGAGCCTGGGCTCATCCAACTTCTCGAGTAACGTACGCGTGCGATCTTTGCAGACTCGATCGAGGACAGCGAAGAAGGCGACCGATTCAAAGCCTACGGTTTCTTTAAGCACGGCATTGAGGAAGCGAATGACCGAATCTTCCTCATTCGCCATTGGGCAGACGATACCGAGCTTGATATGTGAGAGGCGACTCTCGTTATTAGTGCCTGCGGTCATGATTCGATTGTAACGCAAACCATTCCTGTGCGCGCAACGCTCCTTCACGCTGAGGGCTGCGCCTAAGATGAAACCCAAGAGGCCGCTGAGGTCGCAGAGGATATAATTTAGAAAGTTTTCTGAGTTTGGGAATCTTGAATTCAGAACTGGGCTCAGAGCTTCGATTAAGCAGAAACTCTTAATCCCTCTCTCACCTCGGCGACCTCCGCGACCCCTGCGTTGAAAATTCGGATTCGCAAATGGATAGAGTCAAGAGTGAAACGCAGAGGTCGCAAAGGTCGCGGAGGAAGAAAAGTAGAAAGTTCTCTAAACGTTGAAATCTCAAACGAGAACTGTGATCAGATAATCGATTCCGCTTGGCAGTCTCTTAATACGTGTCTCATCTTTGCGACCCCTGCGACCTCTGCGTTGAAAATTCGGTCTGCTTCGGCGAGTTGAAGACAATCCACCGGGTTGGTAAGCTGTCAGCTTGCGCGCAAACTAACAGTTTGCGCTACACTGCGCACATGATCTCAGCTCAGACAGCGCGGCGCGCCGTTTGGAGACCTCTTCTGGAACTGCCGCGGCGCTTCGATCTCATCAGCTCGCTTGCGAAACGCGAGATTGCGGCACGCTACAAAGGCTCCGTGCTTGGCATTGTCTGGGCGATAGTTACGCCGGCAGTCACAATTGGGATCTTTACCCTCATCTTCGCAGGAATATTTGGCGCACGCTTTGGTGCTACTGGTTCAGGTTGGGAGTTCGCTCTTTATCTGTTCTGCGGAGTATTGCCGTGGACCGCATTTCAGGAAGCTGTACAGCTCTCGTCGCAGAAGATCGTCTCGCACGCAAACCTGGTTAAGCGCGTTGTCTTTCCGCTTGAGATCCTGCCAGTAGCGCAGACTTTGGCCTCGCTCGCTAATCAGTTACTGGGAACGGTGGCGCTACTTGTGCTGGCTCTTATCATTCAACGAACAATCCATCCGACGATTCTCTGGCTTCCTGTGCTAATCGTGCCTCAGCTTCTCTTAACTTTCGGTGTTGCGTGGCTGGTCGCATCACTCGGGGTATTTCTGCGAGACATCGTGCAGGGAATTGCGCTGCTGCTGATGGTGTGGATGTATTTGACGCCGATAATTTATCCGGAGTCGATAGTGCCTGAACGATTTCGGCCGTTTATAAACGCCAATCCTTTCACGCCACTGGTGCGAAGCTATCGCAACATTATTCTCGAAGGCAGGGCCCCGGATTGGTCCGGACTCGCGTACTTCACAGGCTTTGCTATCATCGCGTTCACCTTCGGATACTGGTGGTTTGCCAGGACGAGGAAGAATTTCGCAGATGTGATCTAGTTCGGGGCTACTGCCCCGGGCTTTCGGTTCATTCTTGCTTTGCCGACGCTATAACCACAGTCCCCATCAACCACCACAACACCAGCACTACTTCTGCATCGCCGAAGTTGTAATTCACAAGAGAGCTGGCGAAGAATCCGGCGATTGCGCCCGTAGCTCCGAGCAACACGCCATGGCGATTGGCGTCGGAGAAGTCTCGAAAGAGCTTCTCGCCCCTCGCCGCCATCAACCATCCCGCTGCCATAATCCACAGCCAGAGAAGTAGTGCCGGCACTCCTCGATCGAAAGCGATCTGCAGCGGCGTCGAGTGCATGTGAATCATGTCAGTGCCGGGAAATCCCCACTCGGTCCAATGGCTCTTGACCGCATCCATGCCGTGACCAAACACCGGGTGGACCATCAATCGCGAAGCGCCAACGCTGGCTACAGCCCAACGAAGATTCGAGCTGTGGTCATCGAGCAGTAACGCGCCGCTTGCCCGGGTGCGCCAAACGGCGAAAGCTCCGACCGCGAGCATCAGCACGATTGCGCCGGCGACGACAAGACGAGTGCGACCGCGTGTGGCGCGTAAAGCGATCACCGCACCTCCGATGGCGAGCGCGATAAGGACCGTGCGCATCGCCGTCAGCGCGATCCCCACCGCAAGAATGGCCGCAGCTGCCAACGACAATCGGATGACCCAGCGAGATCCTCGTCGTTGAATATTCGCCAGCGCCAGGCCCAAAGCGAGCTGCGCCAGCAGCTGCAACGTCTCTGAGAATGTTTCGTAGTGGCGCGTCCAGCCCGACGCGCGAAAGCGGTGCGTCGGTCCACTGCTCCTGACTCCGGACGGCGATGGCCGGGCCTTCAATTCATCCGTCACCACGAAGCCTGGTTTCTCGCCGTGCTCGCCTCTGATGATGATGCTGACGGGTAGGCGAGCTCCGGTGGGACTGCGCCTGATGATCTCATCGATCTCGCCGACCGATGCTACGCGCTCGCCTCCTACTCGCCAGACCGCGTCTCCGGGTCCCATTTGAAACTCGTGAAAGGGACTCTCAGAAGACAACTCTTCGATCAACACCCCGC
>JAVHWA010000130.1:0-11869 GCA_032160165.1 Acidobacteriota bacterium
AGTCATTCCTTCGGTAGAGTTCCGCCAACCGGGTAGCGTCGCATAGATGGGCTTGGCTCGACGGAGATCCTGCGAGACGGCGGGAAAGGAATCGATGTCGCTACCGTCGAGCTGATAGCCGGTGCAGACCTTGATTTCGTCCAGGGTGTCGAGCACGTCGAGCTTTGTCAACGCCACTGACGAGAATCCGTTGATCTCAGCCGCGTAGCGCGTCGCGAACGCATCGAACCAGCCGCAACGACGAGGGCGCCGAGTGACCGCGCCATACTCGCGACCGCGCTCGCGAATCATTTGTCCCAATTCCTCTTCGCCCTCGAGCATCTCGGTCGGGAAAGGGCCTTCGCCAACCCGAGTTGTATACGTTCTTACGATCCCAAGCACTCCGGTGATTCTTTGCGGCGCGAGGCCCAGTCCGGTTGAAGCGCCACCGGCAGTTGTGTTGGATGACGTAACGAACGGATATGTTCCATGATCGACATCGAGCAGCGTTGCCTGCGCGCCTTCGATCAATATCGTGCGTCCTTCGCGTGCTGCCTTATTTATGAAGTGAGTTGTGTCGGCGATGAAAGGAGAGAGACGCTCAGCAAGCGCGGAGGTTTCGTCAAAGATCTGATTCGCATCCAGCGCGTCGCCCCCGTACGCGACGATAATGCGGTTGGCGTCTTCCAGGTTCCGTTCGATCCGCGAACGCAGCAGGTCCGGAACCAAAGCGTCCGCCACGCGAATGCCTCGCCTGCCGGCTTTGTCCTCGTAGGCGGGTCCGATACCCCGCAAGGTTGTTCCGACCCTCTCATTTCCCAGTCGTTCTTCGCTGGTGTGATCGAGCGCTCGATGATAGGGAAGAATCAGGTGGGCGCGTGAGCTTACGCGGACGCGTTCGGGCGAGACCCTGACACCTTGCTCCGCGAGTTGATCCGCCTCTTCAAAAAAAGCCTTAGGATCAATCACCATCCCGTTGCCGAGTACGCAGATCTTGTCGGGATGAACTATTCCGGAGGGCAATAAACGGAGGACGAAGGCACGGTCGCCAACGTAGACAGAATGTCCCGCGTTATGTCCACCCTGGTATCGCGCAACGATTTCGAAGCGTTCGGACAAAAGGTCAACGATCTTGCCTTTGCCCTCATCACCCCACTGCGCACCTACGACGACGATAACCATAACAGTTGGCAGTTTGCAGTTGGCAGTTTGCAGCGAGCGCAGTCTTTACTGCCCACTGCCCACTGAAAACTGCCAACTGTCTCTCAGCTCGCTTTCTCTAATTTGACGGGCTTTTCAATGAAATAGAAGCTACAGGTTCCGCGCACTTCGGCGAGATCGCGTTTCTCGATGGGAAAGAGGCGGCACTGATTGGGCCGGTCCTCATAGATGCCGCAAGTGGTCGTTTGATCGCGATGCTTTTTCAGGAAGGGGCATTTGAAAAGAATCTCGCAGCACGCTCCGCAGCGATTGCACTCGCCTTGTCTAAGCGCGAGAGAAGCGATGACCTCGTCCTTACGGAAGTTTGCGCTCACGAAACGGCGTAATTTGCCCTGCGCCTGGCGCGCACGAAACTTCGCATCCTCGACAGCACGCGAGCGCCTTGCGGCGGCGAGGCGTTCCTCCAACAAACGGTTCCGTCGGGTACGACTCTTAGTCGATGGTTTCATACAGGCAGATGCGAGATGTTAAATGTCAGTTTCGATCTAACCTCTGACATCCGTCATCTGGTTTTGGAACTTCGTATTGCTGTTGAGAATGGAAGCGGCGCGAAACCGTTGTTTACAAAAATCGGTCCGCGCCGCGCGTGCGCTTCAGCCGTCAGGCGCTTGCGGCACTGACGTGCTTGTCGATCATCCGTGAGATGGCTTCTTTGCTGGTGGCTCCAACGACACGTTCTTCCTCTTTGCCGCCCTTGAAGAGAATAAGCGTCGGGATTCCCTTGATACCATAGCGCTGAGAGACGGACGGGTTCTCGTCCACGTTGAGCTTAACGACGCGCGCCGCTTGAGCATACTTCTCTGCCACGGCCTCTACGGTCGGCGTAAGCATTCGACAAGGCGCGCACCATGCCGCCCAAAAGTCCACCAATACCGGCTTATCCGACTGCAGCACATCCTGCTCAAATGAGCTGTCACTCACTTCATTTACATGTTCACTCATATTTCCTGGTCTCCTTAATTTCTCCCTCTTGATGAAGCACAGAGGACAAAGTCTGATATATGGCCTCTGCCTTCTTACATCCGAGCCATCCACCGATACAAATCAACGTATTTTCTCGCTGCGGCGTGCCATGAATTATCAACCCGCATTCCGTTCAGCTGAATTGTGCGCCATACGTCCGGTTCAGCATAACAGTAGAGCGCTTCATAGATTTTATCAAGCATGGCGGTGGCACTATAGCGCTCGAACTTGAAGCCGTTGCCAGTGCCTTTTACGCGGTCGAAATCCTGGACTGTGTCATCCAGTCCTCCCGTCGCGCGAACCACCGGTACGGTGCCGTAGCGCGTGCTGTACATCTGGTTCAGGCCGCAGGGCTCGAAGAGCGAAGGCATTAGAAAGATGTCGGCGCCGGCTTCGATCCGGTGGGCTAGCGGCTCGTTAAAGCCCTTGAAGATGCCCACCTGGTGCGGCGCATGATCGCGCATCAACTGCAGGTAATCTTCGTATTCGCTGGCCCCTGATCCGAGGGCGATAAAGTACGCGTCAGTGTCCAGAATTTCTCCGCCCGCCTCTTTTATCAGGTCATAGCCCTTCTGCGCGGTAAGGCGTGAAATGTTGGCAATGATCGGACGGTCCGTGTCCTCAGGCAATCCAAACGCGCGCAGAAGGTCGAGCTTCGCGGCCCGCTTGCCATCGAGACTATTCTCATCAAAATGAGACGAGAGATGCCGATCGGTTTTTGGATTCCAGACATCGTAATCGACGCCGTTGGTGATTCCTACCAGGCGGTCACGCCGAGCGCGCAGGATCCATTCGAGCCCGTGACCGAACTCCGGGGTTTGAATCTCCTGGCTGTAGCGGCGGCTGACTGTTGAAAGCGCGTCGCTGGTTAACAAGCCTGCCTTAAGAGCGGAGGCTGCGCCCTCCATAGCAAACGCATCGCGCGAGTCGTCGCCGAATCCAAGCATCCACAGCTGACCCGGATCGAACGCGCCCTGATAGGCGAGATTGTGGATCGAGAAGAGCGTCCGGGTCCGTCCATAATACGAATCGTAGGAACGTCGGGACCGCAGCTCGGCAGCGGCAAAGCCCCCGGGCCAATCATTCAGATGGACTATGTCCGGTGGCGGGCCCAAGCGCCTTAAGAGGGCCAGCGAGGCTCGACAGAAGAAAGCGAAACGCTCGTGGTCGTCTCGAAAACCGTAAATCGAGTTCCTGGCGAAGTACTCAGGCGCATCTATCAGGAAAGCGGGTGCGCCGCAGGCATCACTGAACCAAACGCGCGTCCTGTAAGGTGCTCCACGCCAATCGACTTCCAAATTGTCAATGATCTGCTCCCGCAAATATCCGGGATCAATTTGTTCGTAGAGCGGAAGTATTAAAAGGGCATCTTCGCCATTCTCGCGCAGGGCCTTTGGAAGGGCCCCGGCAACATCTGCCAACCCGCCCGTTTTGGCGAAAGGCACAGCTTCCGAGGAAAGTATCGCGACGCGCAAGATAGGGTCTCGGGTGTCAGGTGCCGGGGGTCTGGGGCTGGCGCGAGATGTCAGGTTTCATGGGACGACTGTCGATTCTCGACACTCACAACCTTCAACTTTGAAACTAGAAGCCCATGTCCGGCACCTGACACCCGACACCCGGTTCTCAGCTCTGCATCGATGCCAGGAATTCAGCGTTGGACTTGGATTTCTCCAGCCTCTCCAGAACGACTTCCATCTGCTCGACCGGCGAGAGCGGATTTAGCACTCGACGCATGACCCAAATTCGATTCAAGTCTTCCTTGCTGAGCAGGAGTTCTTCCTTGCGCGTGCCCGACCGTTGAAGGTCGATTGCCGGGAAAAGTCGCTTGTCCGACAGCCGTCTGTCGAGATGGATTTCGCAATTACCCGTTCCCTTAAATTCTTCAAAGATGACGTCGTCCATCCTGGATCCGGTGTCGATCAGTGCAGTCGCGATAATCGTCAAACTTCCTCCCTCTTCGATGTTGCGCGCCGCGCCGAAGAAACGCTTCGGACGTTGCAGGGCGTTTGAATCGATACCACCGGAGAGGATCTTGCCCGACGGCGGCACGACCGCGTTATGCGCCCTGGCCAGACGCGTAATTGAATCGAGCAGAATGACTACGTCACGTTTGTGTTCGACCAGACGTTTGGCTTTCTCGATCACCATATCGGCGACCTGGACGTGACGCGTTGGCGGTTCGTCGAAGGTCGAAGAGATGACTTCGCCATTGACCGAGCGTTGCATGTCGGTAACTTCTTCTGGTCGCTCGTCGATCAGCAAGACGATTAGCGTCACTTCCGGATGGTTCTCAGTCACCGAGTTAGCAATCGTCTGCAGCAACATCGTCTTGCCGGTACGCGGAGGCGCAACGATCAGTCCACGCTGGCCTTTGCCGATCGGTGTAACAAGATCTATCACTCGTGCGGAGAGATTGTCGTGCGACGTCTCCATCTTCAACTGCTCGTCCGGGTAGAGTGGCGTCAGGTTGTCGAAGAAGACCTTCTCGCGCGCCTGGTCGGGCGCCTCGAAATTGATGGCCTCGACCTTAATCAGCGCGAAGTACCGTTCCCCCTCCTTCGGCGGGCGTATCTGGCCCGAGACCGTATCGCCGGTACGAAGATCGAACTTACGAATTTGTGACGGGCTAACGTAGATATCGTCGGGGCCCGGCAGATAGTTGTATTCAGGCGCGCGCAGGAAGCCGAACCCGTCGGGGAGGGTCTCAAGCACTCCTTCTGAAAAAATCAATCCGCTCTTCTCTGTCTGCGCGGCCAGGATTTTGAAAACCAGCTCCTGCTTGCGCATTCCGGTCGCGCCGGGAACATCCATCGTCTTAGCGATCTGCGTAAGTTTCGATATGGACATTTCCTTCAGGTCAGACAGATTGAAGATGTCTTCGCCCTTATTGTCTTTGGTTGCAGCTCTCTCTTCCGGCGCCTCGGCGGTTGCGATCGTCGATGATCCGTTTTCGCCGTCAGCGCCGTTGCCGGCGTTTGAAGCGCGCGTGCGTGGTGTACGTTGTGACATGTCAGTTCTTCTCTCACGCGGCAAACCATAGCTGCCGCCTGTCTATGCTTCTTTCTTGACGGCTCAAAAGGCCGTGACGGTTGTTTTCAATGGATGATTGCCGATGTTGTTGGTATCGGGGATGAAATATTGTAAGCGCGAAATCGCGGGCAGGCGCGTGTGGGGCTACCCTCTATCAATCAATGGCGAGGCTGATGACGGTGCAACGCTGCCAACTCTATCACGTCTTCGGACAATAGTGCCTACTGTTTCAGTAAATTATTTGGGGCCTCAATAAGATGCCCGTTTCGATCTACGCGTGGCCTTGATAATTGCGGATGTCGGATAGCGGAATGCGGGCTAAGAAAAAACCCGTTTGGTACGTGCAATCTCCAATCCGAAATGTGCAATCATCCAATTGCTTCTTCGATAGCTCGCCAGACATCTTCGCGTCCCTTTCCGGTCGTCGCCGAGTACGAAATGACTCGCTCTACGTTCAGGGCCTGTCTGGCCGTCACAAGGCGCGTTCGCAACTCATTGTTCGAGAGCTTGTCGGACTTCGTGGCAACGATAACTCGCGGCTTTGCGTTAGCAGCAAGCCACTCGTTGAGCTGCAAATCCAATGTAGTGGGTTCGTGACGCGAATCTACAATTTGAATTGATAGCACAAGCTGCGACCGCTTGGCAAGGTAGTTTGTTGCCATTTCTCCCCACGTAGATCTGATTATTCTCGGTACTCGCGCATAGCCATAGCCGGGAAGGTCAACGAAACGGAAACGATTATTTATCAGGAAAAAGTTCAGCGACTGCGTCCGTCCGGGAGTCGAAGACGTGCGGGCCAGACCTTTGACCCTCAGCAGGGAATTGATCAAGCTCGATTTCCCTACATTCGACCGGCCAAGGAAGGCGATCTCGGGTCTCTCGTCGCGCGGCCATTCGTCTTCGACAAAAACGCTCTTGATGAATTCAGCGGTGACGATCTTCATGTGGTGATGGGTGTCAGGTGTCAGTTGTCAGATAAAGCGACCGTCCGGCACCTGACACCGTCACCACGTTTTCACGCCGCTTAGGCTGCCGTCGTGGCTGCCTGCGCTCCTGCCGCGCGCATTAGCGCTGCTATCTCTTCAAAGCGCTTGCGCAGCCCTGCGAGATACTCCTTAGCGTCGGGTCTGCTCATCACAAGCTTTTCAAGATTGCCCATCGCCTGCGGGCTATTGAACATCACTCGAAGCTCAGCCACGAAAGGCTCGATCTTTGCGAAGCATACGAGGTGTTCGCCATTCGCCTCTTCGAACATCTGCTGGTCGATCGCTCCGTGATTTACCAGGGTCGCTGCCATCTCCCAGTAAGAGGTGACCATGCGATAGTAGGCGCTGTTCTCACCGAACATCGTAGCCTTAATGTCGTCGATTGATTGCGGAGTGAATCCGATGAACCAGCTGCGCGCTTTCCGCATGGTGTCGTCGCGGCGGAGCTCGTAGAGTTTAAGGATCAGATTAGCATCTTCATGTTTCGTGCCCATAGAAAAACTCTCCATATGTGTGAGGCGTACCGCAGAGAAGCTGTTCGCCGAGAGGTCGACGAAAGGCAGCCTGGCGGACGCCAGGGTAAATGTGAACGGGAACTGTCGCCCGATCGGCGGTTAAAGCGAGGGGAACAACCAACGATTATGACCAGCGGCGAGCGCCGTCATAATCGTCAAGAAAAGCCACCTTGTTCGTTGAACTTATTCGGCGATGGTCTGCGCGCCGTGCGAAGGCTGGTCAGTTGACCACAGCGGAGGCGTCTTGGCCTCGTCGACCGCACCGGCATCTGTTGGGCAGGCATCCTCGAGCGCAAGTGTGAGGACTTCGTCAATCGTTTCAACCAGATTGATGTCCAACATACTGCGCACCTCTTCCGGGACTTCAACTAAATCCTTTTCGTTATCTTTTGGCAGAATGAGCGTAGTAATGCCGAAGCGATGAGCGGCCATCAGCTTCTCTTTCACGCCTCCGATCGGCAGGACGCGGCCACGAAGAGTGATCTCGCCAGTCATCGCCACATTCTTGCGCACGGGCACGCGCGCCAGCGCCGAAGCCATCGCGGTCGCGAGCGTGATTCCCGCCGAGGGTCCATCCTTGGGGATAGCGCCTTCGGGAATGTGTATGTGAAGATCTCGCTTTCGTATGAAGTCCAGACTCATCCCCAGGCGTTCGGCCCGGGCCTTGATACAAGTCAGGGCAGCCTGCGCAGACTCCTGCATCACATCGCCCAGCTTGCCGGTCAGCATAACGCCGCCACGGCCTTTGGTGAGTGTGGCTTCGATTTGCAGCACTTCTCCGCCTACTTCTGTCCATGCCAAGCCGGTGGCAAGACCAATTTCGCTCTCGGCAGCAACGCCCTGTTGACGAAACTTAATGGGGCCAAGCATCTCGCGCACACGCTCGGCGGTGACGATATCCTTGAAGCCTTCGACCGCGCTGGCTGATACAACCTTGCGTGCGACTTTGCGCATGCAGGAGCCGATTTCGCGCTCCATGTTTCGAACGCCGGCCTCGCGAGTATAATGGCGAATGATTTCCAGCACGCCGTCTTCAGAAAACTCGACTTGTTCGGGCTTGAGGCCGTTTGTCTCAGCCTGCTTCGGTACGATGTGGCGTTGCGCAATCTCTAGCTTCTCTCGCTCGGTGTAGCCCGAAAGCCGAATGATCTCCAGACGGTCCTGCAACGCCGGCGGAATCGTGTGCAGCACATTGGCTGTGGCGATAAAGAAGACGCGTGAAAGATCGTATTCAACATCCAGATAGTGGTCCTGAAAAGTATTGTTCTGTTCCGGATCCAGGACTTCGAGCAATGCGGATGATGGATCGCCACGAAAATCAGCTCCCAGCTTATCGACTTCGTCGAGCAGAAGCAGGGGATTGACTGTGCCGGCTTTCTTCATCATCTGAACGATCTGGCCAGGCAGCGCGCCTATATATGTGCGCCGGTGTCCTCGAATCTCCGCTTCATCGCGTACTCCACCCAGCGATAGGCGCACAAACTTTCGACCGGTCGCGCGGGCAATCGATTTGCCGAGGCTGGTCTTGCCCACTCCGGGCGGACCCACGAAACAAAGGATGGACCCTTTCGGATTCTTAACCAGCTGACGAACGGCCAGGTATTCAAGGATTCGCTCCTTGACCTTCTCCAGACCGTAATGGTCTTCGTTCAATACCTCTTCGGCCTTTGCCAGGTCCTTGATCTCTTTCGACTTCTGTTTCCAGGGCACGCTCAAGAGCCAGTCGATATAGGTCCGCGAAACTGTGCCCTCGGCAGACATCGGGGGCATGGCCTCAAGCCGATGCAGTTCCTGCATGGCTTTCTCCTTCGCCTCTTCAGTCATGCCTGCCTCTTCGATCTTCTTTTTCAGATCTTCGAGTTCGGCTTTCTCGTCCTTGCGTCCCAGCTCCTTGTGAATGGCCTTGATCTGCTCGTTGAGGTAATACTCTTTTTGCGCCTTCTCCATCTGGCGCTTGACTCGCGTCTGGATCGTTCGATCAAGCTGGCGCTTATCAAGCTCCATCTCAAGCAGTTCGACCAGACGCTGCAGACGTGCCTGCGCAGAAAATATTTCGAGTAGTCCCTGCTTGTCCTCGACGGCTATTCGAAGCTGCGAGGCGAGCGCATCGGCCAGATGGGAAGGGTCCTGATTACGCAGCGCAGTTTGCAGTGCATCTGTCTGGGCATCAGGCGCCAGCCGCAGATGCTGCTCGACCAATTGATTAATCTTCTGGACCAGCGCATCCACGCGAGTCCCTTCTTCGTTGACGACCGGAGCTCGACGGACCAACGCCGTGAATGCTCCGTTGTCGTTTTCCACCCGTACGGTGGTCGCGCGCTCGCGACCCTCCACCACGACCTTTATCTGACCGTTCTCCTGCCGCTGCGATTGCAGAATGCGCCCCAACGTACCAATCCCATAGATCTGCTCGGGCGTGGGCTCGTCAACACTGGCGTCGTGCTGTGTGGCGAGGAAAATAATTCTGTCCCCCGCCAGCGCCTGCTCCAGCGCGCGCACAGAACCGGGACGGCCGATTTTGAAAGCTACCTTGGTAAAAGGAAATATGACGACATCGCGGATTGGCACCATCGGATAGCGCGCGAGGTCCGAAGGGGCGTGGTCTGAATATTCTTCCATGACTTGAGTTAACTCTATGAACTTGAAACTAATTCCCGTGAAGAAAGGCGAGCCGATTGACGCCGTCTCGCCCTCCTGTAAGCCGGGTCAATTGTAAATCATTTCCCGTCTACGCGCCACCAAACAAAAAAAAGGCGGCAATTATCCATGGCGTCGCTATCTCACAAAAGAGCTTGACTATTTGTAGCCGCGGGACATAATAAGCCCGAATTGGAAGCGACGACTCAAGCCTGATCTTCTCAAACTCCGTCAGGCTCTTTACCAGCTCTCAACCCCTTCGAGGGTTAACGAAACTCGCGTAAGAGCACCCTCAAGGCTCTGTCGGCGGCCGCTAGAACCAGTCAATCAAGTATAGCTGCCCGCCTTAGTTTTAATTCACTGGCATACCTCCTTATGCGGAACCCATTCTCAAAACGCCTGCATCTGCCCGTACTGGGCTTCGGCCTGGTACTCATTATCGGGTCGTTCTTCACTTATTATTTGTTTTATGTTTCCAAGCAAACCAGCTATTTCACGAACCGTAATCTCAGAATGCTCGCTGCGCTGAGCAATCACGTCGAGGAAAAGGTGGCGAGTTTGAGCGGGGTTTTCAGCAACGCGGCTAAGGATTTCGCCGAGAAATGCGAGGCCGAGCCGAAATGCTTCGAATCCCTAAAGAAAAACGATAAAGCTTCCCCGGATGCTCCCATAGTAGATTTTCAAAGCGCTGCGCTGGATGTTCTTAAGGGTGACGGCACCTATCTCTCTGCCACAAACATTGAAATCATCGCAAAGCCCGAGAATGGAGACTCTCTCCCCGCCGATCCGGAAATTGAGATAAAACAAGAAGAGGGGAAGCGTTGGCTATACCTTCAATATACGTTCCGTCATACCCCGACCAAGCCGACTGTTCAGGTGGCCTCGGAGAAAAACGGCTCCGGTGCGATGAGGTCTGAAGAGGAAAAATCCGCCACCTTCTGGACCTTCAGAGCCAGGACCAATCTCAAAGACCTGATCGGGCCCTTCGTTAACCAAAGAGAAGTCGAAGAGAACAAGGGAGCAGACCACCAGGACGGCTTGGATGCAATCCTGATCGCGGATGTCGATAACGACGTTGAAGTAATCTTTCAGGAGAGCCCTGCGGAACTGCATGTCGCGTCGCTCCGCAACCTCAAACTTCCTGGTGCTGAGGAGTCGAAAGGCGACCTAAGCGCGATTAGTCAGTCGACAAGTCTCGTCGACGTTGAAATCGCCGGAGACGTTTACAAGCTCTTCGTCCAGCCCATCGACCTTCCACTCGACAAGATTAAGGGCGACCATAAGCACGGGGTACGCTGGCTGGCATGCGGGCTTATCCAGGCTGGACACTTCCGTAGTGAAAGTTGGTCGATTTCTTATACGGTCCTAACCGTCCTCGGCTTCATAACGGCGATGGTGGCCCTCAGTTGGCCGTTCATCAAATTGGCGTCGCTTGGACCAAAGGACAGGCTTCGTCGCCGCGACGCTTTCTTTCTCGTTCTCTCAACCTTGATTGTTACAGCATTGCTCACCTTCTTCCTGCTTTACGGTTCTCACTACTCGGCCATCGAAGCAGGCTTGGACGTGCGAATGAAGACGTTTGGTGGCCATATACGGCGGAACTTCGAGGAAGAAGTCAAAGCTGCCCTCAACGAGCTTGACGAACTGAATCGCAAGCCTGAACTGATAAGCGCGTTTGAGAGTTTAAAGATTCTGAATCCGGTGGGTGGAAAATCCGGCGGGAAACGACGTGACGACGAGCGTCAGGATCGGCCGCAATATAGTGAGCAGGATAAGGAGCAAGCTGCGAGAGATTTCGCCGAGAATAAGGAGAAGAAGAATATCCTCGATGGACCTCTCAACGACGTTGAGCCATATCCTTATTTCAGGTCGGCGTTTTGGGTCGATCCTAAAGGCGAACAGAGAATAAAGTGGACTGTTCGCAAAGATGTGACGCGGCTGGTTAAGGTTGCCGAACGTCCATACTTCACCAATATCCAGCGGGGCTACCTACAGAAGCTGGGACCGCACGAGTTTGTGCTGCAACCGCTTCTTTCGAAGACCACCGGGAGCAACGAGGTCGTTATCAGCAAAGCAGTCTACCCCTTAGACCGCCGACCCTGGTGGAACCTCATAGGATCAGTAACCCCCGGCGATAGTCCACCTGAGAAGTGGGTGTCGGCGATCGATGCTCGGTTCCTCTCGCTGATGGAGCCGGTGATACCTGCCGGCTTCGGATTTGCCATCATCGACAATAACGGAACGGTGCTGTTTCACTCGGACGAGAAACAGCACCTGGGAGAAAATTTCTTCGAGGAGTGCGACAACAACCGTGCGCTGCGATCTGCTGTGGTGGGTAGAGCAGACGACCTGATCAGCACGCAATATCTCGGCAAGGGCCACCGGATTTACGTTGAGCCTCTCGGGAATTCCTCGTGGACACTGGTCGTATTCCGCAACAAGGAATATCTAAGGACGGCCATCAGTGAATTGATGACGCTCGCGCTTATCCTCTTCAGCACTTACTTCATCCTCCTACTCCTTTGTGTGCTCCTTATA
>JAVHWA010000061.1:0-8929 GCA_032160165.1 Acidobacteriota bacterium
ACAACGACAATGGAAGTTTTTATTGATGTTGGTGGGGGCACGGCTGATATAGCGATTCGCCATAGCTCAGAGTTTTTAGTGCTCGATAGCATTAGAGTCGCCGGCAATACTTTCTTCAACTTCACGAAAAAGAGTCTAGAGCAGGACTTAGAAGGCACCTCGGAGTTCAAGAAGCAGCTACTCCGGCTTCTCATCAAACACACCGAAACTCTAGGGAATGAGGTTAATGGGCATAGTCAGAGCATGGATTTGAAAAAGTATTATTCCAACTTTGGCCTGGGCACATTCTACTCTTTGGCGATCAATAGCCTTAGTGACGAAACATTCAAGACGCGCGAAGGTAAAGTCCTTAAAGAGGGAATGGGCAAATCTTCCTATCAACGTTACCGCTCTCGCCTCTTCTTTCGGCATATTCTCGCTTACGCCTTATTGCAGGCGTGCGCGGCAGCAGTTGACAATCAGGTCGCCCCAGAGGATGGCATCAAACTGATTCTCGGCGGAAATGCCTGGGGGTTGATGCTCTTCGCAGAGCTGCCTCGTTCCAGTAAGAAACTTAAGGAGGAAGCTCAGCAGATTCTCCGCCTGCTGAAAAGCAGATTGCTTAGGTCGGTCGCTGACGACGAGCGCCAATACCTTGAGGGCCTAGAAATATTCGGCGTTGAGCTGCTCAACGAAAATACTCTTAGCAAGGCAAAGACTGATGTTGCTGTCGGCGCGCTCAATACAGACAATGACGAGCGAAACGATACAGATAAGACGCTGCCCTACTCCGGCATTACCGTGAGAAACCTCCGAATCAATAAGTTCGAGCCGACGACGATACAGTGGCGCGATCGTTGGGGCTTTGAAGAGTTCAAGGACAAGCTGGGATTCATGGATCAAATCACGACTACGCAATTTGAACAACCAAAAGGGCTGCGCACACCTCTCGATTCTGTCCTTTCCGTCTTTACCTGCTTAGGGAATGTCAGCAGCAATACCGAAGACAACATGCCCGGTGAGACATGGCGCGACATCAACGCGGAGCTCTGCGAGAACATCGCGCGTCTCAAGGGTAACAGGCTAAAGGCATCACCAATTAATCACTTTCTATCCGCGGTCCTGTACCCCGAAGACGAACAGCGCGACTTCTTGGACACGCTCGCCGAAGAGAATGGCAGCTATAAAACCAAACGCAGGTGAGGTGCGAAAGTGAAAACGAACACTTGCCGAACGATCCTTCTGCTCGCTTTCTGTTTCTTATTTGCTGCCCCTGCGATTGGGCTTACAAACAATGTTCTCAACTTGCCGAGACGCGGGAAAACAGAGGGGGGTAATAAAAGTCCTGCCCGTGCAAGCAATGTCAACGACAGTCGTGGTGGCGAAGAGGGCACGCAAGCGAATGACAACAAGCTCAAGAGGCAGATAGCTGATAGGTTAAAAAACCAAGGGATTAGAGGTGTAGAGACTTCTGTCAACCATGGTGTCGTCACATTCACTGGCGACGATCCGGTGCAGGTGAACAGGGCAGAAGAGATCGCGCAGACTATGACAGGCAACAAGCCCGGCAGCACGCCGGCTGCCAATGCCAACAGCAGAACAACTGATATGGGAGTGCAAAATGGTAACAGCCAAAGCAACGCAAAAATCCCTCCCAAGTCAGAGGGCGAGCTTGACCCCAACCGCGACCCAGAGGGGGGCTCTTCTTTCTGGGACATTCTCAAATGGACTTTCTCCATCATTGGGACATTGTTCGCCATCGGCCTTCTCGGTTACGCAATGTGGACGTATGTTCGGAGCAATCGCGCACGGCTTGACGGCTATTTCAGAGGAGTCAAAAAAAGACAAGACGACTTTTCAACGAGGCTTGACACCTCGATGGTTACGCTCAAAAAGGAGATCAACGACCGCTTGAATATGATGAGCGAGGAAATCCGAGGCCTGAGTACGATTTTGAAGAGCGACCATCGCGAGATCCTTGACGGCGTGCGCCAGTCGAGCGCTTCTGCGTATGCAGGGTTTGCCGATCAGGCAGCCATTCAGAAGCAGAGCGTTCATACCTTCCCGGTTTCGGCAGATGAGTATTTAGGCAAGGTGAAGAGGGGCGGGATGGTCGTCAAGCCGGACTTTCAGAACGGAATCCTGGTACAAGATCCCGACGGAAAAGGCGAGCTTCTGCTTGTCCAGGATTACGACACGGCTCCCGGTGGTTTGTTCTACGTAGTTCCGCAAGTCGGCTACTTCCAGACTAAGCAAGATTTTTTTAATTACTACGAGAAATACTACGATTGCCCCAGGCCAACTTCAGGGGACGTATGGATCGTAGAGCCCGCCGTCGTTGACAAGGTGTCCGGCGGGTGGGAGCTGAGAGAGAAGGGTGAGCTGGAGATCAAGTAAAAACTAGTCGAATGAGAGCCGCAAGCGAGCAAAATATAAGGGTTCATTGTCCGAAGCACGGAACTACGTTCGCGACTGCGCGTGGAAGCAGCATTCGCTGCGAGAGTGGGGGCGAGTTACTGGCAACCAATTTCTCTTATGACCCGTTTTGGGAGTATTGCTGTGACTGTTCGACTTTCTGGCCGTCCAACATATCTCAGGGTCACGAAGTTGATGATTACTGTCCGAGTTGTGGACGGAAATTTTCGCGACGCTATTTGTGTCATCGCTGTGACGTGTTGAGCGCCCAGTCTGATGAACTCACTGCGGGACGCCCGTTCATGTTATCGCTAACCGGTTCTTTGCAACCATCGTGTCCTGGATGCTCAGCAAAAGCGCGGACAACTTTACGTGCACACGATTGCTACTCTGTATTTGCCGACTTCCTTACGGGGCGGAAGCTATGTCCGTTCTGCAAAAAAGAGATAGAACGCAATAACCATCTACAACAACTTCCCTCAACACCTTTCCAGAATGCCGCAAGTGGTGATTTGGAGCCTGCGTCAGAGGGCCATATTCCGCAGACCGATCAGGAGACTAAAAGTCTTCTTAAGAAATTCGGAGCACGGCTGACGCGAGGTGCGTCACCCGCGGCGCGGGTTTGGGTGAAAAGACACAAACTTCAGCTGGAGATAGTTGTCTTGATCCTGACCCTTGGAGGATTCCTTCTCACGTTCTTCGGATTTCCAGCTACCTACTCCTTACTAGCGTGGCATATAGGTAGAATGTTAAGTAAACCACCCGTCTTGAGGTCAATTGACTATAAGAGCGAGGTCCCCGAAGGTGAGAACGTTTCACTGAAAGCCATCCTGGAGCATCAAGATGGCTCGAAGCCTGAGTTTGTTTGGGAGTGTTCGGCGGGTCGAATCGAAGGTGCCGGTTCCGATGTCACTTTGAACACCGCGGGAATCGTGCCAAAAACCGTGCCGTTGAGGATAGAGGTGGACTTAAAGATCGTTGATAGTTATGGGAGAAGTGATACCCGTAAATTCGATGTTTATGTGGTACCTATCGCTTTGCTAAATAGATCACCGATCCTAAAGACGATCAAATGCAACTGTAACACTCAGGAGCTGCGGCCCGGTGAAAGCGTTTCACTGACCGCCATCGCCGAAGACCCAGATGGGGATCGTTTGGTATATGAATGGCAAACCTCAACTGGACAGATTGAAGGGGAAGGCGAAAGCGTCACATTGAGTACTTCAAGCATAAATCCGCTATCCAATTTTGCCCCCGTAAAAGTCACGTTAACCATCAAAGATCAGCGGGGCGGTAGCGTTTCCAACGACATAGTGATGAACGTTGTGCCCAAGCAGGCCCAGAAGGACGCCAAGTCCCTTGTTACTCCGCCTCTCGAACACACCAATAATCCTCCCATCTTGGTAATGTTACAGCCCAACAAAAATACGGTAGAGATTGGGGGCGTCGTTTTCCTAGAGTCGCTGGCTACTGATCCCGATAACGATAAGCTCATATATGAATGGGATTCTTCCAAGGGAAACATAGAAGGTGGCGGCCCGTCGGTCTCGTTGAATACCGCGGGGATTGCCGCGGGCCAACGACCGGATAGAATCATAATCACACTTACCGTCAGGGATGGGCGTGGGGCCAGCGTTTCTGGCAAGGCGTTTGTCACGATCACACAACCCCCGCAACATGAAACTCCTCCGCCTAGTCCTGCGCGTACCCCTACCGGGTCGCTACTCCAGCATCCACCTAGGATAATCCATTGCGTACGTGTTTTTCCCGATAAATTGAAGTTATTCAAAACCCGTGGATCGTTAGCCGAAGTTCCAGGCTATTGGGAATCGACGCAGCACACCGCTAAGATAGGCAACCTCCGCCTAGCAATGACTGGGATCTAACATGCTTCCGAAAATGGTTGACCAATATCTCAGAGTCTACTGCCCCACGCATAAAGTCAGCTTTACTGTTCTGGAGGCCGGCAGCGTTGTGTGCGAGGGCGGGGGCGAGACGCTGGCTCAAAATTTTCCTCACGAGCAGGCTTGGGAATACTGCTGCGACTGCCAGAGTCTCTGGCCTTCAAGTCTCTCCAAAGGCGGAAAGGTGGCTGACCAATGCTTGGTGTGCGGTCGCGAGATTCAACGCCGCTACCTCTGCGACAACTGCAAACTCATCAGCGTTGAGTCAAACGGCTCGGCCAGGCGCAAGGCCTTCTCGATTTCCGAAAGGGTAGTCGAACCTGCTTGTCCAGGATGTTCAAAAAGCAGCACGGGCGTCATGGCTCTCGAGCATAGGTGCGATGAAGCTGGGGCCGTGTTCACCACTGCCCATCACTCTTGCCCTTTCTGCGATGAGCAGATCGCAAACCGCCCTTCCTTCCCCGCGCCGGTCGCCGAATACCTGGGCAGGGTCAAGGACAAAAGGATAACTTGTCAGCCGGACCCGCAGAGCAATCTCCTGGTCGAAGCAGAGGACGGCAAATTCTTGCTGCTCCCCAGTGGCACAACGCCAAACCTCTCGATCGTGCTTCCGAAGTCAACACGCTTCTCAAACAAACGTGACTACTACGATGCGTACAAAGACTACTACGAGTGCGAAGCTCCCGCCGCAGGGGAAGTAATAGTCGTCTACCCAGCCATCGCCACCAGGCTCGAAGATGGGTGGAGGCTTAGAGAGGTTGGAAGGCTTGACGTCAAAAGGGACGCGGGGCACGTCGAAGAGAGTGCCGGAGAGTTCAGCACGGGCACGGATCAGGCGGCGATTGTCTGCCCGAACTGCGCCATCTTGAGTGAAGGGGAAGATGTTTTTTGTAAGGAATGCGGCTCCGAGCTGCAGTCGAGTGATACTGCATTTGGCGGCGTGGGCCAGAGCACATATATGGACGTCCCTGGAAGCTCAACCTCGCCTGGCCTGGTTTCCAGGCCGCCCAACAAGATACTCCGCAGTGTCCTTGTGGTCTCCGTCTGCGTGGCGGTCATCCTCACAGTCGCCGCTTTAGCCATGCGCTCAGGCGGAAGCGGAAGCAGCGCCGGAGAGAGTGTCTCTACAGAAAGTAAACTCCAACGCGCCATGGCTCAACACAACCTGATCGTACCGCAGGGCGAGAGCGCGTACGATTATTACCAGCAACTCAAACGAGAAGGAGCCAGCAGCAGCACCTTATCGAAATATGAGACCGAGTTATTCCCCCTGCTCACGGCAAGTTCAGAGCGGATGATTGCAGGTTTTGCCGCGCCAGGCGGCAACGACCCGTCGCGGGCAGAGTGGGAAGAGGCGGCAAAGCTGCTCGCGTGGGCCCGGGGAATGAGGCCCGGAAATAACGCGCTCGCGGCGCGCGCCGATTACTGCAAGGGTCGTGCGGCTCTTCTCGACAACCGCATCGACGAAGCCCTCAGTCTCTTAAAGAGCGCGTACAGCCTCGATCGCTCCTGGGGGCTTCCGGCCCAGGATCTAGGGTTCATTTATTACAAAATACTTAAGGACAGCTCGAAGGCGCGTGAATACTTCGACGCAGCGATCGCGCGCGAGGAGGGCTGGGCGGTGCCTCATTTGTACAAGGGTGCTACCTACTACGTCGAGGAAAACTTTGAGGAGGCCCAGCTGCATTACGAAGAGGCAGTCAGACTCGCCCCTGATTGGGCGCTGGCACATGCTGGGCTCGGCAATTTAGCAAAACTTCGTGGGGAGCAAGCTTGGAAAGAGCAGGACATGGGGCGGGCGCGCAGTGAGTTCTTATCCGCTAAGCAGGAACTGGAGCGTGCTCTGGAGTTGGCTCCAAGCAACTTCAAGCGCAAAGGAGTTGACGACGACCTTCATGACGTGCGCGGGCGATTGCAGCAGCTAGATTTTTAACTCGGCGGAAAAGCATTGTCCTTGGCGGCTAATATTTAGAAAGCGCTAAATCCGGTGATACAAGACGTACGCGTATTACGAATCTATTGTCCCGCGCATAAGACCAGCTCTCTGACGGCAAGGGAAAGTCGAATCGTTTGCGACAGCGGAGGCGAAGCGCTCGCCTGGAGTTTTCCGCACGAAAAGTTCTGGGGGTACTGCTGCGATTGCCTTACCTTCTGGCCGTCCGGGATTCAGAAAGGACGCGCCATCGACAGCGCCTGCCCTGTCTGCGGCAGGGAAGCTGCGAGGAGTTATCTCTGCGGCTTTTGTAAGGTAATAAGTCTCGACTCGGACGACGCGGCGAAACGCAAGCCCTTCAACGTGTCGCGGCATGGGCCAATCGACCCGTCATGTCCGGGCTGCCTGAAGACCGCGACCAACCCTGCGAGGCAACATCGTTGTGACGAGGCCGTGACGGAATTCTCGACAACCCTAATGTCGTGCCCTTTTTGTTCTGAATCGTTGGCGGAGGATCTGAGGCGTACCGAAATACTTTCCATGAGCGTCCAGGCGCCAGGGGTACAGCGTACATTAGACGTTGGATCCTCGCACCCAGCCGCTGGCGCACCGTCCGGATACAGACCCGCCGATGACGACGCTACGCCGCCGCCGGATAGCTTTGCCACGTCCGCTACCAAGATGGCGCCGTCCGATGGATCTCCGTCCTCCACGGCTGAACCAGCCGAGCCAAAGAAGTGGGTGAGACCATTTTTGATAGTGGCCCTCGTCTTGTCCCTAGGAACCGTTACCGTGCTAACCGTTTTACTCATCCGATTGGGCACGAGTGCCGGACAGCTAAACTTAGATACGGCGAGCTCCGGCGCGACACCGGCCGCCGCTTCCGCTAACCAAGCGTCCCGGCTCGCGCCAGGCCCTAATGGCACTCAAGAAAGGCCGAGGCCTTCCACACCGGCCGCGCCGATTGCCGGAGCGAAACTGGCGTATTGCCGTAGCAATCAGGTCTTTTTGCGCAGTCAGCCTTACCTAGACGAAAACCAAGAGAATGTCATTGCAGTGCTCAGTCGAAATCAGAAACTATGGGCGCTGAGCACGTCGACAAACTACAACACGACTTATATACGGAGCGCCGGGGGCGACGTGACAGACAACTGGACTGAGGTTCAGCTTCACGATGATCCGTCTGTGCGCGGCTGGGTCTTCAGCTACTTCGTTCTCTACTAGTTCACGCCTCCATCGGCCGTGCACCATCCTCGACTTCAGAGAAGCGTTGATATGACTGATGCATTAGAGGAACGGTTTTTAAGGGTTTATTGCCCGACGCACAAGACCACGTTTGCCGCTGCGGGTGGGCGCATCATTCTCTGCGAGAGCGGCGGCGAGGCTCTCTCAACGGATTTTCCTTATGATTTATCCTGGGAATATTGTTGCGTCTGCCGGACCTACTCGCCCGTCGACATGTTAAGAGGCAGCAAGGGGCGTATGGAGTGTCCTGTCTGTAACCGGCGCGTTGTGCAACGTTACCTGTGCGATAAATGCAATTTGTTGAGCCTTGAGCCGGATGCTCCCAGCCACCTGAAGCGCTTCACGCTCCTGCCGAACGGAAGTCAGCCGCCGCGATGTCCAGGCTGCCTAACCGGCGTCAACCCTTCTCTACAGCACCATGATTGCACAGACGTCGAGATGGAGTTTTTCACGGCTCGTTACACGTGTCCCTTTTGCGAAGAAGTAATCGTCGAGGATGAGAGGCAAGGGGCGCTGGCGAAGAAAGTTTCAAGCACACCTTCCGCATCTTTACCGTCTCCAAAGAGAAATCCATCCGGTCAACCTCCCACGCAGATCGTTGCTACCCAAACAAGACACAGAGAGGTGCCGGCCTCCGGGGCTCCGTCATCGAGGCCGTTAGTTGAGCAGGCACTCCCGACCTGGACCCGGCAGTTGCCGCCGACCGATACTCCTGCGCCGGGCAAGAGATCTAAGAAGCTTATCATCGCCGGTGCAGTGGTCGCCGTTGCAGTCATCCTTTACACAGCCATAGTAATTCGAAAAATGAACACGAGCGCCCTTCAGGAGCCCGCAGCTACGAAGCCCGCGCCTTCAACTGTTCCACCGGGGATGGTAGCTGTTCTCGGTGGCGACTTCATGATGGGCAGAGATGATGGGGACGAATACGAGCGCCCGCAACATAGGGTGAATGTCAGCCCTTACTACATCGATGTCTATGAGACGACTTGCGAACAGTACGCAGATTTTATCAGGGCCACCGGGCACTCGCCCCCGGTCACTTGGAAGAACAGCCAGTACCCGCAAGGAGCAGAGCGTCGGCCTGTGACGGGCGTGAATTGGGACGACGCCACCGCTTACGCTAAATGGGCCGGCAAGCGTTTGCCATCGGAGGAGGAATGGGAGTTTGCCGCGCGCGGCAACACGGGCTTTCGGTATCCGTGGGGCAATGCTTGGAAACCGGGTGCCGCAAACGCGGACAATGCTTCCACGGGAGGGCTGGCGGAGGTTGGCCGGTACGAAGGTACATCACCGTTTGGTGTCTTCGATATGATTGGCAACGCCTGGGAGTGGACGGCGAGCGACTTAAAGGCATATCCAGGAGGTCAGCTTCCGACGAAGCTACTGGGCGACACCAAAGTCATCCGTGGTGGCTCGTGGAAAGAAGGGAAGGAGGCGACCACGACTTACCGGG
>JAVHWA010000078.1:0-41303 GCA_032160165.1 Acidobacteriota bacterium
TCCCGACTTTCTGAGGGTCTATTTCCTTTCCCTTATAGTGGAAGACCGAAGCGCTCGCGATCACTTTCATCAGCGGCAACTGCGAGAGATAATTGATGAGTCTCTCGGAGATTCCATCCGAGAGATATTCTCTGTCCGGGTCGGCCATGACATTCGGGTCGGTGCTCGAAAAACTAAAAGGCATGATCGCCAGAGACTCAAAAGGCTTGCCCGCGCTGGATGATCGTAAGAAATAGAAGGCAGCGAAGATTATCAAAAAGAGAGGCGCGACAGCCATCAGCACTCCTGCCTTGTGCTCTTTAATTTCGCTCACGAGATACTGGACGCTGAATGTCGGGAGTGTTCGGGTCTTATTGCTCAGGGTCGCTGCTCCCTGAGCCGAGTTAATACCCCTTGGCTCGCCGTCAGCGTTAACGCTGGCCTCGTCCCCCCATTCAAACTCGCCGGACAGCCCCACCTCCGCTTGCGTCTTCAGCTGTCGCCTGAGCCTGCGCAGGTCACTCCCCATCTCCTGAATCGTTTGATAACGAGTACCCGCGTCTTTCTCAAGAGCCTTCGTGACGATACTTTCCATATCGCGCGGCGCGTCAGGGCGGTGCGAGGAGAGAGGCAGAGGCTTCTTCTCCAGTATCGAAACAATCAAGCCGCTCTGAGTTGAGCCTTCAAATGGCCTCCGTCCAGCCATCATCTCGTAGAGCACGACACCCAGGCTGAAAATATCTGTGCGGGCATCAACAGGAAGGGCGCGCGCCTGCTCAGGCGACATGTAGCTGACCGTGCCCATGACGGTGTTCGGGTCTGTCTCGAGAAGGGTTGGTGTGTCGGAATTGGTTTGCGGTTTACGTGGAGCTTCGTCGGTCAATTTGGCCAGACCGAAATCGAGGACTTTGACGAGGTGGTCGCGGCGTCTCACCATGATGTTCTCAGGCTTGATGTCGCGGTGAACAATGCCGGCTTCGTGTGCTGCCGAGAGAGCGCTTGTCACCTGAATGGCAACATCCAGCGCCTCATGTAGCTTCATGCCTCCGCCCGTCATAATCTGGCGCAAGGTCTGGCCGTCAATAAACTCTGTCGCAATGTATGGCCTGTTTTCTACGTCTCCAACCTCGTGAATGGTGAGAATGTTCGGCTGGTTCAGAGCCGAAGCGGCGCGGGCCTCCTGCTGAAAACGACGGACGCGATCAGTCTCAAGCGTGAAGCGGTCGGGTAACAGCTTGATGGCGACCTGTCGGCCCAGGCGCGTATCCTGCGCCAGATATACTTCACCCATTCCGCCCTTGCCTATCTGATTGAGCAGCTCGTAGTGACCCATATGCAGGCCTGTCATTGCGCCAACCCGATCTGCTGTCAGCAGCCGGGCCACTGCGCTAAAGACAGGTTGTTCGATAAAGCTGTCGTCTTCGTCGTGAGAGGCGATCAAAGATTCGACTTCTCGCCGCAACTCTTCGTCCGCTTTGCATGCCTCGGCAATGTAGGCAGCACGCTCGGACGGCTCTTGCTCAAGAGAGGCAAGGTAGAGATCGTTGATCTGTTGCCAGCGTTCAGGGGTCATCGCGGTCTTCTAATTTAATAACGCGAGAGAATATCGGGAAACCTGTCATGTGAAATTTCGATGAAGAAGGAGACCTAATTAACACTGGGAGAAAATGCGTTGAGAAACCGCTCCGTTGGAACTAAATCAACTACGCAATGATTCTTTCCTGGTCTCGCGGCGCAGCCACGATTTTGCCACGCTCCAATCGCGCGCTACAGTCTCTTTTGATATTTCCAGAGCCTCTGCAATCTCTTCCACGGTGAAGCCACCGAAGTATTTCAGCTCTACTACTCGGCACTTTCGCTCATCAAAGGCCAAGAGGCGGTCGAGCGCAAAGCTAAGCTCAAGTATGTCCTCCAAGCTCTCATCACTTAACACGGCAGCTTCGTCGAGCTGAACGTGGACTGCTCCCCCTCCGCGTTTCGCGTAGTGGTGGCTTCTGGCATGATCCACCAGAATACGACGCATTGACTGAGCCGCAATTCCGAAGAACTGCGCGCGATTCCGCCAGCGCGTCCGTGTCTGGTCTATGAGGCGTAGGTAGGCTTCGTTGACGAGTGCAGAAGTTTGCAGCGTGTGGTCAGGCTTTTCTCGATCCATGTAGCGATGAGCGAGTCGCCGCAACTCTTCATAGACCATCGGCATCAGTTTATCCAGTGCCGACTGGTCTCCGTTGCCCCAGTCAAGGAGTAGGTGCGTAACCTCATGCTGGCTGTCGTGCGAGGAGTTCATCTTACCAACCGACTCTGAAAGATTGCTGACAATCTCACTTCCGGCCCGCAAATACTACAGAAAGATTGACAGGTTTACAAAAAAAATCTCGCGTTAAGGAATGAGGCGAATTAAATGTGCCTGATGGAGGGAGAGTTGGATTCGTCGCAGAAATCCAGTCGTGAATGACGACGGAGAACATGGCTGATCAAGTGGGTTCTGATATCTCGAGGCTCGTCATCAATCCACATTTTCGGCGAATCTAACGGAGCGACCTTTACACGTAAGCCCGGTCACGAATTGGAAATCGCGTCAGCTCACGTTTCTCAATCAACATGCATCGGTTCGCCCACAGCATACCATTAACGATTTAGCCCAGGAGAAAATCATGCTCAAACACTTTGCATCGCTCTTGCTCATCGCTGCGCTCGTCTGCGCTCTCGTCGAACACTCAGCCTTCGCTCAAACTCCCTCGACAACTGAAGCCAGATTGAATCAGACAAGTGATCTAGCGGATTCCGGCTACACAGGAAAAAGTGAGGTGCAGTTCAGCGGAAGCTTAAAGGGCGACATATCGAAGCTCGTTGCTGATGCCAAAGCGGGGACGCGCTTCACAGTTTCCGATCCGCAAAATCAACCTGCCCAAAGCAACAG
The DNA here is from genome assembly GCA_032160165.1 of Acidobacteriota bacterium. Classification (GTDB taxonomy): domain Bacteria; phylum Acidobacteriota; class Blastocatellia; order Pyrinomonadales; family Pyrinomonadaceae; genus QHXM01. The sequence goes on from JAVHWA010000078.1 coordinate 2,900, forward strand.
TCTTTCCAAGAAAACGAAGATTGCTATCGGCGTGAGTGTAGCCGCAGCGATCATCATCGCCATCCTGTACGTACATGCCAGAAATCATCTGTTTGATGACTTCTAGAAATTACCAGGTCAGGCCAAAGCTGAATGACTGCCTCAATGGATTCGCCTGATTTCGATGATCGACCAACTGCTTCCTTGTCTACCGCTAGTCTCCGCTGCTAAGGATTTGCCGCAGCGATTGGGGTACCGGGCAGCAGAGTCCCATTGCACTGCGCAGCGAGAGCTACGGTGCGGCCCGCGCGCATGCTCGCGCTCCAGGTCAAGCAGCGTAGTCTGAGCCTGCAGTTGTTGCTGATCCGTATGTCCGGCAAGGTTGAGCGACGAAAGTCGTCGCCCACGTTTCAACCGGATGTGCTGCGGCTCGCCCACAGCACCAGGCAGACAATTGTTAAAGGAGCTTAGGATGAAAGCACTCGCGATAATCTCTCGCCGTAAGCGCGCTTTCGAACCATCTGCTGCGAGTTACAGAACGATATGAAACTGTAATCGCCCGACGCGATGAGATCAGGCTCGTAGAAAAGAAAGATCATCAATCAATTCATTACCACTTTCCTGAAGGACTGAACAGATGAGAACAAACACCTTCGCACTCGCGCTGACTATATCGCTTGTCTCTATTGGCGCAGTCTCTTGCGGCGGCAAGGCCAACTCTGGGAGCACCGCCAATAACAGTGATGCCGAAGGCTACACCTTGAGTTCCAGCGAGGGTGGATTCACCGTCACGCTGCCGCCGGGTTTCGGCCAGCCCGAACAGAACGGAAAAAAATATCAGGCCTTCAACGGGGCGACACACAGCGCGTTGCTGGTGCAGTATCTGGATCTTCCAGAGGCCAAGTCAGACACGGATCAGGAAGTCTTCGACCTGGCGCGCAGCGTGGCGATGGAACGACAGAGCACGACCATCGAGAAAGAAGAGGACATGACTATACAAGGGCATCCGGCGCGCTCCGTGCGTGCCTCAGGTATGGCCGCTGACGGATCAGCTAAACTCTATTATCGTCATGAATACATCCGCAGAGACGGCTCGCGCCTCTATGAGCTTCTCTTCGCCAGCCCCAAGCGCGAGGAACTGGACAGCGCCGCGGCGCAAGCATACTTCCAATCTTTTCGGATCAACGAGCAGAGCGCGCAAGCAAAGTCCGGCTCGCCCGTTGACAAGACGCTGCCTGACATATCGGCACCGTCACCCTTGCCGACGCCGAACGTGTCGCGCGCCCCAGTCTCCGCCGGTGCGCTCGACAGCCGCGCCACCAGCAAGCCCGACCCGGCTTACCCTCCGGCCGCCCGCGCCGTCCACGCTTCGGGCAAGGTCGTCGTGCAGGTGACGGTGGATGATCAGGGGCGCGTGATGCAGGCACACCCGGTTTCGGGTAATCCCTTACTGCAAGCGGCGGCGACGCAGGCCGCACGTCAAGCTCGCTTTGATCCGGGGCCGCCGATGACGGGCACGTTGACCTACAACTTCACGGCTCAATAGTCGCAGCCGTCATTGTCGCCATTTTCTATCTACATGCCAGAAATCATCTGTTCGATGGCTTCTAAACATTATCGTCTTTCCTTGTCTATGACGTTGGTTTAACTGTTCAGGAGAAGAGCATGTTGAAAAACAGAATATGGGTAGCAATGTTAGTGATCGCATTGATGGTCTTATCTACGGTCAATGTTACGCAAGCGCAATACGCTGCTAATAATTCAGGCAAATTGCCTGAGAGTGATGACGAGAAAGCTGTCTATCAAATCTATCAGCAGGGCTTGGCCGCAGATCGTTTGTTCGGTCAGAAAAGATGGGACGACCTGATCCAATTCCTGGAGAGCAACGCCGACGCGCTGAACAAAGAATTCCATCGCAATTCGGACGTGCAGTTCTACGGCATCCCCATCCGCCCGACAGACTTCGCTACCATTCGGCGTTATATAGGTGACAGTGATTTCAAGGAGGGGAGCGTCAAAGCCATGAGTTACGCCGACTTTTTAAAAAGCGTAACTTATCATCTTTATGAACTCGCCGGTAAAAGCTATCGCGACGACGAACATGTCGCCAATGACGCCTACAGGGAAATCAGAGACATTAGCCTGCCCGTCAGCGATGACAAGTGGGTAGATGCCATCAAGACGCTTGAGCTTAACATCCTCAAGCTTGAAACCATTTTTGCGCGTAAGCCTGCGTTACGCAGAGGCCTGTTAGATCAGTATGCGGAAAATCTCACTGGCGAGATGGCGCTCAAAGAAGGCCGAGACAAGTTGGCCGAAGCAATACCCGAATGGCAGCGCGTGCAAGTCAAGCTGGCGGCGAGAGAGCAAAATGCTGTGGCGGAGAAGAAAAAAGCCGCTCTATCGGAAGTCGCAAGCGATATAGAGTCGATTATCGCGGAACTCGACAAGATGTTGAAAGCCGTCCGGGCCGACGGTTTCATTGATGCCTCTAAGGCCCACATCATGATCGCCGGCCAAGCGCAGTATCTGGAAGATAGAACGAAATTCTATCGCCAGCTCTACGCTCAGCAAAATTCGCAGATGCCGCCGGACATACTCGCGCCGCTCGAAGCCAAGTTCAATGAAGTGCAGAGGGCGATTGATGAAAACGCACCGCGGTTTACTTTTCCGACCGGCCTTGCGCATGACCCTGTAGTCGAAGCGATCATTCGACGGGGGATCATGACAGCCATTCCGGGCGCGCGAGTGCTGGAAATTGGATTCAGCGATGCGGCGTGGATCATCAGCCGCAACAATCTAGGTCTCTTCACCGATCGTTACAAACGCGGATTCGTGCTCTACCAAATGTCCGGTGAAAGCCTGGCGCGGCTCTACAAAATCATCTATAGCGAAGACTATGCAGGCGGTGGCACGTTTGCCAGAGCCAACGGTGTCCGCAACTGGGATTACCTGCGCTGGCAAAAGGCCAGGTAACCCTCCCTATCCTGTTTTCACCGCGGATACGAAGAAGACCCGAAGGGCACCAGATACAGATAAGCAGCGACGAGTAGATGCTTGTTTGCTTCGTCAATCAGGGAAAGGAGAGTAGAGATATGGAAAACTTCGTTGCGACCGGCGGCAAACCTACTGGAGATGTGATGAACCAATGGGTAAGCCAACACCTCCCGCAGCCTCTTGAGATTCGTGGGAGAACCCTACATTACGTACTTAGCATCTTCCTCGGGCTATTCTTTTTGATCCTCGGCGTGGGCGCTCTTACCCAACTCTTTACCCTTTATGGCTTCAGTGCTTTCAGCATCATGATTTCCCTCGGAAGCATTGGTCTCGTCCTACTTTTGCACTTTCTCGGCCAGAGAGAGCAGAAGAAGACGGTGAAGACCATCGCCTCATCAGGGGTCGTTACCAGGGGCGGGCGGACGTTCGAGTGGCCGCGTTTTACCGGAGTGAAATTTATTACCATTCAGGCGCGGCACGGTAGGCGCAAGCAGGTCCACCGAGTTGAGTTGATGTTCGAGGATGGCAGCTCGCGATTCGGTCCTGGGGGAGCCAGAAACGCCGAAGAGATTATGAAGTTTATTCATAGTCTGCCCGGCGATCATATTGAATCGAACCGCTAAGGAGCTCATGGAATGCCACAAAAGAATTTCGAGGTTGCCAATTGCTTTTCGTCTGACCAGAACAACTGCGCCACTCCTGGCGGAGTAGCGATAGAGTCAGCGCCTGTTTTGAGACCGGGCATCCCCCGCGATTACTCGTGCCCCTGGCTAAACACTAAAGCAGTGTCGAAGCTGGATCTCAAATCTCAGGTCCAGTAAGTGCGATCTAGGGAACGATAGCCGACCGCTTCGGCGACGTGCGGCCCGCGGATCTCGTCCTCACCCTCGAGGTCGGCGATGGTTCGGCTGACTTTAAGTATGCGATCGTAAGCGCGGGCCGATAGTCCCAGGCGAGCCATGGCGCCTTCCAGCATGCGCTCGCTCTCCACATCGATTCTGCAATACCGCCTGATCAGTCGCGCGGTCATCTGCGCATTAGCGAAAATACCTTCGACGCCCAACCGGTCGCGCTGTCTCTCGCGCGCCGCGATGACGCGCTCGCGAATACTGGTCGACGCTTCGGGCTCGGGTCCGCCGCTGTTTCCGGTCAACTCTTTGAAACGAACCGCGGGGACATCAATGTGTATGTCGATTCGATCGAGCAGGGGGCCTGAGATACGCCCGACGTATCGTTGGATTTGAAGCGGTGTACAGCGGCACTCGCGCACCGTATCGTTCCAAAATCCGCATGGACAAGGGTTCATCGCTGCTGCGAGCATGAATGAAGCCGGGAAAGTGAGCGACATAGAAGCGCGGCTGATAGTCACTTTCTGGTCCTCGAGTGGCTGGCGAAGAACTTCCAGCACGCTACGATCGAACTCGGGCAGCTCATCCAGAAATAGCACGCCGTGATGCGCCAGGCTGACCTCTCCGGGGCGCGGTATAGCCCCACCACCAATCAAGCCTGCATCGCTGATCGTATGGTGCGGCGACCGGAAGGGCCTTTCAGTTATCAGCCCCGTCCTTCCCGTCAGACCCGCGACCGAATGGATCTTGGTCAACTCGAGTGCGGCTTCGAATTCCAGAGGAGGCAGGATCGTGGGCAGACGCTTTGCGAGCATCGTCTTACCGGATCCGGGAGGGCCAATGAGCAGAATGTTGTGAGAGCCGGCGCTGGCGACTTCGAGGGCGCGCTTGGCGGCCATTTGTCCGCGCACTTCGCGAAAGTCGACCGAGTAGTGCTCCGGGGTGTTCAGCACCTCGGATAGCGCGACAGTAAGCGGCAAAGGCGGTGACGGTGAGCGCAGCCTTTCGATCAAATCAACGGCTCCGCGGAGATCGGCGACGGAATAGACTGCGATGCCTGCGACCACTGCGGCTTCGCGAGCATTCTCTTCCGGCAGAATGAGGTGTTTTATCGACGCCTCCCGAGCCCTGATCGCTATTGGCAGCGCGCCACGAATAGGACGGACGCGACCGTCGAGCGAAAGCTCACCGACCGACAAGGTCTCCGTCAGGTTGTCAGCGTCGCCCAGATCGCCGTTGGCGCCAAGTATGCCGAGTGCGATTGGAAGGTCGAAGCTGGCGCCTTCTTTGCGCACATCTGCGGGCGCGAGGTTTATGGTCGTCTTGTGAAAAGGGAAAAAGAAACCGCAATTCGAGATTGCCGCTCGAATGCGTTCGCGCGACTCGCGAACTGCGGCGTCGGGGAGACCGACGATCGTCACCGAAGGCTGCGCGTCGGACTCGCCGCGAGCAGGCGTAATATCTACTTCGATGTCGACCAGATCGGCGTCAATACCATAGACCGCTGCCGATTGAGTACGAAAGAGCATGGTGAGAGTGCCCCATAGCCAGAGAAAGAACCTTACGCCTGTGGTTGAGGTGGCAGGCGCCGACGCTTTAAAGAAAACGAGCGCGCTTTCGCAAGTCGTTATCGAAAGCGCGCTCTATTGATCTCAAGCATTCAATTCGAGTCGAACGCTTTTTTAGGAATTACTTTCCGCTGCGTCTCCGCGACGAGCCGGGCGCGGGCGAAGGAAGTCTGACTTCCTGGCCAGCCTGTAACTCGGAGTTGACTCCAACCTGATTCAACTTCGCTACTTCGTCCGCTGAGACGTTGTACCGTTCAGCGAGTTTGGCTGGTGTGTCGCCCGAGCGTGCTTTGATCTTCATCAAGCCCGGCGCCGATGGCGCTGTTGTGTTTGTCTTCGCACGATTGTAGCTCGCGAGCTGCACGTTGTTCGGCGCCGCGTCGCGCTTCTCGATGGGAATTCCCTTCAAGGCCGCTACGAATTGATTGGCTTTGCCGGCCGGGATACGGACCTGATATGCCTCGCCTCGCGGGGTCGTATCGCGTCGCAGCTCCGGATTGAGCATTCGTATGTAGTCAATGCTCACATTGGTCGCCTGTGCGATCAGACTAAGACTGGTCGCCGACGGAACTTGCACGATGTCGTAAGACATCGGCGCATCGGGACGAATGTTACGGAAACCGTACTTCTCGGGATTCTTGGCGATCAACATCGCCGCCAGAATGTTTGGCACGTAGTTGCTGGTCTCGCGAGCGATGTAGGGGTAGATCTTCCAGAAACTTCTGGACCCGGAGCGCGAGATAGCGCGATCTATGTTGCCCTGGCCGGTGTTGTAAGCCGCCATTGCAAGCTCCCAATCGCCGAAGTGATTGTACAGGTCCTTCAGGTATCGGGCGGAAGCTCTTGTCGCTTTCTCAAAACCATTGCGCTCGTCTATCCAAGCGGTTTGACGCAGACCGTAATTCTGGCCTGTACCCGGCATGAACTGCCAGAGACCCGAAGCGCCAGCCCAGGAAATAACTTTATTTCGCCACGCGCTCTCGATTTGTCCCAGCCAGGTAATGTCCTCGGGCACGCCCTCTTCTCTAAAAATCTTTCGCGCCATCGTCAGGAATTGACCTGATCGACGCAGCCCTGTCTCCATCGTCGAACGTCCGCGCCCCTGATAGTAATTGATGAATTGCTGAATCATCGGATGCGTGTCGAACTGGAAGTTAATCGTGCTCTTGGCGACTTCCAGGCTGGCTACATCTTCCGGATCGACGGTCTCTTCCGTAGGTGTCAGGATCAGCTTGCTAAGTTCATCCAGTGGGGATGGCTCGAACTTCTGCTGTTTGAAGCCAGGTTCCTGCTGCTGGGGCTCGCTCTTCTCGGTCGGACCCGAATAATTGATCTGGACGTTTCGCGCCAGCTCGACACGCTGTGTCGGTTGTTGTTGCGGAACCTCAAGGCGATAAATCCGCTCCACTAACTCCAGGTAATATGTTTGCAGACGCTGGCTGGCCCGTACATCCATGCCCGATTCGAGGACGGACTCGATGGCTTTATCGAATTTCTCCCGTGCCTGATCGCGCTCATTGGCTTTCAGATGGACTTCGCCCTCTTTAAATCGGGCTTCGGATTGCGCGATGATCTGCGTTACGCGGACATCACCCTTTTCGACCTCGGTAGGTATTGAACGCGCTGAGGACCCGGCCGGAATTTGTGCATATAGATTGCTTGCAGAAAATGTAAGCGCCACTAGAAATGAGGCGCGGGCTATTAAGCGGGGGACGCTCGTTATCATCAATCGTCGTTCTCCTTTTTACGAGGTCAGGGCGAATCCACGACGGCGAACTTTTCCACGAAAAGCGCGCGAGCGGCATCCACAATAGACTAACGCGAGGGGCTTGTAAAAGTTCCTTTTTGGCTCCGACCTGGGTGGGCTCATAAGCAGAGCCAACAGGCGCCGGAGATTATCACACGCATTTACGCAGTGTCAAACAATCCCCACTTTAAATAGAAGGCGAAGCGGTGAGATATTCCACCAAAGAGCGCCTGGGGGCCATATTAAAGATGCTCCGCTGAGGGAAGGGGTTGCGCCATCGCGACGAGAAAGATTGTCGTCTGCAAATGCTGAAATAGTTGAGCTAAGGATCGGCCTCATGCACCTCTTGGAGACGCCACCTGGGAGATGCGGGCTGGACGGGGACCGGTTGTCGCCGGAGGGGTCACCTTCTCCTTGAGCGCCTCGCGAAAGACCTGTCTGACGTTGTCCACAAATACGAACCGAATGTCGCCAAACAGCTCTTTCGGCACCTCGTCCATGTCTCTGCGATTCTGTTGGGGAAGGATGATGGTGGAGACGCGGGCCCGTCGCGCGGCCAGTACCTTCTCTTTAACCCCGCCTACGGGCAAAACGTTCCCGCGCAATGTAATCTCCCCGGTCATTGCCACGTCTTTTCGAATCGCTCGTTGGGAAAGCGCCGAAACCATGGCCGTCGCGAGCGTAATACCCGCCGAGGGACCATCTTTGGGAATGGCGCCTTCCGGGATGTGAATGTGTAAATCGAAAGTGCTGAAATCGTCCTCGTCGATCTCCAATTCCTTCGCCCGTGATTTGGCGTAGGAGTAAGCGGCCTGGGCGGACTCGCGCATTACCTCGCCCAGTTGCCCGGTTAGCACCAGGTTCCCCTTGCCCTTCATCTTTAAAGCCTCTATGAAGAGCACGTCACCACCTACGGCCGTCCATGCGAGCCCGGTAGCCACCCCGATCTGGTCCTTTTTGAGGACCTCATCCGGCATTACCTTGGGCGCCCCCAGGAACTCGTGCAGGTTCCTTAAAGAGACGCGAACGATGCCTTTATGACCCTCGGCGATACGTCGCGCGACTTTCCTGCAGATTGTTCCGATCTCACGTTCCAGCTGCCGCAAGCCGGCCTCCAGCGTGTACTGCAGGATGATCGATGCCACCGCGGTTTTGGAAATGTGCACATCGCGAGCGGTGATGCCGTTCTCTTCTATCTGCTTCGGAAGTAAATGCCTGCGCGCGATCTCGCGCTTTTCTTCCTCCGTGTATCCCGCCAACCGAATCACTTCCATTCGATCGCGCAACGCCGGCTGGATAGTGTCCAGTACGTTAGCCGTCGTCATGAACATCACGTTCGAAAGATCGAAGGTGACGCCAAGATAGTTATCGCGAAAGTTGTTGTTCTGCTCGGGATCCAACACCTCGAGCAGTGCTGATGAGGGATCGCCGCGGAAATCCGCGCCCACCTTGTCGATCTCATCCAGCATAATCAGAGGATTGTTGGTGCCGGCTTGTTGAACGCCCTGAATGATGCGGCCGGGCATGGCGCCCACATATGTCCTGCGATGGCCTCGAATCTCGGCTTCGTCATGGACTCCGCCAAGCGAGAGACGCATAAACTTCCGGTCCAGCGCGCGCGCAATCGATTTGCCCAAACTAGTCTTGCCGACTCCCGGCGGACCAACCAGGCAAAGGATGGAGCCCTTCGGCTTCTCCTTGAGTTTTCGCACCGCAAGGGCCTCAACGATGCGTTCCTTAACTTTCTCGAGTCCGTAATGGTCTTCGTCCAGAATCCGCTGCGCTTCCTTAAGGTCCAGATTATCTGTCGAAGCCTTTGACCATGGGAGATCGGTCATGATCTCCATCCAGTTTCTGAGCGTAGCCGTTTCGGCTGCGTCAGGGTGCATGCGCTCCAATTTCTTTAGCTGGCGAAGCGCTTCCTCCTCGGCCGGTTTGGGCATCTTCGCGGTCTCGATCTTCTCTCTGAGCTGCGAGATCTCCTCAGCCAGTTCGTTCCCCTCGCCCAGCTCCGATTGAATTGCCTTCAATTGCTGCCGCAGATAGAACTCGCGTTGCGACCGGTCAATATCGGCGCGCGCCTGGGTGTTGATCTCCTGTTGGACGGTCAATACTTCGATCTCTTTGTTGAGAAGATCGTTAACCCGACGGAGGCGCGCGGTGGTGTCGGCGATGTCTAGAACGCTTTGCGCGTCCTCAACTTTCAGCTCGAGGTTGGACGCCGAAAGGTCGGCGAGACGCCCGGCGTCATCCAGGTTCGCAATAATCGCCATTACTTCCGGAGAGATGTTCTTCCCCAGGTTCGCGGCCTTTTCCATCGAGGCGCGAACATTCCGAATTAACGCCTCGACTTCGAGGGAGCGTTCGGGAGCGGCCGATTCCTGAACTACCTGCAAACGTGCCCTTAAGTATTCGCCGGGCTCTACCGATTCGATCGTCGCTCGCGCAAGACCCTGAACGAGGATGCGTATCCTGCCGTCGGGCAGCTTAAGCATGCGCATGATGACTGCGACCGTACCTATTTGATAGAGGTCCTCCCCCGCCGGCTCTTCCTTATCGAGGTCCTTCTGCGACGCGAGCAGGATCATGCGGTTCTCGCCCAGCGCCTCGTCAACCGCGCGGATTGATTTTTCTCGCGAGACAAAGAGCGGCACGATCATGAAGGGATAGATTACGATGTCGCGTAGCGGCAGCACGGGCAGCTCGTTCGGGATCTGCAACTGCTGTTCGCCGCTATCGGCAAGTTCCAGGCTCTCTGGAATTTCGACGCTGTTAATAGACATAGGAAACTCGAGTTTTGAGTTTTGAGTTTTAAGTTTTGAGTTTGAGCATCAATTCAAAATTCATAACTCATTACCCATCATTCCTCATTATTCTCTTCTATTGGGATCTTGAATTCTCCGCCACGACGGTCTTTTCGCTTCGGCAATCTTACGATTAGCACTCCCCCTTTGAGCGATGCGGTGGCCTCGTTCACATTAACAGTCCAGCGAAGCGGCAGAACGCGGCTGAAGTGGCCATAGCTTCGCTCTGAACAGAGATGCGAAATGATCCGGTTTCGTGGTGCGCGCCTCTTCTTGTCACCGCAGATACGCAAGTGAGTGTTGGTCAATCCGATCTTAATCTGAGATGCGGTGACACCTGGTAACTCAACGCGGACGATAACATCATCATGGGTCTCACAGAGATCGACCGGCGGCGCCCACTCGCCGGGTACGGGGGCCTCGGCCTCGGACGCTTCCTGCAGCGCCGCGTAGAGCCGGCCTACTCCATCGCGGAGCCGTTCCAGCTCAATTCGCTTAAGCCCGACGTGCGCAACTTTGATCATCGATGGTGATGAGTGATGGGTGATGAGTTATAGGAAAGAGCATTTCTCTTATCACCTATAACCTATTACCTATCACTTTCAGGCCCTCTTCGCCGCGGCGGTATTACGCTGGCGCACCAGGTGTTTGAGCTCGTGCATGAATTCCGATACGTCCTCAAACTCGAGATAAACTGAGGCGAACCGAACATAGGCGACCTTGTCCAGCTCCTTAAGTCTGCGCATGATCATTTCGCCCACCTTGCTCGTCGGTCGCTCGCGCTCCGGAGATTCCTGAACATACTTCTCTATCGAGTTGACGATGCTGTCCAGCTTCGATGACGGGACCGGCCGCTTCTCACAGGCACGAAGGAGCCCGGCCATCACCTTATTGCGGTCAAAAGGTTCGCGGCGACCGTCTTTCTTGATCACCATGTAAGGAATCTCGTCAATTCGCTCATACGAAGTGAAGCGTCGCTCGCAGCGCAAACATTCGCGGCGGCGGCGAATAGATTCACCCTCGCGCGCTTCGCGCGAATCAACGACTTTGTCTTCAATGAATCCGCAGAAAGGACACTTCATGGTCGCTCCTACCTTTTCTTTGAGTTCTATCTGACTTCTGGGGCGGCAAGCTTCGTTTAGTCGCTTACGCCCACCGCCGTGAGCTCGTTCGTCATACCTTTTCCCGGCCCATCGAGCTCGTCCTCTTCGATCGCATGCTCGATCTCTTCAGTGGTAGTCAAGCGCTGCAAACGTTTGAAGCTGACGTCTCCACGAAGAAAATAGTAGAGACCCCAGACTACCGCCGGTGCGAAGGCGACGAGATGAAGCAGAATCGCCACCGCAGCAGCCTCGTTAGGCGGGCGATTCAAAAATATCAGCCCGGCGGCGGTCGCGGCATGAAACGCTCCCGCGGCACCTCCCGGCGTTGGAACCAGCGAGCCGACGATCGACCAGCCCATTACGAAAATCGCCTCTTTCAGGCCAAAGGGCAAGCCAAACGCGAGAAGTACGAACCAGTTGGAGGCGATGCTCACTACCCAAATGATAATAGTCCATGCGAGCGTGATCGCGAGCTCGCGCGGGTCGGCCAGGATTCTCAACGCGCCGGCCAGTTGTTCGAGTAGGTGCGTGAGTGCGTGGCCCAGGCGATCCGGCACGAAACTCCATCGCTTGAATCTCACATCGAGCCAGTGAATAGCTCGTTTTGATCTACGCTCGAACCAGACGAGCGCCGCCACTCCCGCGACCGCCGCCAGCAACAGAATTAGTCCAGCCGTCCGCACACTTGCCAACTGGCCTTCGCGCCCGGCGGGCGCCGGAAACCATAGGAGGTTCAGCGCGAATAGAACGATGACCGCGACAATGTCGCAGAGTCGCTCGACCATAATGGTCACGAACGAACCGGCAGGTTTTACTCTACGGTCGTAGAGCGGCAGGACCACCGGTCGCACGACTTCACCGGCCCGACCGAATACGAATACTGCACCGAACCCAACCGTCGTCGCCGCAAACAGAGATCTCATTCCGGCCTCGGTCAACGGAGCGAGCAGCGTCCGCCATCTATAGGCGCGCAGGAGGTATGAGATCGAAACGGCAAGCACACCGGCAACCAGCAGGCGCCAATCCGCGGCAACCACACTATGGCCGACTTCAGTCCAGTTCAGGTTTCGGCCAAACCACCAGAGGATTAGAACAGCAAGCAGTAAGAGGACTATGAATTTTAGGTGTTGACGCAAAGGATTATGGCTTAGCCTATGATCGATCCAGGTTCTCGATTATCCTGGCCGAGACTCGACCCGCGGACAAGCAACCACAAGATATTGGGTGGCGGCGCAAGGCTACAATAGTTTACCTCGGAGGCGCAAGCCGCCATAATTCGCCGGACTGCATGCGATGAGCGAGGTGGTGAGGCAATTCCAACTCTGGTTTGCGGGCCACCTTCTCGAAAGCAATGACTCTGCCTTGATCGCTCTCTCAAAGCCGATATGCTCGGCTGCATTTGACCCTCTGGTGATGACGCGCGGCTGATTTTTTCCTTTCGGACTGGAAAAAGAACTGGCATTATCTATTGAGCTTGTGGGCATGCTTAGGTAACTTTTGTTGATATTCTTCGTCCGGTGGGGGTCATCCGGCTGGTTTTCGCGATTTCATAACAGATTGCGCTGGGGAAGGCTAATTTGCTCCCGATTGGGAACTTTCGGTCTTTGCTTATCGTAATCTGCGGTTGACAGGGAGTTTTCCACCCTGCCGCGGGGCGCTTCGAGTAGTACAGGGCGACCAGTATCGGAGAAGCAACAGGTGGGAGCTGCAAAGGCTTTGGCTACGGCTGGTGAAGGAGCCGAGTTAGTCAGGAGGTGTCGCGCGGGGGATGGCGCGGCATGGGAAGAGATTGTGTCGACGTACTCGCGGCGCATCTACAATCTAGCCTATCGATTCACGTCGCGTCCGGACGCAGCCGAGGACCTGACCCAGGAAGTATTCATTCGCATTTATCGATCTTTGGAGCAGTACGATCCCCGACAGGGCGATCTTCAAAACTGGCTGATGCGCCTGGCGCGCAACCTGATCATTGATGATTACCGCCGGCGCCAGCGAACGCCGCACGATTCGCACGCGGACGATCTTGAAGATCACACCTATCACCTCCGCTCGTCGACCGATTCAGTTCAAAGCGAGATGGAGCGTCGCGAGCTGGGTGAGCAAGTGCAGGCGGGAATTGACAAGCTCTCTGCGGATTTGCGCACGTGCGTTATTCTGCGAGACATAGAAGAGCTAAGCTATCAGGAGATCGTTGATCTGCTGGCGATACCGGAAGGAACCGTAAAGTCGCGAATCAATCGCGGCCGAATCGAGCTAGCAAAGATCCTGCGCCGGATGCGGGTGGTGGCGGTGACGAGTGCTTAAACAAAACGGCCAGGCGACCAGCGTCATGAGAAAGAAGATGGCGAAAGGAACGAAAACAATCCTCGCCGGTAGTGGTTTTGCCTTTTACGTTTTTACGCGGGCGTTATTCCAGGGGACTGAAATGAGAAGTCGATATGCTTTGTCCAGAATTTGAAGACCGACTGACAGACTATCTGGATGGTTCTCTCCAGGCGGAGACGAATCGCGCTTTCGCGGAGCACGCGATGCGCTGTCCCGTTTGTCACGATCTCTTAAGCGAAGTCAGAAACACCGTTCAAGCATGCCTGGTAGCCGAAGTGCCTGCGCCACCTACTGAGCTCGCTGCTCGTATTCTCTTACAGACCGTGCCTGAGATGGCAATGACCTGCACGGAGTTTGAGGAATACCTTACAGATTATCTCGATGGTTTTCTCCCGGCTCCGCTTTATCATCGATGGGAACGACACGCCGCGCTCTGCCAGCAATGCACCGAGCTTCCCGGGCAGGTCGTGCGCGCGATCGGCGCCTGTTACTCATATATCAATGAAGAGAAACCGGTGCCGGCCGGGCTACATGAACGAATTCTGCAGGCGACCCTGGGCACTACGGACGCCGAAGAGGTTCGGGCCCCTCTGGCCGCGCGCATCGCAGCCCGGCTGCGACTCTGGCTCGATCCTTTGATCTCGCCTCAGCTGGCGACAGTCGCGACCATGCTGCTTGTTTGCGTGCTCGTGCTGACCAGTACGGTCTCTGCCGACGGTTCGATCGGTGGTATGTATCGCGCTGGAATTCAGCTCGCTGAACGGGCTTACAGTCGCTCTGACACTGGCGTAACTCCCGCTGCCGCTCCAAACGTGGTTAAGGGTATTTCGGAAGGATTGCCGGCAGCTCTGATTAAAGAATCCGTTTCTGACCAGAAAAAGGACCGCTCGACACAGTCCGGCGGGAAGCAAAAGCCGGAGCAGAAGGACAGGAAATAGGCGAACGATCTGAGGGGACGAGAAGGCGACGGGCGAAGTAGATGAATTGCGCTTACCATTCAAAGAATTCTTCAGTAGTTGATTGCAACCGATGCGGGCGCGCTCTGTGCCAGGCGTGCGATCATCGGATTAAAGGATTTCCCTACTGCCAGGACTGCATAGTCGCCGGCGTCGAAATACTGCAACAGCAGTCCCGGTCGAATGTTCTGCCCGGCTTGCGCCGAAGCAACTCTCCGCTGGTGGCAACGCTGCTGTCGTTCGTACCTGGTCTGGGTGCGGCTTATAACGGCCAAACGTCAAAGGCAATCGTTCACTTCGCGATCTTTGTCAGTTTCTTTCAGCTTGCGATTGATACACAAAGCGTCGAATTCGGACTGCCTCTCTACGTAATGGGCTTTTTCGGGATGTGGCTCTTCTCTGCGGTCGATGCTTATCGGACCGCTCAACTGCTGCGTGCGGGCCTGGCTTCTGACACGGAGCAGGACGTTATCGCGCGTCGCTTGTACGGTAGCCCTTTGGCATGGGGCCTTACCTTGATGTTGCTGGGTACGATTTTTCTGCTCCATTCGATCATTGGTATCAAGCTCCCCATCCGCCAGGTTCTGCCGGTCCTATTGCTGCTGCTCGGTGCCTACATGCTGGGGGATTATCTGCTGCGCTATAGGAAGCGGTTCCGTCATTTGCTGATAGTCGATGCAGACAGCTCGACTCCTTCAGTTGTCCCGGCCGATTCCGGTCGATTTCACACCGGTGAGCTGGTTAAGCAGGTCTCGGCGGGTCGAAGCGTCGCTCCCTTGCCTTTTGAGCAGAGGCCGTGAGGCGGGTGAATGGTGAGTAGTAAATGGTGAATGGGAGCGCGGCGACGATGTGGGAAGCAAGGTTTTCGGTTCACGATTTACCGTTCACGATTTACCATTTGCCGTTCACCTTGTTATAGTGAGCGTCAGAGGAAAAGGAAGTTATGTCGGCTTTTCTAAAAGTTGCGGGGAGATGGGGCGGCGTCTTAACCATTATCGTTCTGGTCATCGCCTTGCTGCGCCAATTGATCTCGCTCGTAGGATTTCTGCTGGTTGCCGTCAAAGCCGCGATCGTCATGGCGTTCATAGGGCTGATTCTGGTTATGATCTTCCTCGTGCTCCGAGGGCGCTCTCAGCGCCGGCGCGAAGCCGAAGACATCTAGAATCAATCCAGGTTTTCAGAAATCTTGTGCTCACGCGATCGATTCAACTGAAGTCGCGTGGGCATTTTTGCGTCCGGGCTGCTCTGAAAGGGATTTCCCCCGGGCGCCGTCGGTTGCAATCTCCTGCCTCGTGTGATAGTTTCCGCCCCCTTAGCAGCAAATGATGGGTTGGGTTTCGGTGACACCTCGTTCGATTCTTCCGTCCGCTGCAGGTTACAAGCAGGATCACAACAACTAGTCCCCCCAGAAGCTTTTGGTGCAGCATCAGTCGCCTTGGTCCGGCAGACTGTGCTTATCACGGGCGGCGCGTGGCTTTCCCCGGTTTTTCTGCGCGGTGCGACCGTCCAAGGAGCACATATGATGGTTAGAGACGACCGACTTTATGCATTTATCGTCGCTCACACTTCCCGCTCACGTTCCCGCATTCGAAGAATTTGTGTACATAAACGCTGGCTTAAGCTGTCGGCCTTCGTAGCCTTGGCTGTATTCGGCGCCGCAATCTATGGGATCTACGGCCTGACGCAACATATTCGTCATGCGCGCGTCGAACAGGAGAATGAGCGTCTGCGCGCTGAGAATGAGAAACAGCGCCGTCAGTTGGATAGTTTGAACCATCGAGTCGAAGCGGTTGAAGACGCTTCACGACGACTGGCAGCGATCTCCGGCGTTAATCGCGACGAGCCGGAATCGATCCTCAACGGCGCCGGCGGCCCATTCCTTCCCCTGGACGAGGCGAGCGCGGTCGAATACAAAACCAACCATCTCGAGCAGGAATTGCAGGCTTACGAAGTCGCCTTGCGCGAACGCGCGACGGTTCCTTCGATCTGGCCAGTCGAGGGCTCCCTGGAAAGCGGGTTTGGGGTACGACGAAATCCGTTTGGCGGCAGTTCGCTTGAGTCTCACGAGGGACAAGATATTGAAACGGCGTTCGGTACTCCGGTCGCGGCCGCGGCCAGCGGTACAGTCACAATTGCGGGCACCCAGAATGGGTACGGAAACGTCGTATATATTGATCACGGCAACGGCCTCTCGACGCGTTATGGCCATCTCTCTCAGATAGACGTCACTGTCGGGCAGACGATCATGCGCGGGGAAGTGCTTGGCCGCGTCGGTTCGACCGGTCGCTCAACCGGGCCCCACCTGCATTACGAAGTTCGAATAAACAACGAACCGGTTAACCCGCGGCACTACCTGCCAGGCGCGGAAGAAGAATAGGGCAGCGGGCAGCGGGCAGCGGGCAGCGGGCAGCGGGCAGCGGGCAGTGGGCAGTGGGCAGTGGGCAGCAGAGACATTTAACTCTGCTGCTTTTTGCATTTGGCTCACAGTCAGTCTCGAGCGCTTTCTCCAAACGTCACTGCCAACCGGTTCCTGCCAACTGCCAACTGCTAACTGCCAACTGCGCGCCTTTCTGCTAAGATCGCCCCAAGCTATTTACGTTTCGCCCAAAGGATGATTAAGAGAATGTCTCGAAGAATTTCGCGTGCATCAGCGATGTTACTGGTCGCACTAATGTCGTTTGCGTTCGTTCCTTTTCGCGCTGTCGCCGATGAAGGAATGTTTCTGCCCGATGCTATTTCCTCACTCCCGCTGGACAAACTTGCGAAACGAGGTCTCAAGCTCAAACCAACGGACATATACGATCCAAACGGCATCAGCATCAAAGACGCGGTGGTAATCGTCGACGGCGGTACCGGCGAGTTTGTCTCGCCCGAAGGCCTGTTATTGACCAATCATCACGTGGCATTCGATGGACTCGTCGCAGCGTCAAGCCCCGAGAAGAATTACGGTGATGTGGGATTTATGGCGAAGTCGCGCGCGGAAGAACTGCCGGCGAGAGGCTACAACGTGACCATCACCCAGGACCTGAAGGATGTCACGGGAGAGCTTCTCAACGGCATCACAACCACTATGACTCCGGCGGAACGAGCACGCGCCATCGCTCTCAAGGTCCGAGGCATAGAGAGCGCGGGCGAGAACGAGGCAGAGGGAACGATGGTTCGCGTTCTGCCGATGAATGACGGTCTGGCCTATTACAAATTTACGTATCTGGTGCTGCCCGACGTCCGCATCGTGTATGCGCCTCCCAAGAGCATAGGATTCTTTGGAGGCGACCCTGACAATTTCGAATGGCCGCGTCACTGCGGCGACTTCACTTTCATGCGCGCCTACGTAGGCGCGAACGGTAAGCCCGCCGAATATGCTGCCGCCAATGTGCCTTACAAACCAAAGAAGTTTCTTTCGCTTTCGATGGGTGGCGTCAAGGAGGGTGACCTGATGCTGGTGATGGGCTATCCCGGCTCGACGCGCCGATATCGTGAAAGTTATTCAGTTGCTTATAACCAGGACATCGCAATGCCCTTCTTGGTAGACCTCTACACTTATCAAATAGCCGCCCTGGAAGAAGCCGGCAAGAATGATCCTGCCGCCCGCGTCCGACTGCAGAGCACGATTTTCGGCCTGGCGAATGAGCTCAAGAACTATGAAGGTTCTGTCGTAGCCATGCGCCGCGCCGGCATCGTCGACAAGAAACGTTCGGAGGAATCGGCCTTCGTCAAATGGCTCGAGGCTGATCCCGCGCGAAAAGCGAAGTACGGCGAGATACTGCCGTCACTGGAAAAGGCCTATCAGGTATTAACTACTACCGCCCAGCGTGATCTGCTTGTTCAGCAGATGCTCGGCGCGAGCGATTTGCTTGCCATTAGCTCATTCGCGCAACGCGCCGCCGCAGACAAGGAAAAGCCCGAAGCTGAACGTAACCCCGCCCTCGGCGCTGCCGGAATTCTGCGGGTGCGCGCAGCCCTTGCCGGAGTATTTGCCGAACGTAACCCTAGCGCTGAACGTGAGCTTCTGACCTATCTGTTGAGGAAGGCGGACGAACTTCCCTCCGGACAGAAGGTCGACTTTATCGAGAAGCGGTTTGGAAACCTTAAGGGCGATGCGCGCAGGCGAGCTGAAGAAGACTTTGCCCGTTCCGTTGTTGAGGGCAAACGCTACGCCAGCGCTGAAAGCGTCGCCGGCCTGCTGGAGCTCTCTACAGCACAGCTTCGCGATCTGCACGAGCCACTGCTCGACTTTTCCGCCGAAGTCGGTTCAGAAGTTGCACGGTCCCAGGTGAGGCAGGAGGCTTTTAACGCGACCGTTGCGCGCTGGCGGCCGCTGCTGATCGAAGGAATGACCGAGATGAAAGGGACCAAGCCTTACCCTGATGCGAATCGCACATTGCGCTTCAGTTACGGCGAGGTCAAGGGATACGTGCCGCGCGAAGCAATTCGCTATACCCCTTTCACAACTCTCTCCGGTGTCATCGAGAAAGATACCGGACGCGAGCCGTTCGATGTTCCCGAGAAACTCAAACAGCTTTACCGCGCCCACGACTTCGGTCCTTATGCTTCAAACGGTGACGTGCCCGTCGATTTCCTCTCTACGACCGACATTATTGGAGGCAATTCCGGAAGCCCAATCATGAATGGGCGCGGAGAACAGGTGGGGATTATCTTCGATGGCAATTATGAAGGGCTCGGCAACGATTTCTTCTACAACGAGGACAAGGGCCGATCGATCGCGGTCGACATCCGTTATGTACTCTTCCTTACAGACAAGTTCGGCGGCGCAGGCTATCTCCTCAAAGAATTGGATATAAAGGATGCGCCTCCTGGCATGCAGAGAGCTCTGGGTATTAAGCCGCCTACCGTGACGAATGCCGTCGCGCATTGACGAGAAGATTAGCTTTGAGCTTCCTTGCATGGCCTGGTATGCGTTCTTAGCCGAGAGTCTTGTAGGCCAACCCTCGCGAGGGTTGGCCTACAAGCACCAGCTTCCGAGGGACCTATGATATTTAAGGTTTTGCTAATCATAAGCATGTCCTTTTGTGTTGTTTGGGGCCAAACCACGGCGAAGAACTCGAACCCTGGCCAACAGGAGATTACCTTAAGGAAACAGATAATCATTGATGATCTTGAGAATCAGATTAAGGATACGCCCTTGGTGGCAGTAAGAGTTCTGGCAAGATACAAAATAGCCTTGTGGCTGTGGGAGAGTGGAAAGGATGAAACAGGACGAGCGGAGCAATTAACTATCAAAGCTCTTGACGAGCTTTATGAAAAGAGAGCTGAAATCCCCAGCTCATATTTCAGGTCGCTAAGTTCCAGTATTTTTGCGCTTCTTGAAACCAACGCTAAAGATGTAGCTAAGAAGTTCCGCGCCAAATATGATCTCGGCTCCGAAGACGAATTGCGTAATGCTTACTCGCTACTAGACGCGAAAGGTGGCGATAAAATAGCAACAGACAAGATACAAAAATCTCTAGCCAATCAATCCGAGTTAAGTTCTCTGACTATTTTGCTAATGGAGGATCTAGAGAACAGGAAGTCGCCTGAGCTGCTGAGAATTCTCACTGAAATTATCAGTTTGGAAGAAAGCGGTAAAAGTAATTTTTCAGCAGAGTCGCTTTTTTTCGTCGTAGACTTTTTTAGAAACGCCGGGGTGTCCAAGGACTTACGTACAAGGTTCTATAATTTGGTTTGTAATAAGGCTAATACCGCAATCCCGAGCGCCGATCCCGATGTTAAGTCTGTATACGATTTGTTAAGCGCCATCATGCAGGACATTGCTGAAAACGCTCCCGACCTCTTACCGGAAGCGGGGACTTTGCAATCTGTGTTTAGGAGTCGTGTTCCGCCAGCGATCGTTGAATCAAAAGAAGCATACAGAAGAATTCATGAGAGCGGGGACCAGCTAAACGCCCTTATCTCTGAAGCAGAAGCAAGCGACAATAAAGGCTTCAAAGCCAACCTGCTGTCACAAGCGGCGCAATTAGCTTTGAAGAAGGGCAAGTTCCGTCTGGCAGTTGAGTTAGTCGATAAAGCGAAAGCTAATATAGATGAAGAAAAGGACAAAAGATTTGCGCTTTGGTACGACCAATTTTTGAGCGAGGTGTCGGATAGAGCACTTAAAGAAGCTGACCTGGATTCATATAAGTATGCCACTGAGAGAGTAATTAATAAATTAACTCTAGCGAATGTTCTGCGCGCCACAGCACTCTATTATTATGAAAAACGGGATTCAGTTTCCGCCGCCGAAGCGCTGGATAGAGCCTTGAAACTCGCTGCCAATGCAGACCACAACCTGCCTAAGGTATACCTTCTGGTTCGTCTCATCTCCGCAGCCCAGAAAGTTGACCCGAATCGAGTTCCAGAAGTCATCGAAAACGCGGCCAAAGCAATTAACGGGATTCCACGCCTGGATGTTGATGATAAACCTGAAACTGACAATTATAAGAAATATGTGAATTCGATTATGTCCGTTAACGAACTGCTCATGCCTGTCTTTGATCAATTAGTGAAGAGGAACAAAAGCGAAGCGATAGACTTTGCTGCCCGCATAAACACGAAAGAAATAAGATTAATGCTCAACTATACTTTTCTGATTGATTCGCTGCATCCAGAATCGGAGCCGCAGTACTAATGCTGAAAAATCTGAAACTTCCCTCTATAGCCTTCCTAAGCTGGGTGGTGGTGGTCATCCTTAACTTGGGGCAAAACACGAACCGTTCTGACTTTCTATTCGATTGAAGTTGCACCCTACCAGAGCCGATGAGTATGGCAACGGGTCCGAGGATCCGGCCAAAATCTACGAGGCGAAGGGTTCAATGGTCCGACCTTGGGCTTGGGACTTCTTCCGTATTCCAATCAGAACATATAAGTGAGACGGTCTTATGGATGGCCGCGAAGTTCTAACAAGCTTCCGGCCAACTTGATTGGAACCAATAACCAAGGGATCTTTTTCGCTTGACAGCCTCAGAAGCTATCGCTTAGTATTCGCCGTCGTTTCGAAGGCAGGGCTTTTCTCAAACTCTCGCCCCAGCTCGTTCGAATTGCAAGCGTCACAGTATGAAGTTAAGTTTTCCCCTTCGGTCTGTATGTAGATGAGTGCGGTACCCGCCGCTTCGTCCCATACAGACTTTTTGTTGGTTGTGTGTTTCCGTGTTGCGCCCCAAACGAAAAGCGCGTCCGGCTCACAAGCATTAACCAAAGGTCGGCGCGAAAGCCTCAGAGCTTTTCTCGCCTGTTTTATCGAATCGTTAGGAGGATTCGTTTGCCATGTCAAGAATAACCGGTAAGGTCAAGTGGTTTAATAACTCCAAGGGCTATGGCTTCATCGAGCAGCCAGGCTCTTCGGACATCTTCGTTCATTACAGCGCCATCCAGGGCGACGGCTTCAAGACTTTGGAAGAAGGTCAGGAAGTCGAATTCGAGGTCACGCAGGGACCTAAGGGCCCGCAGGCAGAGAAAGTGACGAAGATGTAACCTCCCCAGGCTTTCATGAAAAGCCACTGACCGCTTCCGGTCATGAGTCCGGGAAGCGCAAAGTTGAAGAAGGCGGCAACCACTGGGTTGTCGCCTTCTTTGTTTTGCAGGGCCCGTTTATCAATCGCTGCGATCGCTGTCGCCGCATATCGTCTGAATTAATCGGGCGCGGCGAGCCATGATCACCAATGAAGTCTCGCGGATGAAAGCAATTCGCGCTCCGGTTGAATGAGTTGCTAGGTTTCGTTCAGGGTTTGATTCCTGCGTTCTTAGCGGATATCTCCAATCCCTTTCAATTCTCTCGGCTAACCTTCTCGCCCTGTTCTTCACATTCTTTAACGGGTCCCGCTTGCTCTCGACCTTGACCTTGGCACTCCAGATATTTTTAGACGAAGCGGATTCGAGCCTAAATTCGAGAGTGTCATAGAGAACCATGTTCCCGGGCCAGTCGTCTTCCACTATCGTAACTAAGATCGTGCCCTTCAATGTGGCATCGGCATTCGCCACGTCGTCCGCGACGCTGAAACCTTTAGCTTCCAATGCTCGTCGTAGGTAGGATTTGAAAGAGTCGTCTTTCAATAAGCCTACGATTTCGTCGATGTAGATTCTCTTAACAAGATAGAGATTGCCGGGGCTGGATTTCTGAAAATCATTTGCAGAGACAGGGCCGACGATGGGGAAGATTAGCAGGGATAGTGTCAGATGAAGTAGAAACTTATTTCTACTCATATTGTCATTCCATTTAACAGAAACCTAACATTCAACTATCATTCGCCTCGCGCCTTGAAGCTCACTCGTCCGCCTTCCACATCGACCGAGAACCGCACGCGGTCACAACCCAATCGGTCCTTCAAAGTATCGGACTTGGTCGCGACCAGATGATGAAACCGCGGAAACGAGAGGTCCTCAGTCGGCTCGCCACATTTCATCTTCGCTTCAATCAAGGCGTCGTAGAGCTCGCGGATCGTCGGTACGTCCTTGTGTGCATCGTCGCAGACGAAAGTGGCGGAGCTCTTTATATGACTTGCCTCAGCGCGCGCAGTCGCGCGGGCCGCCGCGGCCGCGTCCTTTCCTTCTTCGCGTCCCTGCATCGTTCGCCGCCAGAGATCACGAAAGGAATTGTAGCGCGACGTCATCGAGTTCAAGAGATAGCGTTGGGCATAACTCAATGAGCGTTCATCACCGAGCCGCTTGAGCATTGTCTCGACGCGGCCCTTGGTGTCGTACGGTGGTCGCTTGGATGCGCCGTTGAAGTAGACATCGAACTCTATTTTGAGCTTTCGAATATCCTCTTCCAGCCGTTTTAGCTGATCGTCGACCGACGGTTCAGTATCGACCAGGCCGGTGGCCCGCTTCCCCTTCTGCAGGTTCTGACGCTGATTAGCCAGGCGCGCGAGTTTGTTGTCACGAATGGGCACTTCTTGCTTGCTCCTAACCGCCACGCGCGAGTGACACGTGACTAAAATCGAGTCTAGGCGTTTTGAAAGCGTAGTGTCAACAAAGATATTTTTCGTGCGACTGCCGGCGACTGATAGTATGGTAGCTTGGTGCTTTCCAGCCGGGGGCGAACAACAATGGCAGCTATATCAAACGACAATCTTCTGAGAGCGGTCCCTTCGATCGATGCGCTTCTGCGTACGAAGACAGCGCTCGACCTGAGAGGGACCGTTGGTTCGCGGCATCTCACACGACTGGCGCGCACGATCACCGACCAGCTAAGAAGCGATCTCGTCGCGAACGCGTCGCCCGATGGGGCCGTAAACGGAGAGCACTCGCGCGAAGCCCTGCTGGCAGAGGCCGCAACACGTCTTGAGCGTGCTTGCCAACGCGAGGCGTTGCGCGGCATTCGACGGGTCATTAATGCGAGTGGAGTGATTTTGCACACAAACCTCGGACGGGCCCCGCTCTCTGAGGCCGCTCGGCAAGCCGTCGCAGACGAGGCGGCGGGCTACTGTACGCTCGAGTTCGATTTGGAATCGGGGTCGCGCGGCCGTCGTGGAGCGCGCGTCGAAGAACTTCTCATCGAGTTAACAGGCGCCGAAGCCGCGCTGATGGTTAACAATTGCTCCGCCGCAGCACTGCTGGTGCTGAGCGTGCTGGCCCAGGGTGGTGAGACGATTGTGTCTCGAGGTGAGTTGATCGAAATTGGTGGCGACTTTCGCATTCCGGACGTCATGACAAGTTCGGGCACTGCGCTGGTTGAAGTTGGGACAACCAATCGCACCCACGCTTCGGATTACATTCGAGCAATCACTCCGAATTCTCGACTCGTAATGCACGTCCATCCGTCCAATTACCGCGTCGTCGGGTTTACAGCCACTCCAGAAATCTCAGAGCTCGCCGAGCTCGCGTATCAGGCGGGCTTGCTTCTCTATGTGGACGCTGGATCCGGCGCGTTGCAGGATCTCAGCCAATTTGGCCTCGCGGGCGAACCTGTGATAGCCAAATTAATCGGAGACGGAGCCGATGTAGTGACGTTCAGCGGAGACAAGCTTCTCGGGGGCGCGCAGGGCGGTCTGATCGTAGGTCGCGCGGCAATCGTTGATAAGCTCCGAAGACATCCGCTCTACCGCGCGTTGCGAGCGGACAAACTTGGGCTCGCCGCGACTGAGGCCACTCTTGAGGCGCATCGACGAAATGCGATCGATGAAATTCCGACGCTGCGAATGCTTGCTCTTACTCGCGAGCAGATAGAGCAACGGGCGCGCTCGTTTATACAAACGATTCGTGAGCACATCACCACCGACTCGCTTTCCTTTGAGATCGTCCCGGGGCAATCAGCCATAGGCGGTGGCTCAGCTCCAACAACCCATCCGGCTACAAGCCTAATTGGTGTGACGCATAAATCGTTGACCCCCGCAGTCATTGAAAAGGCCTTGAGAGAAGGCAGGCCTCCAGTGATTTCTCGCATCGCTGAAGGCCGCGTGCTGCTCGACCTTCGCACGGTCGAGCCGTCAGAAGAGGCCGATCTGCTTTCAGCTCTCCTCGCTCTCCCCGCTTAAGTCCTTAATTTTTCAAGGAATTCCCCCCGAAATCGATCATTGTTAAACTAGGGCTTTCATTGTATAATCTCTCCGTCCGGAAACCTCACAGCGGACAAATCCAATTTAGAAAGCCCTTCAGTCCGTAATCCGCTTGAAACAAAAAATTTCCTTTAGGTCCCTGATGATGCCCTTGTTGCTGGCCTGCATGGTCTCGCTGGCCGTTCTCTATCTTTGGAGCGCCGGGCTTCTTACTACGATTCAAGCGGCGTTTTTATTACGGAATCCGTCTGAATTAGTCCAAGCCGCGGCGCCCCAGTTGTGGGTGGGAGCACTGATGATCTTGACTGCGGGCTTGAGCGCGGGCTTCGGCATCGAACGTGCGGGGGTGAAGCGCGTTCTTCCATGGCTTGGCGGAGGTCTGCTGGTCCTTGCGGGTGCAAGTCTGGCTGTCTCACGCCTTCTTAATATCGACATAGCGTTCGCGCCGATGGCGCTGGCGGCTCTGGCGGCGGCGTTCGTGATTCATGTCCGGCGTCTATGGGTCATCGACCAGGTTCTGACTCGCAGTCTGAGGAATGCTGCTTCGCACGCGGACCGCATAGAAGGCGGCGCGGCAAACGCGCGGCTGATGAGCGGGCTTAGACTGCTCGACACGGTCCTTCACCTCGAAGACGCGGTCATTTTTAATAGAGACGAGAACGAACAACTCGCGCCGGCTGCGCGTTTGCGATCGGCCAATAACGGGAATCTGGATCGCAACTCAACGTGGCGCGAGGGAGTGTTGCTTTGCGAGCGCGCGGCGCGATCCGGACAGATGCTGGCTATGACGGCCGCTGTCTCGACCGGCGATGAGAATGGAAACGAGCGCTCAAGCGTTGCCTTGCCACTGGTGCACGAGGGACGCACCGTTGGCGCGCTACTGGTTCGATTGCGCGAAGGTTTTGATCAAAGCGATCGTCCGTTGCTGCTGGCAGTGGGTAAGCAGTTGGCTCGCAACTTTCAGCGGGACGAGACGCGGAAGGCGGGAGCTCCAAGAGACTTCATGACACTTCTCTCTTCCGGCGCTGCAGAGAGTCGCCTGGAATCGTTTGGTGTGGTGAGCGGATTACTCACTGAGCAGAGGTTTGGTGCAGGCGTCTTGTCTGAAACTTCAGATGGGCATGCGGTAGCTTATCTTGACGGGACCCTTGCCTACATAAATCCGCCGCTGATAACCGCGGCCCGCCTGACGGAAAGCGAAGCACGCGCGGTTGACCTGTTCAGCTTGCTCGATCGATTTCGCGGCGGCGTCTTCGACGAACCTTCTATTGCGGTCCGCCGAGTGTTGCAGACCGGAGATGTTTACGAACGCGAGCTGCACTTTCCCGAGCGCAATAACCAGACTTTGGAACTGCGAATCGCTCTGGTCTCGGATCGGAACGGTGAGAACGGCGCGAGTCCTCAACCGCTGTGCCTCGCAGTTACGGTGCGCGACGTCACTCGAATCAAAGAATACGAAAAGCTGAAGAGCGACATGATTTCGCTCATGTCGCATGAGCTGCGCACGCCTATTACCTCGATCAATGGATTCGCAGAAATCCTGATGGGCGACGAGGGGATACCTGCCGAGTCACGTGAGTTTCTCGGGATCATCAATAGCGAGTCGCAGCGTCTGTCGCGCATGATCAATACATTTCTCGCCGTCACACAGCTCGAAGCCGCCGACAAACAAGAGGTCTCCAAGATACCGCTCAGGCTCGACGACGTCGTGCGGGAAACCCTCGCGGGTCTTCAGCCAACGGCAAAGAAAAAACGCATACGGCTGGTCGAGCAACCTTCGTCGCGTCTGCCGCCGGTCGCCGCCGATAGAAGCCTTATCACGCAGGTCGTCACAAACCTGGTCGGCAATGCCATCAAGTACAGCCCCGAAAGAACCACGGTTACGGTGTCCACCATGCTGGAAGCCGATACCGTGCGCCTCTCGGTGGAAGATCGCGGCTATGGAATCCCGCCCGAATCTGTCGATCGTGTCTGGGAGAAGTTCTATCGCGTCGCCCGCGACGGGCAGGAGAAGGACGAAGAGTCTACCGGCCTCGGATTGTCCTTTGTGCGCGAGGTGGTGGAGCAGCACGGCGGACGAGTCGCACTAGAGTCGGAAGTGGGCCGAGGATCAAAATTCAGTTTCACCCTGCCAAGGCTTTGAATCACGCCGTCGGTTGAAATCCCTCACGTAGGAGATCTGACAAATGCGTTCCCACAAATCGCACTTGGCTATTCTCATCGGGCTGGTCACATTGACGCTGCTGTTCAGCGCATGCTCCGGTGGAAAGAAGACCGTGATTACTCGCGAACAGGTCTCGGCTTTTCTCGAAGCCATGGATAAGGCGGCCCAACGCAAAGATGTCGAGACGATCGTCGCTCACCTTTCCCCCACCGTTCAGTTCAAACTCACCATTGAAGGTTTCGGACCCACTCAGACCCTTTCACTCAATCGCGATCAGTATCGCGACTACGCGACTCAGGGCTTCGCTGCCATCGAAACATATGACTATAGGCGCGGCGATACCGTGATTAATATCGACCCTGATGGTCAGACGGCATATGTAGCAGACGAGACTTTCGAGACAGCCAGGTTCGGTGGAAATGTAATGCAAACCGTCACCAGAGGAACAGCGGTCCTCAAAATGGAAGGTGACGTGCTGATGATCGCCTCAGGCCAGAGCGTGGGCCGGCCTGTCCAACCTTCGTCGATCTCGCGCAAAGCGGGTTTAAAGTAGGAGTTGCTGGAAAGGGGATTGTTCTGAGGGCTTCAACCGCCGGGACGGTTGATAGTGCGGCGACACGACTTCGCTCCACAGTAGCAACGCTTGCTGTCCGAATGCAGAGTCATCTGATAGTCGATCGTTATCTCTTCGCCTGCGGATATGTCCCGCAGGGCATAGAACTGGATGTGACCGTATAGGATTTTCATGAAGCTGTTCGGTTCACATGAGTGGTTGATGTAGTGTGTTCCGTTCCCGCCCTTGCTGCCATCCAAACTCCAGCGCGTGTCTATCGCGCAGATCCTTAGCAGACGACGGTTGGCTCTACGATTCGCCTCCGCCGTAGAAATCCGTTCTCCGGTGTAATCCGCGATTTTCCGGGCTCGCGGGAAGTCGGTAACGGCAAAGCATCCCCTGCCATTGATGGGCGATTTTCTTATAGTAAGGCCAGGAGCGAGCTTTACTCTCATACGGCGCACTATGCTGTTCAGCCGGCGTATTCGATCTCGAATCGTCGATGCGCTATTTCAACTGAAAGCTGCGAGCGAGACGGTCAGTCTGGTTGCGTATCAGCTCGAGTCTATCCCGCAGTCCCGTAAAGCGTAGAGCGTAGATTGTGCGGTTATCGGCTTGCAGATAATAGAGTCGTCCCGCCATAGGCTTGCCGCCAGCGGTGTACTCATAGCTAAAGGTCACACCGCTTAAGCGACCGACGAATTTTTCTTCCTTACCTTCCATATAGCCCGTCTGAAAGCGGAGCTTCTGGTCCTGGTCCCGCCGCGCGACGTCCGCTGCTGTCGTAGCGGGGTCGACGACCTCTTTACGGATTCTCAGGAAACCATCGTTTCGATCGCCATAGACGAACTCCGCGTGCTCGTGCAGGCTATCCGGTTCCTGAGTGACTTTCCATTTGTCCGATGGCAATTCGAGCGTGTACTCGCCGTTGGCGCTAACGTAAGTCTCCTGCGCGAGCGCAGTAGCGGAAACGAGCGCAATTGAAACAACGGCAGCAAAGAAAGTTAGGCGTCGCATTGGTAGTAGCATACTCCTCGTATTGATTGAATATTTGTCTGAAGGTGATTTTGAGTTTCGCACAAAGCTTTCATTAGCCGGGAGAGCGGCCAAATCCGATGGTTCAGATGCGTAGTACAGAGCGCGACGTTGTATACGACTAAGTCGCGTCGCCCTGAAGTGCGACTCGCTGCGCTTGCACCAGCTGGTCAATGCCCTTTCCCGCTAATATCAGGAGCTGGTCCATCGCTTCTCGGGTGAACGGCGCGCCCTCCGCAGTGCCCTGCACTTCTATGAACCGGCCGTCCCCCGTGCAGATAACGTTCATATCCACTTCGGCGCCTGAGTCTTCATCGTATTTTAGATCCAGCAGGGGCGTGCCTTCAACGACTCCCACGCTGATCGCTGCGACCTCGCCTGTCAGCGGGTTCCGCTCGATCTTTTTCGTAGCTAGCAGACGACGACACGCCAGCGCGAAGGCGACGTATGCGCCGGTAATACTGGCGGTGCGCGTCCCGCCGTCCGCCTGAAGTACGTCGCAATCGAGCATGATGGTGCGCTCTCCCAGGAGCGTCGTATTCACAACTGCACGCAGGCTGCGGCCTATCAGCCGTTGGATCTCATGCGTGCGCCCCGACGGCCCGCCGCGTCCCGTTTCGCGGGAAGTGCGAGTTAGCGTCGATCGCGGGAGCATCGAATATTCAGCAGTGACCCAGCCCTGTCCGCGATTGCGCAAAAACGCCGGGACGCGTTCCTCGACCGACGCAGAGCAGATGACGCGAGTATCACCCATCTCGATCAGGGCGGAGCCTTCTGCATAGGGCAGAAAGCCCGGCGTTATACGAACAGGCCGAAGTTCGTCTGCGCCACGTCCATCAGTGCGTGCGAAGCTCATCGTGTCCCCAAACCTCAACCGCCTCCAGAACAGAAGGTGCGCTGCCGAGAAATCTTTCGGCCACGCGGCTAAACCGCTCTGCCGCATCGGTCACGTAGAAATGATCAAGATCGTCGCAGAGGTGCCGAGCCCGGGTCTGATCGTCCTCGCTGCGGCGCGAAAGGCCATCAGAATCCAGGACCTTTCGTACCTCGCGGGCAGTCGCTTCGCCCGAGTCGATCAGCCGCACTTCATCTCCCATCGACTGCTGTATCACCCGCCCAAGAATTGGATAGTGCGTGCAGCCCAATACCAGAGTTCCGACCCCGCTGCTTTTAATCTCTCGCAGGTATTCGTTGGCCACAGAGCGCGCTACCAATGATTCCTCCCAGCCCTCCTCCGCCAGCGAGACGAAAAGCGGACAGGCGCGTTCGATGACCTTTAAAGAAGGGGCAATTCTCGCAATCGCCTTGGAATAGGCGCGGCTTTCAGTCGTAGCTTCGGTGGCAATCACTCCGATGCTCTTTCCATTGGCCTTCTCGACTGCGGCACGCGCTCCGGGCTCTATTACCCCGATTACATCCACGCTTAGCGCGGCGCGAATCGCCGGCAACGCCAGCGCGGAAGCGGTATTGCACGCAACAACCAACAACTTGATCCCGCGCGCTTCAAGAAAGCGTGAATTCTCTATCGCATAGCGTTCGACGGTAGCCAGCGACTTTGTTCCATATGGCACGCGCGCGGTGTCGCCCAGGTAAACGAATCGCTCGTCCGGCAAGTGTTCGTGCAATGCCCGATAGACAGTCAGTCCGCCGACGCCGCTGTCAAATATGCCGATTGGGAGATCAGAATTTCGGATTTGAGATTGCGAATCGCGGATTGCAGAATTCAAGTTGTTCCAGCTCGGATTTCAAATCCGCAATCCGAATTCCAAAATCCGCAATTCAAGATGGTGGAGGCGCAGGGAATTGAACCCTGATCCAAGAGTCGCCGCTGATGAAATCTACATGCTTAGTCGCTTCTCTTTAGGTTTCGCTTCCAGCAGAGTAAGTGAAGCGACGAAGACCTCTGCCGAAAACTAGTCCGACTTTATCTCACCCGCTTCCACGGACCGAGGAAGCGAGCCAGCTCATCTGAGTGACATCTCAGTCCGCGCGCACGAGCAACTTGCGGTGAGACGCTCGAGGCCTAATTAGGCAGCGAGAGCCAATTCATTGTTATTGGCAATTGTGTTTCCAAATGCTTTTTAACGAGCTGCAAAAGGAAAGCCCGGCATGCATCCATTCAACGATCATGGCCCCTGTCGAAGCCTGTCGCCCCCATAAGCGAGTCTGTGGATTATAGCAGAGTTGCGCTATAATCCACAGACGTTCGAAGTAACGCAATCTCTTGGATTGCGCTTGGATTTGATGTTTGGCGAGACGTTTGAAAGTCACTCCCCTGTCGAATTAACGCGGGCCCGCGGCTCGCGCGCAGACTAACAGCTTGCGCTACATTGGCAAAGGACCGTTGTATGTCTTCTATTGCGACCCCCTCTTCAACTCCCTTTCCCCGGACAGTCTCCGCACCGGCAGCTCGCCGCCGTCGCTTTCTACGCCGTTTCTGGCTTCCTTCGGTTCTCCTGCTGGCCCTTGCCGCCGGAGGCCTGACCGGCATCATCGCAGCATATGAGATCAACCATTCGAGGGCTGCGCAGGAAGTCGCCTCGCTGGCCACCTATCGTCCCAGCGTGGTCACGCGTGTGTATGCGGACGACGGCGTGACGGAGATAGGGCAATTTGCGCTAGAGAAGCGCATCCCTTTGAAGTTTGAAGAGATTCCACCGCTTGTCCGCAACTCGATCCTCGCAATTGAAGACGCACGCTTTTACGATCACATCGGAATCGATCCCATCCGAATCCTCGGTGCAGCCTGGAAGAACATAACCACCGGAAGTCGCGAGGGCGGATCAACCCTTACCCAACAGCTCGCCAAGAACCTTTTTCTTTCCAAGGAACAAACTCTCGAGCGAAAGGTAAACGAGTGGCTGGTGGCTCTTCAGATCGAGCGCTATTACACGAAGCAGCAGATCATGGAGATGTACGTCAATCACGTCTTCCTGGGAGCGAACTCATACGGATTTGAAGCGGCCGCGGAGACATACTTTGGCAAGCAGGCCAAGGACCTGAATCTGGAGGAAGCGGCGTTACTCGCGGGCATTCCCAAATCTACTGTTGAGTATTCTCCGACGAACCATCCAACCGAAGCCAAAGAGCGACGCAATCTTGTTCTGGACCAGATGGCAAAGAACAAGCTGGCCACGCAAGCGGAAGTCGATGCAGCCAAAGCCAAGCCTATCGTTCTCGCAGATACCGCCTATTATCTGCAATCCGAACGCTCGTCGCCATACGCGTACCCGGTCGAACAGATTCGCCAGGACCTGGAAGATAAATATACGACACGCGTCGCCCAGGGCGGGCTCACGGTCTATACCACCATCAATGTCGATGCGCAGAAGAAAGCCGTCGAAGTCATCCGCGCAGGGCTTCGACGCTATGACCAGTCTCACACCGGCTGGCGCTCATACTACTGGACCGTGCTAAGTAAATGGGTCAAGGACCTCAAACCGGAAGAGGCGGCGCAGCTCGACAAGATTACGAAACAGCAGCTGGAGACGTTTAAGTATCCTGATTGGTACGGAAACGACTACAAGCCGAACACGTTCATCATGGGACTAGTGATGAATGTCGACCGAGCAAAGGATGAAGCTACCGTAAGGTTCGGCACGTATACAGCCACCGTGACTACCAGGGAGATGGGCAAGTCGGGCCGTCAACCGGTGGGTGAATTCAAGCCGGGGTATCTGGCGCAGTTTGAAATCAAGCAGGTCGATGATAGCAAGCGGCGTCTGCAGGTGGAGCTCACTCAGATTCCGGAAGTTGAAGGCGCGCTGCTGACTCTCAACGCGAAGAACGGCGAGATCATCACCATGGTCGGCGGCTACGACTTCTATACCGGGAAATTCAACACAGCAACCCAGGCCTATCGCCAAACTGGTTCGGCATTCAAGCCCTTTATATACACGGCTGCGGTCGAATGGGGAATGACTCCGGACTCTACCGTGAGCGGAGCTCAAATCAAGATCGGCGATTGGATACCACATAATTACGACGGCTCAACCAGCAACGGTGATTTGCCACTCAAGACGGCACTTGCCAAGTCGATGAATGTTCCGGCGGTGCACCTACTGCAAACCGTGGGCATTCAAACCGGCGCGCAGATGGTCCGTCGATTCGGAATCAAGGTTCCGATGGCTCCCTATTTACCGTCGGCGCTCGGGGCAACCGAAGTTCCGCTCGATCAGATGGTCTCGGCCTACTCCGCCTTCCCCAACAAAGGAGTTCGAGTTGAACCGCATTTGATTCGCAAGGTGCTCGATCGCGACGGCAATGTGCTGGAAGAGTGGGAGAAGACCACCTATAAAGTGACGAACGAATACGTCGCGCTGACCATGGTCAAGATGATGCAGGGAGTGACTGCCGGAGGCGGCACGGCTTCGGGTGCGTCGGCCCTGGGGATTCCGGTTGCAGGAAAAACCGGCACGGTCAACGATCACACTGACGTTTGGTTCATCGGCTACACGCCGACTTACGTGACCGGCGTTTGGATGGGATATCCGGAAAGAAAGAAGCCGCTGGGTAACGACATGACCGGGGGACACGGTGCGCTTCCCTTCTTTGTCGACTTCATGAAGGAGTTCATGAAGGACAAGCCCAAAGAGAGCTTTGACAAGCCTCCCAACATTCCTGAGGACATGAGAGAACTGGAGAAGCAGCGTCAGCGCGAGATGATGGAAAACCGGTTGGACCTGCTTGCCAAGAAACCTGGCAAGGCAGACGAGGCTGACGCTACGGAGACCATCACTACGCCAAAGCTGGAACAGGTGACTCTGCCTCCGGCGCCTAAGATCGACGATGGTCCGCCACCGGTAATGCCGGCTGCTGCTCCGGCAAAGAAGAGTGAGACGGAGACTTCCGCGCCTCCGTCCGCCACCCGCCCGCGTGAAGTCGAGCAGCCCAAGAAGAAGGGTAAGAAGGGGAACGACGAACCCTAGGCCGGTCCAAGGTCCAAAGTCCAAAGTCAGCTGATTAAGGTGACTTTGGACTTGGACTTTGGACTCTAAGTCAGTTTCTCCAAGTAGTGCGGCAACATTCGCCGCCACCACGGCCAGTCATGGTTCACGTCGTGTCCCCAAAGATCCAGAGTGTGAGGGATCCCTTTCGAACCGAGCAGACGTGACAAGTCGCGGCTTCGCTCCGGCGCTTCGTACGCACCCTGACCCGATAAAATGTAGATCGCTTCCGCGTTTCTCAGGCGCGGCAGATGATGATCGTCATTCAGGTTCGGCAGGTACTCGGCCGGATTATTAAAATAGACATTATCGTCGTGATAGCCACGCAGATATGATCGTATGTCATAGCTGCCACTCATTGCGATCACGCCGCCCAGTTGGTCCGGATGTCGAAAGTATGCGTTGGCTGAAAGAAACGCGCCGAGGCTGGCGCCGGTGGTGATTGGCCGCGCACCGGGATTGCCGGTGTCGTTGCGTATCAGCGGAAGCACTTCATCGGTGATGTAGCGATCATAGCGCGTCAGCAATTCGGCCTTCCATTGCGGCGACGCCTGCTCGTTCAGAAGGCTGTAGCGGTTGACGCTGTTGATGGAGTAAGCGCGCACCCGTCCCGCCTCGATCAAATGACTGATCGCATCAATCAGGTGGAATCTCTCATACTCAAGGAAATCTGCTGCGGCAGTGGGAAACATCAAGAGGGGAAACCCTGCGTGACCATAGGCCACCAGAGGCATCTCCATCCCCAGATTGCTGCTGTACCAGGCGGTTGTGCGGCGCTCCATCCAAACTCCTCCCAGTCTCGCCCGCAGGGGCGAACGTGATTAAACTTAAGGCATTTCGGTAAACTAATGGTCAGAGATATTCGCGCAATTTTGCCGCGATGTCTACTGTTGGACGCTCGGAGGGCTCGCTTGACGCTTCGAATGGGCGTCTGCTATAAAATCCAGTCGCGCTGTATTCCGCAGTAGCTCAATGGCAGAGCATCCGGCTGTTAACCGGAGGGTTGTAAGTTCGAGTCTTACCTGCGGAGCCAATTTTTGTTGTAGCACGAAGGCCACTCAAATGAAGTGGCCCTTTGTGTCTTTGGGGGAATGCTATTGATTCCGCAGGAGTCGGAATTGTAGGCGTCGGAGATACATGCGGAGCCAAATTTATGTTTTGCGTCTACGTCT
Organism: Acidobacteriota bacterium; assembly: GCA_032160165.1. Classification (GTDB taxonomy): domain Bacteria; phylum Acidobacteriota; class Blastocatellia; order Pyrinomonadales; family Pyrinomonadaceae; genus QHXM01. The sequence goes on from JAVHWA010000078.1 coordinate 37,587, forward strand.
TGCAAAATCCACGCGGCTCATTCTATATCGGTCAAACTGGGGATATCGCTAAGCGTCTTAAAGATCATAATCGCACGGATTCGCATGAGGTCATTTCACACGGAAAAACGGCCCGTGGCAGCTCGTATGGTCAGAACCATACGATTCACGAAGCGCTGCAGTTCTGCGTGAGCGGCAAATCAAGCGAATGAAATCGGCCAAATGGATTCGCACTCATCTATTGGCTACAAATGCAGCGGCTGTTAATCCCGACGAGTCGGGATTGTAAGTTCTCCCGATTTGATCGGGATTACCTGCGGAGCCAATTCTTGTTTGTAGCACGAAGGCCACTCGAATGAAGTGGCCCTTTGTGTCTTTGGGGGAATGCTATTCGTAGTGGAAAATGAGCTGGAAGATTTCAGCGGACTGTCCCCGGACTGCCCGTCTTATTCCGACTTCGCTCCCAGCCCCGACACCTCGGGACTGGGCTACTTTCAACCCGTCCACTTCACTGCTAGCCTTTGAACTCGATTTCTGATCTAGAAACGCTTGGGGTGGGGTGGGACTGCGGCTTCGCCGCCGGATGTGAGGCGCGAGCTACCGAGAGTACCGGGAGCGATAGCGACTGTTCACTTGGAGTGCGGCGAATAGTCGCCGCACTCCAAATCAGTCGACCGCTCGCGGGTTAGGAAATTTCTCCGGCAGTTATTGACGGCGTGAGTTTTGTTGACTGCGGCTTCGCGGCGTTCGGGCTAACGAGGTCGCGGAAGTAAGCGGCTCGATTTTGTTGGTTATGTCATTTTATTCGTTGAAGGACGCCTGCCGCACGAAACGACTTGTTGCCTGGCAGCATCCAGGTTGACTCTTCGTTGTGATGATTCGTATCCACGATCGTAAACGCAACACGGTTCATGAAACCTTTTTCAGTGTTCCCAGTTATGTCGACCAGGGTGAATTCCACACTGTTACCGTCCGGCGAGATCTTCCCTTCCATGCGGGGCCGATTCCCGGAGTCACAATAATGCGTCAAGAGCAACCGGTCTCCATCCACATAGATCATCGTAATGGGATTGTCCGGCATGGCGCTTGAGGTCACCTCGTGGAGGATGGCGTTACCGCGGGATGTCACCCGAATGGTCGCTTGTATGGACATGCCCATTACGCTTCCTTGCCACGAACCAGCCAGAGTCTTCAGCTTCTCAAAAGCCTTTTGTGCGTCGGATTGTGAGCCAGCCGTCTTCTGCACTGGCATCGGCATGGGCATCTCTTGCGCCGACACGACGGTGGCCGCAGCAATGAGTATGATTAGAATCGTAAGTTTTCGCATTGGTCTCCTTCTTAGTGACTAATTTAGGCGCAGCATATCTGTGGCCGAAACCAATGCCCATGCTTTGACGTATCAAAAGCATGTTCGGATGTTGCAGGGAGCATTAGCACATGCCTAATTCCACCATCGCCGCCGGCTACCCTAAAGCGTTCCTGGAATTTGCGGTGTCGAGAGGCGCTCATCGCGCGAAGCTCCTCGAGCGATCGCATCTGTGTCTCGACGATCTCAAGAATCCGGAAGGCCGGATCCCCCTAACGACGTACATCGCCTTAATGAAGGCCGGAATTGAATTGTGCAAGGAGCCGGCGCTTTCGCTCCTGTTCGGCGAGGCGGTCAGACTTCAGGACATCTCGATCGTAGGATTCCTCGGCGAGACTTTGAGTAACGTTGAGTCGGGACCGGCGATGATGAATCGCTACGCGCGGCTGGCGCTCGATCCTGATGATGGTGGCAACGCAGACGCCGTTGAGCTGGTCCGCGAGGGCGGCGATCTCTGGTTGAAATCCACGAGTGAAGTCTACATCGATAACCCGCTGCTAACTGAGTCCGCCTTCGCCCGCAACGTGTGCGGTGTGCGAACGATGTGTGCATCCTTACCTGGTTTCGCGAATATTCCATTCCCCAAGGCAATTCGCTTCACGCATAAAGAGCCAGGATATCGCGCTGAATATGATCGGATCTTTGGAGTGCCACTTTTCTTCGGCAGCGATATGAACGCATTATTGTTGGATGAAGGGTTCATGACAGTAAGTCTATCGCGCGCCAACCCCCACCTCGCGCAGCTTTTGACAGCGCGAGCGGAAGAGTTGCTCAAGGACCTGGAGAGTTCAAAAACCATCAGAGGCGAGGTTGAGAAATTATTGATGGCTAACCTCCAAAGCGGCGCCACGACTGCAGATGCTATCGCGCGTCAACTGGGAGTGAGCCGTCAAACGCTTTTTCGTAGATTAAAGGCAGAGGGCGTTACCTTTGAGAAGGTGCTCGATGAATTGCGTCAAAGGATGGCCCTGAAATATTTAGACGACAGAAAGCTTTCGGTAAACGAGACTGCTTACCTGGTTGGATTTTCAGATCCAGCCGCATTCTCTCACGCATTTAAACGGTGGACCGGACACAGCCCCGCCTCGATTCGCAAGCGCAAGGAATAAAAATTGTCTTAGGAGGGTAGTGTCGACCTGGGGTCAGGCATCAGAACTTGCAATTCGATCCGCGCGAGCAGGCCAGTGCGCGATATGGAGTGCGCTGGCCTGTCAGCGCTTTGGGAAGCGGCGATTAGTCGCGCACTCCAAATCTGTCACCCGCTTCGCGTGTAAGGAAGCTTTCCCACGGCAGCACTCGAATTAACTTGTTCCTGGTGGATCCGCAACGCTGTTAACTTTTCAACGAGTCGGCTCGCGGGTCCTGATGAAGCGGCCCGCGGATCATGCTGTCCCCTGCAGTTTGACGGTCAATTAAAACTCACTGGTAAGACCCTGTGTTACATTCTCCGGGGAATAGTCACTTATGATTGCGAGATGGAACCGGCTGGTTTTTTGGGCGGGCTGACTGATGAATTGTTTCGGGTACCAAGCCAAATAGTCCGCACAAGCAGCTAAGCAGGAATTCTCATGATTCACAACGTAGAGAAAGAGAGAGGGAATAATGAAACATCGGAGCATGACTCAACACGCGAGTTTGGCGACTATAGTGCTATTGCTTTTGTTTTCCGGCAGCGTGATGGCCCAGCACACCGTCGCGCCCGGCAGAACGGATCCCATCAAGCGCCCAAATAACCGGGCTGCGGTCACGGCTGTTGACCCAACAGTTGTGAGAGGGCTGGAAGCGCAAGCGGCGGCAACGAAGCACACGGGGACAAACCTGGTGTTACCTTCCAGCACCGGCACTTCATTTGCAATCCTGCTGTTTGCGGACGCCGGCAAGAAACTTCCGAGAGAGGCAGAGCGCAGCGTTGACGTCGGCGTGATCTATATCGCATCAGGATTTGATGACGTCCCGGTCGGCTATTACATGGTCCAACTTTCACAGCAGCCGAGTGAGCCAGGTCTGCCAGGCAACCTGCTTCACGCCATCACGCTGGACGGTCCTTTGGGGGCGGGCGGGACGACACAAAAGAGAATGCACAAGCCATTCGTCATTACCAAGGAACTTGACAAGATTCATTTTGTGCCTCAGGGCGGGTATGAAGCTCTCGACCCAACGACGCTTGGAGGCACTATCCTGAATGCGGTCGAGGGACAATTCAACAAGTCAAAATCAAACGTGAAAAATAACTGACCCATCAGTGCAAGCTGGAACGCGAGCCGGGTGAACACAACGCACATTTTCTAACTTCGCGTTGCGGGCACGCGCGCGGGGGTTAACGAGCGTACGACAGACAGCCACTTATATAATGCTCGAACATTTCAAATCGG
>JAVHWA010000113.1:0-12262 GCA_032160165.1 Acidobacteriota bacterium
GCCCGACTCGCGCGCCGCAGCTCGCCTCCGAGCGCGTTCCTGGTATCAACTATCAGCGGCGCGAGCTCTGTCACGCGGTGATAGTCTACGCCGCTGTGGTCGGTCACGATGACAACGCAATCAGACGCGCGCAACTCTTCGTCCGTCAGCTCGATCGATTGAAGCGGATCACCTTGTCCTTTTGTATGAGCGTCGTCAAAGCTGACTTGGGAGACGAACGGGTCGTGATAGGTGACCCGAGCGCCCTTGGCGCGCAGAAGGTCGATGATCGACAGTGCCGGACTCTCGCGAACATCGTTTATGTCTTTCTTGTATGCCACACCCAGCAGCAGGATCCGAGACCCTTTCACTGATTTTTCTGCGTCGTTCAAGCCGTCAGAAACCAGCTGCACCACATGTTCCGGCATGCGCGAATTGACCTCTTCCGCCAGACCGATGAAGCGCGAATCGAAACCATGTTGCCGGGCTTTCCAGGAAAGATAATGCGGATCGAGTGGGATGCAGTGGCCACCGATCCCCGGACCGGGATAGAAGGGCATAAAGCCGAACGGTTTGGTGGCGGCAGCTTTGATCACTTCCCATGTATCGATGTTGAGCGTGTAACACAGCCTCGCCATCTCGTTCGCCATTCCAATGTTTACTGCGCGAAAAGTATTCTCCAGAAGCTTTGCCGCTTCGGCAACACGCGCAGAGCTAACCGCGTGGGTCTCCTTCACGATCTGCGAATAGAGATGGGCCGCCACTTCGGTCGACGCGTCGGTACATCCGCCTACGACTTTTGGAATGTTGTGGGTCTGAAATTGTGGGTTGCCGGGATCAACGCGTTCCGGCGAGAATGCCAGCAGGAAATCTTCGTCGAGTGAAAGCCCCGTTTCTTCAAACGTCGGAAGCAGCACTTCGTCAGTTGTGCCGGGATACGTAGTCGACTCGAGTATGATCAGTTGTCCGTGCCTGAGGTTCCGCTTGATCTCTTCCGCCGCCGCCAAAATATAGGATACGTCCGGCTCTTTGGTCTTGCGCAACGGTGTGGGAACACAAATTATGATCGCGTCGCATTCCTTGAGATGATCGAATTGTACAGTCGCCCGCAAGCGTCCGGCTTTGGTCAACTCTTCAACCGAGGCTGAAGGCACGTCGCCGATGTAGGACCGACCGCTGTTGATCGCTTCGGCTTTGGCTTCATCGACTTCGAAGCCGGTGGCGGTGAAGCCGTTGCGCGCGAACTCCACTAACAAAGGAAGCCCGACGTAGCCGAGCCCTATGACGCCGATATGCGCGTCCCTTTTCGTTATCAGCTGTGTGATCTCGTCGTTAAGCATTTTCCTCGCGTACTTCCGCGGCTGGTACCGTGCTTCGCACTGATTAGCGGAAATGATAACCAATCTTCTAAATCAAATTAAGACTATTGGAGGGTCGTGTTGACTGTCAACCGAGTTACGCAGTCGATTCTAATCAACCTTGACACTCCCGGACTGACGGGTCAATATCCACGCCCGACAGTTCATATCCAAAAGGGACCTTCTAATCATGTCATATTCGCAGCGGCGAGGCGTCAGGCTAGCGTTGGCACCCATGCTGCTCGCCTCGCTCCTGTTTGCGTCATGCCAGACCGGAAACGGCGCATTGAACGAAGCCAATCGGCTCAATCAAAGCGCAGGGGACGACGTCAAGGAGATAGAAAAGCTTGTCCAGGAAAATAGAGATAAAGAGAGTTCGATCACACGCGCCATCAATGCCGACAAGTACGACGAAGCACGGCAAGCCATAGACCAGGCAGTCAATGCGATCGATCGCGGCCTGGGGAGAGGACTGGTGGCGCAGGACAAACTGAACACCGCGTCCAAGCTCGATGTCGACGCGGACATTAAACAGTATCTTTCGTTGCGAGCGCAGTCGGTCAGTAAAGCCCTCGAGGCATTCGCCGAACTTCGCAACGGTCTTATCATTCTGCGAGAAAGCACGGGAAGCACCGACAAAGCTGTGAAAGAGAAAGCCAAAAACGAAATACAAGAATCAAGCGCAACTTTCGATCAACTGATAAGCGAATCGGAACGGCTCGAGGGCCAGGCGGACGACATCGCGCGCCGCAATCCGGATAAGATCAAACCCGGGCGATAGTCGTAGAAATATTTCGGCGGGTGAAACTTCGAGGCCGGTTCCGGGTCGAGGTCACCATGAAGACATCAGGCAAGCTTATTCGCGGGTTGGGGCCGGTGGATGCCACCATGATCGTCATCGGCTCGATGATCGGCTCTGGCATCTTCATCACATCTGCCGAGTCGGCCAAAACCATCGGCTCTCCCGGGTGGTTGCTGGTCGCGTGGGCACTCGCGGGCGTGCTGACCATCACCGGGGCGCTCTGTTGCGCCGAACTGGCGGCGATGATGCCTCGTGCAGGAGGTCAGTATGTTTTCCTGCGCGAAGCGTATGGCCCAGCCACCGGTTTTCTTTTCGGTTGGTCGTTGCTATTCGTCATTCAGACGGGAACCATCGCAGCGGTAGCGGTGGCCTTTGCGCGCTTCATGGGCGTTCTCGCGCCCGGCATCTCCGAAAAGATCTACATCATCGAGCCGACACATCTCTTCGGCAGCTACGCGATCAGTCTTTCGACCGCGCAACTGATCGCCATCATACTCATCCTCCTCTTAACAGCAACCAACACCCGAGGATTGAAGACTGGAAAATTCATCCAGAATACCTTCACATTCACCAAGACCGCCGCGCTCGCCGGCCTGATCCTCGTTGGACTGCTGTTGGGTTGGAACAGCGGAAGCGCCGCGCACACTTCTTCCTGGTGGAACCCATGGTTGAACGGGTGGGACCCGCAGACGGTGGCGAGCGATTTCATGCCCACCGGGACCACGGCGCTTATCATGTTGCTTGGTCTGGCAATGGTTGGTCCACTGTTCGCGCAATCAGCCTGGAACAATGTGACGTTTACGGGCAGCGAAGTCCGCGATCCCGGAAAAAATCTGCCTCGCGCTCTGCTCATCGGTTGCGGCGCAGTGGTCGCGCTTTATCTGCTCGCCAACCTGGCTTATGTAGTTACTCTTCCCTTGAGCACGATCCAGAAACCGCAGAACAGCGTCGCTACCGCCACCATGCAAGCGGTGTTCGGTCGCCCGGGCACGATAATAATGGCGGTGGCGATCATGATATCAACCTTCGGATGTAACAATGGTTTGATCATGGCGGGCGCGCGCGTCTACTATGCAATGGCGCGCGACCGCCTGTTCTTCTCGAGACTGGGAACGTTGAATCGTCAAAGTGTGCCCGCTGTCGCGCTTATCACTCAAGGCATCTGGGCAGCATTGCTGACGCTTCCGCGGACTATTAAACCTAACCCCGCGCCTGGTGAGGACCCGTACGGGAACGTCTACACTCAGCTGCTGGAATACATCGTTTCAGCCGACCTGGTTTTCTACGCGTTGATGGTGGGAGCAGTTATCGTCATGCGACGCAAACGAGCGGATATCGAGCGTCCCTACCGCACGCTCGGCTACCCATTCGTTCCTCTCCTCTACATCCTTATTGCTGCTTTGCTGGTAATTGATCTCGCGTTGTTGAAGCGGAACACCTCGGGCATCGGCTACCTTCTGGTATTGACAGGCTTGCCCATCTACTTCGTCTGGCGAAGGAGCGCCGCTCCGCGGTCGGCCTTCGAAACCGAAAAGCAGTAGGCAGTTTGCAGTTTGCAGTTCGCAGTGGGAAGTTCGCAGTTGACAGTGGGCAGGTCCGGATCAAGCCGAATAATAATCTGAAAACGTTGACCTTCAGTAGAACTGCAAACTGCCCACCGCCAACTGCCAACTGCCAACTTTTCATTTGACCCACTCCTCTGCCACTTCCGTCTCCACCGTTACCGGCACCTTCTTTAAATACTCTTCGCCCGCTGCACACATCGCTGCTTCAACCTTTCGCGCGATGTCTTCAACCTCGTCAGTGTCGGCTTCCACAACTATCTCATCGTGGATAATGTTGACGATGAAAGCGCTGGTATCGCGCAGATGGTCGTGGAGCAGCCGCAGCGCCCGTTTCAAAATGTCGGCAGAGCTTCCCTGTATCGGCGTGTTCTTACCAAAACGCTCTGTGGCTGACACAGCCTGCCTGTCTTCCGAATCAAAGCGAAAGCGAACCAGCCGGCCAGAGGCGGTCCGCGCCATTCGCTCACGCACCGCGCGCTGGGCGGCGTCGCGTAACCACGAATCAAGTCGTGGATAGGTGGCGAAGTACCGACGCAGAATACCCTCGGCGGCCGAGTGTGCGAGTCCGGTCATTATCGAGAATCGTTGGGCGCCTATGCCGTAAACTACGCCAAAATTCAGACGCTTGGCGAAGTCACGTTGTTCTCTGGTTACGCTCTCAGGCGAAATCCCAAAGACCTGCCCAGCGGTCACGCGATGAAGATCGGCCCCTGCATTGAAAGCATCGATGAACGCCGGGTCTCCGCTAAACTCAGCCAGAATCCGCAACTCAATTTGTGAATAATCGCAGATGATCAGCTTTCGTCCCGCCGGCGCGCGAAAACAGCGACGGTACTCAATCGCGTGCGGGACCTGCTGCACATTGGGAGAGTTACAGGCAAACCTGCCGCTGGGCGCTCCGATCTGGTGAAAGTTGGCGTGCACTCGTCCAGTGATGGGATTGATCTCTGTAAGGATGTTCTCGCCGTAACTGGTAAGCGCCTTTTGAACGGTCCGATACTCGAGTAGTTTTCTGATCTCTTCGTGTTTCTCCGCCAGCGGCTGGAGCTTCCAGTTTCGGGTTGAGTCCTGGATGTCTATGCCTTTGCGCCGCAACGCTGTAGTTAGCTGGACATGAGAATCGAGATTGAGCTCGACCTTGCTCGGGCCGCCAAACAGCGTCCCCTGCATAGATTCTTCGGCCAGCAGTTCCTGAAGATCGGTCGAAAGCTCTGCCCTTCGCTTTCCCACCACAGCCAGCTGCTCGCGCCAACGGTCTTTGTCCAGGTAGATACCAGCGAGCTCGAGTGCCGCTACCGGCAGAACGCACTCGAATTCCAGTTGCGCGCATTTGAGCAACGCATCGGCTTTGAGCTTCTCGATCAGCTTTTCTCTAAGCGGGGGAAGGACTGAGGCGTCGCGCGCGGCGTATTCAAGCTGAGCTTGGGAAAGTTCGCCGGACCAATCGCTCAGACGTTCAGCTTTATCAATGCGTTCGTTGAGATGACGAGCGGCTACGGCTTCAAGGCCGTGGCGCTCATCGGGATCACCCGCCGACACCAGCTGGCTGGCAAGCAGCGTGTCGAATAGTCCACCGAGCTCCACGCCCAGCGTGTGCCTGATCCATTTCGCATCGAACTTTGCGTTGTGAGCGATCTTTATCGGACGTGCCGCGCGCAGAAGTTCCCGCAGCGGCGCCAGTGCGGTCCCCTGTTTCAAGTCGTGGCCGTCGAATCGATGGAGATCTATTATGCGCACGCCATCGTGCGATGCGAGCTGGATGAGACGTAGTCGACCTCGATACGGATCGAGATCGGTGGTTTCAGTGTCGAGGCCGATGGCGGTGACGTGCTGTAACTCTTCGACAGTAGCGCGCAACTCTTCAGGTGAGGTGACCAGTTTGTGATCGGTCGCGATCATTAATACTTTATGCCGATGAGATAAGTGACGGGTTCGCCACCCTGGACCGCTGCGGAATGCTCTGTGTTGGCCGGAAGGTAATCTCGGTCGCCTGCGTGAAGCGTGTATTCTTCCCAACCGACGCGAATCGTCAGCGCGCCGCTGATGATCCAGTGGGATTGATCCTCAGGGTGACTATGTAGTCCGTAGGATGTTCCAGCGGCGTCTTTCCATTCGAAGACAGTGTATCCATCCTCCTCCAGACGCCTGCGTAGAACGCTCCCGTCAGGTACGACGCTCCCGCTCCAACGCTCGATTTCCAGGTTCATGCTTTTTACAGTTCGATCGAGTTCTACACCACCGCGAACAAATCCATCTTGCCACGCCAGTGACATCGTACCAACGAAGTCAGTACCGTTGCGCGGTAGCGTCGGGTCATGTCTGCCACCGCGACTGACTGTGGTACCAAGCCCGTTACCATTTTAGTGCGAGGTAGAAACACCGGACCCGACGCTACCGCGTTTCGGTACTGACCTCATGATCACATGGTCCCCAGTCTGGACCCTGGCGAGTCGGGATAGATCGCGACTATGCCGAAGGCTTGTCATTCATACCTATGCGAATTCAACTCTGCTGACGCGACACGATGGACTGCGACTTGGCGCTGACGAGCATTAGCAGCAGCAACGCAGCCGTGGCCCCGATCACCGCGCTGACGATGAAGGCGGTCTGCGGCCCGCGCCAGTCCCACAGAAAACCCATCAACAATGAAGCGGGCAGCACCGTTATGCCGAATGCCAGATTATACAACCCGAAAGCGGTGCCACGCTGCTCCGGTAGGACAAGGTCCGCGACCAGTGCCTTCTCGGCGCCTTCGGCAAGCCCGAAATAGACACCGTAGATGAGAAACAGCAGCCACGCTAAGCCGGCCGTGGAGACGAAGGCAAAACCGAAATAGACGGCTGCGTAAAGAAACCAGGCGGAAACGATCAACGTTGTTCTGCCTATCCGATCCGAAAGGTCCCCTCCAATTACGGAACTCAGAACTTTGGTGGCATGCAGTGCGGCCCAAAGAAGCGGAATATGGCTTTCGAGAACTCCCGCCTGCCGCGCGCGAAGCAGTAAGAAAGCATCCGTGGAATTCGAAAGCGTGAAGAGCGCGACCACCAGAAGAAATCTTTTGAAATTCTGATCCAGCCCGCGCAGGCCAAAGCGTGGTGGGGTCACGGCGCTCGACGCGCGTTCCGACACTGATTCGCGAAGAGCAAATGCTGCCACCACAACGGCGGCCAGCGCAGGGACCGAGGCGAGCAAAAACACAGTCGTGTAATTGCTCGCCGAGGGATTATTCCGATCGCCCGCCACCCACAGGATCAATACGAAACCGATCAACGGCCCGATGACGGCTCCCGCGTGGTCCATCGCTCGGTGAAAACCGAAAGCAAGCCCGCGTTCCTTCGCCGAAACGCCGTCCGCGATCATCGCATCGCGCGGTGCAGTTCGGATTCCCTTGCCCACACGATCGGTGAGGCGAATGGCAAGCACCTGATACCAACTAGATGCGAAGCCGAGGAAGGGACGGACGACATTCGCCATCGAATAACCGAACACGACAAGTCCCTTGCGCCGTCCGAACTTGTCGGAGAAGTATCCGGCAAATGGTTTCAGCAGGCTGGAGACCGATTCTGCCGCACCTTCTATAAGGCCTATGACTTTCGGTGAAGCTCCGAGTGTAGTGGTGAGAAACAGTGGAAGGAGCGGGTAAATAATCTCGCTGGAAGCGTCGTTCAGCAGGCTGATGAGACTGAGGACGAGAACATTTCTAGGTAAGCGACGCGTGCGGCTCCAGAGTCCTCGCACGCCTTCAGCAGGTTTCCCTGCGCCGACCGCGGGATCTCGCGGTTCATCGGAATCGGTTTCTGTGTCCGCCATTCCCTAAGATCGAGTTACCGCGTCTTCTGCGGGCGCGGAGTTCGTTGTGGATGAGAGCTATTGTTATTACTTGTCGACGCGTCGTCGGACTTACTCCACATCCATGCTCCTATCACCACGGCCACAACCAGGACAACCGCGAGCGCTATCCTGAGGAAGAGCCCAATCACCTTTTTGAGAATGATGAAGAGCACAAGCGCCGCGATGATTCCGCCGATGCTGGTTAGTGTGAAAGCCATAAGTAGTGGTCAGTGGTCAGTGGTCGGTGGTCAGTAGTTAGCGTCCGGCTCCTTCTGTCAGTTTACTGTTAAGAGCGTTTGACAACCCATTGACGAGACGACCCAACTCGGAAGTTAACTCCAGAACCCTCTCTACAACTTCTTGGCTCAAATACTGAAGTCTTTGCGCGACGAGAATCTGGGATTCTACTTCCATGAGCGAACCATACGCGATCGACAAGTGCCGTAGAAATTCACGCGTGGACTTACGCCCCTGTCCCTCGGCTATGTTTGAAGGTACAGAAACAACGGCGCGCTTCAATTGACTCGTCAATCCATAGATTTCTTCTCTCGGAAATGTTCGAACCGCTTCATAAGTAATTTGAACCAAGTCCATCGCCTTCTGCCAGGCAGTCAGCTCTCGGTAACTTTTCAAGGCCATGCGCGGAGCCTCCTTCATCCAGTACTATGCCTACCAACTGGGGCCCAACTGACCACTGACCACTGACCACCGACCACCGACCACTATTTCCGCGCGTAGTTCGCTCGCACGATCGTCTTAATATTGCCACGGATATGAAAGTCGCCTTCGATATCCACCCGCAACGGATCACAGGCGGCGACGAAATCTTCGAGGATCACGTTTATGACATGCTCGTGAAAAATCTTCACCTCACGAAATGAATTGATATAGAGCTTCAGGCTCTTGAGCTCGATGCATCTTTCATGCGGAACATACTCGATCCGTATGATGGCAAAGTCAGGAAAATCCGAGAACGGACAAATCGCCGTGAACTCCGGTATCTCGAAGTTGATTCGGATCTCTCGACCAACAAACTCATAAGCGAAGGTGTCGAGCGGGGCGAGCTGCATCTCCTCGCGAGATGTGGGCCGGATCTCAAGCCCCTGCTGATTTATGGGAAGCGGTAGTTTATCTGTGGTCGACATTAGCGAACTTCCTGAACAGGCTGTGGCTCACGGGCAGCGGGGCCGTGACCTGAATATCTAATAAGGCCTCGGTGCATTTGCTACCCGCCCCATCGCGAAGATTTTTACCAGCACCAGGCCAGCGACAAAGCCGCCCACGTGCGCCATAAAGGCAACACCGCCGCTGGCCCGCGGGCCCGCGCTGATAACTCCGAAGGCCTGAACCAACTGCAACACGAACCAGAGACCTATGGCCACGATAGCCGGAACGCTCGTCAACATCCGCATCATAATGACGCGCACCTGTTTGCGCGGAAACAAAAGCAAGTACCCGCCGAGAACACCTGAAATCGCGCCAGAGGCCCCCAGGCTCGGGATGAATGGATTGTCGCCAAAGGCGAATGTCGAAAAAACGTGGGCCAGCGACGCGATCACGCCGGTTACAAGATAGAACGCAAGGTAGCGTATCTTTCCCAGAGCATTCTCGACGTTATCACCGAAGATCCAAAGAAAAAGCATGTTGCCCAGCAAGTGCATCCAGCTACCGTGCATGAACATCGACGTCAGCAGGGTTATATAAACCGGGCTCGGCGTGGGCTCGAGATTGATCACGCCCTGTTCTGATCCCACTTCCACACGCTGAGGTCCGCTCACGTCCTGACCGGTCTTTATCTCTGCCGGGACTGTCGAATATGCATATGTGAACTTGTCGTTCGTACCACCCTGTTGCAGGAGAACGAAAACCAGGAGATTGATAGCTATCAACAAGTAGTTGATGATGGGCGCGCTTGTGCGATCAGAGTTGTCGTCGCCTATTGGTAGAATCATCACATCAATCTCCTGGCAAAGCGCGCCCTTGCGCGCCCCACGTCCCCCATGATCGATTATCCGTTCAACGTCTTATTCAACAGACTACTATTTTGTCCCACCCTCGGCGAGCGGCCGCGCCTGTTTGGCATGCTCAATTGCGGGCACATGATGTTTTAAGAGCTCGTACCCTTCGCTTCGAGCAACATACGTGGCTGCAGTGATGTCGCCCACAACATTCAATGTGGTGCGGCACATATCCAGAATTCGATCTATTCCCAGCACGACTGCGATCAGTGCGGTCGGAACATTTATCGTCGCCAAAATTCCAATAACGAAAGGAATCGAACCCGACGGCACTCCAGCCGTTCCTATGCCGCCGAGGATCGCAAGGTAGACGACCATCAACTGCTGGCCCAGCGAGAGATCTACCCCGGCAAGCTGCGCCAGAAAGAGCACCGTTATTCCCTCATAGAGCGCGGTGCCGTTTTGGTTCGCCGTCGCCCCAACGGTCAGCACGAAACTGTTGATCTCCTGCGGGACGCCAAGATTCTCTTCCGAGACACGGAGCGCCGTCGGCAAGGTGGCGTTTGATGAAGACGTGGAAAATGCCGTCAGAATCACCGTCTTGACTCGTCGGAAAAAGTCGAGCGGTTTGATGCGCGACAGGAAATATACCGACAACGAGTAGACTCCGAACATATGTATCGAGAGTCCGAGCAGCACGGTGACAATGAACCATGCGAGGGCCTGCAACAGATCGAGACCGAAGCGCGCGGTGTTGTTGAAGAGAAGGCATGCGACCGCGTAGGGCGCAAACTTCATGATTATCTCGATGATCTTTACGGTTATTTCAAAGAGCGCCTGCAGACCGCGCAGAAAGGGCGCGGTTGCCTCGAACGGAATCAGCGTGATCGCAATTCCAATGATCAACGCGAAGAACATCAGTTGGAGCATGTTCGGGCTGTAGGATGGTGATTCCCCCACAACCATCGCCACCGGGTTAGAAGGGACGACGCTCTTCACCACTTGCATGAACCCGGAGTCCTTCGACTTTCCCTTTTCAGCTTTGCTGATCTCGTCTTCAGCCTTTTTGCTATATCGCTGCTTCAACTTCTCGCGTGTTTCAGGATCGACCCGCTTGCCCGGTTTGATTGTATTGGCCAGCGTCAACCCGATAGCGACCGAGATGGCAGAGATGACCAGGCAGTAGGCAAACGACTTGAGGCCGACTCGCCCAAGCTTGCGGATGTCGCCGATGCCAGCAACGCCAACTATCAAGGACGAGAAGACGAGCGGCACGACGATCATTTGAAGCAGGCTGAGGAAAAGAGCGCCGATAGGCTCCGTGATGTTATAGACCACCCACTCGACTCTCGGATGGGTAATCATTGCGTCAGGCTGGGCCGGATCCGGGATCTGAAAGAAGTAGTTGGCCGCGAGTCCCGCGACCACACCGATTGATAATCCGATCAGAATGCGCGTATGCAGCGGCATTCCCTTCGGGCGATCGGGCGTCTCTTCATCGAGGTCAGTGGTGACTTCGCGCTCAAACGCATCCGGAGCTATTTCGGGTTCAACCGACCGCTCTTTGTCGTTTTCATTCGCCATGATGTTTTCGGGTTTTGAGTTTCGAGTTTCGGGTTTCGGGTTTCGAGTTAGGCTTTTCCGATCTCAGGATCCAATTTCGTGTTGTGCGCGATTCCCGACTCGAAACTCAAAACTCAAAACTCAAAACTTCGGTCGTTACTTCCCCCAACGCAGCTTCTCGCGCAGTACTTCAAAGTAATTCCGATTCTTCGGCTGCACGATCTTAAAGGTTGTAAGACTCTTTCTGATTCGCACGCGGTGTTCGGGCTTGATCGGAAGCCCGACCTGCCCGTCCAGGGTCAAAACAACTTCTTCATTGGGAGTGCGAAGCCCGAGTTCGATTACTGCGTCGTCCGGGACGACGATCGGGCGATCGGACAAGGTAAAGGGACAAATCGGTGTAATCACTACTGCGTTCATGGAGGGATAGATAACCGGACCACCGGCGGAGAGATTGTATGCAGTGGAACCGGTCGGCGTTGAGATGATCAGCCCGTCGGCGCGAAACGCGCTGATGAGCTGGCCGTTCATGAATGCTTCGAGCTCGATGATGCGCGCGAGCGCCGACTTGTTAATAACGACGTCATTCAGGACCCGGCTGTGCCTTAGGATCTCGTCGCCGCGCATCAGATCGACGGCCAGCCGGACGCGAGTGTCGATGCGATAGTCTCCTTGGAAAATTGACTCGAGCGCCGTAAACATCTCTTCGACGCGAAACTCAGCCAGATAGCCCAGAGTTCCGTAGTTGATGCCAACGACGGGGACGTCGTAGTCGCCGATCAGGCGCGCAGTGGCGATCATGGTCCCATCCCCGCCCAGTACCACGATTAAGTCGACGCTGGCTGCGAGTTTGTCGGGCTCGACGATCTCGAGCAGGCATTTCGTCGCCTGTTCGATCCGCGCGCGATCCAGTTCCGGAGTAGCCACGAGCTGTATCCCATGACCATGAAGCCACTCAATGAGATGACAGACAGTCTGCAGCGCCTCAGGCTGGTTCGGTTTGACGACAACGCCAACGCGCCGAATGGATGATTGAGTCATCGAACAACCTTATCCGGGAAAAGGTCGAGCCTGAGCGTCGATCGGGACAGGGAACGCTCTTGCTTCCCGCAGTTCGGGGGGAATTCTGATTACGATGATTACTTTAAGAGTCGCCTCGGATGATACCCGCCTGCGGAATTGAGTGTCAACGAAGTCGGCAAATGT
>JAVHWA010000159.1:0-6904 GCA_032160165.1 Acidobacteriota bacterium
TATGTCCGCCTTCGGGAATGATGACATCAGCGTAGCGTTTCGAAGGCTCGACAAACTGCATGTGCATGGGTCGGACCGTGGCCAGGTATTGCTCGATCACCGAGTCAACCGTCCGTCCCCGTTCGGCAACGTCACGCCTGAGCCGTCTGATGAAACGAATGTCGTCAGGCGTATCCACAAAAACTTTTATGTCCATCTGCTCGAGAAGGCGCGCGTCGGCAAAAATCAAAATCCCTTCGACGATTACGATCGGCTTCGGCTCGATCAGCAGGGTTTCATTCAGCCGAGCGTTCGTCTTGAAATCGTAGATAGGAAGCTCGAACGACTCGCCGGCTCTGAGTTTTCTAATATGGTGGATGAGGAGATCGTTGTCCAGCGCATCCGGATGATCAAAGTTAGCGACGTTTCGGTAATCGAGCGGCAGGTCTTTGAGATTGCGGTAGTAGGAATCCTGCTGAATGAAGACTACTTCGCTCGCGCTGACCGATTCAAGAATCCGATTGGCAACGGTCGTCTTCCCCGATCCGGTGCCGCCGCTAATTCCTATGATCATAAGCCGGTGATAAGTGATGGGTGATGGGTAATAGGAGATGTGTTTTACTTATCACCTATCACCCATCACTGTAGTTTGGGGATGATTCCTCGAAGCAGTCCTTTAAAAGTCTCGCGCACTCGCTCGCCCGTTTCCATCACTTCCTGATGGTCGATCGGTTGACCGACCACTCCCGCCGCCATGTTGGTGATGCACGAGATCCCCAATACCTTGATTCCCATTTGCCGCGCGATGATAGCCTCGGGAACGGTGCTCATTCCTACGGCGTCTCCCCCCAATATGCGAAGCATTCGGATCTCGGCCGGCGTTTCGTAACTTGGGCCCGAAAGGGCAACGTAGATTCCGCGTCTCAACTCGAGGCCCATCGATTGACCAACGGCAACCGCTGCCTCCTGATAATCACGGGCATAGACTTCGGACATATCAGGAAAGCGGGCGCCAAAGCGATTGTCGTGCGGTCCCCGCAATGGATTAACGCCCATCAAATTCACGTGGTCCGAGATCACCATTAGCGCGCCCTGGTGAAAATCGACATTAATGCCGCCCGCGGCATTGGTCAGGACCAGCGACTTCACACCCAAAAGCCCGAGCGTTCGAATGGGAAAAACAACTTCTTCGAATTGGTAGCCTTCGTAGTAGTGAAAGCGGCCCTGCATGACGGCCACAGGAACGTCGGCAATCTTTCCGAGCACGAGGCGGCCTGCATGGCCTTCGACAGTCGAGCGGGCGAAGCCGTGGATCTCTTCGTAAGGAATCGAAACCGAGTTCTTCAGGTCGTCGGCGAACGCGCCCAGTCCGCTGCCAAGCACCAATGCGATCCGTACTTCCTCGCCGTAGCGCGATTGTATGGACCGAGCTGCTGCTTCGGCTCGCTCATATAGTGGACTCTGGGCGGTGGCTGCCACGTCTACTTCTCCTTCTGGTACGGGATCCCCAACGCGCGGGGCGCACGCGAGAGCCCGATAAATCCTGCCAGCACGACGATGGTCAACACGTAGGGAATGATCTGAATGAATTGTACGGGAATGTTGACCACGCCCTGCATCTGGATCGCCACCGCTTCTGCGAAACCAAAGAAAAGGCAAGCGAGCATGGTCTGGAAAGGTCGCCATTTGCCAAAGATCAATGCAGCCAGCGCGATGAATCCCCTTCCCGCCGTCATATTCCGAGTGAACAGTGACGATTGACCGATGGAAAGATATGCGCCGCCGATCGCCGCCAGGGCGCCCGACAACAACACGCCTGTATACCTGATCCTCGCTACACTGACACCTGCGGTGTCTGCTGCCTCGGGGTTCTCACCCACCGCTCGAAGCCGGAGACCGAACGGAGTGTGGCCAAGCACGTACCAGCTAATTGGAACAAGCGCTAATGCTATCCAGGTAGCAACCGGCAGCTCTAACAACGAATGCAGTCGGGTGTAGGACAAGACGCTCCAGATCGCTCCTGCAAGAATGAGAACAATGCCTAGTTGGACACCGCGACTCTGATTTTTCAACGCTGTCGCCCGAACAATAAACGCCGCGTAGAGAACAACCGCTAACGCGGCGACGATCAGTGAGGCGGGCATCAGATCACTTAATGGAACCTGGGGAGTCGCACCAGTCGAGTCGAAGAGGGCGCCGCTCAACAGCGCCGGAACGCCGAGGAAAAGAATATTGATTGCCGTTCCCGTAACGACCTGGTCGGCCTTGTACTTGATGCAAGCCAGCGCATGGATGCCCGCGACTACGACCCCGGCCAGGATGGCCGCCAGCAATCCAATCCAGGGAGCACCCGGGTATCCATGGACGCTCGCAAGATGAGTAACGGTAGCTGCGGTGAACGCACCCGCTAGCATCAAGCCCTCGAGGGCGATATTGATGACTCCCGCGCGCTCCGAAAACATACCGCCCAGCGCTGCCAATAAGAGCGGGGTGGCAAGCCGAATCGTCGAAGCAAGCAACGCGAACTTGAAGAGGTTCATCATCGTCAATAATCGGCGGTCGGTGGTCAGTGATCAGTGGCCGGTCGTCAGTGGTCAGTGTTCAGTGTTCAGTAGTAAGCTCGCAGTCGGGCGTGCGCCCGTGATTTTCTCGCTGACCACCGACCACCGACCAGTGACCACTCCTCTCAGACTTTCGATCTCTTTAACAGCCCCCATCGCGAGAAGGGGCCGCGAAACAGCACTTCAGCGGCAACAAAGAGAATGATTATCCCCTGCAGAACCTGAACCAGGTCCTTTGACACCTTGTCCGTGAATATATCTACGAAGAGAGAGCCGCGAGTCAGGGCTCCAAACAGTAACGCCGAAAAGACCACGCCTATGGGATGCGTCCGCCCCAGCAGCGCTACCGCAATCCCGGTGAAGCCATAACCGATACCCGAGGAGAACCCTTCGTAATAACGATATCTATAACCCAGGACCTCGTTGATCGCGACCATCCCAGCCAACCCCCCTGATACGGCCATAGCGAGAACGATCTGCTTCTTAACTGAGATCCCACCGTACTCCGCGGCCGTCGGGTTCGCGCCCGTCGCTCGTATCTCATATCCCCACTTTGTCCGCCAAAGAAATATGTAGACCAATACACACGCAAGGATTGCCAGCAAGAATGCGACGTTCAGTGGAATGCGTTCGGGTAGTCCGGGAATAAACGAACCCAGTCGCGGTATGTGCGCGTTGGCCCCCTTCAAAGCCTCCATTCCCTCGGGGACGATCTGGCGACCGATGGGAATTGTCTGCATGATCGGATCACCCGGCGCTTTGAAGTGATACTGTGTGAAATAGCTCGCCAGGGCGACGGCGACAAAGTTCAACATGATCGTGTTGATAACTTCGTGCGAACCGAACTTGGCCTTGAGCAATCCTGGGATCGCGCCCCACAAGGCTCCGGTGAGAATTGCCGCGATGCAAGCGAGCGGAATCAGAATCCATCCGGAAAGGTCCGCGAAGGTGATACCTACCCACGCCGTCGCGAAAGCTGCGACGTAGAGTTGTCCTTCAGCGCCGATATTCAGCAGTCCGCATCGAAGCGCGACGGTCACTGCAAGGCCCGTGAAAATCAAGGGCGTCGCATAGAAGAGTGTGTAGCCGATTCCGTCAGGCCATGACAGCGCGCTTCCTATCAAAAGCTTGTACGTCTCGATGGGATTGTCGCCTATAAGCAGGACAATGATTCCGCCGACGATGAACGCCGCCACTACCGCGATAAGCGGGAAAAGCAATTCGCGTAGAAGCTTCATACGGTTGCGGACCTTTCTCCTCCGGTCATCAACAATCCGATCTCTTCGTTCGTCGCGATCTTGGGATCGACTTCGCTGACGATGCCTCCGTGATAGATCACAAGCAATCTATCCGCCAGCGCCGTCACTTCTTCCAACTCGGCCGAGACCAGAAGGATCGCGCACCCGGCGTCACGCAGCGCGACCAGCTTGCGGTGAATAAACTCGATTGCGCCTATATCGACACCGCGAGTTGGCTGCGCTACCAATAGAAGTTTGGGCTTAAGGAAAAACTCACGCCCGATGATCAGCTTCTGCTGATTGCCGCCCGACAGCGACCGCGCAGGGAGTGCCGAGTTCGGCGGACGGACGTCGAAGTCTTTGATTATGGTTTCGCTGCGTTGTCGGATCGCTTTGTTATCGAGCACCACGTTTGCCAGCGAAACTACTGGAGGACGATAGTGAACTCCCAGGATTGAGTTCTCTGCCAAATCAAAATCCAACAGCAGTCCTCTGCGATGGCGGTCCTCCGGAATGTGCGCGATTCCGAGTTCCTTGCGCCGTCGAGCGTTGAGCTTTGTGATATCGCGCCCTTCAAATTCCGTTATACCTGATATCGACGGCGGAAGAATCAATCCGGCCAGCGCCTCGATCAATTCAGTTTGGCCGTTGCCTTCGACACCTGCGAGGCCGACGATCTCGCCGGCGCGGACATCGAACGAGACCGTATTGAGCCGGCGCGTCCCGTCCTTCCCCACCATTGAGAGCTCACGCACGTTGAGCACAGCGCCGGCAGGTTTGGCATCGGGCTTTTCGATTCTCAACAGCACATCGCGCCCAACCATCATGCGTGCAAGCTCAGCCGCATTCGTGTCTTTCGTCTGTACCTGCCCGATGACTTTCCCGTCACGCATCACGGTCACCTCGTCTGAGATAGCCAGAACCTCGGACAGTTTATGAGTGATAATGACGACTGTTTTTCCCTGCTCGCGCATACGCCGAAGGATTCCGAAAAACTCGTCGACCTCCTGCGGTGTCAGGACTGCGGTGGGTTCGTCAAGGATCAGCAGGCGAGCTTCTCTGTAAAGCGCTTTGAGCAGTTCGACGCGCTGTTGCTGGCCGACCGACAGATTTTCGACGGTCGCGTTTGGATCGATCGAGAGCTTGAATTCATCGGAGAGTTTTTGAATCTGCTGTCCGGCCGTACTTAGATCCAGCGACAACCCGCTGCCCGGCTCTGCGCCCAGCACAATGTTTTCCGCGACGGTCATGGGCTCGACAAGCATGAAGTGCTGATGGACCATGCCGATGCCATGCGCAATCGCGTCGTGGGGAGTTGAGATCTGGCGCACTTCGCCGTCGACCAGGATCTCGCCTTCGTCTGCGGTATAGAAACCGTAGGCGATGCGCATCGCGGTCGACTTGCCTGCGCCGTTTTCGCCTACGATTGCGTGAATCGTTCCAGGCTTGACCGTGATGTTAACGCGATCATTCGCCTGCACGTCGCCAAAGCGCTTCGATATGTTACGCAGCTCAATCATTTAGTAGATTTGAGTTTCGAGTTCCGAGTTTCGAGTTCCGAGTTTTGAGTTCGCCCCTGCAACAATTTCCGGAAACTCCGAACTCGGAACTCAAAACTCGGAACTCGGAACTGCGCTCACTGGTCTGCCGGATTGGTTATATCCTTCACTTTAACTTTTCCGGCGATGATATCTTGTTTGGCCTGTTCTACTCTTTGCAGCATCTCGGGCGTGAGCAGCTTTTCGTTGTACTGGTCTTTGGCATAACCCACGCCATCGTTTTCGAGGCCGTAAACGTGTTTGCCGGGGACGAACTGATTATTGACGCGGTCCTTGATGATTTGATAGACGGCGTTATCGATCCGCTTAACCATGCTGGTCAAGACGAAACCGGGCTTTACCCAATTCTGGTCAGAATCAACGCCGATAACGAACCGTTTGGCGTTTCCCTGCGCGTCTTTGCCCGCCTGCTCTACCGCATCGAACGCGCCCAAACCGGAGTTACCCGCCGCAGTGAAAATAACGTCTGCGCCCTTACCGATTTGTGCAATCGCCAGTTCCTTGCCCTGCCCCGGGTTGTTCCATGCCGCCGGAGTCACCCCGACGTAGTTCTCGATGACCTCGATATTCGGCTTGACCGCCTTCGCGCCCTGCGAGTAGCCGCCAGCAAATTTATGGATCAGGTCTATGTCCATTCCGCCTATGAAGCCGACGGCATTCGATTGCGACTTCAGAGCCGCGATCATGCCCACCAGGTATGACCCTTCGTGTTCTCGGAACAGCAAGGAAGCAACGTTTGGCGCCTTGATTTCGCCATCGATACTGATGAAGTTTACCTTGGGATAGTCCTTGGCGACCTTCTCAATGATCGGCATCTGTTCAAAGCCGACACCAATCACCAGGTCATAGTTTCGCTCTGCGAAAGCGCGTATGGCGGGTTCAACTGACGTCGGATCGCCGGGTTCGACATCGCGCAGGACGATGTCCATGGCGGGCATGGGATTTCCCTGGTCGTCCTTACATGCTTCGCCGTTTGGCCGCAGACCGGTTGAAGCGCACCTTACTCCCTCCCACGCGGAAGCATTGAAGGAGCGATCGTCTTTGCCGCCAATGTCGAAGACAATCCCGACATGTACCTTACCCTTGTCCGCCTCGCTCCTCGCGCCCATATCGCAGGCGGGGCCAGTGACGAGCGAGAGCAATAATACGCAGAAAATCGCCAGACATGTCCACGGACGAGACGGCTTCATGCGGTGATGACTTCCTTAATCAATGTGGGTGCGGATGCGGGTTCGTCGCTGATTCGGTACGCTGCGCCGATGCGGTTAAGAGCTGCCTCTGCCTTGGATCGATCTCGACAATACAACAGTCCCAACGTATCGCCCGACTCGACGCGGTCGCCGATCCTCGCTTCGGCTGCAAAGCCGACCGCGTAGTCGATAGTGTCCTCTATGCGAATGCGTCCGCCACCGATTGATGCGACGGCGTATCCCACTTCGGCGGTATTAACTCCAGCGATAAATCCGGTTCGCGTGGATTCTACCTTAACCTCGACCGCTGTCAAAGGAAGAAGTCGCGCATAGTCGTCACAAATTCGAGGGTCACCGCCCTGTACTTCGACGTTCTG
>JAVHWA010000001.1:0-22444 GCA_032160165.1 Acidobacteriota bacterium
ACGCTGCGCCTGCTCAGCGACAGCCAGATCTTCTCGCCGTCTTTGCGATACGCTTCGAGCTCGAAGCCATGCAAGTCGCCGCGTTCGACCTGCGAGCGAATGGCCTCCGCTCGACCCACCGGATCGACGAAGATTTGCTCGGCCATATTGGTGATGGTCTCAATAATCTCTTCGGGCGAGTCGTATCCCATGATGCGCGCCAGCGCGGGATTGACCGTGATGAATCGTCCTTCAGGTGTGGACTGAAAAATTCCTTCGACGGCATTTTCGAAGATGGACCGATAGTTATACTCGGCGCGCCGTACTCTCTCGTAGAGGGTTGTGCTCTCCAACCCGGCGGCCGCAGTGCTCGCCAGAATTGACAGGGCTTTCATCTGTCCCAGGGTAAAAGGGCGCGGGCTGGTTACATTGTTGATGTTGATAATGCCGACCAATTTACCTGCGACCTGCAGGGGGACCGAGATAGCGGAGCGAATGTCGGCGCGCGGCCACATAGCTGTGAAGCGGGCGTCGTTGACCTGCCCTTCGAGCAGGAGCGGTGTACGCTCGCGCGCCACCCAACTGGAGATGCCCCGCTCTAGCGGGACCCGCTCGCCCAGCAGACGGGTGCGATTCTTTCCGCGGACCGCTGCCACGAAAAGCTCCTTGCCGTCGTCGGTGAGCAGCAGAATTGACAGCTCATCTGCTTCGCTTTGCTGCAAAGCCGCGTCGGCGAGTTTGGTGAGAAGTGCCTGCCCGTCGAGGGTGAACGCAATTGTCTGACACAGTTCGTAAATCGCCACTGTCTCGCGCAGTTGCAGGTTTTCCAGGTGCAGCCGCCGCATTTTCAGCGCGCGCGTTAGCACTGGTTCGAGCCCTTGGAACCGAAACGGCTTAAGGACGTAATCAAAGGCACCCACCTTCATCGCGTCAACCGCGGTCGAGATCGACCCCTGTCCAGTCATGATTATGCAGACCAGATTCTGATCAATCTCAAGCGCAGCACCGAGTAACGACACTCCATCCATGCCCGGCATCATCAGATCGCTCAGCAGCACGTCGAAATTCCGGGTGGCCAGTGCTGCAAGCGCCTGCTCGCCCGAACCGCAGCCCACGGCCTCATAGCCGTGTTGTTTGAGCATCACGACGAGGGCGTCCGATATTTTGACTTCATCGTCGACGACCAGTATTTGTCCGAGCTTCGTGCTTATAGTCTCGCCTGTGCTCGGGGCGTTACGGACGATGGGAACCTCCGGCTCGTCATACGTTGCGGATTTCATTGCTCGTCACTTCCGGCTGCTGGCAGCGTGACGGTTACGATCGTGCCCTTACCTACCTCGGTCTCGATATTGATCGTGCCCTTATGGTCTTCCACGATACGTCGACAGATGGCGAGACCGAGGCCAGTACCTTTGCCTTCGCCTTTGGTTGTGAAGAACGGCTCCCAGACCTTCAACAAATCATCAGGCTTGATCCCTGTTCCAGTATCGGCAAATTCGATCACGATCGCGCTCGCGCCAGTTACCGTTCGTCCTGTCGCCACGCGCAACGTAAGTGTTCCTCCCTGCTCCATGGCGTCGCTCGCGTTCGTCAGCAAATTGAGAAAGACCTGCCGCAATTGCTGGTTGTCTGCGTAAAGGAGTGGAATGGCGTCCTCGAATTCGCGCACCACATTGATCCGGCGGCGGCGCAGATGGTGTTCGACAAAGTCGAGCGTATTGTCGATCTCTTGATACACATCTATTGCAGAAATCTCCCGCTGGTTGCGGCGACTGAATTGAAGAAGGTTGCCGACGAGCTTGGCCATGCGGTCGACCTCCTGTTCGATGATCTTCAACGCTCCCCGCTTCGAGTCATCATCGCCACATTGCTCGAGCAGAGATTCCGTTCGCAGGGACACGGTCGCCAGCGGGTTGTTCAATTCGTGAGCAATACCCGCCGCCAGTTCGCCCATCGTCGCCAGCTTGGAAGACTGCAATAGTTGCTGCGTCATCGCTAACAACTCTTCCTGCTTTGCTCGCAGAGCTGCCTCTCCCTGTTTGCGTTCGGTGATATCACGGGCGATGGTCGAAGCGCCGATAACTCGTCCCGCGGTACCTACGATTGGGGAGACGCTGACAGAGACATCGATAATCGTTCCGTCCTTCCTGAGCCGCTCCGTCTCCAGGTGCTTGATGCGTCCGCCGCGTTCGAGACTTACGACAATGCTCGCCAGTTCGTCGGCGCACCCAGGCGGTGTAATGAACGAGATAGGCTGCCCGATAGCTTCCAGAGCCGTGTAGCCGTACATTCTCTCAGCGCTCGCATTCCAACTCGTGACAGTCCCCTCAAAGGTCTTGGAGATGATAGCGTCATCGGACGACTCGACGATGGCCGCCAGGCGGTCGCGCGAGTGCTCGGCGAGCTTGCGCTCAGTAATGTCGCGGATGTTGCACTGAATAACTTTGTGGGATTCTTGGTCATAGACGTTGCTGACAAACTCTACGTCCCAAGGCTCACCCACATTGGTTCGAAGCGGCAAATCTGCATATCGAACATACCCTGTCGACTGTAACGCTCGAAACGTGGCCTTACTCGCTTCCTTATCATCGAAGAAACCGATTTCCCAGAGCTCCTTGCCCAGAAATTCGTCGCGAGAGTAGCCCAGAAACTCCGTCATAAATGGATTCACGTCTGTGATCTTCAGAGTCTTGGCGTCAAGAATTAATATTCCGTCTCGTGCCGCCTCGAAGAGCCGCCGGTAGCGGATCTCCGACTCACGCAACGCGACCTCCGCCCTCTTGCGCTCGGCTATTTCTCTTTCCAACTCGACAGTGCGGTTACGGGCTGCGCTGTATAGCATGGCGTTTTCATATGCGGCGGCCATCTGCGTGACTAGCGTCACCGCCAATTGCTCATCTTCATCGCTGAACTCTTCGGCGCCGAGCTTATTCGCCAGGCATATCCATCCGTAGACCCGTTTCTGAAAGATAATGGGCAAGCTAAGACACGATGACAGCGGTGGAAAGTCAGAAGGCCAGCCTGAGGTTTGTGGGTCACCGTCGAGAATGCGGATGCGACAAGAACGACCATCCTTGAGCAGGTTGCCGAACATGCCATCAACAAGCGAAGGCGGGCTTAGAAGTTTGGCAATCTCATCGTCCAGGCCGACGGTGTGAAAATGTTGTAGCGTCTGGCTATCTTCACTGAGCACTCCCAGGGCATTCCATTTGGTACCGATAATCTCCCGTGCCACGCGGGTGTATTCTTTCATCAGTTTCAGCGGGTCGTGTTCCGAAGCCAGTTGTTGGCTCAGTTCGATCAGTGCCCCCAACTTCAGGTTCGCAGCACTAAGCTGGTCCGACTTCTCTGAGAGTGTATCGGTGAGCAGTTGCAGGTGCTCTCGGTCAAACTCGAGTCGCTCGGGCGGTAGAAGCTTCTCTGGATTTGTGGGTCCTTCCAGCGTCGCGTTCACGCTGCGAAGGACCTCTTCCTGATTGCATGGCCTATAAAGGATAGACGAGACGCCACACGATTCGGCGAGCGCGCGCGCCTCACGACCCAGGTAGTTGCCGGTCATAAAGATCACGGGCGTTTGACCGACGATCGGGTCAGCACGCAATTGTCGGACGAACTCGTATCCATCCATCGTGGGCATGAGCACGTCGCTGATTACGAGATCCGGTCGTTCCAGCCGCGCCACCTGCAACGCCTCCGCTCCATCGGAAGCTTCAGATATGATATGGTCGCGGGAACCTAGTAGATTGACCATCAGCTCGCGATTGAGTTCGGAATCGTCAACAATCAGGATTTTAGACATCTTGGTTTCCCCTATGTGCCTTCCGCACATACACGTCCGTTGTTCTCCGTGAGGTGTGCATGTTTAATCTGCCAGCGGCGCAGCCACCTTACCTTGCGCACCCGCGCGCGGCGTGAACCGGCAATACGAGTTCGGCGCGGCCCTTCACGACGGCGCGCGCCCTATGAATTCCTCCTCGCCAACGCTCGCTAGCTCAAGGAGGATTGCGCTTTCTTTTTGCTCGCTTTTCTTGACACCAGGGCGCGAAACATTGTTCGCAGGGTTGTGCGAGTGAATGGCTTTGGCAGGAATATGGCGGCGCCGGCGGAAAGACTTTCGGACTGAATGGCTACGCTTTGCTCGCTGGTCATGATTAGCACGGGTATCTTCATCAGCCTCTTTGCGGTCTGCATATAACGAAGTAGATCTGTCCCCTGTATCGCCGGCATTTTCACATCAAAGATTCCGGCGTCGAACTTGTTATCCTTTTCAAGGATCCTATAAGCCTGTGCTCCGTCCTGAGCAGACACGACGGTGTAGCCCTCTTCCTCTATCACGTCCTTAACGAGCTGCACCAAGATAGGATCATCGTCAACCACGAGTACGCGCCCCGTAGGCTGCACCCATTCTGCCAGGGTACTTACGAACTGGGCCTCGGATTCCGCCACTTTGCGCGTGGCAGCGATTACTTCCGTAACTCGTGCCACGATCTGATTCGGCACGAACTCGCCTTTGGCCAATACCCGGGTGGCCCCTAGCTGCAAGGCGTCTTCGAGTAGTTCATCAGAACCCGAGAAAGCAATGATGGGTAAGTCCTTGAACGCCTTTTGCCCTCGAAGCAGTCTGATTATCTCGGCGCCCGACAGCGTAGGGATCATCATGTCGATCAGTAGCAGATCCGGCTCGAAAGACTTCAACCTCGAGTATCCGCTTTCCCCGTCGTACGCTACTTCAACGTCGTACCCTTCTACCTGCAGTTTATCTTTGTAAATCTCGGCCACGATTTCGTCGTCTTCGATTATAAAAATCCTATACATAACAACTCTCCTTCGTTCATGCGGGTAATTGATCGAGATAGCCTTCCAAAAAGGGCTTGAGCGTCTGAAACGCTGCCTGGGCATCCTTGAACTGCTCGCCTGCATGGTGCAGGTCACCTGCTCTGCCCATGCGTTGCAGTTCCACTAGCGCCGGTACGATTGCTGTCATCCCGCAGGTG
The DNA here is from genome assembly GCA_032160165.1 of Acidobacteriota bacterium. Classification (GTDB taxonomy): domain Bacteria; phylum Acidobacteriota; class Blastocatellia; order Pyrinomonadales; family Pyrinomonadaceae; genus QHXM01. The sequence continues at coordinate 4,974 of JAVHWA010000001.1, forward strand.
CGACTGCTGCCCAGGCACTTGTGCGCGATGGCATAAACGTCGTCCGCGGATTCTCGCTTCAACGCGCTTTTCAATTTTTCTAAACTCTCGCCGGTGTGGTGTAGATAAAGTCCAATTATGCGTCTTAACTTTTCGGGGCTTGAGGCCGCATCCTTCAGGCACGCAAGGTCTACCGGCGACGAATGATTTGCTCGGACATTCGGTATTTCGCTGACCTTGGGATCGCGGCTGATTGCTTGCCCGCTCCAATGCGCTAACTTTGCGCCAAGGACGTCGGCTTTAACCGGCTTACTCAGATAGTCGTCCATCCCTGCCGCCAGACATCCTTCAAGATCGCCTTCGAGGGCATTTGCCGTCATGGCGATGATGGTTGTATGCCGCTCCGCGCCCTCGCGACGCCGGATCTCGGCGGTGGCTGCGAAACCGTCTATCTCCGGCATTTGACAGTCCATTAGAATGATGTCTACGCAGTCCTTCTCAAGTGCTTCGAGCAATTCTCGCCCGTTGGGGACGGCCTCGGCACGATAGCCAAGGTTGTAGAGTTGTCCCAGCGCGACGCTTTGATTTACCAGATCATCTTCGGCCACGATGATTCGCAGGGTTGAGAATGTCTTATTCTCATCTGGAGGCTCCCAGGCAGGCGTTGTATCGCTGGTATTGCGAGGCTGCAAGGCAAGGTACCCGTTACTAATGGATCCGGGCATTACGGCCGTTAGACAATCACGAAGCTGAGATTGGCGCACGGGCTTTGGTAGATAGGCCGCGATCAAGACGTGCTTTGCTCTCTCGTCGTTTCTTCGCCTCCCAAAAGGTTGTAAGAGGACCAGCGCCACTGACGCGATTGAGGGTTCCGATTTGATCGCTTCAGCCAGTTGAAAGCCATTCAAGTCCGGCATCAGCAAGTCCACCACAGCAATATCGTATGGCTCTCCCCGAATGCTTGCGGCGCGTAGTAATTCAAGCGCTCGCTGGCCTGACTCCGCTTCGGTGGCGATTGATCCCCATGAACTGGCTTGGTGATTCAGAATCTCCCGACTGGACGAATTGTCATCGACAATCAGCACCTTCGCACCCACCAGGCTCCCGGCGGGCTCGCTCGACGTTTGTCGTTCGGTCGATTGCTTCTCGAATCTACCGGTAAACCAAAAGGTGGAACCCGCCCCCGGCGCGCTCTCCACTCCGATCTCGCCCCCCATAAGTCGAACAAGTTGTTTCGAGATGGCCAGGCCCAGCCCTGTGCCGCCATACTTGCGCGTCATCGAGGCGTCAGCTTGCATGAAGGCGTGAAACAATCGTCGCTGGTCATCTGGGGAGATGCCGATACCCGTGTCCCGAATCTCGAAGCGCAGAGTAATGTCCAACGCGGTGTCGCTGACCTTCATTACACTAACCACCACCTCGCCGCGCTCAGTAAACTTAACTGCGTTGCCAATCAAGTTGGTCAGCACTTGCCGCAAACGACCCGGGTCACCTCTGATGCCGGCCGGCACGTCGCGGTAAACCAGCGACGCGAGTTCCAGCCCCTTCGTCTGTGCTCGTTCGGAGAGCAGTTCTACCGATGCCTCAACCGCGTCGAGCAATTCGAAGTCAATGGTCTCGAATCGAAGCAGACCTGCCTCGATCTTTGAAAAATCGAGAATGTCGTCAATGATTGTCAGAAGTGCTTCGGCGCTGGATTGAATCGTCTCGGTGTATTTGCGCTGTCGTTGAGACAAATCGGTCTCAATAAGCAAGCCAGTCATGCCGATTACGCCATTCATGGGCGTGCGAATCTCATGACTCATATTTGCGAGGAACTCTGATTTGAGACGTAATGATTCCAGCGCCGCATCGCGCGCCTGTTCGAGTTCCACTTCTATTACCTGGTGCGCCGCGAGTGCCGCTTCCGCGCGGCGACGCTCGGTATTGAGCTCGACCGCATATCTGATTGTCCTTTCCAGACGCGATGCGTGCGTCTCATCTTTGACGAGATAGTCGGTCGCACCCGCCTCGATCGCCTCGACGTCTACGTCATGGTTACCCTGCCCGGTCAGCAGGATCATCGGTGTCGTTAGGCCAAAATCTCGTGCTTCTCGGATCAACTGCACGCCGCTCCGCTCGCCGAGACGATAATCGACCAGACACACCTGGTGTTTGAGCAGTCCGGCTATTTTCAGGCCTTCTTCATAGGAAGAGGCCCAATCAAGCGCATACTTCCCGCCCTTCACTTCCGAGAGTAGCTCGCGGGTGAGGACGTAATCGTCCTCATCATCCTCGATGAGGAGGACTTTGATTGTTTCGTTCATTCCCATTTTCCCTGCGAGTGCTGTCGGGGAAGATCAACAATCTCGAACCAGTACCGACCCAGGCCCTTCATGACGTCGACCAGGCCCTCGAAGGTGACCGGCTTGCTGATGAACGAACTCGCCCCTGAGTCGTAGCTGCTGTATATGTCCTCCTCGGCCTTCGAGGTCGTGAGCACAACCACGGAGATCTGACGCAGCTCGGGGTCGGCCTTTATTTCACGCAGCGCTTCGCGCCCATCCTTCTTCGGCATATTCAAGTCGAGCAGAATCAAACTCGGGCGGGGTGCTTCGGCCGGCGGGGCGTATATACCACGGCGGTGGAGGTAGTCCATCAAGTCCTCTCCATCGGTAACGCAGGTTATGTCGTTGGACAGGCGGCTTTCGGTCAAAGCGTCGCAAGCCAGCATGCGGTCTTCTTCATCGTCATCGGCGAGCAGAATAACGATGGGTTTGCGTCCTGTTCTCATAACATTTCAACTTCCTTCGGTTGGGTAACCGGCAAGGTCACAACGAAGGTCGCGCCTTCCCCGGGCCTGCTGCGCGCCGTGATGGAACCGCTGTGGCGATCAACAATCTTGCGGCAGATGGCGAGCCCTACTCCGGTCCCCTCGTATTCGCCCTTCTTGTGCAGTCGTTGGAAAACGGTAAAGATGCGGTCGAGGTATTTCTCGTCGAATCCGATTCCGTTATCGGTCACCAGGATGTCGCAAAACTGCCGTAGCGGAACATTGTCATCCGTGGACTCAAGGCGCCTTGCCTCCGACTTTCGACACGAGATGCGAACGATGGGTGGCACCCCGACGCGAAAGTATTTGAGGGAATTGCTGATCAGATTCTGCAGCAACTGCCGCATCTGCATGGGGTCGGCATCTATGGTTGGCAGCTCTTCAATCTCAACGCGTCCCCCGGCCTGCTCGATCCGTGTCTCTAAGTCAGCGCTAACTTCTTTGGCGATTACACCCAGGTCTGTCGGGACGAACGCTTGCCCCCTTATTTCCACTCGCGAGAATGCCATCAGGTCATTGATTAGGGTCTGCATTCTGGCCGCTGCGTTACACATGCGCTGGAGGTAGTCCTGGGAATCCTCGTCAAGAGACGTACCAGCTTTCGTTTTGAGCCGGTCCCCAAAGGAGAGAATCTTTCGCAGCGGCTCCTGGAGATCGTGGGAAGCGACCTGCGCAAAGTCCTGTAACTCGCGATTGCTGCGCTCTAATTTGTCTGAGTAGACTTTTAACTTCTCGTCAATCCTCTTACGGTCGGTAACGTCGCGTGCCGCGGCGAATACGCCTTGCAATCGCCTGTCTCTGTCGTAAAAGGTGGTCGCGTTATACGACACCACCGTCTCCATCCCTTCTCTGTCGCGCGCCGTCAACTCATAGTTGGTCACCTTCTTTTTGTTCAGCACGAGCTTGATACCCGCTTCGGCCCGGTCGGGATCGGTGAAATAGTTCTTGAACGGCGCCCCTATCAGCTCGTCGCGCGTACAACCTGTTAGCACCTCCATTGGCTTATTGATGTCGGTGATGATACCGGCGGGATCGGTGGTCATAAGCGCGTCGATGTTGGCTTCGAACAGCGAGCGAGTGTAGAACTGGTGATCGCGCAGCCGCTGTCCGAGTTGCAGCTGCTCTGCTTCGATCTGTTTCCGAGCGGTGTTGTCGGTGCCGATCAGCAAATAGCCGATGATTCCATCCTGGGCATCGCGCAGCGCCGTCACAGAGACGACTGCCGGGAAGCGGCTGCCGTCCTTGCGGATGTAGGTAAGCTCGTATATGTCCTCGATCCCGCGCGACGCTTTGAATACCAGGGCTTCGAAGCCCGGCGCGATCGAGGTCTCGAGCTCGACGCTCAACGCTTTCGCGCGCGCGATCACTTCCTGCGGATCTGAGATGTCGGCCGGAGTGATCTTGTTCATCACCTCATCGGCCCTATAGCCCAGCATCCGTTCTGCGCCGACATTGAAAATCTGGATGACGCCCTTGGCGTCGGTGGCAATGCTCGAGAAATTTGCGCTATTGAAAATCGCGTTCTGCAATGCTCCAGCTTTTAGAAGGGCCTCTTCCGCGTGCTTGCGCGCGGTGTTGTCAGTGCCAATCAGCAGATAGCCGATGATGGCGTCCTCGGCGTCGCGCAACGCCGTGACCGATACCACCGCCGGAAAGCGGCTGCCGTCCTTACGAAAGTAGGTGAGTTCGTAAATATCTTCGATGCCGCGCGAGGCCTTGAACACCAGCGCCTCGAAGCCGGGAGTGATCGGAGTTCCAAGTTCGACGCTGAGAGCGGTGGCGCGGGCGATCACTTCCTGGGGATCGGAAATGTCGGCCGGCGTGATCTTGTTCATCACTTCGCCAGCCGTGTAGCCCAGCATGCGTTCGGCGCCCACATTGAAGATTTGGATGACACCCTTCGCGTCCGTAGCAATGCTCGAGAAGTTGGCGCTATTGAAAATCGCATTCTGCAGAGCGCCTGCCTTGATCAGCGCTTCTTCCGCCTGCTTGCGCGCGGTGTTGTCCGTGCCAATTAGTAGATAGCCGATGATGTCGTCTTCGGCGTCGCGCAGCGCCGTCACCGACACGACGGCGGGAAATCGGCTGCCATCCTTTCGGATGTAGGTCAGTTCATAAATGTCCTCGATGCCGCGCGAGGCCTTGAATACCAATGCCTCGAAGCCGGGCGTAATTGGGGTGCCCAACTCGATGCTCAACTCTTTGGCACGCGCGATCACTTCCTGCGGATCGGAGATGTCCGCCGGGGTGATCTTGTTCATCACGTCAGCAGCCGCGTATCCCAACATGCGCTCGGCGCCGACATTGAAGATTTGGATGACGCCTTTCGCGTCCGTAGCGATGCTTGAAAAATTCGCGCTGTTGAAGATTGCGTTCTGCAGCGCGCCTGCTTTAAGCAAGGCTTCTTCTCGCCGGACTTTGGTTACGATCTCGACGCCGACAGTCTCGCCCTGGGTGACAGTGTCCTGATCGCTGTATGTTCCGTTGTTTTTCATAGACTTCCGGGGGGAGTTATTCGATTAGCAAGAGGATTCCCTGCGCCGCAGCTCGGCTTACTCCCCTTATCACTTGGGCGCCTTGCGTCCCAATCTGCATCCGTGCTTCCAGTCGTCAACCAGCGGCGAATGACGCACCCGCGAGACTACTTAAAAGACCTTCAAAGCGCTTAAAATCAATTGGCCCATCGAGGCCTTCATTGCATCCCGCCGCGAGAGCGGCAGCGTGAAAGCTCGGTGCCTCCCAGCCGGAGAGACCGATAATCAACATCTCTTGCAACAGCGCATTCTCTCGGATGAGGCGCGTCGCATCGGGACCGCGGAGCAACGGAAGCCTTCCATCCATTAAGATAAGGTCCGGCCGCTCGCGCCCGGCGACCTCGAGCGCCTCGTATCCATCCGCGGCTTCGACCACACGACAACCGCTTCTCTCCAGTACGCTTCGAAGTATGAAGCGCGTGTCCGGGTGCATCTCCACAACCAGCGCCACTGGTTTGCCGCTCTTTACGCGGCGACCTGCCGGCGGGCCATCCTTAACCTGTGGCACGATGACGGCGCCACGATGTCCCTCCATTAGTGATCACCTCTCGTTTGCACAGCACTGCGGACGACGCTTTCGGCGCCGGTCGAATCGTCCAGCGAACTCGCGGCATGCGGACCGAACGGCAATAGGTAATCGAGCAGATGTTCCAGTTGCTCGTAGTCGGACAGTCGCGTTACGTACTCGTTCCGACGAACGCAGACTTCCATCATTGAGTGCGTGTCCAGCTCTTCTTCATGCGTCACGATGACGAGGGGCACAGCTCCCAAAAAAGCCTGCTTCATGATTTGTCGCGCGGCTATCAGTTCATAGAGCAGTGGTACCTCCAGGTCGACCAGAACCAGGTCGGGTCGTAAGCACCGGGCACGCTTCGCCGCATCCTGCCCATTGTCTGTGTCAATCACGTGATACCCGCTCAGTTCGAGCACCTGCTTCATTTGAAGCGTATCGTCCTGGTCGTTCACCAGGAGCACGACAGGGCTATCAGGAACAGATCTCCGGCTGGAAGTTTGATCGCCAACGCCCTTCGATGAATTCGTCCTCTGCGAGTTAAGAGACATATTCTGATGCTCCCTCTTTAGTTAAGTAGTGAGGCGGGGAAATCAGAACTTCTCCTCTCTCGGTGCCGGAGAGGAACTGACAAAGGGCTGAGGGGACCCTTTAGCAAGAGAGTTTCAATTCGCCTATCTCAGTACGGTGCTCTTCAGGTCGGCGAAGCTACCGGAGACTTCGCTCATAAGCCGCGCGATCAGCTTTCTCAATTGGTTGAAGTTGTCCGGGCGCGTGAGAAAGATGTTTTGTCCAATTTCGATTTCGCCTCCCTGGTCGACCTCTTCCATGCAAAAAATCACCACCGGCACTTGCTCGCCCAGATGCGCGCGCGTCCGAATACTGATTGCCGTCCTAACGACATTTCGAGATGGTTTACCGCGACTTGCCAGAATCAAGTCCGGTGGGATACGCAAGGCGTTTTCCACAGCCTCCTCTTCATTCCTAACGGCCGTGACGTGGTACCCATCTGCTTTCAGCAACTTCCATATGCCATCACGAGTCTCCTCGATCTCCTCCAGAACCAAAATAGTCAGGCTCACGTCGGTCCATTTCTCTTGCAAACAAGCATGTCCGTAAATAAAGACTTCGGAAGAACAACGAGTCAGGTATAACACTCAAAAGATCGAGTGTCGGTGTGGAATCACGCTTATAGGTGTAGATGAGGAAGAATGAAGAGGACTTACCCGAGCAAACGATCAAACTCTTCTTTTACGACACGATAGCACTCACAAACCGCGGCTTCCAGCTTCACCCGGTCCAGAATTGTGATATGGCCGCGAACGTAGGAGATGGCGCCCAAATCCTGCAACCGCCCGGCAGCTATGGTCACGCCCTCACGCCGAACACCCAACATGTCTGCGATCAACGTCTGAGTCATGATCAATTCATCCGTTTGCAAGCGGTCATGGCTTAGTAAGAGCCAGCGGGACAGTTGCTGTTCCACCGAATGAAGACGATTGCAGACTGCCGTCTGCGAGATTTGTGTAATGAGCGCCTGCGTATAACGCAGGAGTAACTTTTGAAATTGCCCACCACGTTCAAATTCCGCTTTCATCGCCCGCGCCCTCATTCTCAGCGCGATGCCGGCGCTTTGGACTACGGCGCGGTTCGGCATGGTATTGCCTCCCATGAATACCGCGATCCCCACTATCCCATCGTTACCCGCAAGTCCCATCTCAGCGGATGAACCGTCTTCCATCAGATAAAGCAATGAGACGATGGCAGTAACCGGAAAATAGACATAATCCAGATGGCCCCCGGACTCATAGATGACCTGGCCCAGAGAAAATGAAACTGGTTCCAGGTGTGGGCGGACTCGCTGATACTCCTCACTGGAAAGGGCTGCGAGAAGCCGGTTGTTGACTTCTCCTTTCATATTCAAGTCTCGTCCTGGTCCTCTGTATGCTCCGATGTGTGCAGGAAACACAGCTAAACCGCCGGCGCGGGTTGGTGCGCGGCAGTTTGATTCCAGTCGGGCGTACCTTAACGGTGCGTTTCTAACGTTGCTCCTTCGCTCTACACGGTTCACGTTCAGGGTACAAGACCCGGTCGCAGGTGGGTATCAGGCGATCACTGATTTTCTTGTCAGACCCTTGGTTGCGCGAGTGTCGGTATATCTCCTACAAAGACTCAGGACTCGGGGAAGGACGAGCGGTGGATCGGAGTAGGAATAAGAATTTCCCAACAAAAGATCTAGCTTATGGGCAGGAGAGTGTGGCTTCTCGGCGGGGAGTCACAAACATGTGAAAGCAAGACAAAGTGCGGGCTTGTAAATCGAGTGGGCTGCAAGAAACCAGGCAGGACGCGTGAGACCGCGCGGGCGCGCAGTCTCATCGCCTATGGGCTCGCGTTTCGGTTCGCGTTAACGCGCCCTCGTGATCTCAAGTGACGAGATTCGCCTGGTGTTGGGATACGGCGCGTCCTCGCCTTTCATTTCACTCCACAGGATTCGATTGAACAGATCCATATCCGCTTTATCAACTTCGCCCAAATCGAGCTGCAGAGAGGCTCGCGCGTTCGCGCTCTGCTGAGGATTCAATTCGTCAAGTGACTGTTCGGGCTTGAGCGCGATGTAAGGTCGCAAGTCTGGCTTGTCGGCGAATATCTCGCGCAAGGGTCGCCCGTAATAGTCGAACTGTGAAAGCGGCCGCAGTCCGAGAAGTTCTTCCAGCGTGGCGAAAACGTCGGTGGTGTTGACAAAGCGGTGAGCCACGCCGGCGCGGTTGTAGGCGGAGACTACCAGAAGGATCGAGCGGTGCGAGTCAACGTGATCGGGGCCGTCCTGAGCGTCATCCTCCAAAATGAAAAAGACCGTATCCTTCCAATAAGGCGAACGCGAGACCGATTCAACAATCCTTCCCAATGCGAAGTCGTTGTCCGCAACACAAGCCTTGGGGCTACTCCACCCGGCGCGAGCGCCGGCTGTGTGGTCGCGAGGGAGATGTAGAATTTCGAGCGCGGGCAAGTTTTCGTTACGCACGAACCCCTTGAAATCCTTCATCCAGACGTCAAATCGTTTCTGATCCGAGATTCGCATGTCGAAGGAAGGATAGTCGGCGTTCGTATATGGTCCGAGCGCAGCCTTGGTTGCGCGATAGCGCAAAGGTGCCGACTTATCTTTGTTAGGGACTGGCTCGGCAAACTCGCCGTAGTTCCTTAGAGTCAGTCTCGCCTTTACCACCGCATCCCATAAATATCCCGCCTCAGGTTCGTCAACATCGCCTCTGTCGTTCCCATCGCGGCGATCGGCGTACTGTGAAGGAACCGTCTTTTCGCCGTAATCGGTCACATACGCGGCCGTTGACCAGACATGACCCTGCGAGCTGACTTCAGCATTCACGAAGAAACGATCGAAGAGTCCGAAGCGCTCGGCCAAGGCGTGGTGATTCGGAGCGACCGAACGCGGGAAGAACAAAAGCGCGCTGTCTCCGTCGCCTATTGGCAGATCGCTAAGCACCTGATCGTATGTCCGGTTCTCTTTGATGATGTAAATGACGTGTTTGAACGGCGGATACTTCGCCAGGCTTCTCGCCGGCTGGTTCCAGTTATTCGCCTTTGCCACGCGCCTGGACAATTGCGCTAACTCGGTCGGCCTCGGGTTCGCGGGCAGGATTGTAATCGAGCCGTTCAGCTGTCCGAGCGTGTAATCGGGATTGCCGGCTTCCAGTTTCTGCCCTGATTGGCGAAACAGCGGGTTGGCATGCGTGCCCTTCCCTTTTCCGTTTAGTACGTACAAACGATCCGGCGTCATTAGGAGCGCAGTCGGATACCACTCCACCGGAAGGCGCCCAATTAATTGGTCACTGCCCAGCGCGTTCTTCTCATCCGCGACTCTTTTCGAAAGATTGAAAACGGCAACCGCATTGTTGTCGGCTTCGGCAACGAAGAGTTTTGTGCCGTCCTCCGAAAGGGCAAGCGCGTTCGGCGTGCTTCCCTGGGTTTTGGATGGTGGAGCGTCGGTCAACTTCGCGATCAACGTTTCGCTATTTGTGTCTATCACTGCAATTTCATTTGTTGTAGCGCAAGTGACAAAGAGGCGTGAACCGCTACGGTTAAGGTGCAATGCGGAAGGGTGACGTCCTACCTTTATTGTTCGAGTTGGAACGAGAGCGCCGCTGGCCTCGGGTGTGAAAAGCGAAACCGTGCTTCCGCCCCAGGAGGAAACGAACACTTTGCCTTTCGGGGTAACAGTGACAGCGTAAGGATACGCTTCGGTCGGCAGCCGCTGCTCTATGGTTTTACTTTCAAGGTCGATTACAGCCAGAGTGTCGGCCAGATTCTCCGCCACATACAATTTCCTTCCGTCAGGTGAAAGCGCCAGCCCGGCGGGAAATCGCTTGCCATCTTTCTTCGGTTCTTTGGGCGCAAGCACTATGCGATCTCGAAGCGTCGCCCGCTTATTGCGCCAGGAGTAAACGTAAAGTAGGTCCTCATTCCCGCCCGAGGCGTAAAGCGTTTTCCCGTCCCTGGAAAAAACCAGTCCGAAAAACGCCCCAGCTTGAGGAATGGTTTGCTCAACTCGCCCCGAGTCGCGCTCGACAATTTGCAAGCCCTGTTCGCGCCATCCGTTTAGCGAGAGAACAATCCGATCACCTTCTGGCGATAGGGCCATCGCCAGAGGCATGTTGCCAACGTTGGCCGAAGGGCCCGCTGGGTCAAGGCAGAATCCGGTCGGCAGACAGACCTGTTTCGCGCCGTTTAGATCCCGCGATAGTGGCGAAGTGGTCTGCGCGCTTGTGGTGCCCCCGCTCAAGAGAAAGGGAGAAAGGATAAGGAGGAAGAATTTGCCGATCGACTCTTTCGACATGATCTTGTGCCTCGATGTTAACGGTGCAGAGCGCGTTTGGTGGAATGTTGAGCAAAAATCGGGAAACCGCGCGGGTGCGCGGTTTCGTTAACATAGCGTTGGTGCCGAAGGGGGGACTCGAACCCCCACGAGTTACCTCACACGCCCCTCAAACGTGCGCGTCTACCAGTTCCGCCACTTCGGCTCTTGGTCTATCGCCAAATCATCTGCTACTTGCCGGGAGCGGGCGGGGTCCCCGTGTTTCCAGCACTCGCGGGAGAAGCAGCGGGCGTCGACCCTGCGGGTGTTCCGCTGTTGCCTGTCGCGCCGGTGTTTGCCCCGGTATCCTGTCCTGGCGCCGCTGGAGACGCCGCCGGTGACGCAGCGGGCGAGCCACCCGGAGATGGCGATGGCTGACCCTGTTCTTCCGAAACCGTTTGCAGCACGGAGCGCTGGCCAGTGATGACCGGGAGTGAAAGAGCGAGCGCCATCAACATAAACGTCACGGCCGCGCCAATCGTGATCTTTGCCAACAAGGTTTGAGTTCCGCGCGGCCCGAAAGCCGTGCTCGATACACTGCTGGAAAAGAGCGCGCCCGCATCCGCTTTGCCGGGCTGCAAAAGAACCGCCACGATAAGCACTATGCTCGAGAGTATGAACAGTATGTATAAGAAAGTGATCAACTAAATTACTCCGAATCTAACGAGCGTAATTAACGATCCCGGCAAAGCTTTCGGCGTCGAGGCTTGCGCCACCGACAAGCGCGCCGTCAATATCAGGTTGCGACATCAGTCCAGCGATGTTGGCAGGCTTGACCGAACCGCCATAGAGAATCCGCAAGCGCTCGGTTGCTTCCTGAGAGTGCCTTTGCGCGAAAACGCGCCGGATGAAAGCGTGCATCTCCTGCGCTTGTTCCGGCGTCGCGGTGCGTCCTGTACCAATCGCCCAGACAGGCTCGTAAGCGACGATGATACGGTCGAGGTCTGAGGCTGTCAACCCGCTAAGCCCGCCATCTAATTGCCCACTTACTACTGATTCGGCATTCCCCTGGTCGCGTTGCTCCAGTGTCTCTCCGACACACATGATCGCCGTCAAACCTGCGGCGATGGCAGCCTGCGTCTTCTTCCTCACAAACAGATCCGACTCGAAGTAGAGTTGTCGTCGTTCGGAGTGACCGATGATGACGTATTGCGCCCCGGCGTCTTTAAGCATGCTCGCCAGTATCTCGCCGGTATGCGCGCCTTCCACTGATTCGGTGGAACAGTTCTGGCCCGCCACAGCGATATTCGAACCCTCAAGGCGATCGGCGACAGTTCGGAGGGCAGTAAAGACCGGAGCGATTACGATTTCGCAGTGATTCGCGTTCGCAACCAATGGCTTCAAAGCGAGCGAGGTCTCGACAGACTCCGAGATCGTCTTGAACATCTTCCAGTTTCCAGCGATAACAGGTTTTCTCATAATCAGAGGCCAGAGGCCAGAGGTCAGAGGCTAGAGGTAAGAGGTTAGGTTAGAGGTTGGAGCTTAGAGGTTAGATTTGGTCTTTTACTGACCTCTAGCCTCTAGCCTCTGACCTCCCACCTCTAACCTCTATCATTCAGTGCCGTCACACCCGGCAGTTCTTCTCCAGCCAAAAACTCCAGGGTCGCACCTCCGCCCGTCGAGATATGCGTGATGCGATCTGCGACGCCGGCTTGCGTGATTGCCGCAACTGAATCGCCGCCGCCAACGATCACGATAGCGCCTCGGTCTGCAGCGTCCGCAACGGCGAGCGCGATACCTATCGTTCCCTGGTCGAACGGAGGCTCTTCGAAAACTCCCATCGGACCGTTCCAAATAATCGTCTTCGCGTCTTTCAGTGCGTTGGTGAAATGCGCGACAGTCTCAACACCGATGTCCATTCCGGCATGGCCGATGTTGGTAAACTCGATTGGGATTGTCTTTGTTAAGATCTCAGAACCTTTGATCGGCTCGTAACTGTCAACCACCTGATGATCGGTTGGCAGCAACAAATCGACATTTTCTTCCTCACATCGTTGCTTGATTTGAGAAGCGGTGTTAAGCATGTCGTCCTCAACCAGCGACTTTCCTACAGTGAAACCCTCTGCTTTGAAAAAGGTGTAGGCCATGGCGCCGCCGATCAATAGCTTGTCGACGCGACGATCTATTAACGCGTTGATGATAGGTATTTTGTCGGACACCTTTGCGCCACCGAGGATCGCCACAAACGGGTGTTCAGGGTTACTAATTACTCGACTGAGATACTCGAGCTCCTTCTCCATCAGAAGCCCGGCCGCCGCTTGCTGGACAAACTTTGTGATGCCGACGGTCGAAGCGTGAGCGCGATGCGCGGCTCCGAAAGCATCGTTGACGTAAACGTCGCAGAGATCTGCAAGCTTGCGCGAAAAGCCTTCGTCGTTTTTTTCTTCTTCAGGATGGAAGCGAAGATTCTCAAGCAGCAGTACGTCCCCATCGACGAGTGAATCAACTTTAGATTGAACATCGGCGCCGATGCACTCATCAGCAAACTGAACGTCGCGACCTAACAGCCTGGAGAGATGATCGGCGACGGGTCGTAAGCTGTACTTCTCTACGCGTTGTCCTTTCGGGCGGCCGAGATGTGAAGCAAGAATGAGGCGCGCCCCGTGCGCGATCGCGTATTGGATGGTGGGCAGTGCTCCTCGTATCCTGGTATCGTCTTCCACCGTCCCATCCTTAATCGGCACATTGAAGTCGACACGAATGAACGCGCGCTTACCTTTCAATTTCAGGTCTTTGATGGAAAGATACTACATAGTTATGGGTGATGGGTGATTGGTAATGGGTGATAGTAAAGAGCTTTTTTCTCTTATCACCCATCACCCATCACTGTTCTTCAGAGTCCCTTTTTCGCGATGAACTTCACCAGGTCGCGCACTCGACAGGAATAGCCCCACTCGTTGTCGTACCACGAAAGCACCTTGACGAGATTGCCACCGATCACCTTGGTGTACTCTGCATCGACGATCGACGAGTTCGGGTTCTTACGGAAATCCACTGAGACAAGCGGCGCTTCGGAAAACTCCAGAATACCTTTCAACTCTCCATCTGCCGCGTCCTTCAGCGCTTTGTTGACCTCTTCGGTGGTGGTCTGGCGCTCGACCTGCATCACCACGTCGACGAGCGAAACATTCGGCGTCGGTACGCGCACACTGATGCCGTCGAACTTTCCTTTTAACTCCGGCAGCACCAGCGCCACTGCTTTGGCCGCGCCCGTCGACGTAGGAATCATCGATAGCCCTGCTGCGCGAGCGCGCCTCAAGTCCGGGTGCGGAAGATCGAGAAGCTGCTGGTCGTTGGTATAAGAGTGAATGGTCGTCATCTGCGCCGAGTGTATCCCGAAGTGTTCATGTATGACCTTCGCAACGGGGGCCAGGCAGTTGGTAGTGCAACTGGCATTTGAAAGGATGGTGTGTAGTTGAGGATCGTAGCTAGCCTCATTGACTCCCAGGACGATGGTGATGTCTTCGTTTTTGGCGGGGGCCGAGATGATAACTTTCTTAACAGAGCCGCGGACGTGTTTTCGCGCGTCCTCGGCCTTTGTGAATCGGCCAGTCGACTCGATGATAATTTCCGCGCCGACTGATTCCCAATCGATCAGCGCCGGGTCCTTCTCAGCGAAGACACGGAATTCCTCAGACTCGACCCGTATTCCCTTTTCAGTTGCAGCGATATCGTGATCGAGGTTACCAAGCACCGAGTCGTACTTGAGCAGGTGCGCCAGCGTCTTCGTATCTGTGATGTCGTTGACGGCCACGAAATCGATGTCCGAATCTCCCAGGCTCGTGCGCAGTACGTTGCGCCCGATGCGTCCGAAGCCATTTATGCCAACCTTCACGGCCATCCTGTTTCCAGCCTCCCTACAGTGAACACATTCCAAACCAGCGCGATCGCTTCCCGTGGAAGCCTTTCGCAGTTGAGTGCGAGGGAATGCGAGTTGATAAGCGAATCGCAAGATTATTCGCCGGGTGCTTAGCTGTCAAGCGTGCGCCCGGCTGAGGGCCTGTGATGCTGGTCGGCTGAGGTCAGGAGGAATTGAATCCTATCGTTATTCGAATTGTAAGCCGCTGGTCGTGGCGCCGAAATAAGCGTTCCTCGCCGCTCGGGCAGGTGGTCATTGCACGACTGTAACTACGCGAAAGCCAATGCTGGCGGATTCAAACTCCTCTTCACCACGCTCCCGCACCGTTGAGCGCAGAGCATCGGCCCGGCTGATCCAGGAACCGCCGCGCACAACGCGGAACCCCGAACCGTCCGTCCATGCGGCGCCGTTAACCGGAGCGCCGTTATAGCTATCGTGATAAATGTCCAGACACCACTCCCACACATTTCCGTGCATGTCGTACAAGCCGAACCCGTTTGGCTTGAAACTTCCGACCGGCGTAGTTCGCTGACGGTAGACCCCCGGTTGCGCAGTGCCGCCGGTAGAGCCTGCGTCGAAATTCGCCTGCGAGGCCGAGAGTGAGTTACCGAACGCATACGCGGTGGTTGTTCCTGCGCGGCACGCATATTCCCACTCAGCTTCTGTCGGCAAGCGATGCTTACGGCCTGTGACCTGCGATAATCGATCACAGAAATCCTCCGCAAACTTCCAGGAGACATTTTCCACCGGGAGGTCTTCGCCCTGAAACTCACTGGTGTTTATTCCCATCAACGCCTGGTACTGCTTCTGTGTCACCTCATATCTGCTCACATAGAACGCGGGTACGCTCACCTGATGTTGCGGCCGTTCAGTAACGTATCCCTGATCATCAGGCGAACCCATCATGAATGTTCCCGCGGGGACCAATACCAATTCCATCGATGCGCCGTTGAAGTTCTCCGTGATGGTCGACACGGAGACGGCGCCGGGTGACGGCGACGGGCTCGTGTTTGCGACAGCAGGACCACCCGCGACCGATGGAGACGGCGACCCTGCCGGAATTTCACGGCTGGTTGCTGCGCTGCGAGAGCCACTTCGTGTCCATAAGGTGACTGCGATTACAATTCCGATAACCGCTAAAACCCCGGCGCCCATCAGCAGTATACGGCCTTTTCCACGACCGCCCGTCGGAGGAGGCTCGGCTGCTTCGAGACCAGGGACCGTCAGGGCTATTCCCATTCGCTCACCCGGGTCTGTCGCACCAACTCGACCTTCCTGCGTAGTTTCATGCCGCTCTTCGTCTACGTCGGCGGCTCCCTCTGACTTTATCCGAGCCGAACGTTTTGCCTCGGCGTGAGCACTGCTTAACGAACGGCGCATCTCTCCTGCGTTTTCAGGCCGGTCTTTTCGCGGAACCGCCATCGCTCGTGTTATTAAGTCGGCGATGGCGTAGGGAACTCTCGGGTTTAGCTCGCGAAGCGGAAGCAGCGGGTCCAATTGTCCACTCTCCAACAATTCATAACGTGTGGCGACGTCGGTTG
This sequence comes from Acidobacteriota bacterium, assembly GCA_032160165.1. GTDB lineage: Bacteria > Acidobacteriota > Blastocatellia > Pyrinomonadales > Pyrinomonadaceae > QHXM01. The sequence goes on from JAVHWA010000001.1 coordinate 21,077, forward strand.
GCGGTACCCCGGATAGCAGGTGGTACATCGTGGCGCCCAGTGAATAGAGGTCGCTTCGATGATCTGTACCGCGGCCAAGAATCTGTTCAAGAGGCGAGTAAACCGGAGTGAACCCTCGCACACTTCTATTCGTGAGCAAGGTCGCCATCTGGCCGGCCGCCCCTTTCGCGAGACCGAAGTCCAGCAAGAAGATCTTTTCGTCTTGTGTGAGTTTGAGATTCGCCGGTTTGATGTCGCGATGAAGGATCGCAGGCTTACGTTGGTGCAGATACTCGAGCAGGTCGAGCAGGTCGTCGGCCCAACGCGCTACTGAATCGACGTGAAACGGCGAGCCGCGACGGGCCAGCAACTCCAGCAGGTCGTATCCCGGGATATACTCCATCACCAGGAACTCGTCGTCCCCTTCTATGAAATAATCCATGACCTTTGGCAGGGCCTGATGATGAAGGTTGGCCAACAGCTCGGCTTCGCTCTTGAAGTCGCGGCGGGACTGGGCATCGCCGCCGCTGTTCGCCTGCTTGAGGGCAACCAACGCATTTACGCGAAGGTCGAGCGCTTCGTAAACAGTACCGAGCCCGCCACGTCCGAGTTGGCCTATGATGCGATAGCGTCCCTGGAGAATTGCCTCAGGAGATGGCATTTGCTTGTCTCTGATTCAATGGCGGCTTCTGCCGAGCGCAAAACCAGAGGTGACACTGAAGCCCTATGATTGTTCCTGCACATGCGAGAGGATAGCGAATCAATCTTAGCGAAAATCACTCAGCTGCGCTAGAGCCGTCTGGTTCGGGTATTGGTTCAATTAGGGTAAGCTGGATTCAATCAGGATGGACATGATAGACGGGCTAGAAACGTAGTGATGATTCTCATTAATGCTTTTCAGCCTGGCTGTCTGATCCATCTTGTCTATTTCCCTGTTCAATCATTCCCTCCTCGACCGAACCACTACTCTTGTTCGGAGAGTCGTGGCCAGGAGTGGAAGATCGGACTCGGATCATTGCGCTGTCACCTCGAAAGGCTTCATTTTTGAAACCGACAGCTTAGGCCTCACGTAGTAACTTAGTGATTCGAATCGTCTTGAGTTTCCGGCAATTCGATTATACGCTCTCGTCTTGCTTGCAGTGACATAGTCCAGGAGTTCTCCGACCTGATGTTGACGAATATTGTTCAAAGAGCCTCGAGGCGGGTCGCGCTTGCGTGCCTGCTTTTTAGTGTTATCACCGTGGCACGAGCGCAGACGCCTCAATCGTCTCCGCCCCCAACCCAGCGCCAACAGGACGCCACCCGGCCTTCTGGCGAACAGCGGAACCAACCGCTCCCTGAGCAGGGACGTCCCGTTACCGATAACCCGACGGCCCCTCCTGGCTCTTT
>JAVHWA010000053.1:0-9565 GCA_032160165.1 Acidobacteriota bacterium
TGCGGAACCCTTCAATGGCTTGCCATTAATACAGTAGATGAACCGTGCACGATAACCGTTAGTATCGGATTGCGGTTCGAGCGTTCCCAGTTCTTGGATCAGCTCAGGTGTCAACAAATAGTCTGCGTCAAGCGCGAGCACCCAGTCGGACTCGATGCCCGTCTCTCTCAATCCGAAACTCCATTGGTTCCTGTGGGTATCAAAGACTCGTTGCACAACGCGCGCGTTGGGAAAGCCGGCGACGATATCAAGCGTCTGATCGGTGCTAAAGCTATCGACGACTATGATGTCACGCGCCCAACCCAAGCGCTCCAACGTCCGCCCGATATTCGGCGCTTCGTTATAAGTCAGGATGAGAGGGGTGATCTGATCAAGCACTCCGATATTCACTTTGCTTCTTGCCGTTAGCGGCAATCGAAACGTAGAGGTCAGTTAGCGTCTTCGCAACAGCGTCCCAAGTGAAGCGTTGGCGTACCAACTCTTTTCCCAGAGCGCCACGACGCGTCAGCTCTTTCTGATCACGAAGGGATTCCGCCAAAGTTCGTTGCAGCGCAGCCGTATTTAGTTCCGAGACCCAACCCGCACCCGCTTTCCTGACGTCATCGGAAAGATTGACGTGAGGACTGAGCATCACCGGGACTCCGCAGGCCATAGCTTCGACCGCGCACAGACCAAAGTTCTCCTGGTATGAGGTCAACGCCAACAGCGACGCTTCCCGCAGAGCGTCGCTACGCTGTGCTCCATCCAGCCAACCCGCGAATACGACATTCCCGTTACCGCCGCACGAATGTACGAGTCGCTTAAGTGATTCCACGTACTTCGACTCACCCTCGCCTACTAATACTAATTTCCAGCCGGCAAACTCAGCTTGCTTAACGACCGAGAGAAACGCCGGAAGCAACAACTCCAATCCTTTTTTTTGATGCAGCCGCGAGAGCACCAAGACGTAAGGCGACTTCGCCGAAGGATCCCTGCTCTTGTTTTCTGACCCCTCGGCTACTTCATTCATAAACTGCTCTTCAATACCTAGCGGAACGACTACACCACGCCCAGCGCTCACGCTTCTCTCGGCCGCCTCACGCTCCGCATCCGTGGTGTAGTGGATCGCGGCGGCGCCATCGAGCATCCGTTTGACACCCAGATGCCAAAACAGAATCTTCTTCAAACGCTTTTGCTTCAGGCTCCACGGATCAAGACTTCCCAACGGACGAACGATGTACGGGACGCCCTTCTCGCGGCACGCGGTCGCGGCAGCAAGGCATGCGTGGGAGAAGACCGCGTGAATATGCACGACATCAAACCCTTCAACGCTTTGGTGAAGCCAGCGCGCCAGTGGGCGCGAATACTTGAATGCTTCGCTCCACTGTCTGGGAAAAAAGATTGTGGGCACATTCTTGTAAGACACAGCTCGCCCGATCTCAACGTCGAGCCGTCCTGAGCCGTCGGCATCCGTCGTCGCGATGAGGGTGTCGACGCCTTGCCCAATCAGGGCATGGCACATTTCGACCACAGCCCGACTCGGTCCCCCATAGCGAGGAGCAACCGAAGGTATGACATGTAGGATTTTCAAAGAGTAACCTGGTGCTGTGTGCACCATCGTGCCAGGACGTACAACGCCCATGGGCGCGACCATCCGACTGCTCCTGGCGAGCGGAGGAACTGCCTCCAGACTTCGCGTGCGGAATCGGGCTGAAGACCAATTGACTTAAACTGCCTCTCATCATTGAAGGTCGCTTCGATCTCGTCGTGAAGTCGAGATTGCATCCAGGTTTCAAACGGAAGCGTAAATCCCATCTTCGGCCTGTGCATAACTTCCGGCGGAAGTAGATCCCCCAGCGCGTCCTGGAGCAATGGCTTCTGTCTTTTGTCGCCATTCAGCTTCCATGCTCCCGGCAGACCGAGCACGAAACGAACTATCTCTGCGTCGACGAAAGGTACTCGGACTTCCAGCGAGTGCGCCATGCTCATGAAATCCGTATCGCGCAGGAGCGTGTTCGACATATAACCGCGCAGCTCGAAGATTGAGACGGCATTAATGCGGTCATCGCTTTGTAAACTATCATCCGGCCAGGACAGGTCTGGATCAGCTGCCGCGAACTTGTGCCCATTGGTGGGTAGCAATGGTGCAATCTCATCGATTGCGAAGAGCTGGCGCGATACGGTGCAGGCGACAGCGGGACTCCCATCGCTTGCCAGGAGTTGCCACATTTTCTTTTGCTGAACGGTCCGGTTCCAGACTCGACTTCCCACAGCCGAGACCCCCTGTCGCAGCGCACTGGGGAAGCGCGCGACCGACTGCATTCGAAGCGCACGACGGAACGTGGGGTAGCCCGCGAACAGTTCATCGCCGCCCAATCCCGATAGCGCGACAGTGATGCCCGCTTCGCGCACGGCCTTGGAAACGACGAAGGTGTTGATGCCATCCATCGTCGGCTGATCTTCCGCTGCGATGGCTGCCGGCAGCATTTCGAGCAGTTGCTCTTCGCTTAAATGAATCTCGTGATGTTCAGTGCTGAACTTCTTCGCCACCTGCCGCGCGTGGATAGCTTCGGAAAACTTTTCTTCCTCGAAGACCACGCTGAAAGTCCTGGGCCTCGCATCAGTGACCTGGCTCATCAAGGCGACGATGGCGCTTGAATCGATTCCCCCCGAGAGAAACGGCCCGAGAGGAACGTCGCTCACAAGATGCAGTCGCACGGATTCCTTCAAGGCTTCGCGCAATGCCTCGACCGCGGACGATCGGTCCAGCCCGGACATTGAGGTTGCGCCGGAGAGCCATTCTCCCGTGTAGGAAATCGTTTTGACTTTCAGGTTGCCGATCGCATCAGGAACGATCGTCATGTAATTGCCAGGCGACAGTTGTCGGATTCCTTCAATGATCGTGTCGGGTGACGCAATCGAGCCGGTTTGCAGGTACGAGATCAGACCAGCCCGGTTGAGATGTCGCGGCACAAGGCCGCTCGCAAGCAGTGCGCGCAGTTCGGACGCAAAGAGGAAGAGTCCATCTGTTTGGTGGAAATATAGCGGCTTAATTCCCAGATGGTCGCGCGCGATAAAGACCGCGCCTGTTTGATTGTCACGGATAGCGAAGGCGAACATCCCCCGCAGCAGATGCAGACAACTCGCACCGTGCCTTGCGTAGAGCTGAAGAAGAACCTCGGTATCGGTTTGCGAGGTGAGCTCTACGCCTTCGGCGAGAAGCTCTCTCCTCAGAGTTAGGTAGTTGTAGATCTCGCCGTTGAAGATAATTGAATATCGGCCGTCAGGTGTCTCCATCGGCTGATGCCCGGCTTTAGTGAGGTCTATGATCGATAGTCGTCGGTGCGCGAAAGCGGCGAAGGGCAAGCGCCCGTTCTCGGGCCAGACCGACAGCCCGTCATCGTCAGGGCCGCGATGAACAAGGGCATTGCTCATCCGTACGAGGCGCTCGGTCGCGTCAGGCACTTGATTTCCGATGATGCCGGCTATACCGCACATATCTTTAATACTGGTGTCTAGGGATTAGCTACTGGCGTAGATTCAAGAGATGAAAATGTGAGAAGAGCCTCGGTCTAATTCAGCGAGCTAAAGACCGCTTTGAGGTTTTGTTCGAACCTCTCGAACGTGAAGTTATCAATCAGACGCTGATGACCGGCGCGACCGAAGTTCTCCCGCATCGCTTCATCGCCTAGAAGCTGGATGATGGAGTTGGCGATTCCTTCTATATCTGAATTGTCGTTAAGCCACCCTGTCTCGCCATGCTTAACTACGGACGGGGTGCCGCCATGCGCCCCACCTATAACGGGCTTGCCGTACGCCATGGCCTCGAGAAAGACTATGCCGAACCCTTCCTTCTTGCTTGGCATAATGAAGAGCGAGCAATGCTGGTATTGCTTGCGCAGTTCGCCGTCTTCAACCCCGCCGAGAAATTTGACGTATCTTGAAACTCCGAGGCCCGCTGCCAGCGCTTTCAAGCGAGGAACATCATCACCCTGGCCGACCACGTTGTATCTGATGGGGCCTATTTGCTCTACCACCGCCGGTAAGCTTCGGATTACGCTATCGATTCCCTTATAGCGGTCCTCTTTATTCATACGCGAGACGCTAAGTAGTACCGGCGGCGCGCACACCAGTTCCGTTGTCGAGGACGAGTAGGTCCAGTGCGGGTCAAGTGTGTTCGGAAATATCTTGATCTTGTCAGCGGGAACCGCGTTAAGCTTTATCAGCTCACCCTTAGTGTACTCGCTTACTGCCAGTATTAAATCGACCGCGTGCAGGGCTCTGCGCTGCACATTTGGGAGCGGGTGCCAAACTTCCACCCCATGCGCGACGACACCAATCTTTATTCCCGCCTTTAACGATTTGGTGAGTAACGCGAGTGGAGACAAAGAGACATGTGCGAAGATGATCCATTCATAGTTTGACGTCAGCGTCCTCCGCAGGTAATGCTGGATAAATCTGCCCTTATTCTTATTTGCGCCAACATAGGAGCTGTACCCACCATTGACGTAGAGCGCGTCGGGCCTGCCGTGATCGTTGAGCACAAGCGCATGGACCGTCGTGTGGTTACGCTGCGCCCACTTCCCGGAAGCGAGACAAAGAGCGCGGCAGAACATTTGAATGCCCCCTTCACAGTTGAAGACTTCCGGAAGCACCAGAAGGATTCTGCCTTTGCTTTCGCTATCGGATGAATTTGAGCCCGTTGTCAATTAAACCTCCACATAAGATGAGGATGAAGCCGCAACTCCATTTAGGTGAGGCATTATCTTCTCAATCAGGCTATGCCGATAGTCCGCCCACGTCCATTGCTCTGCCCGTTGTCGAGCACGTCGTCCCATTTCAAATAGCTCGTCTCGATGTTGATATGCCCACTCGATCCGTTCAGCCAATACCTGCGCGTCGTGGGCGGGAACACACCAGCCTTCTCTCCCATTAGTAATCAATTCGGGGCCGCCAGTGTTTGTAGTCGTCAGAACGGGCGTGCCCGCTGCCATCGCTTCGCCGATGACTAAACCGAAGCCCTCAGCAAGCGACGGGAACACGAGGAGGTCTACCTCCTTCATCAACTTCAGCAATTGTAAGCGGGGTAGCGCGCCGAGATATTCAAAGTTCCCTGAGTATCTACTCAGGAACGCGTCATTCAGTTTCATCCCTCCCGCCAACAACAGGCGCGCATTTTTTAACCCGAGTTGCGACCACGCCTCTAACAAGTAGGGGACACCTTTGCGGGCGCCGACCTGTCCCGCGAAGAGAACCGTAAAGGGACCTCGCGGCCGTTCTAGTTTAGGGAACACTTCGACGGCCGGCGTACCATAGGGAACCTTGATGACTGCCTTTTCCGTGTTAATCCCGCTGAACCGCAGGCTCTCGGCCGCCCACTCGCAAGGCACGACAATCACATCCGCCAGTGAGAGTTCGTGGTCTTTGCGACGCATTTTCCATCGCGGTTCTGTTTTTATGTTGAATACGGGTTCCCTCGAATTGTCCCTCGCTCTATCCAGCTCGTGCGCAACTCCAGCGTAGTAGCCGGCAGGCAATTCGTAAATGGTGGCTGCACGCGTCCGCTTCGCTTCGCGGAATGTAAGACACGCGCCGTCTTCGTACGCATAAACCGCAGTCATGCCTTTCCGCAACGCCTTGGACACTTGCCAATCATGGCCGCAATAGAGCACGTCATACCATGAAACTTTCTGAGTCGGTCCAGTGGATTTGAGTCGCTTGCCAACCCGCGAGATAACTTCCCAGAGTAAGTGCTGCCGGTTCCCACCATTCGCGAGTTGTCCCAAGCCACGTTGTAATGCCTTCCTCCCCTGCGGCAGGTCCGCGAGCGCTTTCGAGGCAAATCTGCCCGTCACGAAGCCTCGCTCGAAGATATTAAGTAGTCCAGTGTCGGCGAAAGCCTTCGCGGCGTGATAACTGTTCGGATTACCGTGCGGATGTGAAACCGTGACGCTGGCAGTCATAGCGAAGGCGATCTTGCCTCAGAATAGAGACCTTCTAACGCGGGTTCCTGCATCTAACCCAACCGAGGGGCGTGGCCAAGTCCTCCCCTTGAGAGGAACGCCCTTCTTACCTGCGGAGCCCCAATCTCAGCCAATTCAGGTGATGCCGCTTTGACTCGGCCCCCGAGTACCACAACGAAAATTACCCACGTAAAGGCAGAGGCAGTGTGGTTGAAGAGAACATTTGTATAAAACATCGAGACGAGCAATAGTTGTGTTGCCAGGAGGACTGATCTTTCTGATTCGGTGGTCGCGCTTCTCTTCACGAACTGTAGAGTAGACACGGCGCCCACACAAATCATCAAAAACCCGACGAGCCCAAAGACACCCGTTTCCATAATTAGTCGCGGCAACTGATTTTCGAAAGTGGTGAAGCTCATAACTCCCGACTTATAGAAATTTCCTGCCACCTGCTCTGAGCCGAGGCCGTTTCCAAACGGTGCTATCGTAATAGCCTCATATGCTTCCTCAAATTGGCCGAATGCCCGATCTTGGAATGTATCACCAGCCTCCTCGCCTCGTTGAATTAATCCTTCTCCAAGGTTGGAAAAGGTTGGCGCCAACCCGAACAACATCACGAGGAACCACATCAAGACGCCCGCCACCAGTATACGAACTCCCGATGATATTCCAACGCGATAAAACACCCCCCAAATCAGAAGCATTACTGCTCCAAGAATGACAGGGGAACGCGACACTGCGGTCAGGCTGCAACCGAATCCACTGATTAACGCTACCCAGCCGCCTAAGCGGTCCCAGCGCTTTCCGCTCAAGCTCAGGAGAACCATCCCAGCCCAAATCCCTACCATTGAGATCACACCCATTCCAGCAATGTATGCAAATGTTCCCGTCGCACGAACCCCTGAGTCCAAGACAGTAATATCTGTTGACGAGGAAGCATAGCGATTGAACAGACTGTCCGCGGGCAGGCTGTTCTGATAAATGCCAAGAACGAAGTTGGCAAACGTGAACACAGTTAACAGCAATGCCACGTTTCTAAGTGATACGCCGTTAAGCTTTTTTATGGCGAAGTAAGCGATCAGTGGAAGCAGGACCGCTGCTCTCAAGGTGAGCGCGCTGCCTACAAGATTAACTCCTTGGACGCTGCTCGCCATCGCTCCCGAGATCAGCAGGAATGATCCCGGTATTAGCCAACGTCGAAATACTAAGGAAGCTGAACCTGGATTCTTTTCGGCAGGCAGAAATAGTAAAGCAATGAAAGCGATGTCTTTAGAAAAATATATCACGTAGCTTAAGACCGAGGAATCAGTTCCGACAATCCATTTTCTAATTGCCCCTTCCAATATCGTCAAAGTCAGCGCGCCGAAGACCGCGAGGATGACCCATCGACTCGTAGCTAATTCTAATCCGAACCTATACGCACGAGTCGGCATCCCTCCGAATACGCGGTTTGGTGTCTTCGAAGACCAATATGTCGGGGTATCTTGTTTCACTGCACTTTTGATTTCGACCAAATGGCGTTGAGAATTCTTATCTGCTAGGTTCCAATCGAAGTTGCAGTCTCGGGACACAGGAGGTGCTCCGGCAATCGAGTTTTCCCGAGCCACGCTTCGAAGCTAGGTAGAAATTGGAGAGGGCTATACTCTAATCCGTTCATGCGCGACTTAGTGAGAATTCGGGCCGGATTCCCGACGGCGATTGCGAAGTCAGGAATGTTCCTGTTGACCAACGCCCCGGCCCCCACGACGGCACCAACACCGACCGAGACTCCTGGCAGCAACATCGCTCCCATCGCAATCCACGCATAGTCGCCAATGATGATGGGTGCCGACGTAAGGCGGAACTTTGTGTCATCGACCATGTGGCTTGCAGTCAACAACCGCACGCCATCATTAATTACAACATTGCGCCCAATGGTGACACGGTCGTGAAGATGCACTTCAGCGCGGCCAACGAAACTTCCTGCTCCGATTTCCAAGTTGGCGGCCTTACCATTCCAAACACTGGGCGACAGGAAAACTGGCGGCTTAATCTGTGCCCCACGTCGCTTCAATTTGATTGATTGGCGAATTGACGAACGAAGCGAACTGAGTGTGGCGATGCGCTTTTCCCAAACTCTCCACCAGCGGGCGGAGCCAATTGCCGGGCGTTCGCGATGTTGCCAAAGCCACCTTAGCATGCGAAATCCTGGTAGATCTCGCCGAGTACCCTTGCGTAAACCTCTGCGGTCTTCGACAAGTTATGAGTTTCATACCATTCCCGAGCATTGCTTGCCACTTGTTGGAGCAATTCATTTGCCGGTCGTTTTGTAATCTGATTCGCTGATAAGTAAGTTTTCCCGTCTATGCACCCATCAAGGATAGAGGGATTAATTTGTGGCAACAACGGGACGGCCCCCAAGGCGGAATACGCAGCATAGACACCTGACTTCCCCAGGTATCCCGGAAAATAATTCATCATGCCCACGCGACTCGATCGGATAACTTCGGCAACTTGATCAGCCTTGAGGAAACCGCGTTCCTCTATCGGAACTGGCGTGCTCTTCGGGGCAGTGCCGACTGGGCTGCCAATGGTAATGATTCTCTCTATTCCAAGTGCTTTGCAGCAGAAGTAGGTCTGAGCGGAATGCTTCCCTAGCAATTCTTCGACCCAAGCAGTGCCTCCAAAAATAACCATATTCGGTGGTCTGGTATCGAGCGGGTTGCCGTTAAGCCCTTCTCCAACGTTTGAAAAGACCGGGATGGTGATTATCTTATCGCGATGCTGCTTGGCTCGACTTCCCAACCATAGGGCATACCGATGTAAATTTGTAACACAGCGATCAGCCAATCTCGCCAAACCTACAGCTAACAATTGCTGCGGATAGGACATCCAGAACGAACTCCGCCACGGAGCACCGAAGGCGTAAAGCTCATGGAACATGATTATCAGACGACGAGATGCATTCCGCCGGCGCCAGACTTTCAGCCCCTGTTTCAACCAGAGTGGGCAGCCTCTATTTTCATAGCCATAACCCACATAATGCAGCAGTACAATTCGGGGTGCGCTTGTGGAGAGCTTTTCTACTAATGCAGCAGCTCGCCGCGCTTGAAGTCGCTCAATTTGAAACCCTTCGATCTCCGTCTCTCCCTCCCATGCCGGATCGCATACAAGGAACTGGGACTTGACTTGATGTGCCGACCGCAATTGCCTTGCAAGCAAGTGTGCGTAATCCCCGACTCCATTGATAGCCGGTGGAAGCCGAGGAACGATCTGAAGGACTTCTAATGACACGGTAACCGGCGGATTTCTCGCAGGCGATCACGAGGATCGCTAACGTGACCCCTAATACAACTGCGAAGATCGAAGGAATGATCTATCGGCATGCTACGAGAATGCCAAATTCCGGTCCTCTGCTTTGAAGACGTCTGATGTCGAACCCGAGGCTGGAAACGCGGGATTTCAATTCTCCAATCGTGTAGCCCGCCCACAGATGAAACTCCATGGTTAGAAACCGAACCCTCTGCCAGGATTCACCATCCCGCAAGATATCCCACTCACCGCCTTCGCAGTCGAGCTTTACGAGATCAACTCGATCACCCAACCTTGCGACTGCCTCCCGAAACGCGATCTGCTTAATTGAA
>JAVHWA010000108.1:0-62952 GCA_032160165.1 Acidobacteriota bacterium
GTGGCCGGTAGCCGGTGACTGGTGGTTGGTGGTTGGTGGCCGGTAGCCGGTGACTGGTGGTTGGTGGTTGGTGATAGGCAGTGCATCTTACTAATCAGTGACCACTGACCACCGACCACCGACCACCGACCACTGATCACTGATCACTGATCACCGACCACCGACCACTATCTCTTCAATATCGGAATCACCGCCGTCTGTATCGGCTGGCCGGTGACTACGGCGTCGCGTTCGAGAACATGAACGTCTATTTCGGAGCGCACCCCGAACTTGCCTTCTAGATAGATTCCAGGCTCGATCGAAAACGTAGTGCGCGGAATTATGCGGCGCGCGTCTCTGGTTTCGAGATCGTCTATGTTCGCTCCATTGCCGTGAACTTCTTCGCCGATGGAGTGTCCGGTACGGTGAAGGAATTGGGCTCCATAGCCCGCACGCGTGATGACTCCGCGCGATACGTCGTCAACGTCCGCGCCTTTGATGGGACGCCCGGCGCGCATGCTCTCCTGAACGAACTTAACCGCCGCGTCGCGCGCATCGCGCACGATGTTGAATATGCGCGTGTATTCTGCGGGCACGCTCTCGCCGACGAATCCCGTCCACGTTTGATCTGTATAGGTCGAGTAGGGCTTCTTGAGTTTTGCCCAGACATCGAAGAGCACGAAATCGCCGCGCTTGATGGGGGCGTGAATATCACGCGTCGGCTCGTAGTGCGGGTTGGCGGCGTTGGCATTCACCGCGATGATGGGAGGTTCGTTGTCGCTCATCAAGCCTTCTTCTTCGTAGCGACGGACCATGAACTGCTGGATGTCGTATTCCGTAGTCGGCTGGTTGGCTCTGATGCGACGCCCAATCTCATCGAAGGCCTGCATGATAATGCGATGGATTTTGTCTGAAGCTTCCGTGTGCATTTCAAATTGAGCGGAGGTCCATACCGCTTCAAATTCCTGCACCAGATCGGCGCTGGGCACAGGCGTTACCCCGAAGGAACGAATCAACTCAACCGTTCCCGCGTCGACCCGTGACATGTAGGGGATGTCGTTGTTTGGCGAGTACTGCATCGCGATGCGCTTCTTGCCGTCGACGCGCGTTCCGAAACGATCGGAATGTCTTGGATCTTCCTGCAGCGGGCCCAGGCGAAGGGTGCCGCCTTCCGTCAAAGTCTGCCGCAGGAATGCGTGCAACTGCTGCCATGGAAGATAGACCAGCTTTCTGCCGGGAAGTGTGTCCAGCTTATCGCGCTCAATGGAATGAACCAGCTTTACCGGCTCGCCGTTGGCTGGAATGTAATAGAACCATCGGCGCGTTGTAATCCCGCGCTGTTCTAGTTTGAGGATGCGATAAGCGAGCGGATCGCTCCCGCGAAAATCATAGAAGAGCCAGCCGTCAATCTTTGCGGCGCGCAGCGCGGCTTGAATGGCTTTGACCCGCTCACCGGTCTGTTCCGTTTGGGCGTACACGCCTGGAGAGACGGTGAATAAGAGCGCGACGAGCGTCAGTGCAATATGAATCAGGGATCTTCTCACGACTTAGTGTCTCCGTTAGCAAATGGCTCAAAAGATAGAACGGCTTTTCCCTGTTGGAGCAATAAAATAGTCGGCAGGCATCCTTCGCGCAGCTATCTTCAAAACTTCCTGCACCTGGGCGTCCCAGTAGGCCCAGTTGTGCGCACCGGGTAGTTCTCTAAACTCGTGTGGAACCTTGCGCTGGAGAAAAATGTCTGCGAGCTCTCGATTGCCCGTAAGGAACCCGTCTTCAGTTCCACAATCAAGGTAGAAGAAGGGAAGCGATGCCAGGCGCTCGACTGGAAAATCGCGTACCAGCTGATGAAGGTCATTAGCCGCGCGTGTCGGGCTGCCGGGCGGACCGAACGTTTGCATGATCGAGGGGCGCAGATAAGACCAGGCGTTTCGAGGTTTCTCGTCAGAGCGGACTGCGGGGTCAAGCGCGCCGCTGATCGAACCGGCAAAGATAAACTTGTCCGGATATTTGACGCCAAATTTCAACGCGCCATACCCGCCCATCGAGAGTCCTGCGATGGCGCGTCCCTCACGAATACTGACAGTGCGAAATCGACTGTCGACATCGGGAATCAACTCACTTATGAAATAGGCCTCGTATTGATCGTGTGGGTCGGTCGCGCTGTCTGTGTACCAGCCGTTGTTTCCCTCGGGGGTGACGATGATCATTTGATAGTGCGAAGCATAGTCTCTCAGCTTTGTCTTGGATAACCAGTTTGTATAGTGACCGTCCAACCCATGCAGCAGATAGAGCACCGGATATCGTTTTCTTTCGTCGCTTCGCTTTGAGTAAGACTCTGGTAAGACGACGCTGTAAGGCAACAGCTTGCCGACCAGTTTGCTCTTGAACTGAATCGTCTCGACGCGAAGAGATGAATTCTCGGCATAGGCCGACAGCGACAGGGCGAGCGCAAAAAACAAACCCACTCGTCGCGCGATCTTCATCTGCAGTGTCGATCTCATCTCGTCGGTTTGCCCTGGATCACTGAGAGGCCGAAAGCTTTTGGCTCGCTAGTCTCAGAATCTCGGGAAGATGTGTATCCCAATACTTCCAATCATGTCCGCCGGGGAACTCACGATACTCGTGAGCGATCTTCCGTTCGTCTAATATTCGAGCCATCACGCGATTAGTGTTTAGCCACGGATCTTCCGTGCCGCAGTTCAGATACAAAAATGGTAATGCTCCGAGCTGTTCGTCAGGCAGCGTGCGTACAATCTGGAATACGTCGTTGTCGTTGCGAGTCTGGCTGTCTTCCGCACCGAATATATGCATGATAGTTTCGTTGTCGGTTCTGCGGGCCGCATTTAGCGCTCCGCTGGTCGAGCCTGCGAAGGCGAAGACGTCCGGATGCTTCAAACCGAGCTTTATCGCGCCGTAACCTCCCATTGAGAGTCCGGCAATGCCACGGCCGTTACGATTTCCAATAGTACGAAAGCGGGCATCCACATCAGGAATCAGCTCTCGCAACACATAGTCCTCGTATTGATCTGTCGGCACCGTCGCGCTGTTCGTGTACCAGCCGTTCTCCCCCTCAACCAGGACGACGATCAAATTCTGCTGGGCCGCATATTCCCTGACCTTTGTCTGGGCCAGCCAATCCTGCGAATGCCCGTTCCAGCCATGAAGCAGGTAAAGAACCGGATACCGCGAGCGCGAAGCGATGAAAGAATAACCACGCGGCAAGACTACGTTGTATTCGAGGCTCTTTCCAACCAGCCGGCTCTGCAATTGGACCGCCTCAACCCTAACCGACCATGACCTGAATGTGTAGACCGCAAATAGGAGGACCAGCGCAGCCAGGGGAAAACAAATCAACCGCGCGCGGCGCCTCCATCGCGCGCGCATCATTCGGTCCCCGACTGCTTCGCTTCGCTACCGGAGCTCAGCATTGGAATATTGATACCCTTTGCCTGAGCTGTCTCCGCCGCAGCGTCGTACCCCGCATCGACGTGACGTGCGACGCCTAGTCCAGGATCATTCGTCAGCACACGTTGAAGTCGTCGCCCCGCATCGTCTGTGCCGTCGGCGACCGAGACCTGGCCGGCGTGAAGCGAGTAGCCGATGCCGACCCCGCCGCCGTGATGAAAGGAAACCCAGCTCGCTCCACTGGCGGTATTGAGAAGCGCATTCAAGATGGGCCAGTCGGCTACGGCGTCCGAACCGTCCAGCATCCCTTCGGTTTCGCGGAACGGCGATGCGACGCTCCCGGTGTCGAGATGATCTCGCCCAATGGCGACTGGCGCTTTCAATTCGCCGCGCTTTACCAGATCGTTGATGGCTTCACCCATTAACGCGCGCTCGCCATATCCGAGCCAGCATATTCGTGCGGGCAGTCCCTGAAATTGTATGCGTTCGCGCGCGAGCGTGAGCCAGCGATTCAGAGTGCGGTCCTCGGGAAAGAGCTCGAGAGCAAGATCGTCGGTCTTGCGGATGTCTTCAGCGTCTCCTGAGAGAGCTACCCATCGAAAAGGACCTTTGCCTTCGCAGAACAGCGGGCGAATGTATTCGGGCACGAAACCGGGAATCTCGAACGCGTCGGTACAGCCGGCATCGAATGCCTGCTTGCGTATGTTATTTCCGTAATCGAACGCGATGGCGCCGGCGCGCTTCAATGCCAGCATGGCTTCGACATGTCGAGCCATCGATTGCATCGCGCGGTTTACATAATCGCGGGGGTCGGTGACGCGCAGTTCTGCTGCTTCGTCCAGACTTAGTCCTTCGGGAACGTAGCCATTCAGAGGATCGTGCGCGCTGGTCTGGTCAGTGATGACGTCGATCACGGTTTCACGTCGGACTATTTCGGGTAAGACCTCTGCGCAGTTTCCAACCAGGCCTACGGAAAGCGCATTCCCGGAAAGGCGAGCGTCTTCGCAGAGCGCCAGCGCTTCATCGAGCGATCGAACGATGCGGTCGCAATAGCCCTTATCGATTCTGCGATGGATGCGAGCTTCGTCAACGTCTATGCCAAGGAACACTGCTCCGTTGAGCGTGGCGGCCAGAGGTTGAGCGCCGCCCATTCCTCCCATTCCACCGGAAACCACAAGCTTGCCCGTTAGAGTACCGCCGAAATGACGGTCGGCCATTGCGGCGAACGTTTCAAACGTCCCCTGAACGATGCCCTGCGTGCCGATATAGATCCAACTGCCGGCGGTCATTTGGCCGTACATCATCAGCCCTTTGCGCTCCAGCTCGTGGAAAGTGTCCCAATTCGCCCAGGCCCCTACGAGGTTGGAGTTCGCAATCAAGACTCTCGGCGCGTGTTCGTGTGTGCGAAAGACTGCGACGGGTTTGCCCGACTGTACGAGCAAAGTTTCCTCGTTGCCCAGTTCCTGAAGCTCGCGAACGATCGCATGATACGCAGGCCAGTTGCGCGCGGCTTTGCCTGCTCCGCCGTAAACGACCAAGTCGTCCGGCCGTTCGGCTACATCGGGGTCAAGATTGTTCATCAGGCAGCGCAGAGCGGCTTCCTGATGCCAGCCTTTGCAATTAAGTTTCGGGCCGCGCGGCGCGCGAATGATATTCAGGCTCATGGTTAAGTTCTTAGTCGCCGCTTTCCCAGAGCTTACTAAGCCAACCTCCGCTTTGGCGTTTCGACAATTGCTCGAGCTCTCCCGCATCCAGCCAGACACCGCCGCATTTCTTACAGACGTCCATCTGTGTCCCATCGAGGACGATGGCCTCAAGCGTGCCATCGCCTTTTGGACAATGAAGCGAGGCAGCCGCGGCAACCTTGGCCTGTTCTTCCGCGGTCATTTGGCCGCGTAGCTTCTCGATGGCCTCTCGCTCTTTACGGTGGAAATACTCTTCCTCGAGGCCTCGTCTTCGCTCGTCCAAAGGGTTCGACATAGTGCTTCCTTTCCTGCCGTTTAAATGAAGTGCGTTCTGCTTGAAGCGAGCGCAGCCTAAATATCAAAGGCACCGTCGCGAATTGCTTCTGCGATTTTTTCTATGTCCGGTGAGAGTGTGCGATCGCGCGTAAGGCGCGGGGCGTTAGCGCGCACGATGTCATAAGCTCGGCGGACTCCCAATCCCGGTCTGAGCGGCGCTCGGTGTTCCAAACCTTCGGCGGCCGCCAATAGCTCGATTGCCACAGCGAGCTCGGCATTTTCCACGATCGTTCGCAGCTTTGTCGCGGATGTCATTCCCATAGAGACATGGTCTTCTTTTCCGCCATCCGTCGGGACATTGTCCACACTGGCGGGATGCGATAACACCTTTGCTTCGGCGAGCAGTGCAGCGGCAGTAACCTGCGCCATCATGAATCCAGACGAGATGCCAGGTTGCGTCGTCAGAAACGGCGGCAGCCCTTCGTTGGCATCGGGATTCACCAGCCGATCGATCCGACGCTCGGTGATGCTGATCAAATCCGTTAGAGCGATCGAAGCATAATCCAGGGCGAGCGCGACCGGGGCGCCGTGAAAGTTGCCGCCCGATAAAACTTCGTCTCGGTCAGCGAACACAAGCGGATTGTCCGTGGCGCTTCCACTTTCAGTCTCGATGATTTCGCGAGCATGATCAAACGCGCCGCGTACCGCGCCATGGACCTGCGGCATACAACGAATCGAATAGGCGTCCTGAACTCGCGGGTCACCCAGGACATGCGAATCTCTGATCTCGCTTTCGCGCAGAAGTTCTCGAAGATGGGCCGCCACGCTGATTTGTCCCGGATGAGGCCGCGCCGCATGCATTCGCTCGTCGAATGCGACAGGAGTACCACGTAACGCTTCCAGCGTCATCGCGCCGGCAACGTCTGCGGTGCGGACGAGATTGTCCGCACGATAAAGCGCGAGCCCACCCACGGCGACCATCGCCTGCGTTCCATTCAAGAGCGCAAGGCCCTCTTTGGCTTCCAGCACCACCGGTTCAATTCCCGCGCGAGTGAGCGCAGCGGCGCTCGGCATGCGTTCGGACTCGTAGAAGGCTTCGCCCTCGCCGATCACGGTCAATGCCAGATGCGCCAGCGGAGCGAGGTCGCCGCTGGCTCCGACTGAACCCTTCTGCGGAATGACGGGATGCACCCCGCGCTGCAGCATCGCGATCAACGTTTCAATTATCAGCGGCCGAGCACCGCTGTATCCGAGAGCGAGAACATTCGCGCGCAAGAGGAGCATCGCGCGCACCTCCTCTTCCGGCAGCGGCGCTCCCACTCCGCACGCATGACTGCGAACAAGATTTAGTTGCAGCTCGCTCAGTTCCGAAGGCGCGATTGTAAAGTCGGCGAGTTTGCCAAAGCCGGTGTTGACGCCGTAGACGACGCGATCAGAGCCGGTGATCTGTTCGACGATGCGGCGGGCTTCGATAACCCGACTCCGCGCTTCCTCTGAAAGCGTAACTTGCTCGCGTCTATGCGCGACCTGTGCAATTTGATGAAGGGAGAGTCTCGTCCCGGAAAGGGTAAGCATAAAAGGAGAACAGGAGTCAGGATTCAGGACACAGGATTCAGAACTAGGAATTCAGAACTCGGGACTCAGAATGAAGAAGCTCTACGTCTGATTCCTGATTCCTGATTCTGACTTCTATTTGGTCATCGTTTCTTCCGACACGACCTTGCGGTCCGGCGTTTCTGAGATATCGATCTTCTTAAATTCACCTGAAAGATTGCTGCTGGTCGCGCGGACGCGATGCCGCGCCTGCTTGGCGCGTCGCGTGGCTGCACTGCGCGTTCCGGAGGACCCCAGCCCCGGGATACGCGTGAAACTGCGGAAGGAAAAATCATGGCGCGGCAGAACTTCACCAGTTGCTTCGCGCAAGCGGACGGTGGCAATCGCAAAGATGAACAGCCCGAGATTGAAGATCACACCGAGCAGGAATACTACCGATCCTGGAACTCCGCCGACCGCGGCCCGCTCAAGAAAGCGGTCAAACGAGATCGCGGGCGCCGGATGAAGATAGACCTTCAGATTCCAGGCAACCGCCAGCAGCATGAAAATCCATAAGTAGTTGCGACGCAAGCGGCGTCCGACCGCTTCCCACTCGCTGATGGTGAAATGCGGTGCGATCAAATCGGCAGCCAGATGTTCAGCCCATTCTCTGTCGATCGTGCTTTGTGACCCAAGTAGCTGGGCGAAGTAACCTGTTTCCAGCACGCGCACGCGGCTCGACCAGATTTCGTAATATCGATAACGGCGCGCCTCCATAAAAAGAAAGAAAGCAACCAGCACGGAATTGATCGGGATCACGAAGTGCGGGTTGGATGTCGAGCTGAATGCAAATGAGAGAGTCGCACCCGCAGTAATGACCGCCCAGTTGGTAGTAGTATCGAGACGGTTTCGCCAGGTGTTTGAGCGTTGGACCTCGCCACGATAGAAGTGAACCATCGCAGTGTTAAATTCCGCGGGAGTCAGCTTAAACGGAAGCGCGGTCTGTCCGGTCGTACTTTTTGGTTCCGGCGGCCTGGGAGAAGCTGGAGCGATGGGTGGTCGTAAGCGACCCGTGGTTCCGGTGCGTTCGCCGCCAGACTGTGAACCAGTAGTTCCTTTAGGCCGTAAGTCAGAACTCATCGCGTTGAGCCAGATCTTTTTCCGGAGGTGAAAGTGAAAGAGCGGTCGGCCTTGATAATAGCACGCATCCGGCTTTGGAGTGCGGTGACTTGTCACCGCTTTAGTCCGAACCGCACTTCGTAATTCGAGCAGTCGAAATCCATCCACCAACAGACAGGAAACTACTTCCTTCGAGCTGACCCGAGCCCCCGGGCTTACGCTCCGTGATTGGGAGGGTTAACCGTACCTGAGAGCTGTCTAACTTGACACTGCTCAAACCCGTCCATATATTTTTCTTTTGCGTTGACAACCAAGCACGAGCACCCTATGCCGAAGACGCGAGAGCAAGACGTTGACGCGTACTGGATGCGGCAGGCGCTGGCTGCGGCTTCAGAGGCGAGATCGCGCGAGGAGATTCCTGTCGGTGCATGCATAGTTACGCTCGACGGCGAGACTCTGTTGGCTAGTGCCGGCAACCGAACGCGTACGGATTGCGACCCGACCGCGCACGCGGAAATTATCGCTCTGCGCGAGGCCGCGCGGGGGGTTGGGAATTATAGGTTGACGCGAATGGTCGTTTACTCGACTATCGAACCATGTTCGATGTGCGCTGGGGCGCTGGTGCAGGCGCGAGTGAAACGATTGGTTTATGGCGCGCGCGACGAAAGATTCGGAGCGGTCGAATCGCAGTTTCGCCTCTGCGACGCAGACGCGTCCAATCATCGCATTGAAATCAGGTCAGGAGTGCTCGAAGAGGAATGCCGCGACTTGATGCAGGAGTTCTTTAGAGCGCGACGTAGGAAAGCAGTGATAGGTGATGAGTGATAGGTGATAAGTCCGGCGCTTCCACTTATCACCTATCACTCATCACCTATCACTGCTTGCGGAGAGGTCGCATAGTGGCTTAGTGCACCGGTCTCGAAAACCGGAGTGGGGGTAACTCCACCGTGGGTTCAAATCCCACCCTCTCCGCCATAGTTTCTTCCAAGCACAACCGTTTAAAGGATGATTAGAGAGCTACCTCTTCCGCTATCGCTCACCCCCGGCTCGCCTCTTGGCGCGAAGTTGGCGCACCCTCCAGAATGGCCCCCCTTCCAGAATGGCCCCCCTCCTCCCGGCGGTTAACCGCATCCCTGAGTCTCATCGGAACGCCATGCGCCTAAGCTCGCAGACGAGTTGAGCCAGACGCCGGGCAAGTCTAGCGCTCAAATCCGGGCATCAGATATCGCGTTTCGGTGGCCGATGAATTTTATCTCTCATAAAGGTCATAGCGATGACTTGTTATAACGATTGCTGCGTGGCTAGAATGGCCAAACGAAACTCCGGCAGCAGCCCAGTTGTGGCTCCCATAAATATCTACAATTATCCAAGGCTACCTTCATGGCGCACTGCTCTAAAATTCGACGGGTAATTTCGAGCGGGGCAGGCCATGATTCATCTCTAAATTTCTTTCCAGCCTTACTTCTTCTCTTCCTCCTGATGTGTCCGCTGGTGAAGGCCCAAACAGCACTAGAGCCAAACTCCGAAAAGCAAGATCGCAGTGTGCCTGCCACCCTCCAAGCGGTCGCGGACCCGCCACAGCCACTCGAGCCTGGTAACGTGTTCGACAGAAAGATTAAGCCGGGCGAGACACATTCCTATTTGTTGAGATGCTACGCGGGACAGTTCACTCAGATCAATGTTGAGCAGCAGGGAATCAATGTCGGATTGGCGCTCTTCGGCGATAATGGACAGCTTATTCTAAGTTTGAACAACGTGGACGATGTGGAAGGGAATGAACGGCTTCCAGTATTAACGGATGTCGCCGGACTCTGCCGTTTGGACGTGCGATCATTAGGAAGAAGATTGGAGACAGGCCGCTATGAACTGAGCGTCTCGCTGACGCGCGCGGCCACTCAGCAGGACAAAGACTATATGGCCGCCGAGCTGCTGCTACAAGCGGCCCGGCGGTTTGTAGGCCAGGGGACAGGTCAATCAAAACGCAGTGCAATAGACAAGTACAAGGAGGCGCTGCCGCTCTTGCGGTCTTCGGGCAACCGTGAGAGAGAGGCGACCGTGCTCAATAATATCGGGCTGTTTTACCAGACACTCGGTGAACTAAATGACGCGATCAATTTCTACAATCAAGCCTTGCTCCTCCGCACCGAGATCGGTGATCGTCAAGGCGAA
Organism: Acidobacteriota bacterium; assembly: GCA_032160165.1. GTDB lineage: Bacteria > Acidobacteriota > Blastocatellia > Pyrinomonadales > Pyrinomonadaceae > QHXM01. Next base: position 10,167 of record JAVHWA010000108.1, read on the forward strand.
GCCATCTCGCTCGACCATCTCGGCTATGCTCACGTCGCGTTAGGGAAGATTCAGGACGGGCTTGATTACTATGACCGAGCGCTAGCACTTGAGCGGGCGGAAAAGAGTCAACGGGGGCAAGCCAACACGCTCTCAAACATCGGCGCAGTTTATTTTGAACTTGGCGAGACGGATCGGGCGCTCGATTTCTATAAACGATCGCTTCCACTCTATGAGGCCGCCGGTGGACGACCCCGCGAAGCTCTGGCGCTGACACGTATCGGCTCTCTCTACTTTTCAGAGGGCGACAACGAAAAGGCGCTTGAGTTTTATCAGCGGGCACTCACCATTCAGCAGGCACTTAACAGTCGTAGCGGCATCGCCAACACTCTCCAGCAAATTGGTCTTCTCTACGCAAAACTAGGCGAGAACGCGGCGGCGGTTGATTATCTCGGTCAAGCGCTCGACTTCGGGCGAAAGACCGGCAACAGCTATATTGTAGCCGAATCCCTTACGCTCCTTGGCGAGGTATACGACAACACGGGCGAGAAGCAGAAGGCGCTTGAACACTTCGCTCAATCGCTCCCGCTTCGGCGAGCGAGCGGAGATCTTCAGGGAGAAGCCCGTACCCTCTACTGCCTCGCCCGCAGCGAGCGTGACCGGAGGCGATTCGCGGAAGCCCTCGCCGCCATAGAGTCGGCTCTTAATATAGTCGAGAACGTGCGTGGCAGAATCATAAGTCAGGAATTACGTGCCTCCTATTTCTCTACGGTACAAAAATATTATGACTTTTACATCAACCTGCTATTTGAGCTGCATCAGAAAGACGCTTCTGCGGGATACGATGAGATGGCCCTGCGTGCCAGCGAGCGGGCGCGGGCGCGTGGCCTGCTTGAGCTTCTCGTGGAAGCGCGCGCCGATATTCGCCGCAACGTCGATCCATTGCTGCTTCAACACGAGCGCCTCATCCGACAACAGCTCAATGCGCGCGCCGAAGCGCAATTGCTTCTCTTGAGGGGCGAGCATATGAATGAGCAGGCGCGGGCGATGAGTGAAGAGTTGAACGCGCTCACCAACGAGTACACGGGTGTACAGACTCGCATCAGGAAAACGAGTCCCCACTATGCCGCACTGGTGCAACCGCAGACCCTGACCCTCAAAGAGATTCAGCCGCTCCTCGATAAAGAGACGCTGTTACTCGAATTCAGGCTCGGCGAAACGCGCAGCTTTGTTTGGGCAGTGACGCCGACAACTATTAACATTTACGAGTTGCCCAAACGTGTTGAAGTGGAAAGGGTCGCGCGGCGTCTTTACGAATTATTGACGGCGCGCAATCAACATCCGCAGGGCGAGACAATCCAGCGTCAGGCACGCCTTGAGAAGGCGGAAGAAGAGTATACGAAGACCGCGACGCAGCTGAGCCGCATGCTGCTTGCTCCCGTGGCCTCGCATTTGAAAGCGCAGCGCCTGCTCATTATTAGCGACGGGGCCTTGCAGTACGTGCCTTTCGCTGCTCTGCCAGAACCAAATATTGAAGACGCCATGATAGAGGCTCAGAAGAGAAATGGCAGAACTTCGTCGGAGAGTTTCCACCTCTCGTCTCTCATCGCTCAACCTTTAGTAGCTGAACACGAAATCATCAACCTTCCTTCAGCGTCGGTGCTCGCCGTGTTACGTAGAGAGCTCCGCGGGCGCCCGTCCGCGCTCAAGGCGGTTGCAGTGTTGGCCGACCCGGTGTTTGACAAAGATGATGCGCGAGTGAAACAGCGTGAGGCAGATCAACCGCGAAACAACTCGGTGAGCGCACCACTGCTAGCCAAAGGCGAGTTTCGTCTGCCGCGTTTACCTTTTTCCCGCCGGGAAGCGGAGGCTATTCTAGCGACCGCCCCTGTCGGAGAAGAGATGGGCGCATTTAACTTCCAAGCGAATCGGGCCACCGCACTCAGCCCGGAACTGTCGCAGTACCGCATCCTGCATTTCGCGACGCACGGTATACTTGATAGCGAGCGCCCGGAGTTGTCAGCCATCGTATTGTCGCTGGTGGATGAACGGGGACGACCGCAAAACGGTTTCTTACGGCTCAACGAAATATACAATCTCAACCTACCGGCCGACCTCGTGATGCTGAGTGCCTGCCAGACCGGACTCGGCAAAGAGATCAAAGGCGAGGGATTGGTAGGGCTGACGCGCGGATTTATGTACGCGGGTGCGGCTCGCGTCGGCGCCAGTTTGTGGAAAGTGGACGATTCAGCGACAGCTGCGCTGATGCAACGTTTTTACCAAGCGATGCTCAAGGAACGCAACTCACCGTCGGCGGCATTGAGAGCGGCACAATTGGCTATGCTGAAAGTAAAGCGTTGGCAATCGCCTTACTTCTGGGCGGCTTTCACCATGCAGGGCGACTGGAAATAAAGCAGGGTAGAGTAGTACAAGACGACGTGGCTATGAATCATCCGATCCCCTACGGCTCGTCCTTCGAGTCCATACAATCTTAGAAACATGAAACCCTTACCTCGCCAGAAGAAGGGCTGGGACTTGTCCGAGAAGAGTCTGGCCGGATTCATGTCCGTGCTCGATGAAGACCCGGAGAGAGCTGGAGAGCGATATGAAATCCTGCGCCGCAAGTTGATGAAGTTTTTTGAATGGCGGGGAAGCACGAATGCCGATGAGCTTGCCGATGACACGATCAACCGACTCGCGAGAAAAATTGAGGAAGGTGAAGACATTCGCAACCTTTTCGCTTATAGCAGTGGGATGGCACGCCTTGTCTGGCTTGAGGCTCTGAAGCGGCAGGAACGGGCGCGAGGCGCGATTGAAGAACTGCACGCTGCCGGCCAATCCTCCGCCGAAACAGGCTCGCAGCGAATTGAATGTTTTGAGTTATGTCTTGAAGGATTGCCTGTGGAAAACCGCGCGCTGATTCTCGATTATTACCGTGCGGAGAAGAGCAGCAAGATAAAATTACGAAAGCAACTCGCGGAAAAACTGGGAACCCCCATTAACGCTCTGAGAATTCGCGCGCATCGAATTCGCCTGCAACTTGAAAGATGCGTCGGCGATTGTGTGAGAAAGTCTGAAGAGGCTTGAAACGAAATCACCTCATTCGCCACTTGTCAACGGGGACTTATTTTTGAAGAGTGAATTCGACAACGATGAGCTGGTGCAGCGTTTCCTGCTCGGCAATTTGTCTGAATCCGAACGCGCGGAGCTCGAGGACCGCTTTTTCGCGAACGACGACTTTTTTCAGGAACTGCTGATCGGCGAGGATGATTTGATAGACGCGTATGTGCGTGGGGAGCTCCCTGCGGCAGAGGGCTCTCTCTTCGAGCGGTGTTGTCTGTCCACGCAAGCGGGGCGCGAGCGAGTTGAATTTTCTCGGGCGCTTTTTAGGTCGGTTTCCGGCGATGACCCTATTGCTCTCGGTGCAATGGCGCGCGAAGCTGACCGAAATGTCGCGCATTCGTGGTGGCGATCTTTGTTCGACGGATTTGCTAATCGGCGTCCGGCGCTAAACTTCACGTTAGCAGCCGCATTGCTTGTGGTAGTGCTCGGCGGCCTCTGGCTCTTGGCGAACAGAGGTCGAACGCGGACTGCCCGGGAAGAGGCGCGAACTAAGCACGCCCCAACTGTCACGCCGCGCGATTCCTCGCCGTCTGTTGAGACTGCGGAACAGCAGCCTGCCTCAGGCGATGAAAACTCTAACCCTACGCCTCCCAAGGGAACCCCGCAAAAACCTGTGCCAAGCTCGCCAATGATCGCCACGATCACGTTGCAGCCCGGTATGGTTCGTGATGAGGGCGGGGCTGCTCCGTTGCTCTTGACTGGCAGAGCGACAAAAGTCCGACTTCAACTGATGCTGGAGGGCGAAAGGTACAGACAATATCGCGCCACGCTCTCTACAGCCGACGGAATGAAGCTTTGGGGCCGCGTTATCGCCGAAGGAACTTCAGGTAGATCCGGCAGTCTCGCGTTAAGCCTGCCCGCCGATCTGCTCAGGAACGGAGATTACGTGTTAGCCCTCAGCGGCGCAAAATCGGATGGCAAATGGGAAAGCGCCGCCGACTATTCCTTCCGCGTGGTTAGGAAATAAACCCCTTCAACCATCAGAACTACTCTCCAGCACCCTCGGATTGAAATCACTGGCCCGTTTCGATTACATCCGTTCCAAAAATCATTCAGGGATCACACTGAAATGTTTTGCGCCTCTCTGCCACTAGTAGGCGAGAGCGCTAATTTGAAGACAATGAACCATCGTTCTGGCTCGTTGAAAAGGGAGCGTCTGTCTTTACCCAGCAGAAAACGGTTGCCATTTGAATATCGAAGAAAATAATTCATGAAAGCGACCAACCATCAGAGCAACGACGGTCAAATTGCCCCAGAACAAGCGGCGACACCGCTGAAAACGATTTCTGAGCCGTCGCAAATTTTGCTGGCTTACAGCCAGAAACGGGCCAATGCAAATGATGTCATGCGTTCGCTGATAAGTCATCGCGACTGGGTCGCGCCGCTTGCCCAGTTCGCGCGAGGCCGCGAACAAGCCCGCAGGGTTGAAGGCATTCTGATGCTCAGCACGGAGACGCGGATAACGCCGGGCGAGTTGTGGATTTTCACGGACCGCGAAGCAACTCTCCGCGCACAATCGACGGGCGCTTTACTCGGTTCATATGCGGGCAGCATGGCGGGAACTGAATTGTTCGGCAACATACCCTCGGACACGAAGGCCGTGCGCATCAATCCGGGTTCATCTGTTGAGTATACCTGGACACTTCGGGAGGGGGGCGGCATTGAAGCGGGAAAGATTTGGGCGGATGCCGTCGCGCTCGAAGACAGTTTTGAGCACTGGCGTCAAAGCGGCAAACCTGACAAAACGGTTTTCACGAATTACTTAGCCTTCCTGACGTTCGATCATGTATCGGGGCCGGTTATCACGCTGCCCGGTCACTCTGGAATGTCGAACCCGGCCGCCGCTTTCACCGCGCCGGATTGCGCCGATCTGTTTTTGTCTGAACTTACGGAAGAGCAACGCGGGGAGATGCGGCGAGTCACCATCGGGGGAAACAGATTGCTTGAGCAAGCGACCATGTTAGGTATTGACGGCTTGATCATTAATGTCTTTGGTCCCGGCGCAACATATGCGCTTCCCTTTAGCGTTATCAATTGAAGCCAACAATCAATTGAAGGGCCTCGTCGCCAGAATGAGGACGACGTTAATCAAACGATAAGTCTAACCGACATGTTTCGACATGTAATTGTAAGGAGAAAAATGATGACGCAAGCAGCAAGAGTTTTCAAGTATTTCGCAGTGGCAGGGATGGTCAGCGCTATTTCCATCTTGTCGGCCTGTAGCTCCGGCGATGTGGCCAATGGCAATAGCTCCAATGCTAGCATCTCGAATTCGACGGCTAGTGCAAACAGTAACGCGGCTCCTGCGGTAGCGTCGCCATCCCCCACGGCCCAGATGGAAAGTTTCACGGCGGACTCGCTGATTGAAGCTCTAAAGAAAAATCGCGATGAAGTGGACAAGCGGCTCACTTATCAAGAAATTTCCATCAGCGGCCCGGTTAAGGTTGCTGATACGCACAACGTCGAGTTCACAAGCAAAGACGGTGGGAAAGTGAACTGCAGTTTGGCATCCGATGTTGACAAGGCCCTGGTGGATAAACTGTACGCATCGTCGAAAGGCAGCAGCCTTCCGCTCGCAACCGCCGTCGGCACTTACAATCTCAGTGTGCCACCTGCTTCCAAGCCGACCTGGTATATCGGTCTCAAGCAATGCCGGCTTGAAGCGGGAGCGAAATAATCGAATAGGGGAAACAATTCAAGCCTAAGGAGAAAATGACGATGAAAGCAGGAAGAGTTTCCAAACAGTTTGCGATCGCGGGGCTGATATGCGCTGTCTCAATCTTGTCAGCCTGCGGCTCCGGCAATTCGTCAAATAGCAATAGCTCGAATTCAACTGTTACTGCCGGCAGAAACGCCAACGCCGATGCGGTTGAAACCAGGCCTAAAGATACGAGTCCCGTGACAATCACGATTTCAGACCTCTTCACGGAAGCAAACTCAACTTCCGCCAGTTCGATGATGCAAACCTATTCTGATCGTCAAATGACGGTCACTGGAGGAGTGCTGTACGAACTCAACAGCGATAGCGCGAATGTCGGGAACGGTCAGAATCCAGACTTCGCCGTAGAGTCAAGCTCGCCCCAGTATTTCGTGACCTGCAAGGGAACTGTCCCCGACTACACGGCGGACATCGCTGAAAGCGTTGACAAATGGCGAAAGGCTGGCCAGGCAAAGATTTTTACTGTCAAAGGAGTCTTCAAGGAATACGGCTCATATAACAACAAGCACTGGGTCATCCTAGACCAATGTGCTGTGGTCAAAACTTGAGAGACGACAATAAATTTGAGGAGAGATGATCATGAAATCAGTTGCATTTGGAACACTCGTTTTAGTCTTCGCAGTCGTCGTTCTGCTGGCGTGCGGGGGAAAGAGCGAATCCGAGCGCTCATATGCGGACGCCTGCGTCAAGATGATGAAAGGGGAAGCCTACAAAAAGCTCTGCGAGTGCGAAGCTGGCATCGTCGCGTCAAAGCTGACGCCGGGGGAGCTTAAAGTCTATCTCGCGTGGCCGGATATGCCAAAAACGGCGATGTCCTCCGCAGACCTTTCCAAATTTGCTGCCGATCACGGTTTCACTCTTGATGATATGAAGGGCCGAGAAGAGAAAATGAAGACGTTGCTCCCGGAAGTAAAGAAAACCTGCTTACAGACGAAATAGATTCAAGTTGGGGAGTCCTTAATTTGAATTTATGCTGCGTCTTTAACGAACTGCCAATAATTGTGGCAGACAAATGAACGAGGAGAGAAAGATGAAAATCAGTAAGCTCGCGACAGTTTTGCTGGCTGCCATTATCACCGTTTCCTTGACTGCGCTGTCGGTATCTGCGCTTGACCAGCCAAACATGACCGCGGCTCGCAATGATTTGAACAAGGCTGAGAATTCTCTTCGTAAGGCGACCACCGACAAAGGTGGGCATCGCAAGCGCGCCATCGAGTTGATTTCGCAAGCCATCGCTGAAATCAATCGCGGCATTGAATTTGATCGCGCCACACCAGGTGACCGCGTCTTGCCGCGTGAACGTGTCATCCCCCGTGGTCGTCGTCGCAATGGCCATTTTGATGCAAGTAAAGTTATTCCGTCTCCCGATCAGCCGTACATGCAAGAGGCAAAAGGTTATTTGCAAGACGCGCTCAACCATCTGCAGAACGCCACTGCCGACAAAGGCGGGCATCGCGCCAAGGCGATTGACCTGACCCACGAAGCGATTGCGGAAGTCAACAAAGGCATTGCTTTTGACCGCGGCAATTAAGAAGGCTGAAAGGGGTGGCGGCTGGAAGCTAACCCGGTCGCCACTCTCTGGAAATTATGAAAAATGCCCTGACACTTTTGGCGATACTGATTTGCGCCTGTCTCGCTACCGTGAGCGAGCCGGCCGAATTACAGATCACAGTCCGGCTGACGACAGGCCAGCACAGCATGGACAGCACTTCTCGAATGACGACGATTACGGTTGCGGGGGAAGCGATTGTATGGAAGGAGCAGATTTCCGGCGGTCATAGGGCTCCAACACCCCAGTCGCGGAAAGAGTTCATATTATCGACCGCGGATAGGGAGAGTCTACTCACCTTGATTAGAGCAGGCAATCTACTAGTAACGGACTCCACCGAACATTCTCGCGGAGATGGCACATCCTTCGGATACTTTGAGATTTGGGTTGAGTTGACCCTGGACGGAGAGAAAGGGGCAATCAACGTCAGCGGACCGAGAACCATCCTACCGATCAAGGAGGAAAAGCTCTACCGAAACACTCTAGCTTTGGTAAGAGAGCTTTATCGAATTATGCACAGTCAGGACAAGGACGTTCATTTTGAGGAGTCCACATTTTGAGTAGTTTCAAAGTGAACCCATCGGGCAATGACAGGGAAATCGAAAATGAAGACTATAGGGAACTACTCAAGTTGATAAGATCGAATGATTTGCTGGTGACGGATTAAAGAGCTTTTTCGACTTATCAATAGTCAGGATAAGAGCGTTCAATTTGAAGAGTTAGTCCCAAGACCAATAAGGCGATGAGAGCTAAGTGCGAAAGGTGGTCTGGAGCAGAGGCTCAAGCAAGTAGATTGTCTAATTGGCGTTGCTGGCAGGATAGCAATCTATTTTGAGTATCAGGAGGAGCCATTGCTTGAAGACAGAGGCTGTTGAAGGTTCCTGTAGTGTTCCGATCAGACGCACACGCTGGACGAGTTTCTGGATAGGGGCTGCAGCGGTCTTTGCGTCCTTGCTGCTGGCTGTCGGACTCAGTGCCATACTTCTGCTGTTATCAATCGATGGGGCAGTGCTCATCATGGTAATGGCGGCGGTCTGGTTCGGCGTTTTCTTCCTTAGCCTTCCCTGGCAAAAGCGCTATGCGCGCAGCTTGGATTTGCGGCGACCCGGCGTCAACCTGAAGGATGGGTTACTGACGATCCCTATGGCCGATGACCTCACGCTGCATTTCAGGCTTGATGAGCCGCACGAACTAATGTTCGGCTGGTTTGAGTTTTTGATAAAGAGCACAGGCGGGCCTACCACAAACACGCGCAGCCTGATGACGTATGCGATTCTGTCGCAGGACGGGCAACAGTTACTTCTGAAGGCTGAAGATTCGGTTCGAGAGGCGCAGATGGCGGCTTGGCCGAACTCGACGAGTTCAGCGACGCCCGATCACAGCGTGCGCCTCTGGGCAAGCGATCTAGTGATTCTGATTGAAGCTGTACGGGCGGCGCGGTCCCTAAAGACGCTTTCGGATAAGCATCACGGGCATTCCTAAAAACCATATCTTTCTGAAAGCCAAAGCTCGTCCTTTGAATTTCCCTTATGCGAACTCTGCCCAGACCAACTGGAATTCTCGTGATTTAAGATACGCCAAAAAGCCCTCAGAAAACCCCCGAAAAAGCCCACCAAATGGGACGTTTTCGAACCGAAATGGTGCGTACGGTTTGTGCAACCACATGGGGTATTTTTGAATCTTATCATCGGTTTTTTGATACGACTTTCTATTTGGTGATTGCCCCCCGGTAATTACTTTTTGGTTACCCCGAATTCGGGAAAACCAACTTAATCCCCCCGACAATTTGTCCGATCAAAGCCAGCGCAGCCCCCACTCATCGACCCGTGTCCGATTACCTAAGGAGTCTATAGATGAGATTTGTAAGAAAGTTTTCGCCCACCCTTCTTGTAGCCCTGGCGTTTGTTTTTGCGCTTTCCCCTCTTTCATTGGCCAAGTCCAAGGAAGACAAGTTCTCCACTATTAAGATCGATAATTTTGGTCAATTGGATGAGCAGTTTTATCGCGGCGCACGGCCGAAACCGGAAGCCTTTAAGAGTCTGGCGGCACTTGGAATCAAGACCGTCATCGATCTGACTGACAATTCCAGGGAGCGTGAACAACCCGCGGTTGAGGCGGCCGGAATGCGGTACATCAACATCCCGATCGAAGATAAGACGAATCCGAGCGCGGCGCAGATCAACGAGTTTTTGAAAGTAGCCAGCGACCCGGCCACCGGCAAGTTCTACGTGCACTGCGCGGGCGGGCGGCATCGCACCGGAGTGATGGCGGCGGTATACCGCTTTAATCACGATCACTGGAACTACGACCAGGCGTACGCTGAGATGAAGCAGTACGATTTCTACACCAGCAACGGCCATGGAAAGCAGCTCGACTTCGTTCGCGATTACTGGCAGGATTTGCAGGCGAAACAAGCCAATGTGGGCATTACTAATGCCGGATCCCGCTAAACCGTTTCAAGCATTGTTGTGAGAAAAGGGCCGCTCAAGTTGAGCGGCCCTTTTTTTTGCAAGAGACATTAAGTTGACGCTGTCGCCCGCTAACGCGGGCTTGTTCATTTGTCCTATCGATACCTGGGGCTTGCGCCACAGGCTCTATGCTTCCGCGCGCTACGCGATCGTCAGAACACCAGAGTCTGAATCGCGTGCGGCAGGATACTCACTTGGGCCGCCTCGCCATTCAACCACAGATAGTAGGAAATCTTCTGATCGCTTTTATTCATCACCACGACCGATACATCACCGCCAGGATCAAGAAAGGCAGCGGACAGAAGCTGGCTCCTGCTGGGTGAACTGGCGATCCTCTTCGCGCCCGGTCGGACGAACTTTGAAAAGTGGCCGATGTAGTAGTACGAGTTTGTGTAGATTAGCTGACCTGTTTTCGTATCGGCATGAACGGGTGCGAAGCAAAAATTCTTGACGTGATTTGGTCCGCCCATCTCGTCCAGCAAAATGTTCCAATCCGTCCAGCCAACAGCACCGCCGTTGAAGTCATTGATCATGGAACTTCCGTACAGCTCGCCTAATTTCCAATCCGAGAGCCTTTCCGGCTTGAAGGAATCGCTGCATCCCTCGGTGAAGATAAGATTCGTATTGGGAAAGGCTTCGTGTACCAGCTTGACGTTATCGAACATCGGTTCGCCCCCGCTCCATGGCTCATACCAGTGAAATCCAATGCCCCAGACAAAGCGGGCGGCGCTGGCGTCACTCAAGATCGTATGCACTCTCTGATACACAAGGTCGCGGTTGTGGTCCCAGGCTATTATCTTCTTGTCACCGAGCCCTTCCTTCTTCATGGTGGGGCCGAGATAGTTCTTCAGAAAATCCCTCTCTTCCTCCGCGGAGTAAATACATGACTCCCACCTTTGCGTAGCCATCGGCTCGTTTTGAATAGTGATTCCCCATACTGGTATGCCTTCACGCTGATAAGCCTTTATAAACCTGGTGTAGTAGTTGGCCCAGGATTGATAAAACTCAGGCTTCAATTTCCCGCCATGAAGCATGCTGTTGTTGTCTTTCATGAATCCCGGTGGACTCCATGGGCTGGCAAAGAGCGTGAGTTTTCCACCGGCCGCAGCTCGCGCTTGTTTGATAAAGGGAATTCGAAATCGCTTGTCCTGGTCGACGCTGAAGGACCGCAGCTCTTTGTCGCCCTCGTCTACATAGGTGTAGCTGCCGCTAGAAAAATCGCAACTGTGAATATTGGTCCTGGCCAGCGTGTAACCGATACCATTGTTGACATCGAAATAAGCTTTCAGGATTTCCCGCTGTTTCAGCGGTGGCAGCTTTGCGAACGTCTCGGCGGACGCATCGGTCAGTGCGCCCCCGATACCTAAAATAGTTTGAAAGGTCCTTGAGGGATCGACAAAGACACAGATCTGAGTTTCCAACGGCTGGCCCAGATGCTCGAATGTCAACGTGTCAGTTGCGGAAAGCCGGTAGTCGCTGTTGCTGGCCGTTGTATAAACCTTTACTTGTTTTCCCGCGACCGAAGGTAGTTGCGGAGCTTCAGCAGGTCCTACTGCTTTGGCCAACGATAGTTCGCTTTTAGCCAACAGCAACGCCGACGACGAAGCCGCCAGGAAACCACGACGATCTATTTTCATGGTTTGTCATCCTTCCGTATCTGTCTACGTCAAGAATTAAGACCCCGCAAACGCTATTTCTTCTCGACTGGTTTTTGTCCGATCTGCGCTGCGAATTGTTTCACGCGCTTTCTCCACTCCAAGGCTGTCATTGTCTTGAGCTGTGGTAGCTCATAGGCCGCCACGATCAATTCTCTTAAGCTGGGGATAATGGCGAATTCCAGAGCAGCTTTCGGCTTCGCCACCTGCTCAATCACCGCGAGTCGCGATTCCCGCCAGAGGGCCGATGGCGCAACACCCCTCTTCAGGTAGGATAGGGCTTCCAGTCCCGTCGTGCCTGCGTCCGACAGATCCTTCGCCAGCGGGGTCGCTTCATGGAGCGCGGGCGATGACTCAAGGAGCGCCACTAACTCCGAACCCGCGTGCTGCCATTCGGTCAGAGTAGTCTCGACCTCGCGCGCGTCCGACTCAAAGCGCGTAACGTCTGAGAGCAGACGATCAACCTTTAAAGCAAAGTCGCGCGAAGCGTCGCTATCAGGCCTTGCAGCGTCCACCAGGCCCGTCAGCGGAGCGAGCATGGTCTGCGGACGCTGCTGGTAACGACGGTATTCTTTAACCGGCTCGACGACCGAGATCAGGTTCTGGAGAGCTCTCACATCCTGGGTCTGCGCCAGTCGCCTGAGCACCATTGCCTGGTTCTTCTCGTGTGTGAGACCCAGCTCCTCGAGCTGCAGGCTGACGATGCGTAGCCGCCGATACATATCCTCAACATCCCGGACTTCACGGGGAGACCATAGTCTTTCGGCAATCGCAGCAGTGCGCGGCCAGAGGCGCGAGTCGATCGTCTCCGGCGATACCCATTCACCCCACATTGTCGCCTCTCCCCCTAAGATGTGTGCGGCTTCTGATGCGGAAAGTCCGCTGTCGGCGGGAATCGGATCATTAAGATAGTGGTCAGCGGTGGGAAAACCGAGGTCTATGTAATAGCCGTTTGAGAGAACGCCGTCGTAGCCTTTGCGCGCGGCCTCAGCCAAAGCGCGCTGTCCCCGCCATGAATGTATGACGATATCCTTTGGAAGGTCCGGATGAAAAATCTCGTCCCAGCCCATCATCCGCTTGCCATGCTTCTTTAGAATTCGAAGAAGCCGTCCATTAAAGTAGGCCTGCAGCGCATGATTGTCCTTGATCCCTTTCTGCTTCATAAAGGCTTGGATCCGAGGATTCCTTTCCCACTGCTTGCCTTCGTTTTCGTCCCCACCGATGTGCATATACGCGTCCGGGAATAACCCGGCCATCTCACCCAAAAAACGATCGAGGAATTCATAGACCTCGTCGCGCGTCGGGTCGAGTGCAGGTTCAAAGATCCCTGGACGGCGTTCGATCTGATACGGTCCCGGCGCGCTACCCAGTTCCGGATATCCTACCAGCCAACTTGTAGCATGCCCGGGGATATCGAATTCCGGCACCACGCGTATGCCGCGTTCGCTTGCGTAAGCGATGACTTCCCGCGCTTCGTCCTGGGTGTAGTAGAAACCGTCAGACCCCATCTGATGAAGCTTTGGAAACCTCTTGCTCTCGATGCGAAAGCCCTGGTCTTCCGTTAAGTGCCAGTGAAAGACGTTGAGCTTTACTGCGGCCATCGCATCCAGATTACGTTTGATGACTTCCATTGGCTCATAATGCCGCCCGATATCAATCAACAGCCCTCGCCAGCGAAAGCGTGGCTGGTCCTCGATTTGAACGGACGGGATAAAAAAGCCCTCGCGGTCACTTTCCAGAAGTTGCAGGAATGTCTCAAGGCCACGCAACGCACCGACGACGGTAGGCGCGCGAAGAGTGGCCTGCTTGTCGGACACGTTGAGAGAGTAGGACTCGTCCTCCTCTACCGCAGGCACAGAAAAGCCCGGCCCTCGTACGTCCAGCACCAGCGCAGCGTTGTTCGCATCGCCTGCAAGACCGTGCGAGAGCTCTATTACCATGCGCCCTTCGAGCCGCCTGATAGCGCGGTCTATCGCCGCTCGCAACCGGCCATCGACGTGACCTTTGGCAGCAACGTCGAAGGACCTGGTAATTAACAGTCGCCCCTGGTTAAAGCGTACGGAGGCCGGCACCGGCATTAGATGGTGTTGAGGCAGGGGCTGAGCACCTGATAGCCCGACCGGCTGTTCCGTCTGTGCCGTCACGTTCAATCCGCAGATTAAGAAGAGAATGATGTAAAGGTAAGCTCTCGCTCTCATGTAGACCTCGCCGGTAACTGACGATTCGGGCCGATGCTATTTTGCGCGCGAACCTGGGACCGCATGCATCAGATCACGCCTATGTTTTGGGCTGAACGGCAACTAAGCTCTAATCATTAAATCAGACCGGGCCGGCTAGTCAATCAAAACCCAAATCTTTTCTGTGATCCAGATCTTAAACATCTGCTATTCTCCGGCCTCGTCATATGAAGTCACTCAAAATAGGAATCGGTGGAGTGCGCGGTGTGGTGGGCGAGACTTTTACGCCGGAGTTGATCGTCGGCTTCGCCCAGGCGTTCGGCACCTATCTGGATTGTGGCCGCATCCTGGTCTGCCGCGACACGCGCTCTTCAGGACCGATGGCACGCTCGGCTGTGCTCGCCGGACTTCTGGCCGTGGGATGCAAAGTTATTGATCTGGGCGTCTGTCCCACGCCAACTCTGCAGCTGGCCGTCAGTTGGCTGGAAGCTGAGGGCGGAATCTCCATCACTGCCGGTCACAACCCTGAGCCGTGGAACGCGTTGAAGTTTGTGCGGAGCGATGGCCTTTACCTAAACGCGGCGCAGGCGGACGAGTTGCTCGACATTTATCATCAGGCTGAGTTTGGCAAAGCCACCTGGGAAGAAATTCAAACGCAGATTGAGCGGCGCGACCCCATCGCGCATCACCTGGAAACGTTAACCCGGGCCTTCGACGTCGAGTCGATACGAAGGCGACGACTGACGGTAGCGGTTGACTGCTGCAACAGCTCCTGTTCCTTTCTTTCTCCGCGATGGCTCGAAATTCTGGGCTGCAACGTGCTTGCTGTGAACGATGACCCGACAGCGTCCTTTCCTCACTCGCCTGAGCCGCGCCGACAAACTATGGCGCAACTGCGCGCAATCGTTAAAGCGGGACGTGCGGATGTAGGATTCGCGCATGACGCAGACGGAGAGCGGCTCGGGATCATCACTGAAACAGCGGAGATCTTGTCAGAAGAAGCGACGCTCGCTATTGCTTGCGAGATTCAGTTGCGGAAAGAAAGCGGGGTGGTAGTCACAAACGTGTCCACGAGTCGTGCCATCGACACAATCGCGGCGCGTCACCCGGGCGCCAGCGTAGTACGTACCCCGGTCGGCCAGGCATTCATCTCGGAAGCCATGATGGAGAACCGCGCAATCATCGGTGGCGAAGGCAGCGGTGGAGTCGTGATTCCGCGAGTACATCTCACTCATGACAGCTCGGCGGCTGTGGGTCTCATCCTTGAACACATGGTGCACTCGGGAAAGCCGATTTCAGAACTGGCTGCCGAGTTGCCGCACTTCGCGATAATCAAACATAACGTCCCGGTTGAACCCAACAGAATCTATTCTCTTATGCAGCGTGTCCATGACGAATTGGAAAGAGAGAATATCGAGTACGACCAGACCGACGGGATCAAGATCTCATCGCCGGATGGTTGGGTCCATGTCCGCGTCTCCAATACGGAATCGCTGATTCGTATCATCGCCGAGGCAGAGAGCGCCACTCGCGCGAACGAGTTGCTCGATTGGGCGCGCGATCTAGTGGGGAAATGAGGGCTGGCATTACAAGTAAGTGTCTGGTGTAGAGGGGCGGGGATACACATTGGCGGCGCTTTGAGATGCAGGGTCACCGATGGCCGGAGAAATTACGAAACGCAGAGGCCGCTGAGAACGCAGACCGGAAAGCGGGAAAGATTAAGTACTATGCCACGCTTGACCGTGCTTCCAGCTCAATTCTTGTTCTCTCTGCGACCTCAGCGTCCTCTGCGTTCAATTAGGTCGGTGCGAATCCCTGACGTAATTCTTACGAGGAAGCGCTCTGAAGGAGACGACCACCTCGCGCGCCTAACCATCATTAACAAGGAGAATTTGAAACCGTGAAACGTACCGCATGCACTTCTTTGATCGTCCTCTTCATGCTAATCACATTGTCTCCAGTTGATGGCGCTCGCGCACAAACGGTATCGAGCGCTCATTCGGGGGCCGCTACGGCGAGGTTGAAGGCATCGAACGCACCTTCACAAATTCTCTTTGACGACTTCAGCTACGTCGACCATCAGGCCATGACAAAGCATGGCTGGATTATTCGCACGGTTGCCGGTTGGCCGGGCATTCCTGGCGCGACATGGTGGCGCGAAGGCGTCTCGTTCATGGCAGGTCCGGGGTCGCGGGGGAATCGCATCCTGCGCATGACTTCCTCGACAGGGGGCGCGGGAAGCGTCACCAATCAAACTCAAATCTGTCACCAGCGTAAGTACCTGGAAGGAACGTATGCTGCCCGCGTGCGCTTTTCCGATAGTCCACTTATACGCCAGGACGGCGATCAACTGGTCGAGAGCTTTTATATGATCAGTCCTCTAAAAGCTCCTATGGATCTCGAATATAGTGAACTCGATTTCGAATACCTGCCCAATGGCGGCTGGGGCATCAGCGGTCCAACTCTTTATGGCACCACGTGGGAGACATTTAGCCCGGAGCCAAATTGGAAGAAGGACAACACGTTCAATACTGTGAGCGGAAGCCAGGCAGGATGGCACACGCTGGTCGTTCAGGTTGCGGGTGGCAGCGTGAGGTATTTCCTTGACGGCAAGACATTCGCAGATCACGGCGACCGCTTTTATCCGGAGTCTTTGATGTCGATCAACTTCAATCTCTGGTTCATCAAAGATGGAATGACAAAGCTGCAGGGCGCACGCTCATACTATGAAGATATTGACTGGGTCTTTCACGAAGTTGGCGTCGCGCTCGCGCCAGAACAGGTCGAGACGAAGGTCGCTGCCATGCGTCGTAGCTCAATAAAGTTTCGCGATACTGTGCGGTCGCCAGTGCCGGCGCTCGAATCGCCATGCGACTTCTAAAGGAGTGATAGGTGATGAGTGATAGGTGATAGGTAACCGCTTTCTCCTATCACTTATCACCCATTACTTATCACCAACATAATGCGTGCCATTCCAACACTGAAAATCAGCATTAGCGGCGTACGCGGCGTAGTCGGCGGCTCGCTGACACCGACGCTACTCACCAGATTCGCGCAGGCCTTCGGAACTTACGTCGGCACAGGCGCCATCGTGATCGGGCGCGACACGCGTACTTCGGGCGAGATGGTTCGCCAGGCAGTTGCTGCGGGTCTGATTTCAACCGGATGTCGCGTGATTGATCTGGACATCTGCCCAGTGCCGACGGTCCAGCTGCTGGTGCGACAGCTCGGAGCGCGCGGAGGCATTGCCATCACTGCAAGCCACAATCCTGCCGAATGGAACGCCCTCAAGTTCGTCAACTCGGCTGGCCTCTTCCTGACGGGTGCACAGGCGCGACAACTCCTAGACATCTATCATCAGGGCGAGTACGTGAAAGCGACCGGCGCTGAGATGCGATCTATGGAGCCTTTGACCGGTGCGCTTGATCTACACATCAAGGCAATCATGGATGCGCTCGGACCGCTGCCGACAGGCCAGCGCAGGATGCGCGTCGCCATAGATTCCTGCAACGGAGCAGGTTCGATTATAGCTCCGCGCCTTCTACAGGAACTCGGGGCCGATTGTTTTCCCATCAACACTACGCCCGACGGGCTTTTTCCGAGAGGGGCCGAGCCCGTGCGGGAAAATCTGGGCGCGCTGTGTCAGGCCGTATTGGATGATCGAGCAGATGTGGGTTTCGCGCAGGACATGGACGCCGACAGATTGGCCGTAGTCTCTGAGCGAGGAATCGCCATCGGTGAAGAATACACGCTGGTCCTGGCGGCTCGGCGCGTGCTTGCGAAGGAACGCGGTGCGATTGTCGCGAATCTCTCTACGACGCATGTGCTGGACGCTCTCGCCCGCGACTTCAATTGTCCCATTTACCGTTCCAGGATCGGTGAGGCCAACGTGACGGAAGAGATGCAGCGGCACGACGCGGTCATCGGTGGCGAAGGCAACGGCGGCGTCATCTATCCACGAATCAACTACGCTCGCGACAGTCTGGTTGGAATGGCGCTCATCCTCCACCTTCTAGCCGAAACTGGCCGTACCGTCACGGAACTTCTAAGCGAGTTGCCGCGCTCATGCATGATAAAAGAGAAGCTCAATTGCCGCTCAGATAAGATCAGCAGAGTCCTGAAAGCCGTTCGAGAGGAATATGCTCAACACCCTTTGGACACGCGCGACGGCATCAAGGTGATAATGCCTGACGGTTGGTTTCTCGTCCGGGGGTCGAATACAGAGCCGATCATACGGTTGGTAGCAGAAGCTGACACAGCGGCGAATGCGCGGCGGCTGATTGAGCAGTTGAGGGGCCGCGTTGAAGACTGCCTCAACCAGTGACGATAGGACACTCTTAGTACGTGTGAGAAGTTCGCGCCGGGCAAGCGAAGCTAACCGCGTTGCGGGTTCCGCAAACTTCCAGGCATAGGAACCCACGAGCTTTCCATGCATCAGCTCCAGATGAATCGATAGCGCCGCTGCTTACACAACCCGAATCGTTGAGAGGAGAGCGAAGACCTGCACGGAACGACCAAAAAGCGAGAGGGCTTGCCTGCGGCTGATCGATTGATGTCGCTCGATGTCTTTCGCGGGCTAACCATCGCCGGGATGATACTTGTCAACAATCCCGGAGATTGGGGCGCGATCTACAGCCCTTTCGAGCATGCTCCATGGCACGGTTGGACGCCGACCGATTTGATTTTTCCTTTCTTCCTGTTCATCGTCGGCGTCTCAACCACGCTTGCGCTGACGCGGCGAGTCGGAAGCGGGGGAAGCAAGCGTGATCTTTACATTAAGATCATTCGCCGCGCGGTTATTATCTTCGCCCTCGGACTCTTCCTCGTCGGTTTTCCTCACTATGATTTCTCGACGATGCGAATCCCCGGCGTGCTTCAACGCATCGCAGTCTGTTATCTGGTTGCCTCGATGATCTTCCTGCATACGAAGTGGCGGACGCAGGCTTTGATTACTGCCTCGCTGCTGCTGCTCTACTGGGGAATTATGAAACTCATTCCAGTGCCGGGATTCGGCTCGGGGAATTTGGAGATGCAAGGGAACCTCGCGGCCTTCGTCGACCGCAAAGTTCTCGGCGCGCATACCTGGAAACCGCTTTACGATCCCGAAGGGTTGTTGAGTACCATTCCCGCTATCGCGACGACGCTATGCGGCGTGCTTACCGGACATCTGCTTCGCTCGCGACGCGAGCCCACTGAGAAAATAGCGGCTATGTTCGTCGCGGGCCTCGCGGGAGTAGTCGTGGGCTGGGTCTGGCATTTCTGGTTTCCCATCAACAAAGCACTCTGGACCAGTTCATACGTATTGTTTACAGCGGGAATGGCGCTTCAGCTCCTGGCGTTGTGCTATTGGTTGGTTGACTTCAAGGGCCATCGAAAGTGGGCAAAGCCCTTTCTCGTCCTCGGCACAAACGCGCTGGCCGTATACTTTCTGGCTGAGCTGACCGCGAACATCATCTCGATAATTACCTTCACGCGCTCAGATGGGAGTAAGATAGCTTTCCAGACTTTGATCTATGAAAAAGTATTCGCCTCGTGGGCCGAACCCTTAAACGCCTCGCTAATGTTCGCCGCCTGCATCGTGCTCTTCTGGATCGGCGTGATGACGATTCTTTACCGCCGGGGAATTCTTGTTAAGGTCTAAGCGGAGCGCTTCATGGTCAACGCAACCGCCGCGTTAGGATGATTAATTCATGCGACGTATTGATCTAAGAAGAACACACGCCGCCCATCTCAGCCATATCAGAGACATCAATCAGCGAATAGTGCTGAACTACGTCCGGGACAAGGCTCCGATTTCACGCGCCGAGATCGCGCGCCAGACGGCGATGCAGCGCTCAACAGTCTCCGCGATCGTTGACGCTCTCCTGACAGAAGAATTGGTTGAAGAGATAGGGATCGGACGCTCGACAGGCGGGCGTTGCCCCACGCTTCTGAAATTGAATTCATCCGGTGCGGCCGCATTGGGGATTGATATTGCTCCGACGAGAACGACGGTGGCCACCAGCAATCTTGCAGGATGTGTACTCGACCGTGAAGAGTTCGACACTGACGCTGATTTCGATACAACGATTGCGCGTGTCATCGAAGCCACTTGCAGGCTTTTAAAGCAGAGCAGCGGGAAAATCGATGGAATCGGGGTTAGTTTACCCGGCCTTGTTGACCCTTCTACCGGAAGAATTCTTTACGTCCCCTACTTCAATTGGTGCGACCTGGATGTGGGGCGGCAGATCGCATCGGCCACCGGATTAAATGTAACGATAGACAATGATGCGAATGCCGCGGCGTTAGCGGAACTATGGTTTGGGCAGCCTGAAGTCAGCGAGGCGCGTGACTTCATCATGGTCTTCATCGCCGAAGGAGTTGGGACGGGCATCATTTGCGATCGCCAGATTTACCGGGGACGAGAAGGCGCTGGAGGAGAATTCGGGCACATGATAATAGGAGAGCGGGCGCCTGTGGCCTGCTCGTGCGGAAACTTCAACTGCTGGGAAGCTTTTGCATCTGGTCGAGCAGCCATAGCGCGTTACGTTGAATTGACAGGTCAAGCGAAGCAAGCTGGGGAAGTGGATTTCGCGCGACTGATTGATCTGGCTCTCTCCAAGGATGAGGCCGCGCGCGCAGCGCTCAACGAAACGGCACGCTACCTGGGGATCGGTGTTTCTAACCTTATCATTGGCTTTAGCCCAGACGTCGTCGTCATAGGCGGGGCCATCACCCGGGCATGGACGCTGGTTTACGACATGTTGAGTGAAACGGTGGAGAGAAGCCTGAGGCGAAATCTACAGCCGGTGCACATCCTCGCATCGACGATAGGGGACCAGGCAAGTTTGATGGGAGCGCTCAGCCTGGTGCTCGCGAGAAGGTTCGCTTCTGCTGCGGCGATTTAGCGGGATCGATGGCCGCATAGGAATTTTAAGTTGTCGATAAAGAGGAAAAGTATTGACGGCGTGTCGGCCCTGTACTACTTAATACCAATCGATTATTCGTAGTCATCGGGGCGTGCCCGACATGTCCCGCTGCGCGAGTCCAGAACTTACTCCGCTGTTGAGCAAGCCTATGAGACGAATTGATCTCAAGACAGCCAGCGTCGCTCGCTCTCATACGATTCGTGATATCAACCGCCAGATAGTGCTCAACTATGTCAGGGAGCGCGGGCCGATCTCGCGTGCTGAAATCGCTTACGAAACCGCCCTCCAGCGCTCAACCATCTCTCTCATCGTCGACGAGTTAAAGCTAGCGGGATTGCTCGAGGAGGTCTACGGGGAATCCTCCGGTGGACGGCCGCCAATCCTGCTCTCGCTTCGGACTGCGGACGCGGTAGCGATCGGAGTCGACCTCGGCACATTCCGGACCATCATTGCCACCAGCGATTTGGCGGGCCGCGTGCTCGAGCAGGAAGAGTTCCACACGGACGCGGACGCAGCAAAGACGATCTCGGAGATCATTCGGCGCGCTCGACTGCTGATCAGCAAAAATAAGGGGACCATTGAAGGGATCGGTGTGAGTTTGCCCGGGCTGGTGGATACCGAGACGGGCACTGCGCACTTCATTCCCTACTTCAAATGGCACAACCTGGCTATCGCTGAGGACATCAGGGCCGGAACCGGATTGGCCGTCAGCGCAGACAACGACGCCAACGCCGCGGCGCTTGCGGAACTCTGGTTCGGTCGGCCTGAGATACGCGAGGTGCGGGATTTTATTATGGTGCTGATTGAAGAGGGAGTCGGAACAGGAATAGTTTTCGACGGGCAAATCTATCGAGGGGAAAATGGCTCGGCTGGAGAGTTCGGGCATATGACCATCGGCGAAGACGCGCCGGTCGCGTGCGCCGATGGCAGCCGTGGATGCTGGGAAGCCTTCGCGTCCGAACGCGCGGCCCTCGCGCGTTATGCGAAGTTGGTGCAGGGCGCCAAAAGCCAGCATGCAATCAAATTCGAAGAACTGGTTGATCGCGCGTTAGTGGGCGAAGAAGCTGCGCAATCCGCGCTTAAAGTAACAGCCCACTATCTGGGAATTGGAATCGCAAACTTGATTCAGGGCCTGGCGCCTGAGGCGGTAATCGTTGGCGGTCCGATGGCGCGCGCTTGGCCGCTGATCGCGGAAGACACTAAGCGGGCGATTGGAGAAAGCATCTGCCGCGGCCTGCCGCCTGCGCCGGTTATGGCCTCGACACTCGGCCAGCAGCCCACCTTAATGGGCGCTTTGAGTCTTGTTCTGGCAGCCAAGTTTGCCTCCGCTTCTCTCGCCTGAGTGGTCCCGCGACTTTGTTGTCAGTGACAACTTTCTTTTCTTTATTCCGACCAGAATATTCTTCTTGACAAGGGGCTGGTTTAGTATTAAACCTTTTGCCCGGTCTTACAACAAAGTGTCCGAACAGCGGTTTCAGTTCTAAAAAACTTTCAAGATAGCCCTCGCAATATTTAAGCCGGATATTTGAGCGTGCAGTTGACCTGAGCCAGACGATCAAGCGCTCGAAGAGCACGTTGAATGCTCCTGGGTTCGAACTTAAGGTCTCAGAAACAAAAAATTAGAGTGTGCGTGCCGCGTCGGTGTTTGCATCTCTCGCGCAGTGTCGGCTTCGCGATCACAGTCGCATGAGGCCGTTGTCTCTTTTGAAAAACAAAATTGTCGTACTCTCGGATGTTCGCTCATCGGTGTTTTCGTCTGACGAGTTGTTAGGTTTCTGAATCAAGCAGGCTGACTCTTGGCGGTTACTGGAAACGCTTGAAGAGCACAAAAGCGAGGAGAAGCAATAATGAGAAAACTTGGGGCGCAAGCCTTGATGCTCGGGTTGGGGCTCAGTTTATTTGTTGTCACCGCCCTCGCGCAGTCGACCACGGTTGGCAGCATTAGCGGAACTGTGACCGATCCACAAGGTGCCGCTGTTCCTAATGCCGAAGTCACGATCAAAGAAGAGACGACCGGCGCCTCTCGCGCCGTGACCACCAATGGCGATGGGATCTACTCGGTGCCGAGTCTTCCCGTTGGCCGTTACAGCGTGACCGTCGCACCTCAAGGTTTCAAGACCTCTGTCAGTAACGGGGTCGAAGTGCACATCAACGAAAAGGTCGTGGTTGACCTCGCACTGCAAGTGGGAAATGTCAGCGAAACCGTCACTGTCACCAGCGATGTGACACCAGTAGAAACGCGAAGCGGCGAGGTCAGCAGCCTGATCGGACAGAAACAGGTGACCGAGTTGCCTTTGAACGGGCGCAACTACGCGCAGCTGGCTCTGATGGTGCCCGGCGTTTCGCCCGTCACACAATCGGGCGCAGGCGGCGCTTTCAAAACGGGCGGCACGGGACTCGATTCCGGCGTTGATATGTCGGTCAACGGCAACGGCTCGAACCAGAATTTGTGGACGGTTGACGGCGTCAACAATATGGACGTCGGCTCGAACCGGACCCTGTTGGTCTTTCCGTCAATCGATTCTATCCAGGAGTTTCGGGTGGAGCGCAACAGCTTCAGCGCGGAGTTTGGTCAGGCGCAAGGCGCCGTCATCAATCTCGTTACCAAAGGCGGAGGCAATGACTTTCACGGCACCGTCTTTGAATTCCTGCGCAAGGACTCGCTTAACGCCAACGACTTCTTTCTCAATCGCGCTGGCCAGAAGAAAGGCAAACTGGATTATAACAACTACGGCGGCAACTTCAGCGGCCCCGTTTGGAAGAACAAGATTTTCTTCTGGTGGTCGGAAGAGTGGAGACGGGAACGGCGCGGGCAGGTGTTAACGGGCAGGGTCCCCACACCGGCGGAGAGGAGCGGAGATTTCAGCGCTCCTTCACTGGCCCAACTAACCGGGCCGCTACCGCATCGTCCCGGCTTTACGTGCACGACTCCGGGCCCAACCCCCACAGACCCAGGATGCTTCCCTGGTAACAAAATTCCGGTAGCCCAACTCAGCCCGGCAGGACTCGCCATACTCAAAATTTACCCCGATCCTAATGCGGGGATCGCTGGACAAAACTGGGCCGCTGCACCATTACAGCCGGTAAACACCCGACAGGACCTCATTCGCGGTGATGCGAACATCACAGACAAGATGAATGTGATGGTGCGTTACATTAACGAGCGTTGGGTTCACGGAGTGGCTTCCGGAAACTTCTGGGGCGATACCCCATTCCCGACGCTGTCGTCAGATTGGGACCAGCCAAGCAAGAGTTTCGCCGTCAAGCTGACAAACACTATCAGCTCAACGGCAGTGAATGAGTTTCAATTCTCCCGCGCGGGTAATGACATCATCATCAATACGAGCGCGGGGAGTCAGGCGATCTACGACCAAATCGCTGCCACCTTCCCAACCGTCTTTCCAGGTAACGAGGGTGCGGTCCCGAGCCTGTTCTGGGGGCCCGGCGGTTACAACGATCTTTGGCATCAGGCTCCCTGGCAAAATCACGAAGACCTGGTCATCTGGAAGGACGACTTTACCAAGGTGATCGGATCGCATGATATCAAGCTGGGTATTCTTTACAGTCGTAACAAGAAATCTGAGCCGGGTGGTGGGGCGGCCGGCGGCAACTCTCCGATCGCTATCCAGGGGTGCGGCAACCATACGGGCAACTGCATAGCCGATCTGCTGGTGAGAGATTTGCCACTAGTTAATTATGCAGAGCAGGACCATTCGGAGATTGCAGATGGCCGTTGGCGCGACTTCGAATTTTATGGGAATGATTCCTGGAAGATTAGTTCAAGGGTCACACTCAACTTAGGGCTGCGTTATTCCAGATATCCGCAGGCCTTCGCTGCCGATAATCGCATCTCAAACTTTATCCCACGCCTCTTCCGCAACAACGATTACCGCACCGCGCTGATTTCGGCAGGCGATGCGGCGTCGGTCGGACTTCCCAATTCTCTGGTGCAGACTTACAAGATGGGCTTCCAGCCGCGCGTCGGTCTGGCGTGGGACATCAACGGAGATGGTAAGACCGCGCTGCGCATGGGCTTTGGCCGCTACATCAGCCGCTCAAACGTGATTGAAGATGTGTTGCGTCTTACCTCGAATCCTCCCTGGACAACAACGGTGGATAATGGATGGGGCGGAGCGGGCGAGACGACGAGGCTGATTGATTGTCCGGAGTGTCGTAGCCTGGATACCATTCAGCCGGGAACCAGGACTTCAGTCGCAGGAGTAAACCCCAGTGCAGGATTCAATGCTATCAGTGAGGATTTCCGTCCGCCCGATAGTTATCAGTGGAACCTGACCATCTCTCGCGAGATCCTGAAGGATACGGTGTTAGAGGCCTCTTACATCGGCAACAGTGCGCACCATATTTGGCGCCGCAATCTACCATTCAATGATGTGGCGCCCGGGCCTGCTCGAATTGCCATCGCGACGGCAGTTCGTAATGGTCTAGCCACCGATGCCCTAGTCAACGCTAATCGTAGGTTGGGTCCCAACTCACCTCCTATTTCTATGAGTGAGTCTACGGGCAACTCCAATTACAAGGCGTTCCAGGTTTGGGTCAATCGTCGATTTTCGCAGCGTCTGGCGTTCCAGGCTTCTTACACCTGGTCACATACAATTTCGGACGTGGCCCTAACGGCGTTCACGAATACCACGAGCGATCCGTTCAACTACAGTCTGGATAAAGGAGACGCTGATCTCGACCGTAGGCACACGTTCGTGGCTAACGCAGTATACGAGTTGCCATCGTTCAAGCGCTGGGGTGAAACGGCGGAGAATATTCTTGGCGGTTGGCAAGTGAACGGAATCTTCTCCTTCTTCGGCTCGACGCCCCTGGAAATAACCACTGGCGTTAATACGTTGGGCACAGGCGGAGGTGTTGGTCAGCGCCCAGATCTGATTTCGGGCGTTCCCATTTACCTAAGTACCAGTGACTCAACGGTTCATCTCAATCCAGCCGCTTTCGCGTTACCCGGTATCGGTCAGCTCGGCAACTTGCGTCGCGGTCAGGTGCGCGGTACTCCGATCACCAATCTTGATGCCTCTCTAAGCAAGAACTGGAGATTCCACGAACGTTACAGCATCCAGTTCCGAGCCGAGGCATTCAACCTCTTCAACCATCCGAACTTTGTTGGGTTCAACACCGCCCTAAACCTGCAGGGCAATCAAACCCAAACGAACTTTGGCAAAAGTCAAAACGGGGCATTTGGGACGCTCAACGCCACTCAAAGCCATCGTGAGATACAGTTCGGTCTCAAGTTCGGGTTCTGATATACTGCCAAGTCAGGCTGATCAACGAGACGGAGGGCCAAGTTAATCTTTCAGCCCTCCGTCTTTATTTTTCACAACCGACAAAGCCGTATACCTGACGATGTCATTCCGCGCGACTTTTCTCCCACTGCTGTCTCTGCTACTAGTCTTTCAAACTTCTCAAGAGACGATTCGACAACATTACGAAGCGGCCGAAAGCTACAGGCGGGCCGGCAACCTTGCCGCTGCGGAGACTGAATACACGGTCATTCTGGCGGAAGGATATTCGAGGCTGGGCAAAGTCTATTCGGCGCAGAAGAAGTACAGGGAAGCTGCGGAGGTACTGGAGGCGGCAGCCGGCTATCGGCCCACTTCACCAGAGGTGCTGGTGGATTTGGCGATCGCCTATTTCGATTCCGGCCAGTACGAGAAAGCTCAGGATCTGTTGAATAAGGTGGTTGCGCTCAATCCGCAAAACGTGGGCGCGCATCACATGTTGGGCAAAACGCTTTTCATGCGAGGCGAATTTACAAAGGCCGCCTCGGAACTGGAAGCAGCACTGCAGATCTCACCAAATGACTATGACGTGACCTATACGCTCGGCCTGGCCTTCCTCAAGCAGAAGCAGTTACCTCCAGCCAAAGAGATTTATGATCGAATGCTTGGGCAGCTTGGGAGCCGCCCGCAGCTTCACATCATCATTGGTCGTGCCTACCGAGAAACAGGCTTTCTGCAGGAAGCGATCGAGGAGTTTAAGAAAGCTGTCGCGCTTGATCCACACTTCCCGCGTGCTCATTACTATCTGGGCCTTACCTATCTGCTGAAGGATGGGGCGGCAAAGCTCAACGAAGCGGCAGACGAGTTCAAGGTCGAATTGAATGCCAACGCCGATGAGTTCTTTGCCAACTACTATCTGGGTATCATTTATGTCATTCAGAGAAATTGGGAGCCTGCCATCCGGATGCTGGAAAAGGCCTCTCGCATTCAGCCTGAGAACCCCGATCCCTACTTTCATCTGGGCCAGGCATATCAAGGTGTAGAGAAGCATGACCGAGCAATCGAAGTGCTGCAAAAGGCAATTACGCTGAATCCCTCCATCGGCCACAACGATTATCAAATTGCCACCGCGCATTACAGGTTGGGGCAGTCGCTGATAAAAGTCGGGCAGACACAGGCGGGCGAAAAAGAGTTGCAGGCATCGGAACAGTTGAAATCCAAATCACTGGAGAGAGACAAGCAGAAATCGGAGACTTATCTCAACCCGGCCAGTTTGAACCAGCAGAATGGAAAGCTGTCCGAATTGACCGCTCCTGGCATCATCGCAGAAGCGAAAACGCTGGATGCGAAAGCCGAGAGCGAGATAAAGAATGCTGCAGACTATTTCTCGAAGATAGTCGCGAGCGCTCACAACAATATCGGGCTGCTTCGTGCCGAGCGCGCAGACTTTCGCGCTGCGATGGAACATTTCGCCAAAGCCGCAAAGTGGAATCCGCAACAGGAAGACGTGAACCTGAATCTGGGTTTGGCAGCATACAAAGCCGAAGCCTACAAAGCCGCAATTCCGGCCCTTGAGAAGGCGGTGGCGGCCAGCCCGGCAAGCATCCCGGCAAAACAACTCCTTGGGATGAGTTATTTTATGACTGACGACTATGCCAACGCATCAGAGATGCTGACACAGGTCGTCGCTTATAAAACCAACGACGTCGGGGTTCATTACACGCTCGCGTTGTCGCTGCTCAAACAAGGGAAGAAGGAAACCGCGGACCGAGTCATACGTCAGATGGTCCTGTTGAGCGGTAATAACCCTCAACTCCATATCGTGTTGGCGCAGGCTTACTACGAACAAAACGACAATGCGCAAGCCCTGGAGGAATTGAAGGCGGCCCTCAGCATAGACAATAAGATCCGACTCGCGCATTACTACGCCGGGTTGATTTATTTGAAGTCGGGGAAACTTAATGAGGCGGGCTCCGAATTCGAAGCTGAGTTGGCGTTGAATCCTGAAGACGTTCAGGCCCGATATCACCTTGCATTCGTCCTGTTGGCGGGTCAGCAATCGCAGCGCGGGATTAAGCTGATGCGAGAAGTCACCGTTTCACGCCCTGATTTTGCCGATGCGCACTATGAACTAGGCAAGGCCTTGCTCCAACAAGGGGACACCGCAGCAGCGGTTGCGAGCCTCGAACGCGCGGCCAGTCTTAGCCCCGATAAGGCACATATACGCTATCAGCTTGGACGGGCATATCTGGCCGCGGGACGCGATGCGGAGGGCGAAAAGCAACTTGAAATGTCCAGGCAGCTCAAAGAAAAAGAGCGTAGCGAGGGCAGGTCCAATCAATAAACTTGAGAGGGGCGCATTTGTTTTGCTTTTCCAAAGTGGCCGGTTCACCGCTCTCTCGCTGATTTCCGTTTTGTTGGGCGTCACCGCACTCGCCGGTTCACCGCCGAACGAGATTCAATTCACGGACATTACTGACAAGGCCGGCATCAACTTCAAACACGTAGCATCTCCCGAGAAGAAGTATATCGTCGAATCGATGAGCGGTGGACTTGCCCTTATTGATTACAACAACGATGGCTATCCCGACATCTATTTCGTCAACTCCTTAACAGTTGATCTCGTCAAGACGCGCGGAAAAACCCAAAGCGCGCTTTATCGTAACAATGGAGACGGTTCGTTTACCGATGTCACGGACAAGGCCGGCGTGGGAGATGTCGGTTGGGGAATGGGCGTGGCCGTCGGAGATTTCGATAACGACGGTTTTGATGATCTCTACGTAACTTGTCTCGGCCCGAATTATCTGTTCCGGAATAATGGCAACGGCACCTTTACTGACGTGACTGAGAGGGCGAGGGTGGGCGATCCTCACTGGTCGACCGGAGCAGCATTCGTGGACTATGACAATGATGGCAAACTGGACTTGTTCGTCGCTAATTATGTCGACTTCGATATCAATCATTTGCCGGAATTCGGCAAAGGCAAGTCATGTCAGTTCAAAGGCGTTCCGGTGCAATGCGGCCCCCGAGGCTTGCCCGGAGCAGGCGATACGCTCTACCACAATAACGGCGATGGGACATTCACCGACGTGTCCAAAAAGGCGGGCGTCTCGGACCCTCAGGGCTATTACGGGATGGGTGTGATATGCAGCGACTTTGATGGGGATGGTTATGTGGACATTTACGTGGCCAACGACTCGACTCCGAATTTTCTCTACAAGAATAATGGGGATGGAACTTTTAAAGACGTGGGGTTCCTCTCGGGCTCTGCGGTAAACGAGAATGGCAGTGAACAGGGGAGCATGGGCGTAACCGTCGGCGACTATGACCATGACGGCAAGTTCGATATTTTCGTGACCAACTTTGACGACGAATACAACACGCTCTATCGAGGGGCAGGGCCCATCTCGTTTGCGGACATTTCCTACGCTGCAAAGGTCGCCGCCGTCAGCCTGGTTTACGTCGGCTGGGGAACGAAATTCTTTGATTATGACAACGACGGATGGCTTGACCTGTTCGTCGCCAACGGACACGTCTACCCGCAACTAGAGCGCTACCGCCAGCGCAAGTTGCTGCACAGAAACAATCGTGACGGAACTTTCACCGAGACGGCCGCGCAATCGGGCACTGCCCTGATGGAACAACGAGCCAGTCGCGGAGTTGCGTTCGGAGATCTGGACAACGACGGTGATGTCGACCTGGTGATCAATGATCTGGATGGCCCTCCGCAACTGTTGCGTAACGATGGAGGTAATGCGAATAATTCGATAGTTATCAAAACGATTGGCGTGAAAAGCAACCGAGACGGCATTGGAGCGCGGGTGCGAGTTGTGAGTAGCGATCTAAGTCAGGTCGATGAGGTGCGAAGCGGTGGGAGCTATATTTCTCAAAACGATCTGAGACTGCATTTCGGATTGGAGAGACGAACTAAAATTGACCTCATAGAAATTCGTTGGCCCAGCGGCGGGATCGATAAGATTACCAACGCTACCGTCAATAAGCTATTGACGGTAAAAGAAGGACAGGGCATCGTCAATCAACGAGAGCTCCGGCGGCCCACCAAATGACTTCTTGAGCACGAGCCAGGACCGAGGCGATAGCGAACTGAACCCATGAATCGTCCACTCATTAAAGCTCTGATTGCCATCGCTCTCTTCTGCTTCTTAATGTCGCCGCCATGCGCGCGTGCTCAGGCTTCTGACTCTTCAAAACAGCTCGAACGTATTGCCGCACTTATCAGTGAAAATCGAATCGATGATGCTGAGCGACAACTGAACCTCATACTGACGACGACGCCGAACAATTCCCTTGCGCTTAATCTGCTCGGCACAATCAGGGCCAAACAGCAGAGGCTGGACGATGCCGAGGCACTTTTCTCTCGCGCAGTTGCCCTTGATAAAGAGTTTCTCGGCGCCCACATGAACCTGGCGTATCTCTACCTGATCAAGGGCGCGCCTGATAAGACAATCTCGGAATTGAGAGAAGTGCTTCGTCTCGATCCCAGTAATCCGGATGTCAGCTACAAACTGGCACACCTGCTCTTGTCTCAGGACCGCATCGATGAATGTATCGCGCTCATCGAAGAGCAAAAGCGACCGCAGCCCCTGCCTGTTCCTTTGATTGTCGTTCTGGGGGACGCGTACTCCAAGCGGGGAGACGTGTCCAGAGCCGAGGAGAACTATCTCCAGGCCCTCAACCAGCAAAGCACCAACGCCAGCGCGCTTCTCGGTCTGGCCCAGCTCGCGCAGCGAAAGGGAGATTCCAAAAACGCCGCCCTCTATCTCGCCCGGGCGAAGGACTCGATTAAGGACTCACCCGACCTTCTATACAGTTTTGCCCGCATGGCGCTCAACTCGGGAATGGTGAATGAGGCGCTGGCTGCTCTTAAGCGAGCCATCGAACTCAAGCCCTCCGAGTCACGATACTACTACTCCTACGGCCTCGCGTGGCTTCAGAAAGCCGATTTGCAGGAGTCCGAGCTGGCCTTCCGCGAATTCATCAAGCGGCAACCCGACAGTTCTCAAGGCCAGATGTATCTCGGTTATGTCCTTCTCAAGCTGAAGAAGATCGCTGAGGCCCGCGAATGGCTCGAGAAGAGCGCTCAAAAAGAGGCGCAAACGCCCGAAATCTTTTACTACCTTGGGCTGATCGCGCAGGAACAGGCTGACTACGAGCGCGCCGAAGAATTATTTGAAAAAGCCGTTCGGCTGGAACCCGCCTTCGCCCAGGCGTACATCGCGCTGGGTTCAACCTATCTAAAGTTGAAAGACTTTCCGCGGGCGCAGACGGCACTGCAGACCGCAGTGAAATTGAGGCCTGACGATTCTAAAGCACATTATAATTTGGCCTTGCTTTTCGCCCGGCTCAAAGACCAGCAACGGGCGCAGGATGAGATGCGCCTGGTTGAGAAATTGAGGAGCGCCGAGGGCCAAACTGACAACAAGAACGAGATACTTGCGCCACAGAACTCAGGTCCCAAATAGGATCATTTACGCGAAGTGCTGGGAGTACACACTCGCTTCTTCGTCCCCCAGAAAACTTACTACCGATCTCGCATCAACCAGGAAGCATTGTGAAAACAAGATTCTCCGCGCTGCTGGTTCTCTTCGCGATTCTTAATCTTCCGGTGAGGCCGCAGAGCGATACACCATCCGGCCCGAGTAAAGTCAACGCAATCTTTACGGAGGTCAGTCCCAGGGCCAGCGGCATCACTTGGGTACACAACAACGCACACTCCGCCGAACGTTATTTGCCTGAAACGGTAGGCGCGGGATGCGCATATCTCGATTACGACAATGACGGCTGGATGGACATCTACCTCGTCAACAGCGGCGCCTCGGATTTTTATATTCCACCTGCTCCGCTCGAGAACGCTCTCTATCATAATAATCATGACGGCACATTTACCGACGTCACGGATAAGGCCGCGGTAGCGGGAGGGAAGTTTGGCATGGGAGTAGCTGCCGGCGATTATGACGGCGATGGCTGGCAGGATATATACGTCACGAATTACGGCGGCAATATTCTTTACCGCAACAATGGCAACGGGACGTTCACGGATGTCACGGACAAAGCTGGCGTGGCAGCGTCCGGATGGTCAACCTGCGCCGTCTGGTTCGACTATGATAACGACGGAAAATTAGATCTCTTTGTTTCAGGCTTTGTTTTTTACGATAAGTCGCAAAAGATTCTCTGCACCGACGAGATCCGGAGTAGTAGTTATTATTGCGTCCCGCGGCTTTTCAAGCCCAGGCAGAGCTTTCTTTTCCGCAACAAGGGTAACGGTACATTCGCCGACGTAAGTCAAGAATCCGGAATTGCGAGTTCGCCCGGAAAATCCTTTGGCGCTGTTGCCACGGATGTAAACAACGACGGGCTGATGGACTTGTTCGTCGCCAACGACACCATGCCTAACTTTCTCTTCGTCAATCAAGGCGGAGGAAAATTTGAAGAGATGGGACTGCCTGCGGGCGTGGCCTACAACGAAAACGGGAAACCTCGCTCCGGAATGGGCGTCGATGCTTTTGATTATGATGGCGATGGTTGGCAGGACCTGTTCGTCGCTAACATCGACAAAGAATTCTTCAGCCTCTATCACAACCAGAAGGACCTGACCTTTACCGACGAGCCGGGAGAGATCGCTCCCGCGACGCATTTGTTGAGCGGCTGGGGTCTTAAATTCTTTGACTACGATAACGATGGCGATGCAGACCTATTTCTCGTCAACGGGCATCCTGACGATATGATCGAGAAGCGCATGCCGACCGTTAAGTATAAAGAGCCCCCGCTATTGTTTGAGAATACGGGACGCAGTTACAAAAACGTCAGCGCCCAATCAGGTTCCGTCTTCAGTAGGCAGCTCACCGGACGCGGGATGGCGGCCGGCGACTTTGATAATGACGGCCACATCGACGTTCTCATCGCAAACAATGGCGACGCTCCCATACTCTTGCGAAACACAGTGGGAGTTCACAACAACTGGCTCGGCCTACAGCTTATCGCCACCAAAAGCAACCCGGCCGCGGTCGGTGCGATCATCACCTGGCAAGCAGGCGGAGTTAAACGCACTCGTCTAAAGACCGGCGGCGGAAGTTATCTCTCTTCGCACGATCCACGCGAGGTACTTGGCCTGGGAACAGCGTCGAAAATTGATCAGGTAGAGATTCGCTGGCCCAGTGGAAAGTTAGATAAGTTGACGAATCTGCCGATTAATACCTATATAAAAGTCGTCGAAGGCGAAGGCATCTTAAAGAAGTAATCGAGAGCTAAGTAAAGGCCTGGGGCAAGTCAGTGGCATATAGAGTAGAAAGAAACCTAGTCACAACGGCCGTATTGCTCTGCCTCTTCGCCTATTTGAGTGCCCCACGCTTGCTGCGCGGTCAAGGGCAGGCGCAAGCCGATGCTCGATTATCGAGATGGCGGCCGACACGCGAGCTGGCGAATGTCCGCTATGTCGGTAACGCGGTATGTGCGAAGTGCCATGCATCGGAGGCGGCAAACTTCTTCGCCACCCCGATGGCCAATGCCTTGAAAGCAAGTTCGGATTGTGAGCTTCTTGCCAGGCGACCTCAAATGACCTTCAGGGAAGGGCCCTACTTGTATCGGATCGATCGGCAGGCCGCGCGGGCCACTTATACGGTCAGCGACGGAACGAACTCAATCTCAACGCCGATCCTATACTGCTTCGGACAAGGCGTGGCCGGGCAGACCTATGTCTTCCAACGCGGAGACTCGCTTTATGAAAGTCGCGTGAGTTATTTTCAAGAGCTTCAGAGTCTCAATATCACGATCTTGCATCCGCGCTCAGTTCCCACCTCATTGGAGGCTGCCTTGGGAAGGCGTATCTCTGCACAAGGTGCGGATGGATGTTTTAATTGCCACTCGACGGGAGCGCTCCGCGGAGGTCAGTTAAGGCTTGATCAACTGTCTCCGGGCGTGGGTTGCGAAGCGTGTCATGGGCCAGGTGAGAGACATCTGGCGGCAGTTAAGGCGAAGCAGCGTAATGATCTGCAAATCTTCGATCCGCGGAATCTGGACTCGCTCGATCTGACGCAGGAGTTTTGCGGGGCCTGTCATATGAGCTTCGAGCAAGCCATGTTAATGCCGGACCGCGGAGGCATTAATAATCTACGCTTCCAGCCATATCGAATTTTTAGCAGCCGGGGACATTTGCAGAATGACCCACGCGTGAAGTGCACCGCCTGTCATGATCCTCACGACAAGCTGAAGCACGAGGTGTCTTTCTACGACTCAAAATGTCTTGCCTGCCACGTCTCGGATAAACAAGCCACGACTGAGACGCGCTCGGCCCCGGCTTGCCCTATCGCCAGAGAACGTTGTGTCGAATGTCACATGCCGAGAGTAGAAGTGCCTGAGATGCATTTCAAATTCACGGACCACTGGATTCGTATAGTCAAACCTGGCGAAGCAGTACCGAGATGACTTATGGCGGCTTGCGATTTGCTTTCTGAAGATACACCGCAGGCGACGCGGAGGTGGCAGAGGAACAACTAACATGTACGCCAAACCAGACTATTCCTTGCTCAGCTTTTCGGCGCTCGCCTTGATGTTGCCGCTGAGTTCTATAACAGTCAAAAGATCCTGCCCGGCCCTGGCGGATTGCTCGACATCAACTACGTTTGGCGTTTTGAGAATAGGGTTCTCGGTGAAGTTGTAGATTGTATTGCAGAGCTTGATGAGTGCGCCTTTGATCTCGTCAGGCTTGAGCTCGATCGTGCTCTCCTTTTCCTTCTCGCCCTCCTTCTCCTGCTTTTCGGGAACGGGCGGCATCAGAAAAGTCTTGAGGCGATGGGCGCGCTTGTTTATCTCTCCCGTCCGCTCCGCAATCAACTTGTGGTTCAGAGGCTTGTTAGACGTGAGATCACTAATCAGCTCGTTACGAACGATCTGAATGCGCTTAAAATCGTCCTTAACAACATCGATGGCCGCCTTCAGACGCTGTTGATTCACCTGGGCCTGCGCGGCATCCCGCTCCACGTTTCGGAGTCTCCACTCACGCGACTGCTGGTCCTGACTCCGCTCCTTCGGGGTAGCGCCCGGCGGCGGCCCAAGTTGTGGCGGAGGCTGTTGGGCCAGCGTTGCGCGTGCCGTAAGGATCAGCAGCGCAATCAGAATAGCTGCGCGGCAAACCGGATATCGAAGAGACTGGAGAGCTTTCATTGCTGTCTTCTTCTAAGATGCTTCACTCGCTGTCCTCTCCTTATACTCTCGTCGGCGAAGAAATAGAAGCGAGATGGTGTGTCCGACAAACCGTCGGTTTGTCGCGGAGCCACGACAAGCTGACGCTTGTCGGACACGGATTGAGCGTCTAGCTTCTGGTGCGTTTCCCTGTCTGACCAGCGTCCTTCAAAGTGAACCTGCCGGTGAGATTACCCACCATCACGTCGAAGTCGCCAGGCTCGACGATTGGTTTGTCGTCGCTTCCGATGAACGAGAGATCTTCAAGCCTCAGAGTGAATGTGAGCGTTTTGCTCTGCCCCGGCTCGAGGTAAATCTTGGCGAAACGCTTAACACGTTTGCCGGGAGGGCTGAGCGAGGCCACCAGGTCGCGCAGGTATAAAATTACCGTTTCCTTTCCCGCGCGCTGGCCACTGTTGGTGACGGTGACGTTGACGGACATCGTGCCGTTTGCCGGCATGTCTTTGCCACCGAGTCGCAGATCGCTATAAGTAAATGTGGTGTAGCTCAGACCATGGCCGAATTCGAACTGCGGATTGAAGGCCATGTTGCCGTAGTCGGTGGCTTCGGTCTCAAATATTTTGTGGTCGTACGTCACCAGCCCATTGGGCGTGCGCGGGTAGGTGAACGGAAGTCGCCCCGAAGGGTTGTAATCGCCGAATAGAACGTCTGCTATGGCCGTCCCGCCTTCGTTCCCAGGGTTGTACGCTATGACAATGGCACGTGCACCGTTCGCAATGCGATTGATGATGCGCGGTCGGCCTTCTACCAGAACCAGGACCACCGGCTTACCGGTTGCCTGGATAGCCTCCGCCAATCGCAGTTGCACCTCACCCAAATTCAGGTCCGTGATATTTCCAGGCGTCTCTGTGTAAGAGCCTTCACCCAGACAGAGAACAACCACATCTGCTTCGCGAGCGGCACGAACGGCGGCGGAGATGTCAACCTCCTCATCGATATCTGTCGGCGTGCTACTGGCCTGGCCCTCGGTCGCTCGTCGGATCCTGGTTCCGGGAACGTACATCGCGTTCTTACCAAGTTTTGCCTCGATCGCCTGCAGGATGGTTGGGCGGTCCTTTGGATAAAGCGATTCTTCCGAGCCTTGCCAGACGTAAGTCCATCCGTTATTGAGTGAGATGAGCGAGTGTGCGGTTGGCCCGGTGACGAGTACTTTACGGTTCTTTGAGAGTGGCAATATGTTGTCGGTATTCTTTAGCAGCGTTATCGATTCGCGAGCTGCCTGCAGGCTCACGTCGCGGGAGGCGTTCGTTCCGAAACTCGATCGGAGCGACGGGTTCGGCATGGGATTGTCGAAGAGTCCCAACTCGAACTTCAAGAGCAGGATTCTGCGCACCGCCTGGTCGATGCGTGACATGGGCACTTTGCCCTCTTTCACCAACTGCACCAGCAGGTCCGCGAAACTGTAATCGCTTGGCACCATGCTCATATCGATGCCCGCCATCACGGACATACGCGTCGCTTCTTTTTCGTCCGCTGCGACCCGCCACTGAGTGACCAGTTTCTTGATGTCTTCCCAATCGGAGACGACAACTCCCTCAAAGCCCAACTCGCCGCGTAAAATATCCGTCAATATGTGGCGGTTGACGTGACCCGGGACGCCGTTTATCTCCGCCGAATTGACCATCACGGTGTGCGCGCGAGCTTTTACAGCGGCCTCGAATGGCGGCAGGACATACTCACGCAGATAGTTTTCAGGAATCAGCGCAGTGGTGCGATCTCTACCGTTAAGCGGAAGACTGTAGCCCATGTAATGTTTCAAGCAGGCGGCAACATGATTGGATGAGGAAACATCTTCGCCTTCCATGCCGCGGACAAAGGCGACGCCCATTACCTTCGCCAGATAAGGGTCTTCACCAAATGTCTCCCAGAAGCGTGGCCACAACGGTTGACGCCCAATATCAAGCACAGGGGAAAACGACCAGGGGATCCCGGCAGCACGGGTTTCAGCCGCGCTGATCTCGGCAGCGCGTTGCATCAAGGCCGGATTCCAGGTCGCGGCCATCCCTATCTCCTGCGGGAACAGCGTCGCACCCTGGACGTAGTTTGCTCCGTGGATCGAATCGATTCCGTAGAGCACAGGGATCGTCAGACGAGTGCGCCTGCCGGCTTCCTGGATCCGTCCGATCACCTCGTGCCACTTCTCAATATCCAGCGCCTGATCCTGCACGTTCAGAATCGAACCGACGCCATACTGACCAATAGCTTTTTCCAGCTTGGCTGGATCGATCTGTATCTTCTGGTCTTTGCCGGTGGTGACCATACCGATCTGCAACTGGGTCATCTGGCCGACCTTTTCTTCCAATGTCATCCGTTTAAGCAGCGCTTCGGTGCGGCGCGCATAATCGGTTGTCGGCCTGACGCGCAGCGCCTTCTGGAAGAAGAGATCGCTGTCGCCTATGTCTGATCCAACCGAGCCTTTTTCGTCGTGGATCGTCGCCGAAAAAGTTTGTTGTAGTTGTAGACAAAAGCTCTGAATGAAGAGGATACTTGCCAGTGCAAGAGCTATTCTTTTCATGGCGTTTACTTGTCCTTACAGAAGAGTCTAAAAGAAGGAGCTTGGTGTCCGCTATTTTCATTTATCCTGCGTTTTTGTTCAAGAGTAATCTTTCAAAACAATGGTGAGGTAGCCGGAATCTTACGACCCAGAGGCATAGGTCGCAGGTAAGTGGCAATTCTTTCAGTGAGGTTGTCTTCCAAAGCGAGGACCATCCCGATCTCAAGAGGTCGACATAGTGTTTAAGCATTCAGTCCGTTTCCCAGCGCCGGCAACTCTATTCATTCGCCTGGTTGTTGTCGTGGCCTGTCTTTGTGCCTCGCACCTTCAGGCCCAGCAACCTCAGGAGCCGCCAAAACCGCCCGCTCAGGATGACGTCGAAGTCCTGAGAGTGAAATCCAATCTGGTGAACATCGATGTCATGGTGAAAGACAAGAAGGGGAATTATGTAACTGATCTTAAGACCGGAGACTTCACCGTATTCGAGAACGGAGTCAAACAGGAGGTCACGTTCTTTGAACCACCGCTCTCCGATCCGGACAACACTACAACGTCCAGCACGCTCGAATCGAGAACGAGCGCCGCAAACGGACAACCGCGAAACATTATTTCGTTAGTGCTGGATGTCCAGACCACCGCCCTGACGAATCTAAAGCAGGTGAGTGAAGGGACCATCAAATACATACGAGAACAGATTGCCGACTCGGACACGGTAGCGCTGTTTTCCATCACCAGCGGCTTGCGAATATTACAACCCTTCACGCAAGACAAAGAGAAACTTATCGCCGCGGTTGAGAATGCTTATTCAGGCTCCGCGTCAAACAAGAACCTGGAGCAGCTTGATAACGCGGGAAACATAGCCACCCAGGAGGGGATAATTCAAAGCTCAGGCGGAGCGCTCCCAGGCTCGATTACGACCGCGGCCGGCGGCTCGACGGCGGCCCAGGCCATGATCGCCGCGCGTGTACTTCAGCAATTCATAAAACTGCGATCGGCACTCAACGTGCAGCAGTCACGCCCAATTCTGGCTGCGCTGGCCGCTATTTGTGAGGCATTGCGCGGCATACCCGGCAAGAAAACCCTGGTGATGTTTTCACAAGGGTTCATTACGCCTCAGACCCTGGATTGGCAGGTCCAGAGCACGATTGACATAGCAACGCGGGCGAACGTCTCTATCTCGGTGATTGACTCGGCTGGTCTGAAAGCCGGAGCTTCTCAGTCCGGAGGACCCGCCCCGCGATCGCCACTCGCCGCTATTTCAGCCGCAACCAATCAGGAACAGCGAATCCAGGCGGTCGGCGGCGAGACGGTATTCGATTACGCTCGGCAGGAAGGTCCGGATAGAGGCTATGACATTCTATACCGTATTGCTGGAGACACCGGTGGCCAGTTCATCAAGAACACAAACGACATCGGGAAAGCATTGAACCGAATAGACCGCGAGATTCGCTCTCGATACACACTGGCTTATCAAAGCTCGGATCCCAACTTTGACGGTGGCTTCCGGAAATTACGGATCGAAGTCAGCCGCGCGGACATGAAAGTGATCTCACGGGCCGGCTATTACGCTCTGCCTCACGACGAGGTGATATCACTCTCGCCGGAGGACAAGAGACTCTTGACGACTATTACGGCGGAGAAAGCGGACGACGGCCTGCGATCGTTCGTTGAGTTTCCTGCATTTAGATTTCAAGAGGGACATTATCTGATCCCGCTCTCAATCGAGTTGCCGCCGGACGCGGTTAAATTCGAACGCAAGAACGATAAACAG
Organism: Acidobacteriota bacterium; assembly: GCA_032160165.1. Lineage (GTDB taxonomy): Bacteria > Acidobacteriota > Blastocatellia > Pyrinomonadales > Pyrinomonadaceae > QHXM01. The sequence goes on from JAVHWA010000108.1 coordinate 49,472, forward strand.
CTGATGCAACTCGAGGTGCTCGGAGTCGTACGAGGGAAACAGGATAAGGTCCTCTCGCGGCTGGGCGGGATTTTCAATGTCGCTCTTTCGGCCGAACAGTTTCGAGCGATTCAAAACAACAAAATCTTTTTCCGACAGGATGTTGAACTGGCCCCAGGCGCTTACCTCATAGAACTGGTCTTGAGAGACAAGCTGTCAGGGAAGACCTCCGCCAGGAGAGCGAGAATTGATCTTCCTGGCGCCGGCGATTTCTCGACGAGTGGAATAGTGCTGAGTCGTCACGTGGAGGCTGCTCCTTTACAGCTTGGGCGGGGAACGTCAACCGATGTACTCATCCAGGGAGGTGTGCGAATTCGTCCGGCGCCCAGCCGCGAATTTCACAACAAAGACAACTTAATAATCTTCTTTGAGGTTTATGACGCGGCGGTGAGCGCCGAAACAAATAAGCCGCGCGTCAGAGTCACCGTCACACTGATGAAAGAGAGCAGGGTGGCTGCCAAGCCGATAACTTACGATTTGACGGAGGTCCTAAAGGAGCCGACACCGCATCTGACCTTTCTGAAGTACATAGCTCTTGATCGGCTTCCACTCGGCAGATATAAAGCAAAGATTGAGACCAAAGATACAGTAACCGGCAATCTCACAGAGAAGGAAGTCTCATTCGCGATCATACCCGATTAACCATCATTCGTTGACGCTGAGCTGGCTGGGCCTTCGATCATTCGCATAGCCTTGCTCATGCCATTAGCGATCGATGATCTGACGCTATCTGCGGCTGTGAATTGATGCTGACCCTACTCTTTTACCGTCCTGCATAAAGATGACCTGGGAGTACCGGGCCTTGTCCACTGCTAGAATCAGCGGTGAAGCGTATGTCGCGCTCTCCTGTTGACGGTCGCTGATCTTATACCAGACGTAAAGTTTTCCATTTTTCGAGCTCACTGATGGTGAGTCATACGTGCGTATAAAATTTCCACGCGCGATTGTGGCGACGACCACTTTGTTTTTGAAAGCGTTTTCAGCGAGGAAATTGTTCTGTCCCCCTGTTGCGGCCGGGTGGAATATCTTGTCGAATTGCGCCTGGCTGGTGAAGACAAGATAAGAGGTGTCGCCGGTCAAACCGGAATCATTCCTCTCGAAATAGCTCTCGTAGCGCTGGAATGCGACCTTACGCTCCGGCACGGTTTTGGCCAGGGCGTGGCCGACGAAAGCCAGAGTTATTGCGGTGATAATCAAAAGGATTCGTTTCACTGATAAGTCCTCCAAAGTTGGGTAGTCATAACTGGCAAGCCTGTTTGCGGGTCCCCGCAAGACTTACTATCGAACAAGACTCCGGACAGAGATTGTTTTGCCGGCATCGAACATCGAACCAGGGGTGACGCCAGTTGGCCGGTTAATCACGCTTCATTCACCGCTATTTAGTCTGGAATTGTTGCCGGCAGATTTGGGTAACCCAAGCCTTCTGCAGCTCCTTTAAATACTCCGCCGGAAGCGTCCACGACTTTGCATGGCCCAGGGCCAAAATTAGTTCTCGTTCTGCGATCCTCTGGCAATTCCTCCCAAGCGATTCGGGTCGCCTCCCACGTCGTTTCGCTTGCCTACGTAATGCTAGAAAACGACCGGAATCGGCTTGAAGTCGTCACCCGGCGAGAATGTCATCGAGGCTTTTTTGCCAGCGCCCGTGATGCTGACTTTATTCACCTGGTCCCTGAAGAGATCCTGAAGAAATCGATCACGCAGTATCAAGCCTTTGACTATGCCCAGTTTCGCTTCAAAGTAAATCCACACGGAATCTACCTTCGATTCCATGCCGACCCACGAAAGTTTCACGGAACCGGCTTCGGCGTTTTCTAGTCGGAAGGTCTCCTGCAAATAGGCGAAGAGCAGCGGCTCGACCTCTTTCCTGCGATCGAGACTAATCCGCCGTCCCGCACGCCTGCTTAAGATGTTTTCGACGTCGTCGGGAAAAGTCCGTAGGGAAATCTGGAGCGACTGCTCCTCGCGGTTGTAATCGACTTCGGCAAAGCTCACGTGAAATTTGTGGGCGTAAGCGGCTTGCCCAACGGGCAAGGACAGCGCGGCCACTACCGAAAGAAAACTGAGAAACAAACCTCGATTCTTCATGGCGTGGCCGGCTTCTCCTTGCGCTCAAGTTGTTGCATCGGGTTGGGTGCGGCCTGTTGCTCCCGGAAAAGTTGAAAGCGCGTCTTGACTGGTCGCCGCGGGAAGGAGTTGTTCGAAAGATCCACGTCCGCCGTCTCAAGGTGCGGATCGAGCGTGATAGAGCGAATCTCTTTCGGTGTCATTATGAGCTTAGAGACTTCGTTGTTGTTGTAGCGCCAGATCTCCGCCGGGATGCGAATCTCTTCTCGCGTTCCATCAGCGTATTCGATTTCGAAGATCACGGGCATCACCAGACCGCCGATGTTCTTAAGGTCCACCACGTAGAAGTTCATCCCCGCCTGAAGCAACTCGCGCTCACGCGGCGTCAGTCCCGCCAGAAACTTCTCATAAGCATCGCGGTCCTGCGCGGTCACGACCAGGTCGTCGTAGGTGTTGTAGAAGTCGCGCAGAGAAGGGAACTCGTCCACGCGTTTTGGCAGCGGCTTATTCCGCTGTTGCGACAGCGTCTGTGGCTGCTCGGCGCGCTCCTTCACTCGGGCGGACTTCTCCACTGTGGGATTCATAGTACCAAGCGTAAACAACCGCACGCGCTCGATTGAAATGTCCACATGGTCCGTCGTGTAGAACCAGCCGCGCCAGAACCAGTCCAGGTCCACACCCGACGCGTCCTCCATCGTGCGGAACAAATCCGCAGGAGCAGGTCGCTTGAATTTCCAGCGTTGCGCATACTGCTTGAAAGCGAAATCGAAGAGCGGCCGGCCCAGTACCGTTTCGCGCAGAATGTTGAGCGCCGTCGCCGGTTTGGCGTATGCGTTATTTCCGAATTGCAGCACTGACTCGGAATTAGTCATGATCGGCACCTGGTCCGGACTCGCCATGTACTCCGTGATATTCTTTGGCTCACCGCGTCGAGAAGGATAGTTTTCTTCCCACTCCTGCTCGGCCAAATACTGAAGGAAAGTGTTCAGGCCCTCATCCATCCAGGTCCACTGGCGCTCGTCAGAGTTGACGATCATAGGGAAGTAGTTATGGCCGACTTCGTGGATCACTACAGAAATCAACCCGTACTTCGTGCTGGCCGGATACGTGCCATCAGGCAAAGGTCGCGGACCGTTGAAACAAATCATGGGATATTCCATGCCGCCCACGGGGCCGTTGATGCTCTGCGCCACAGGATAGGGATAGGTGAAGGAATACCGCGAATAGACGTTCAGAGTGTGCATGATCGCGTGTGTCGAATACTTTGACCAGAGCGGCTCGGCCTCCTTGGGATAGAACGACATCGCCAACACGCGGTTACTCTCGACGTTGTGTCCCTGAGCGTCCCAAATAAACTTTCGCGACGAGGCCCAACCGAAGTCTCGCACGTTCTCTGCCTGAAAGATCCAGGTCTTCTTACCCGACGGTCGGTGGGCTTCATTGGCCCGGGCTTCTTCGGGAGTGACTATCATCACCGGGCTCTTTGCCGTTCTCGCCTCCTCCAACCGGCGCCGTTGTATTGCGGTCAGCACGGCGTCTGCGTTTTGCAGCACACCGGTGCCGGACACGATGTGATCGTCAGGCACGGTAATCGAAACCCGATAGTTGCCGAACTCGAGGGTGAACTCTCCAGAGCCCAGAAACTGTTTGTGCTGCCAGCCGTATACGTCGTAGTAGGCGGCCATGCGCGGGAACCACTGCGCGATCTCGTAGATGTAATTCTTGTCCTGCGGGAAGAATTCGTAGCCCGTGCGTCCGCCAATCCTGCGCGCGTCGTTGATGTTGTAGTTCCAGTCGATGGAGAAGACCGTCGACTGTCCGGGCGCCAGCGGTCGCGGCAGATCTATGCGCATCATGGTTCGCACGATCGTGTAGGGCAGAGCTGCGCCTTTCGAGTCGCGGACGGCAGTTATTCGTTCGCCTCCATCAAATTCGCGCCGCGCCATCAGGGTATCGATAGTTGAGAAAGGAATGCGGTCGAAGTTCGGTGCCGTCTGTGTCGAATAAGTTTCCGACGTCTGCGTCCAGATGTTCTGATCAAGTTGCAGCCAAAGGTATACAAGCGCGTCGGGTGAGTTGTTGTAGTAGGTGACGGTCTCGGACCCTGTCAGGCGTTGCTTCTCGTCGTCCAGCTCAATGTTGATCGTATAGTCGGCTCGCTGCTGCCAGTACGCATGACCGGGCGCTCCCGAAGCGGTGCGCTGCTCGTTTGGCGTCGGCAGCAGTTCTTCCAGTTGGCGGAATTTGTCGCTGGGGCTGCTCTTCGACTGGGCCTGCGAAGTAAGCGGCAGAAGGGCCTGCGAGAGAACAAGTGAGATCAGGAGCAATTTCATTTTCGCCGGCATCGCGTATGGGCTTCCTTCCTCAGCAACTTTAGCAGTCGGTATTGCAGCCAATGTAGCGACCAGTCTTCTCGAATGCAACCCGGCCACACCAGGCTACCGCCGCCACCTTCAGAACACGGACTAGTTCATTCTTGACTGTTCGTTCCAGAAAGCGTATAACCCTTTCCCGAGGCAACGACAATCGAATGGCGCGACAGAAAGAGTTCGATCGAGACGAGGTCCTCCAAAAGGCTATGGAGGTCTTCTGGTCGCGTGGCTACGAGGCGGCGTCCATTCAGGATTTAGTCAGGCATATGGGCATAAACCGCCAGAGCCTCTACGACACTTTCGGCGATAAACACGCGCTTTATCTACAAAGTCTGGACCGTTATCGCGAGGTAGAGAGCCGGAAAATCTTTGTATTGGTGGAGCGTGCCGGGTCGGTGAAGAGAGGGCTTCGGCACCTGTTCCAGTGCGTTGTGGACGGCTCCTGCTCCGACGAACATCGGCGTGGATGTTTCATGGGCAACGCCACCTCAGAGTTAGCCGGCCGTTGTAAGGCCACCGCTGCCAGGGCATGCAGCAACATGGCCGCCGCGGAAGAGGCTCTGTATCGCACGCTTATGAGGGGGAAGCGAGACGGGGAGATCAAGGGTATACGCGACCTTCGCGCCGTCGCACGATTTCTCTTTAGCAGCCTGCAGGGCCTTCAGTTGATGGCGAAGGCCACGCAGGACCGGAAGATCCTGGAAGACGTCGTAAAGGTAACGCTGTCGGTTCTCGATTAAATTTTTTGCATAGTTCTGGAACGTGTGTTCCAGAACGTTTCGAGCCCGTCCTGAACGGAGGCATGTAGGAGCAATTAATGATGACTAACAAGCAGATCAAAGTGATTAAGCGTGAAGAACGCAACCAAGCGCGACCGGATAGCGTAGATAAACGAAAGCCCGAAGAGACGAAGCGAGACGCAGTCACTGTCGTCAGCGAATGGGTTCGTGAATTGCGCCAGAAGAAGTCCGCAGAAGGGCTACAGGGTTTCGAAGGGCTATTTGAGAAGGCTGCGTAAGGACAGAAAGGGATAAACGGAGATGAAAATTGGAATCATCGGTTCGGGAAACATCGGAGCAAACGCCGCGCGACTTTTCGTGCGGGCGGGGCATGAGGTGGTACTTAGCAATTCTCGCGGCGGCGAAGGTCTGGAAGCGTTGGTCGCTGAACTCGGTGGTAACGCGAGAGCGGCTACGATTGAGGGCGCCGCGCGTTTTGGAGAGGTGCTGCTGGTTGCGATTCCGTTTGGCAAGTATAAAACACTTCCCGCCAGCGCATTCAAGGGAAAGATCGTTATAGATGCCGGGAATTACTATCCAGAGCGGGACGGAAAGTTGGCGGAGCTCGACACCGACTCGACCACATCGAGCGAGCTTATGTCCGAACACCTCAAAGAAGCGCGACTGGTCAAAGGCTTCAACACGATCTATTTCAAACACCTGGCGACCCAGGGCGATACCAGCCGGCCTCTTGATGATCGTCGCGCGATTTTCATTGCCGGTGATGATTCGCAAGCAAAAGAGGTTGTCGCGCGCTTGATAGAAGAGATCGGATTCGCGGCTGTCGATTCGGGCTTTCTGCGTGAAGGTGGTCGCAACCAACAGCCGGGGACTGCTGTGTATAACAAGGACGTGACCGCCAAAGAGGCGGCAGCGCTTTCGTCCGCTGATTGAATCTGTATCGGATCCTTTGACCGAAGCGCACTTTACTGGTGCGAGAAAGTTGAACGTGACACGCTCCGTTATTTTTGAGGCAGAGCTGATATGAAACGAGAAATTGAACTGGTTAGCGAAGAAAGGATTGAGTCTGAGGCAGCGGGTACATCAAGGGACCGACGGGTTCAGTCGGAACAAGCTGAAGATCCGATGGACGCCTATTCGCGTGCAGTCATTACCGCCGCGGACAAAGTCAGTCCCTCGGTTGTTTACATAGAAGTACGGCAGCAGGTCAGAAGCAGAAGAGGACGCGACGCGCGAGCGCCGCGGGAGTCGAGAGGCAGCGGCTCGGGCTTCATCTTCACTCCGGATGGCTTCATACTGACGAATAGTCACGTCGTCCACGGCGCCGCCGGCATCGAGGTGACGGTTTCGGATGGCCGCAAGTACGTCGCAGAAATGATCGGAGACGATCCTGACACGGACCTGGCAGTCATCAGAATCAATGCGCCTAACCTTGTCCCGGCCCATCTCGGTGACGCGCAAAGGATCCGAGTTGGACAATTGGTGGTGGCAATCGGCAATCCCTATGGCTTCCAATACAGCGTAACGGCCGGTGTTGTAAGCGCGCTTGGTCGTTCGTTGCGCGCTCAGTCGGGCCGATTGATGGACGATGTGATACAGACGGACGCGGCGCTTAATCCGGGCAATTCGGGTGGGCCTTTGGTCAGCTCGCGAGGAGATGTCATTGGAGTAAACACCGCGATGATTCTGCCTGCCCAGGGGATCTGCTTTGCCACTTCGATCGACACTGCGAAGTTCGTTGCCAGTCGCCTGATCCGGGACGGGAAGGTCAGTCGCAGTTACATAGGCTTGGCAGGACAAAACGTTCCCATCCCACGTCGGATCGTTCGCTACTATGACCTCGAGGTGGAGAGTGGAATTCTGATCGTATCCTTCGAGGAAACCAGTCCCGCGAGGAACTCGGGGCTTCGCGAAGGCGACATCATCATCAGCTTTGACGGTCAGCCTACCGCCGGCATAGATGATCTTCATAAACTGCTGACTGAGGATCGCATCGCTCAGAAATTCTCTTTGCGGGTCATTCGCGGCACCGACGAGTTGAGTTTCGATGTAGTCCCTGAGGAGTCGGATCACTGAGACATTGAGACATTTAGTCATTGCGTCATTGCGCCATTGTTCAAATCACCGGCCCGTTTACGGAGACCGGATGGATCAATGAAACAATGATCAAATGATTCGATTCATTAGCAAAATTCGTAAAGGAGAGTCATAGGAAAATGAGTGAGAAAGTAAAAGACGTAACCGATAGTTCATTCGAGCAGGAGGTTCTGCGATCTGACAGACCGGTGCTGGTTGATTTCTGGGCGCCGTGGTGCGGGCCGTGTCGAATGATGGCGCCGACAGTTGACGCAATCGCCGAACAGTTTTCAGATCGCGCCAACGTGGTTAAGTTGAACGTGGATGACAATCCGGCAACGGCCGGGAGATACGGAATCAAGGGTATTCCGACATTGATTCTGTTCAGCGTGGGAGAGGAAGTCGAGCGCGTGGTCGGGGCCAGCGGCAAAGACGCTCTCTCGCGCATGATTGAAAAGCACAGTCCCGAGGTGCCGTCGGAACAAGTAGCATAGCTCTACTGGTCTGGTCGAGTGCGACGTGACTGACGAAAGGGGTAGCATGGTTGCGCGCGCGACCAGCACCTGCCTGACTTTGCGAGGCGAGCAGGCAAAGGGAAGGTGAGTAAGCCGATGAGCGAACCAATCCGCATTCTTTTGCAAACGACCATCCCGGCCCTCGATGATAATTGGAACATCGATCGCTTTTCTTTGTTGGCGGCGCATTTGAGCTCAATCACCGACGATCAGGGTCGCGCGCTCTGTGAGGTGACCTCACGCAATCGCGATATCGACGCCGAAGGCAACGATCCGTTGTTGAGTCGGCTTAATGAGACAGACTTTGATGAGCTCTGGCTTTTCGCAGTAGACGCGGGCGACGGATTGTCGGTTGCCGATTGCGAGGGCATCACTCGTTTTCGGCAGAGAGGCGGCGGAATCTACACTACTCGCGATCATCAGGATCTGGGATCATCGCTGTGTACTTTGGGTGGGGTGGGCCGCGCGCATTTCTTTCATTCAAAGCATCAGGACCCGGACGAGTCGCGACATGCGCCCGACGATCAGGACACGCCGACGATCTCGTGGCCCAATTACCATTCAGGCAGCAACGGCGACTATCAGGCGGTAGCTGCGACCGAGCCGATTCATGAACTTCTACGCAACCCGGGGTCTGCTCGTGGCTTAGTTGAGTATTTCCCCGCGCACCCGCATGAGGGTGGCGTGGGTGTGCCCCAAGGCGAAGAGCACGCCCGCGTAATTGCGACTGGCGTCAGCCAGGTGACGCATCGCCCTTTCAACCTGATGGTCGCGTTCGAAACCTTGACTGATGACCACGGCAATACGCTGGGCCGAGCGATAGCAGATTCAAGCTTTCATCATCTGGTCGACTATAACTGGGACACCTCCAAAGGCTGCCCGAGTTTTGTAGCCGAGCCACCAGGCGATCAAATCCAAAAGGAGCCGGAAAAACTCGAGGACGTGAAGGCTTTCGTGAAAAACGTCGCATTGTGGCTTGCCTAACGCTTGTAAGCACAGGCGCTGGTAATGAATAAACGATTGGAGAATTGAAACGATGGGGAACGCACCGGGAGAAGACGCCCTCGATCAACTGTTTCGCGAGGCGCGAACACACAACGCATGGCTTGATAAGCCCGTCACGGATGAGCTGCTACAGCGAGTGTACGACCTGCTGAAGTGGGGGCCCACCAGCGCCAACGGAAGCCCTGCCCGGTTTGTCTTTATTCGATCGAAGGAGGCGAAAGAGAGGCTACGTCCAATGCTGTCACCCGGGAACGTGGACAAGACGATGGCGGCGCCGGTCACCGTCATTATCGCTTATGACCTGCTCTTTTATGAGAAGCTGCCTAAGCTCTTTCCTAACGCTCCAGCTATGCGCGACTTGTTTGCCGGGAATCCGCAACTAGTCGAGAGCACCGCCAGGCGAAACTCCTCGTTACAGGGCGCCTATCTTATTATCGCGGCCCGCGCGCTGGGCCTCGACTGCGGTCCTATGTCGGGGTTTGATAACGCGAAGCTGGATGAAGAATTCTTCGGCGCCGGCAAAGAGTGTGAGGGATGCGAGCAGGAGTTCTTCCCCTCAGGTCACGTGAAATCGAACTTTCTATGCAACCTGGGTTATGGCGATCCCTCGAAGCTGTTCCCGCGCGGCCCTCGCCTGGCACTCAATGAAGCGTGTACGCTCTTATGAGATTTAATCATTGATTCATTTGGGGATTGATTGTCTCAATCAAAGACCCATTGTTATTCCGGTAAGCAAATCCTGCAATGAACCAATGATTCAATGATTCGATCCGAATAGGCGCCCCGCCCTGCAGGCTTACGCGCTACGCGGTTGTTCGCAGTTCACCATCCACGACACACCGAACTTATCCACCAGCATGCCGAAGCCTGCGGCCCAAAAGGTGGGCGCGAACGGCATCGTCACTATTCCTCCGGCGGCGAGCGAATTAAAAAGCTGCTCGCCCTCCTTCACGTCGCTGCTCTGCACGGACAGCGAGAACCCCTTGTACCCCTCAAAGGGATAGCCGGGCGGGGCGTCCGCCGCCATCAACTTGTGTCCGCGCGCCGCCAGGGTCGCATGCATAATCCTGTTGCTGGCTTCAGGTGGCATGTCGGCCGCCATCGGGCTTTCACCCCAGGTCATGCTGAATAAAACTTTGCCGTCGAGACACTGCGCATAAAACGCCAAGGCCTCGGCAGCGTTTCCGTCGAATGTTAGATAAGCTTCCATGGACCGTTTATACCGGAAATCAAATTGTAGTTGCAATCGTATACGCGCGAAACGTCCTGTGTACTAAGAAAGCCGGCGTACAGGGTTGACTGGCGATCCACCAATGCCATGAAGCGACACGAAACGGCTTTGGTGGTGATTCCCATGGCTCGTTAGCGCGATTCGTGGACCGCTTTCTTTAGTATCAATTCGTTTGAGCTAACAACAACCTATCTCCCCCCACTTCCAGCCCACTTGACATCTAGCGCGATATCAAGTATCTTGATATCAAGGTAAATAGGAATGAGCGTAAACAAACAGGAGTCGTTGACGGGCGGAAGTGGGGTCCACGTGTTCCTGGTGTTGTGGAAGGCGTTGCGCGCGGTCCAGGCCTACGCTGAAAAGAGCATTCTGGAGATGGACATGTGTGGCAGTGACTTCGCTGTGCTTGAGGCGTTGTTGCACAAAGGGCCGCTGCCGGTTAATGAGATCGGAAAGAAAGTGCTGCTGACGAGCGGATCTATCACGGTCGCAGTAGACCGTCTGGAAGCGAAGGGTCTGGTCGACCGGCGCGCGCACGGCTCCGACCGGCGAGCGAGAATAGTCCACCTGACGAAAGCGGGCAGCAAGCTGATCACGCGCGTCTACGCCGATCACGCCGCCGATATGGAGCGGCTAGCTTCCTCCTCGCTAACCAGGGCAGAGCGCAGAACGCTCATAAGCCTTCTGAAAAAGATCGGCTACGAAGCGGCACGCGAGTCAGGTCAAAGTGAACAGGAGAGCACGACGTGAGACTGTCCGACAAACTTCAGTTTGTCGCTGAGGCGAAACGACAAACGAAGGTCAGGAAGACGCAAGAAACGACAAACTAAAAGTTTGTCGGACATAAGCGGCGCTCCGAGGCAGCGAAGGGAGAGTAGATGTTATGTCGATGGCGAGTAAAGAATTGAGAACTGACGAGACCCGAGGGGGCGAAAGCCGCACGGTCGCCGGAATAGTTAACAGCATTGAGACGTTGGAAGGTGGAGGGTTTTTGGTCCGCCGTCCGTTTCCCAAAGCCTCGTTTTCACACTTTGATCCGTTCCTCTTGCTTGACGAGATGGGGCCAATGGAAGTTGGGCCCGGTGAAGCGAAAGGCGCGCCGGACCATCCTCATCGCGGATTTGAGACAGTGACGTATCTTCTGTCCGGGGAAATGGAACATAAGGATTCTCGAGGACACGCCGGGCGCTTAACCCCGGGAGACGTCCAGTGGATGACCGCAGGAGCAGGCGTGGTCCACTCAGAGATGCCCAGCCGTGAGTTCTCTCGCTCCGGAGGGAGGATGCACGGATTCCAACTATGGGTGAATCTGCCTCAGCATGACAAGATGATGAATCCGCGCTACCAGGAGATCCCGAGCTCGAAGATTCCTAAGGCAACATCGTCCGATGGATTGGTGCAGGTGAGTGTGATCGCGGGCGAAGCGATGGGCGAGAAAGCCGTTATCGAGACGCGCACACCGATCGTCTACCTACATTACAGGATTGCGCCTGGGGGCGCGGCCATTCAGCCAGTTCCCGGTTCTCACAACACCTTCGCTTACGTGGTTGAGGGCGAGGGATTGTTCGGGAGCGACTTCAGGCGCGCTGCTGACGGGCAGATGGTACTGTTCGCGCAGGACGGCGAAGAGGTGAGAATCGAGAATCCGTCCGACGCGAAGACTACGCTCGAAGTGCTGCTCATCGCAGGAGTACCCTTGAACGAACCAGTCGCGCGCTACGGGCCTTTCGTGATGAACACCGAGGTTGAAATTCGGCAGGCGATTCAAGACTACCAGCAAGGCAGAATGGGCGCGATTAACTCCTGAGGTCCAACGTTAGTCTTGCTCAATGTAAGTTGATGGATCGTTCGACTATCGAGTGGGCGCACTTCCAAAAGATTTCTTGGTTAGAAGCGATTCACGAAGGATGCGGAAATGCACCAAAGAAAGAGGAACAGTAAATGAGAATCTTAATATTAATTGCGCGGCTTCTGCTTGGGCTAATCTTCGTTGTGTTTGGCCTAAACGCATTTCTGAATTTCCTCGGCGGTGCGATGCCGGCAGGGCTGGCTGGGCAGTTTGTTATCGCCCTCGCAATGTCGCATTACTTTTGGGTCATCGCCGCGGTCCAAATCGCAGGTGGCGCACTGCTGCTTGTGAATCGGTACGTGCCGCTTGGTCTTGTGCTGCTGGGACCAGTTATTGTGAACATTATTCTATATCACGTATTCCTGGATCCGACTGGAATAGCTTTGGCGATCGGTGTAGCAATCCTGTGGCTGATTGTCTTCTACGGGAATCGTCAATACTTCTCCGGAATATTTGTGCAACGGACTTAATAACCAATGAAGCGTTGGTGCAGTAACAGAGACAAGGAGTCGATATGCCATCCAACAGTAAGAAACTGATCGCGGTGATCGGCGCAACGGGCCAGCAGGGAGGCGGAGTCGTGCGGGCCCTACAAGCCGACGGACAATTCAAGGTGCGGGCTGTGAGCCGCAATCCCGGCCGGCATCGCGAACTCGCCGACGAAGTCGTCGAAGCTGACTTAGATCAGCCAGAAACCCTTAACGCTGCATTCAAAGGGGCACATGGCGTATTTCTCGTCACCACTTCTTCCTTAGAAGGAACCGACGAGCGCAAGCAGGGGACCGCCGCCGTACGCGCTGCCCGGGATGCCGGTGTCAAACACTTCATCTGGTCCACGCTGCCTGACGTCGAGGCGATCGGCGGCGGCAAATTCGACGTTCCGCATTTTACTAACAAGGCCAAGGTCGATGGTATGGTTAAGGACGCGGGGTTTGCGAATCATACGTTCGTGGTTGCGCCGTTTTTCTACCAGAACCTTGCGGGCGCTATGGCTCCGCAAAAGCAGGCGGATGGATCCCTGGGCTGGGCGCTGCCGCTCGATCCGAGTGTGCGTTGCATTCACATGGGTGACATCAACGAACTCGGCACCATCGTCGCTGGAGCCTTCGCGCACCCGGATCAGGCCGGCCATGGCGAGTATCTGCCCCTCGTCGGTGATTTCATGAGTTTCAATGAGATCGTCGACGTGCTTAATCGACAGGGTCACAACTTCTCCTTCACGCAGGTCCCGGCCGACATGTTCGCGACTCTCTTCCCTGGAGCTGCGGAGATCGCCGCGATGTTCAGGTACTTCGAAGCGCATACCTACCTGGGTTCGGATTCGTCCGATCAAATTGCGCTCGCAAACAAAATAGCAGGCCGGGAACCGACTAAGTTCGCTGCCTGGGCGCGCGTGAATCTCCCAGTCCAGGACGGGGATGCTAATGGCTGAGCAGATAGCGCCATAGGTCAACCGCCACATGGCAGTAAATAGGAGGAGACGACGATGGCTTCAAACGAAGAGATTATCCGCGATCTGTACGCGGTCGCCGAGAAGGAACCCAAGAGGTTCCGGTCACTATTCACCCAGAACGGCTACTGGTGGGACGT
>JAVHWA010000151.1:0-47395 GCA_032160165.1 Acidobacteriota bacterium
ATAGTGCTTCGCCGGCGCTTCAGCTCCAAATCAAAATCGCGACGGGCAAAATCACACGACGAATAGCTAACAATAGTTTCCTCGACGCCTGGTCCATCGACGGATACCCAGGTCCTGGTCGACGCTCCAATACCGTTTCCACTGGCTCCAAGCCCTGGACCGCCGACACCGTCTTCGGAGGTTAGCCTAAATACTCGCGGCGAAAAGGTGAAGCCGGACGCAGCGACCGCTCCTACCACAAAAGTGATAAGGGCTGCACCAACATAGAGGGCTCGTTTCTTCATTCTTCGCCCGCGACCAGACACTACCGTCCAGCCTTCATTCACCCGCCTTGAACCAGATCACGTTGGCTTGCTTGGGTTGCTGCCATGTCGTGTCTATTCGGACGCGTTTTAGCGAAGGGGCGTCGAGCAAATTCGTGTCAAAGCCGACGACATAGGGTTTGACGAGGGCATAAGAGGATGCAAAGTAGATAGGCATGGCCGGGTGTTCCCGTACGGCCTGGGTTTCTGAAATAGCAGGCGGCGGCGAGATTGGCAGCGGCGGCTGGGCTTGCGTCGCGATCCTGGCATCCTCACCCCCTTCGCCGTTTTTGTCGGGCGCACCGGCAGGCGTCTCGATCGTTTTATCAACGGCGAGCGGTTGTGCGGGTTCGAGCATATCGCGCAAGCTGCTTGATTCATCCGCGCTCTGAATTACATAGCTTCGACGCGCGATGTCATAGTCGCCCGCGCGAAATGCTGTCTCGTATTCATTCCAGTCTTTCGGTACGATCTCCGTCTCGATACCCAGGCCGCTGCGCCACATCTCGGCGATGGCTTCGGCAACCTGTCGCTGCTGCGCATTTCGATTTATCAACAATCTAATCCTGGGAAAATTCTGGCCGCCCGGATAACCAGCGTCAGCCAGCAACTTTCTTGCACGCTCCACGTCCCGTTCGATCAGGGGAGTTCGAACATGGTCCGAGTCACCTGGCTGGCTCATCTGGGCAGGCAGGAACCTTTTGGCAGGCTCTGTCGCTCCACCCAACTCGTCCTCGCTGATACGGTCTCGATCAATCGTCAGGCTCAAAGCTTCTCTGATGCGCGCATCGCTAAACGGTGAGCGTGAGGTATTGAAGCTGTAGTAGGTCAAAGCGCCGAATGTCGCCCGCCGAAAATCCTTATAGGGCGCGAGAAGCTTCAATGCCAGCGGTTCAAAGCCTGCATTGCTGACCGCGTCAACTTCGCCGGCGCGATAAGCACGCAGCGCCGACTCGGCATCCTGGGTTGAAACAAAATGCACTCGCTCCAGCGATACAGCCTGCGCGTCCCAATAGTTCTTTGCGCGCTCGAGCACAACGCCGTCGGCCGCAATCTTTGTTAGGTGAAACGCTCCGTTCGATACCAGCTGCGGAGTCGCCGGCCCATCAACTTTTGCGCTCGACTCGTCGGAACTGTGAAAGGGTCTGAAGACGGGATGTGAGACGAGCGCTGGAAAGCTTGCGTCCGCTTGAACAAGCCGGACCCGCAACGTGTAGTCATCGACGGCTTCGACGCCAAGTTTCGGCTGCGGAATCTCTTGTTTAGATTCTTTCTTCGCTATCTGCTCTTCGTCTGGCGTCCGAGGGGGTGATTGCGGCTGCGTTGCCGGCTGTTCTGGAACAACGATGGGCTCGACGGGAGTAGCACCTTGTATGTTCCTCAACAGCCGAGCATGAGGCGCGCGATCTCCCAGTTCAAGCGTCCGCTGCCACGAACGCACAAAGTCATGCGCCGTTACCGGATCATTATTAGACCAGCGCGCGTCGCGTCGCAGGTGAAAGGTCCATTCTCGATTGTCGGCAGACGACTCCCATCGCGAAGCGACGCCGGGAACCGGAGCAAGCGACTTCGAATCGTATTCGGTCAGACCCTCGAACATGGCGCGCACCGCATCAGTATCCGGGGGTACGGCGGCCATCGCGGGATCGAACACTCTTGGCAATCCCCCATCGCTCCAACGAAACTCCTGGGCGCGAGGCGCCAAAATGCTGCCGTAATACTGTTCCACCTCATGGTCAAGAAAGCAGCCGCTCATGAGTGCCATAACCACAACGAGAATGACCGCCACGCGCACACGCCACCGGACTAGTCTTCCTTCTCGTTTGTTAGGGCTTGATCTCATATCGGTGCCCCTTATTCTACCACTTCCTGGTGGTGACCGGACAAAAGGTCCGTGAGCTTGTGATATACGGCGAGCGTCCGGCGTTTGGTGTCCTCGAGGCTGAAAGAAGTATCAATAAGGAAGTCCGCAAAACGCACCTTCTCGTCCTGCGGCATCTGGGCATTCACTCGCCGCTCGGCTTCTTCCCGTGAAATCCGATTGCGCGCCATCAACCGCTCGATCTGTATCTCAGGGCTGCAGTGAACGACCACCAGCTTATCAAACCGTCGATAGCCGCCCGACTCGATCATCAACGCTGCATCGACAATCGCTATTCCGTCTGGTTCTTTCGCTTCCCAGTCCCGCAGCAGCTCATCCTGCGCGGCGATGATGAATGGATGCAGAATTGAATTAAGAAGCTGCCGCTTATTTTCGTCTGTGAAGATAATATCGCGCATCCGCCCGCGGTCGAGAGCCCCGTCGAGCTGAAGGATGTCGTTTCCAAACGCCTCGACCACCTCAGCCAAACCACGGCTTCCGACCGCGACCACTTCTCTCGAGGTCTGGTCAGCGTCGAGCACGAAGCAGCCGAGCGCTGCAAAGACCGAGGAAACGACTGACTTGCCGACGCCTATCGAACCTGTCAGTCCAACTCGAAGCATAATTCTTCACCGCGCGAGCTCGCTTCACAGACCTCTGCGGGAGCGCGCGGCTATCACTGTGTTGCGCATCAGCACCGCGACCGTTAACAATCCTACGCCACCGGGAACAGGTGTCCGCCTGCCGGCGACTCGATCGGCCTCGGCCGGATGTACATCGCCAACCAATGTGTAACCGCGATCGGCGATCGCGCGGATTCTCTTCTCTGAATCGTCGCCGAAGAGCTCTCGGGCTGTGTTCGTGTCCGTGATTTTATTGATGCCAACATCGATCACGGTCGCTCCCGGTTTGATGTGCTCGCCGCGGATGAATCCCGGCCTTCCCATGGCCGCGATTAAGATATCCGCGCGTTGAGTGATTGATGCCAGATCGCGCGTCCTTGAGTGACAGAGTGTTACCGTGGCATCGCGTTGAAGTAGAAGCTGTAAGACAGGCTTTCCCACGACCTGGCTACGCCCGACGATGCAGGCGTTCGCGCTACGGATGGGGACGGAGTTGCGCTCGAGCAACTCTATGATTCCAACGGGGGTGCAAGGTGCCAGCGTTTGTCGCCCGAGCACCAATAAGCCGACATTGACCGGGTGGAAGCCGTCGACATCTTTCGCCGGATCAATCGCCTCGACTACTCGCCTTTCATCACACTCTGTTGGAAGCGGCAGCTGTACCAGGATTCCATCAACTTCATCTCGAGAGTTGAGTAACGCGATCAGGCGCAAGATCTCCTCAGTCGAAGTCTCCGAAGGCAATTCATACTGTTCAGAATGCAGTCCGAGAGACTCAGACGTTCGCACCTTGTTTCTGACATACAGCGCTGAGGCCGGGTCTTCGCCCACCAACACTACAGCCAGGCGCGGGACCACGCCGTGTTCGTGCTTGAGGCGATCGACATCCTCTGCCACCTCGCGCTTAATCGCGTCGGCGACCTGGGCCCCATCCAGAATATCTGCGCGCCGGTGCGTGTTTGGGCTTGAGCTCGAATTCATGGAAGTGCCCTGCATCCTAGCACAATTTGGTGCGCTGTCAGCCGTTGCTAAGGCGTACTTGAGTTATTGAAGGGGGCTGACAGATAATTCCGATCATGCTCAAAACGACAAGGCGCTGTTTCCTCGTAAGCCTTTCGCTCTTTCTTTTTTGCCACTGTGCGGTTGTGAGCGCTCAAACTCCGCGCGAAAGCTACGAGACGGTCCGAGCGGCGGTCGACGGGGGCGATTATCGAACGGCGCTCTCTGAGCTTCAGGGAATTCAGCGCGCCGATCCATCTCTCTTTACCCGAAATAACTACGATTATCTTCTTGCTCGCCTGGCAGACCGCCTGGGTGAAACTGCGACCGCCGGCTCTAATTATCAAACGGTAGTCACTCGCCGATCGCCCCTCTCGCAATACGCGCTTTGGCATCTGGCTGATCTCGCGCGCGGGACCGGCGATCTGACGCTTGAGCGCGAGCGCCTCCGCCAACTGATCACTACTTCACCAACGAGTCTATTGCGGGCGGCTGCCGTCGCCAGGCGGGGCGAGAGCTTTTTCGAGAGCAAGGATTACGCTTCGGCAATTGCAACGCTGAGCCCGAGGAGTTCGCCCGCAGGTGATTCGTCGGAACGCGAAGCATCGGCGTTGATAGGCGAAGCTTATGTGCGAAGCGGTCAGAAAGACGCTGCCAGGGACGCCTTCGCCAAACTGGTCTCTAAGGTGCCTAATGCCGCCCAGCCTGATGACTTCGCGCTCGCCGGCGTTCGAGGGCTCGACGTTCTCGATAGCGTAAGCGAAGAGGCGGCACTCAAGTCGGCGCCGCAGCTATCCGAAGAGGTCCATCTTCTTCGCGCCAGAGTCTACAACTTCAACCGCGACTTCGCCGGCGCGCGACGTCACTACCAGGCCATCGTCGACCGATATGCGCAAAGCGCTGATGTCCCTGAAGCGCTTTATATGATAGGCCGCGGCTTTTACCAGGAGCGAAACTTTGCGGACGCGCTTACCTATTTTCAACGTGTCGTCGCCGAGTACCCACAAAGTGCAAACGCTCGAGATGCTCTGGGCTTTTCCGCAACCGCGTACGCTCGACTGAATCGAGTGGACGAAGCTATCGCAGCGTACAAAGGGGTCATCGACCATTACGGCTCAGGTCCGAATCCGGAAAGACCCTTTCTGAACATCATCGATATTCTCCGTGACGCTGGGCGAGACGCCGATGCCCTTTCATGGGTCGAGCAAACGCGCACGCGATTCAAAGGCCAGATGGGCGCGACGCTCGCGCTTTTCTCACAAGCTCGTATTCACCTTTCACAGGGAGCGTGGGAAGCAGCACTGGCAGATTTCGATGCGCTGAAGGGCGAAGCTGACCTCGGCGGACCGACGACAAACGGCAGCACCAACCCGCGCGAAGTCGCGTTCATGCGCGCTTACGTACTCGAGCAACTGGGACGAACGGAAGAGGCGGCTACCGCTTATTTGCTAATCCCCGATGGTCGTAATGAGTATTACGGTGGTCGGTCGACGATGCGACTGCGAGGGCTGCTAGCAGACCCCAAGAGTCGCAGCATGATTGTCGCTCGCGCTGAAGCATTTAGTGCCCAAGCAGAGAAAGCGCTGACAAACCGTCAGTTTGAGGAAGCGCGGCGCGCTGCCCAAAGCTTTCTCCGTTTGAGCGACGACGCGGACCTTCGAAAAGATTCACTACACATGCTTCAGCTTACCTACGCCAAGCTGGCGGACTACAGTCTTTCGGCGGCGAGCCTGCTCTCGGTAGGGCGACAGAATGTTATCACCGACGGCGAACCGAACTCGAACGCTCAGCCAACCCATCAGGCCCTTTCCAATGAGCTTCTCTTCCTTGGCCTTTATGACGAAGGCGCGCCGGAACTCGAAGCATCCGGCAAACCACCGAGCGGCGCCGACATCGCCGCGGAGCAGAAGAGTTCGGCGAGCGATCAAACCGGCGACAAGGGCAACACGGCGTCACAAACAAAACCAATCTCGGGTTCGCCAACTTCGCGCGACGCGGCATACACGCTGGCGGTGCTTTTCAAGCGAGGTGAGAGTGCCAGTCACGCCGTACGATATGCGGAACCATTGTGGAAGACGTTACCTGCCGATTACCTTTTGGAGCTTGCGCCGCGCGAGATGGTTGAGTTGCTCTATCCTGCTCCATATCGCGCGCCGCTGATGGAGTATGCGCCGCCAAGAGGAGTGGATCCACGATTCATTCTCTCAATTATGCGGCAGGAGTCGCGCTTTCGGCCCGAGGCAAAGTCTAACGCGGCAGCTCGCGGGCTTCTTCAATTCATCGCGTCAACCTCAGACAGCATTGCAGCTCAGCTCGGCATCAAGCAGTTTCGACAGGATGATCTTTATGATCCTCGCATCGCCATTCTCTTCGGCTCACAGTACATGGGCAATCTCTTCAAGCAGTTTCCGCAGATGCCGCAGGCCGTGGCCGCTTCATACAACGGCGGTGAGGACAACGTCGCGCGCTGGGTAGCTCGCGCGCGCTCGAACGATCCGGACCGCTACATTCTTGAAATAGGATTCGCCCAATCAAAGGACTACGTCTACAAGGTGCTGACAAACTATTGGGTTTATCAGACGCTGTACTCTGAAAAGCTCGAGAGACGCTGATCCAGGTCCCACCAGAACATTGAAACCATGAAACTCAGCCGAACCATTCTCGCGTACCTGCATGATGTCGCACCTGCGCGCGCCGGCAGAAGACTAGCGCCGTTGCTTCTTTTGCTCTCATCGCTGGCGTTTGTCGGCTGCAAAACAACGCAACCGGCTCAGCCGGGCAAGCGATACGAACTGAAAGGAACGGTCGTCTCGGTAGATAAGGCGCAGAAGAGCGCAACCATCGCCCACGAAGAGATCAAAGACTTTATGGATGCCATGACCATGGACTACACACTGAAGGAGACGTGGCCGTTGGATGTGATGAAGCCGGGCGATCAGATTCAGGCGACGCTGGTTGTTACTGACGGCTCGGCCTGGCTGGAAGACGTGGTGATTTCGCAGAAGACGGGGCCGCAGAACACGCCGCAGGGCGACTCTTCATCCCTGCCGAAAGTGGGAGACGCAATACCAGACTTTCGATTAGTCAATCAGGACGGAAAGCCGATCCAGCTATCACAGTACCGAGGCCGCGCCTTGCTCTTGACGTTTATCTATACCCGCTGCCCGCTACCTCAGTACTGCACACTGATGACCAACAATTTCGCTGTAATCGACGGAGAACTGCGGAAGGACCCGAAGCTGTTCAAACAGTCTCACCTGCTCAGCGTCAGCTTCGATTCGGAGTACGACAGCCCGAAAGTATTGCGAAGTTACGGCGCGGCGCACACAGGCGAGTACGACAAGGAAACTTTCGCGCACTGGGAGTTTGTAACTGGAGACGAAAAGGAAGTGAAGCGTATGGCACAATTCTTTGGCCTCACATATCTCCCGGATAAGGACCAGTTCGTACACTCGCTTCAGACTGCGCTGATAGCGCCGGACGGTAAACTGGTCAAGCTCTATACAGGAAATGAGTGGAAGCCATCCGACGTACTCGGCGACATGAAGGTGCTAGTAGAGCGCGCCAAATAATGCGGAAGTCTAGTGAGGATTCAATATCCGAATTGGTGGAACAGCGGCTCCGTAAATCGAGTGGCTCACTAGACGGGTCAGAACCGCCTGCGTGAGCGGGCGGGACAGGGCGGGACTCTACCGAGTTTCGCTGGCTCGCCGAATCTTGCCCCTTTGTTACAGCCGGCAGGCTTTCGCTGACGCGGTTGACGTCCTCTTTGTCCCAGCCGCTTACGCAGCTGGTTCTGACGGGTATGCGCGGAACTCATACTTGTACACTGGCACTTCCTTCTGCGCGCTACCTCGCCAATGCTCAAAACTTCTTTTGCTAGCTCATCCTCTGCGTCTTGAAGCGGCCATCAACCCAAGTCCTAGGATGAGAAGCACCGGAGACAACCACATCATCCCCAGGTCAGCGACACGCTTCAGATTCAGGACAGCGACCACGGCTGCCGCCACAAGAAAAAGAATCCCCAGAGCAGCGAGAGTTTTCGGCGTCATCTGTTCGGGTCCTAGCCTTTCAATTTTCTGATCTCTTCCGTCAATACGGGAACTGCCTCAAACAGGTCGCCCACAATTCCATAATCTGCTATGTCGAAGATCGGCGCCTCGGGATCTTTGTTGATGGCTACGATCGTACCGCTGTTCTTCATCCCCACGAGATGCTGAATCGCGCCTGAGATTCCGAGCGCGACGTAAAGCTTGGGAGCAACTGTCTGGCCGGACGAACCGATCTGGCGATCGATTGGCAGCCATTCAGCATCGCAAATGGGCCTGGAGGCGGCGAGATCTGCGCCCAGGGCCTCTGCCAGCTTCTCCGCCAGAGCTATATTCTCTTTGCTCTTTATCCCTCTCCCAACGGCGACGATAACGCTTGCCTTGGTCAAATCCACCGCCTGCTTTACCTCCTGGAAGGGAGGCTCGGGAGTCATGCGAACCTCGCCCACCTCGACCTCCATCGTTTCCACCGGCGCACCGCTCCCCTTTACCGCCTGGTCGCCGCGAAATGCTCCTGATTGGAATGTTGCGAACACGGGCGCTTCGCCGTCTGACCTGACATCGGCATCGATCTTTCCCAAAAAGATTCGTCGTGAGAAGACGACTCCGCCATCAGAGACCTGAAAGCGTATGCAGTCGCTGATCAAGCCCTTCCCGAATCGCGCAGCGAGCTTGGGAGCGAAATCGCGCACCAGATAAGTGTGCGGCATTATCACGTGTGTGGGATCGGCCGCGCGCACCACCCGCTCCATCGCGTCCGTATAGCCGTCGGGCGTATAGTCTTTCAGCTTTTGGTTCTCGCCGTAGATGACCTTGCTTACATCAAAGGCCGCAAGCTCCTGCGCCAGATTGTTAACACCAACACCGAGTACGACTGCGGTGACCGGCTGCGCAAGCTCAGTTCCCAGCAGTTGCGCGGCCGCAATCGCCTCCAGCGAGGTCTTATTAAGTACGCCATCACGCTGTTCCGTAAACACGAGAATACCGTTAGCCATTATTCGTTTTTCTCAATCGTTAGATAACTCTTGCTTCAGTGCGCAGTTTCTCAGCCAGTTCGACTGCTCCAGCCTTTGCGTCGCCACCACCCAGAAACTGGGTCTGCTTTGTCTTCTTTGGGAAATAAATCTTTTCGATGCGCTGATGCGAAGGTCGCGAGATGGCATCGTCCGATGGAGTGATTTCCTTGATCTCTTTCTTCTTCGCCGCCATGATTCCTCTCAAGGTAGCATAGCGTATCTGGCTAATGCCCGATTGGATTGTCAGGAGCGCTGGCTTAGGCATCGAGTACCACTGATACCATCCGCTCTCGAGCTCGCGCTTGACTCTCAACTGATCGCCGGTTACATCAAGCTCGATGACGATGGTCGCGTGTGGCAGGCCCAGCAGCTCAGCCATGATGACGCCCGTTTGGGCGTAGCCATAGTCGTCTGATTGCAATCCAGTCAATATCAGATCGGCCTGCTCTTCGCGAATCGCATCTGCCAGCAGTGAAGCCGCGGTGTACGGTGAAAGCGATTGAAGGTTGTCGCCGACGACGTGGATTGCGCGATCGGCCCCGCGCGCAAGGGCGTCTTTGATCACGCTCTTCGCGCGTTGCGGTCCCATAGAGCACACCACCGTCTCGCCGCCCAGCTTCTCTTTTATGCGCAGCGCCTCTTCGAGCGCATAGCCGTCTGATTCGTTGACTTCATATGAGAGGTCACCCTCTTCGATCCAGGTTGCGTCCTTGTTGATCCGCAGGATTGCGTCTTTGTTCGCAACCTGTTTCATGAGTACGATTGTCTTCATGGTCAGTGGTCGGTGGTCAGTGGTCGGTGGTTGGTGGTCAGTGGTCGATTAAGCCAGTCTCCGAACTGCCCACTGCCCACCGACCACCGACCACTACTCTTCATATCTCTTAAACAAAAGCGCGGCGTTCGTGCCTCCAAAGCCGAAGCTGTTGGAAAGCGCGTAGCGTATGTTCTTCTCGCGCGGCTCGTTCGGAACGTAATCGAGGTCGCAATCGGGATCCGGGTTTACGTAGTTAATGGTCGGCGGGACGATATTGTGATGGATTGCCAGCACGGAAAAGACGCCCTCGATGCCTCCCGCAGCACCAAGCAGGTGACCCGTCATGGACTTGGTAGAACTTACGGCAAGCTTGTATGCGTGGTCGCCGAAAGTTTGTTTGATGGCAGCGGTCTCGAACTTATCGTTATATGGAGTCGAAGTACCATGCGCATTGATGTAGTCCACCGATTCAGGCGCGACCCCTGCGTCTTTCAGCGCCTTCTGCATCACCCGAATAGCGCCCGAGCCCGTCTCGTCAGGCATCGTAATGTGAAACGCATCGGCGGTCATTCCATAACCAACCAACTCGGCGTAGATTTTCGCGCCCCGGCGTTTGGCTGATTCGAGCTCTTCAAGTATGACGATGCCGGCGCCTTCTCCGATAACAAAACCATTGCGGTCGCGTTCGAACGGCCTGGAGGCGTGTTGTGGGTCATCGTTGCGAGTTGATAAGGCCCTCATGGCTGCAAAGCCTGCGACCGACATCGGTGTAATCGCCGATTCGGCCCCGCCGCAGATCATGACATCGGCATCTCCGCGCTCGATGATGCGGAAGCTATCCCCGATGGCGTGCGCGCCCGCCGAACAGGCAGTAGCGGTGGCTGAGTTCGGTCCTTTCGCTCCGTGGCGAATCGAGACCTGACCGGCCGCGAGATTTACGATCGCTGAAGGTATGAAGAACGGCGAGACCCGGCCAGGTCCATCGTTGAGCAGCTTCGAATGTTCCCGCTCGATGGCCCAAAAGTCGCCGATGCCGCTGCTGATGTAAGTCCCGGTCTGCTCTGCGTTGTCATCGTTGATAGTCAGCCCGCTGTCCTTGATCGCTTCGTCCGCAGCGGCTATCGCATAATGAATAAAGGCGCCCATCTTGCGCGCCTCTTTCTTTTCGATGTAAGCCAGCGGGTCAAAGCCCTTAACTTCCGCCGCGAATCGCACCGGAAATTTCTCGACATCGAACTTCTTAATGTAATCCACGCCGCTCTTACCCTGCAGCAGCGCGGACCAGGTGGTCTCGACGGAATTCCCCACCGGAGTGATCAGACCGATACCTGTAATCACGACGCGACGTTTCAAGACGAGTACTCCTTTACGCGAGTGATAAACAACTCATGATGGGTGATGGGCAAAGCCACTTGCGGTCATCTCCCATGATGTCGCGCTTAACACTCATGACTGCGCTATTTCTTTGCCTTATGCTGCTCGATGTAGTTGTAAGCGTCGCGCACGCTTTGAATCTTCTCCGCATCTTCGTCCGGAATTTCGATCCCGAACTCCTCTTCGAATCGCATGACCAGCTCGACCGTATCGAGCGAGTCGGCGCCAAGATCATCGATGAACCGCGCGTTCGGTGTGACTTCGTTCTCGTCTACGCCGAGTTCGTCAACGATTATCTGCTTCACTTTGCTTTCGATCTCTTGATCGGACATAACGAATTTGCTCCTCTGTGAAAAGTATCAAAACAATGAAAGTGCTAAGTGATAGGTGACAGGCAAGGGCGTTTAGATTTGACCTGTCACGCATTCGCCTTCACGAGATTCTCAAGGCTTTCGACATCGCCGATGCTTACGCAATTTGCGCTGCGATCGATTTGCCGTAGAAGTCCGCAGAGTACCTTACCTGGGCCGACTTCGCTAAATGTGCCGACACCTTCTTTAATCAGATTCTGCACCGACTCGAGCCAGCGAACCGGCGACGAAACCTGACGTATCAGAGCTTCGCGCGCCTCCTGGCCGCTGGTTATCGCAGCGGCGTCGACATTGGTCACCATCGGAACACGCAAATCATTGAACTCAATTTGTTCAAGCTCCGCAGCCAGGCGCTCCGCCGCCGGCTTCATCAACGCGCAGTGAAAAGGTGCGCTGACGTTGAGCTTTATCGCCCGCTTGCCCAGGCGGTTCTTGATAACCGCTATCGCTCGATCGACTGCCCCGGCATGTCCCGCGATTACTATTTGATTCGGCGAGTTGATATTCGCCGGAGCGCAAACCTCGCCCTCTTCAACTTCCTGGCAGATGGCAGCGACCGCTTCAACCTCTGCTCCCAAAACCGCAGCCATCGCTCCCGAGCCGACCGGTGTCGCCTCCTGCATGAATCTTCCGCGCAATCGCACGGTCCTGACGGCATCGCTGAGCGACAACGCGCCCGCGGCCACCAACGCCGAGTATTCTCCAAGACTATGACCCGCAACTCTCTCGGGCGCGGGCATACCCTCCTCTTCCATCGCTCGTAATGTTGCGATCGACGTCGTTAGAATCGCAGGCTGAGTGTTCTCGGTCAACTGCAACTCTTCGGCTGTTCCTCCGAAGCACATCTGCGAAATAGAAAAGCCGAGCGCGTCGTCCGCTTCTTCAAAGACCTTACGCGAAGCCGGATACCGCTCCGCCAAATCTTTTCCCATTCCCGAATACTGCGAGCCTTGCCCCGGGAAGATGTGGGCCAGCAGTGTGCTCATCTGGTACCGCTCGCCTTCAGCGCGAATGCGACGGTCTCAGACTTCTCGCCCACGCTCACTTGCTTCTTCTCTGCCTGATATCCATCTATCTTGACGACAACCCGGTAATCGCCCGCGGGTGGACGCTTGAATCTGACGTGCCCGCGCCGGTCCGCCTTACGAAACACAATCTCGCCTGCTTTCGGCACGATAGTCACGCACGCATTTTTCAACGGCCTGCCGGCTTCGTTGGTGATCTCAACCATCAACCATCGATCGCTGGTATCCTGGGCGCGGGCGATTGTCGGCGCGAGCAGGCTCGCGAACACGATTACGGTAAAAAAGCTTATCTTCATCTTTGGTTGAGCGAACACTGTCATCGTTCACGCAAGATTGGAAAGACTGGCGAACTTCTACCAGCGTACCAGAACGCCACCCCACGTAAATCCGCCACCGAACGAAGCCATCAAGAGAAGATCGCCTTCGCGTACACGCCCGGCCTCGACGCATTCGTCGAGGGCAATTGGAATCGAAGCCGACGAGGTATTGCCATGCATCGATATATTTGAGTAAACGCGTGCTGAATCGACATCGAGCTTGTTGGCCACCGCATCTGTGATTCGTTGATTCGCCTGATGAGGAATAAAGAGATTTACGTTCTCTGCTTTTTCGCCTGCCGCTTCCAGTACTTCCTTCGAGATGTCGGTCATCGAGCGGACGGCGACCTTGAACGTCTCGTTGCCTTTCATCTTGAAGAAATGTTCGCCGGCTGCGATCGTTTCAGCCGTTGTCCCGCGTCTCGTCCCGCCTCCGGGCGCGTAAAGATGTTCTGCATAGCGCCCGTCAGACTTTATTCTTGCTGCCAGGATCCCGCGTCCGCTTTCGACCGGGCCCACGATGGCGGCGCCCGCCCCATCACCGAATATCACACAAGTCCCTCTGTCGGTGTAATCGACATACTGCGTAAGAACTTCTGCACCTAATACCAAAGCGCAACGCGACTGGCCCGTCCGAATTAAACTATCGCTCAAGGTCAAGCCGTAAAGAAAACCGGAACAGGCTGCAGCGATGTCAAAAGCCGCCGCATTATTCGCCCCCAGTTCCGCCTGAATCAGACACGCCGTCGATGGAAGAATCTGGTCCGGCGTGACCGTCGCACAGATCAAGGTATCGATATCTGAAGGATCGATGCGCGCGCGCTCGATCGCTTGCCGAGCCGCGCGGACCGCAAATAATGACGTGTACTCCCCCTTCGCAGCTTTCCGTCTCTGTTTTATGCCGGTCCGGGTAGTGATCCACTCATCGGTGGTATCCACCATCTTTTCCAGATCAGCATTCGTCAGGATACCTTCGGGATAAGCGTGACCCGTCCCAAGGATTCCCGCGTTAGGTTTTGCCATTACTTTCCTCGAATGAATAGCCAATAGTAAATAGAAAATGGTGAAAAGACAAAAGCTTTATTGTCCATTCACCATCAATCTACTTGGTGCTTACAAGTTCTGCCTGCTCGCGCGCGTTTGTTTCCGCGATGCCGCGTTCGATTCGCTCACTGGCTCGATGTTCAGAAAACTCTTTGACACTTCGGATCGCGTTTCGAATTGCGCGAGCGTTCGAGCTCCCGTGACTTATCATCACTATCTGCCGGACGCCGAGCAGGGGTGCACCGCCATACTCTGCATAATCCAGTCGCTTTTTAATGTTACGAAACGCGGGTTTGGCCAGCATAGCGCCCGCTCTGGTCATGGCAGACGATATCAATTCCCGCTTTATCATCGAGAGCATAGCTTCCGTCAAGCCCTCGGACAGCTTGAGCATCACGTTCCCGGTGAAGCCGTCGGTGACTATGACGTCTACCGCCCCCGTGAAAACATCGCGTCCCTCGACGTTGCCTACGAAATTCAGATTCCCCAATTCTCTGAGTAGCGGAAAAGCCTCTTTGGTGAGGTCGTTTCCCTTCGCTTCCTCTTCTCCAATGCTCATCAATCCAATGCTCGGCTTTACAGTTCCCAGCACGGCTCTACAATAAGCGTCGCCCATCACAGCAAATTGGGCCAGGTGAAAAGCCTTGCATTCGGCGTTCGCGCCAACATCCAGGAGCAGCGTCGGCCTGCTGCCCTTGGTAGGAATCATCGCGGCAAGGGCTGGACGATCGACCCCGGGTAACATGCCGATCACCATTTTGGCCGTTGCCATGGCTGCTCCGGTATTCCCCGCTGAAACAAAGCCGTCTGCCCGCCCTTCGGTGACGATCTTGCATCCGATTCTCAAAGAACTCTTCTTTTTCCGGCGGACAGCGGTTGCGACCGGTTCGTCCATGCCAATAACTTCTTCGGCTTCAACAAACTCTATCCCGCGATCTCCCTGACCACGCCATCGACAGCGCCGCAGTTCCGGAATGACCCTTTCCGGTTGGCCAACCAGAATGACGCCGATGCCCAGATCGCGTGTCGCCGCCAATGCACCATCAATCTCGGCCTGCGGCGCGTGGTCACTTCCCATCGCGTCCACGACGACCTTGCCGGTCAGTTCATGGTGCCCGTGCTTCATATGATGTGATGAGTGATAGGTAATAGGTGACAGGAAATGTTTTTCCTTATCACCTATTACCTATCACCTATCACTTGCGCTAGGTCGTCTCTTCTACATGCACGATTTCGCGGCCTTTATAGAAGCCGCACTTGGGGCACACGCGATGCGGCATGCGTGGCTCCTGGCAATTCGGACAGATGGATGTCTGCGGCTGCCGCAGAGCATCGTGGGCCCGGCGCTTGCGGGTACGGGCCTTGGAATGACGACGTTTTGGATTAGGCATAAAGACTCCGAATTCGTAAATGGTAAATGGACAATTGTAAATCGTGAATGGTCAATGGTGAATCGTGATTGGCTATTGGCGATGATAGATACGTCGCTAGTTTTATTTACGATTTACTATTCACGATTTACCAGCTTTTCCAGTCCTGCCCAGCGCGGATCTACTGCCGAGCCCTGGCAGTTGCACGAGTCGGCGTTTTTGTCGATACCGCAGACGGGGCAAAGACCCTTGCACTCTTCGCCACACAGAGCTCGTCCGGGTAAAGCGAGCAGTATCTGCTCACGCACCAACTCGTCAATATCAATGGTGTCTCCCTCGTAAAAGGAAGTCGCCAGGTCATCGTCCTGTAACTCTGCAACTTCGCTCGAACTGTAATCTTCAACGGGAAGATATTTGACATCGAATTCAGTTGCGACCAAGACCTCTACACTCTTGAGACAGCGATCACAATCCACTTCCGCTTTTGCACTGATATCTCCGCGCAGACGGACATCATGTCCGCTTCGCCGGACGCTCACTCGGATCTGCGGCGGAGTCAAAAGCCGACTATGTTCTTCGTCCAGGACGATCTCTTCAACTTCGAAAGTGTGAGCGAATGTATTTCCGGTTTGCTCCAGCTTATCGAGCTCAATTCGCATTACCACACCCTCTGTCCGGACAGCCGCCGCTGACCGCCTTGTGCACAAAAGGCGTTATTATAGCGGTTAGCGTGGGATAGTCAACGCGGGGTGAACCCATCTAGTCAGCCATGATAGAGTCTGGCGCGAGCACATCTGCCAGCACAGCCCAAATTAGCCGCTTGTCTCCGCTCGTTAGCAGACCGCGTCGACGCCCCTTATTCAGCCCAAAAGGCTTCAAATTCGCGGGTTGCTCTCCCGATCGCAGGATCCGCCTTGCCGTTGATTTGTAATCCGGCTCGTCGCTGCACGACACAGTCGTCAAGGCGGCGTTCGCTTGATCGGTTCGACCCAGCCGCAAGAGTGTGGTCCCCAGCATGAATAGCGCCGCAGTATAGTCTGCATCGAGCTCAAGCGCTATGCGTTGATGCCGCAGACACATCTGGTCACGTCCCAGCTGATAGTAGACGCAACCAAGGGCATAGTGCGCTTCCGGAGATGCATGCACAGCCGTGGCGTTCTTAAACTCGATCAACGCGTCCGCCCACTGCTGCTGGGCGGCCGAGAGTCGCCCCAGCCCGTATCTGGCCGCGAACGACTCGCCTCGAAGTTTTAGGACCAGGTTTAAATTCTCGCGTGCTCTGTCGATCTCGCCAATATCGCCACAAACCAGGCCGAGCATGAGTCGAACTCGGTGATTCGCGGGCTCAAGCACGAGCGCTCGATCCAGATGGTCCCTGGCGAGAGTACTCTTGCCGATCTCAAAGCAGTATTCGCCGATCAGGGCGTGCAGCGCTGCGTCTCTGCTGCGATGCGTTGCCACCCGCTGCAGCGCGCGAATTCCGCGAAGAACCTCATCCGCCTCAATCATGTCTATGGCGTCGTCGATGGATTTCGCCAGCGCCGCTTGCTCAGCCCCTCTAAGCCCCGAACCTATTCGATTTCGAAGCTCCTCGCGCCGCACTCGCGTCGCCTGCTCCAACTCGGCGTGGCGGATTCCCTCCCGCCAGAGCTTGTTAAGCGTGACGACGTTCACAGTTCCCGAGCGGGCAAGCACACTGATCAGCGCTTCGATCAACGCATGATCGCGATAAGAGTGCTTTGTCTGTCGTAATGCCAGATCAAAGGTTTGCTCAAGCTTATCAACCAGCTTCGAGAACTTATTCTCCAAATGCGACACCCGCTCGAGAAGATGCTCATCGTGTGGGGCAACAGGTGCGCCATCTTCGAAACGCGCTGTTGGGGGCTCAACCACCAGCATCAGACGCGTACCACAACGCGCGCACAATTCTCTGCCCAGCGGATTCGGCGCCAGGCATTTCTGGCAGTAATGCTTGATGGTTTTTGGTAACACTAGAGATAGTTTTGAGTTTTGAGTTTTGAGTTTCGAGTTCTCGGTTTCGGGTTTCGGGTTTCGGGTTTCGAGTCACGCGCCATGTTAACTCGAAACTCGGAACGCGAAACTCGGAACTCGGTACCCTAAACCCGGAACATCAATATTCGTAAAACCCGCGGCCGGACTTCCTCCCCAACCAACCGGCATCCACGTACCGCTTTAGCAACGGGCACGGGCGATACTTTGGATCGCCCAGCCCGTCGTGTAGAACATTCATAATAGCGAGACACACATCCAACCCGATAAAGTCGGCCAGCGTCAACGGACCCATCGGGTGATTCATCCCCAACTTCATGATTCCATCGATGCTCTCACGGCTAGCCACTCCTTCGGACAGCGCAAAGATCGCCTCATTGATCATCGGCATCAGCACGCGGTTGGCCACGAATCCAGGCATATCGTTGCATTCGAGCGGCGTCTTTTCCAGCTTCAACGTCAGGTCTTTCACCATCTCAAAGGTCTCGTCCGACGTTGCCATTCCGCGAATGATCTCGACCAGCTTCATCACCGGCACCGGGTTCATGAAATGCATGCCGATGACTTTGTCGGGCCGTTTTGTCGAGGCGCCCAGCTTCGTAATGGAGATAGAGGATGTATTAGAAGCGAGAATCGCCGCGGGTCGCGTCAATTGGTCTAGTCGTTGAAAGACGTCGGTCTTCACCTTGAGGTCTTCGGTAACAGCTTCAATGATCAGATCTGACCCCGCCAGGTCCTGCATGTCGGTCACCGTGCGTATGCGCGCCGTTATCGCTCGCTTTGTTGCTTCATCCAGCCGTTGCTTATCCACGTCGCGCTGCAGACTTTTGTCGACTGCGGCCATGCCTCGCCGCAGAAATTCTTCCTTAACGTCACATAGCACGACGTCGTAGCCGCAGCGCGCCGCCACCTGCGCTATCCCGTTACCCATGGTCCCCGCGCCTACGATGCCAATTGTGTTTAGTGAGATACTGTTGCCCATCAGTATTTAGACAGGATGCACAGGAGGAGAAAAAGTCATCAAGGCACTGAAATGATCTTCCAGAATTTTCCTGATCCAATTAATCCCGTGAATCCTGTCCGTATTTCTCCGAACTTATCGCTGGACGGCCAGCGCGACCGCGTTACCTCCGCCTAAACACAGCGCGGCGACACCGCGGTGCACGTCGCGTCGCTTCATCTCGTACAGCATGGTCGTCAGCAGGCGCGAGCCTGATTGTCCGATCGCGTGACCAAGCGCGACGGCGCCGCCATTGACATTCACTTTCTCTGCGTCAAGGTCGAGCTCCTTGATAATCGCAACAGCCTGGACAGCGAACGCTTCATTAAGCTCGATCAGGTCGACTTCGCTAAGCGACCATCCGGCTTTCTTCAAGACTTTGCGGATGGCTTCCACGGGCGCCATCATTACCAGTTTGGGTGCGATTCCGGAGGTAGCTTGTGCAACGATACGCGCCATCGGCTCGACCCCCAGGATGCGGGCCCGTTCAAGCGAAGTGACTACCAGAGCAGACGCTCCGTCGTTTACACCGGGAGCATTGCCGGCCGTAACCGTTCCGCCTTCCTTTTTAAACGCGGGTTTGAGTTTCGACAACGCCTCCATCGACGTGTCCTCGCGGATGGTTTCGTCGGTATTGAGAACAAGCGGCGGCCCTTTCTTTTGAGGAATCTCTATGCCGAGAATCTCGGCGTTGAACCTTCCTTCTTTGGACGCCGCCGCAGCATAGCGATGTGAGTTGACTGCGTATTCGTCCTGCTCCTCTCGCGTGACGTTATAACGAGTGGAAACGACCTCGCCCGTGTTTCCCATGTGGTAATTCTCGAACGCGCACCACAGACCGTCCTGAATCATGGAGTCAACCAGGACGCCATTCCCCAGCCGATATCCTTCTCGAGCTTTTGGCAGCAGGTAAGGGGCGTTCGTCATCGATTCCATTCCGCCGGCCACCACGATATCGGAATCGCCTAGTTGGATCCCCTGGGCCGCCATCATCACGGCCTTGAGACCGGAGCCGCAGACCTTGTTTATAGTTACGGCGGAGACGCCAAAAGGGATGCCGCCGTTGAGCGCCGCCTGCCTCGCCGGATTTTGGCCGAGGCCCGCCTGGATTACACAGCCCATGATGACTTCATCGACGTCTTCAGGCTTTATGCCTGCTCGCCTAACGCTCTCACGTACGACCATCGCTCCTAATTCCGTTGCGGAGAAATCCTTCAGGGCCCCCAGAAGTTTTCCGGTGGGCGTGCGTACTGCGCTTATTATGACTGCTTCTCTTTGAGGTTGCATGGTTTCAGATTCCGGCCTCCACCAATTTTGAATGCCCCCGGCACGACTCGAACGTGCGACCCTCTGCTTAGAAGGCAGATGCTCTATCCGCTGAGCTACGGGAGCACAGAATGTAGGCAATCAAATGTTAACACGCAAATTGAGGTAAGCGTCAACCTGCCGATTTCTGCGCGCTTCACATCAACTTGAGGAACGCCTCGAGCGCATACCGGTATGATAAAGTGATGCAACCCAGGCAATACATTTCCCGGATGGAGGCTCAAGGACTTGTTGTGAACATGGATGAAACCAGAAATCCGTGGCAGACACTCTCATCAAAAGAGATCTATGACAATGCATGGATACGTGTTCGTGAGGATGAAGTAGTCAGACCCGATGGCAAGCCGGGTATTTACGGAGTTGTTCATTACAAGAACCTGGCGGTCGGCGTCCTGGCAGTCGAAGGCGACCACATCTATCTGGTTGGCCAGTATCGTTACCCACTTGATCAGTATTCGTGGGAAATCCCTGAGGGCGGATGCGCCGAGGGTGAAGATCCGCTACGTGCTGCACAGCGCGAATTGGAAGAAGAGACCGGGCTGCGAGCCTCAAAATGGGAAAAGCTTGGGGCATCCTATCTCTCCAATTCGGTGTCGGACGAGAATGCCGTGTGGTTTATGGCGACGGGGCTAACGCAGGGCGAGCATAGGCGTGAAGGGACAGAGCAGCTGGTCGTTCAAAGGGTTCCTTTTGAGGAAGCACTGCGAATGGCGCTCGCCGGGAAAATCACAGACGCATTAAGCCTGCTTGCGATTTTCCATTTTCAGCTCAATCGGCCGCTCGATCCCGTTTGAGCGTGGGCACCGATCCGGCAATACCCCTCTCCACAAGAAAGACCGCCACCCGGGGGGATGGCGGTCCGAAAATATGCGAGATAAGCCGTGGACTTTATGCAGCCCGACGATCGTCCGCCGTCTCGGCGTAAACTCGTCGGCCGTTCATCGCGTCGTCTATGATTTCACGCACGGCTGAGGTATCGGGATTAACATCCATCCGGTCACACGCTCGAAGATGACGGATGATCCCCTCGGTTGCTATGTCCAAAGGCGGCCCGAGTAACTTTGAAAATCGGCGCGCCTGTATGTGGTCAATTCTCAGTAGCCGCTCGTCCAGCGGCAGATGCTTGTCGAAAGTCACGTCTCCTTTGCTCCTTCTGTGATCGAAGGCTTTTAGGTTCTCCCCTCGAAAAAGCCATCGATTGATGTTTCGAAATAATAGATGCCGAATTTACGCCCGAGGATGCAAATGTGTTGCATTTCCAAGGAGTTTTGCCCGGAGGCGCGGACATAAGTTGCCCTAAGTATCTGATAGTCCGCCTCGGCTGCTCCAACAAAACAGACGATTCTAAGGGAAAAACCGCTAAAAGGAAAGATTTATTTTGTGGGCGTTTGGGCCGAAGGTCCCAAAGTATGAGGAAATACCCCAGAAGCTCTGAGTTTTTAGCGGGGGTTCGGCACGAGCAGAGACTTCTAGGGCGGCGGTTCCCCGTTACTTTGCGGTTGGTTTCTGCGCTTCTTTTCCCTGATGCGAAGGTAGTCGCCAATGCGAAACGCCAGGAAAACCAGCAAGGTCAGGGGAAGAGCTACGTAAATAAGACCCATGAGCAGCCAGCCTGCCAGGTCGATGTCACCACTGTGAAAGAGCATGGCGTACATAGGAAGAGCGAATCTGGGCTCCAGGCTTTCGCCAGAGGACTCAGGCCTAAAACGACAGCGCCGCCTGCGTACCCGATAGGGATACGAAAACGGCGCAATCCTTATTGAAAGCCGTATGCTTAGAAAACGAACTACTTCTTGGGAACGACCGAATCCTTCATGCCTTTGCCCACGCGGAATTTGAGCGTGGTCTTGGCCGGTATCTGAATAGTCTCGCCTGTTGCGGGATTTCGGCCTTCGCGTGCTTTGCGCTGAGAGAGAACAAGCTTTCCGAATCCTGGCAAAACGAACTCGTTGTTTGTCTTTACTTCATTCTGAGCCAGATTCGCCAACTCCTCAAAAAGCTCCTTCACCTGCGTGCGCTTCATCTCGTATTTCTCAGCAAAATGGTTGATTACCTCAGATTGAGTCATGCGTTTCTTGCCTGTAGCCGCTGTAGTCGCCATAGCGTAGTGTGTTTACCTCCGGTGAATCGGGCGAAATTGAATAACCTTACGCAGCAACATATATCACACAAAACTGCCCGGCGTCTGCACAAAATCACGATTTTCGGCCATTTCGGAAGAAAATTTTAGTGAGGGGGTTGTCGACCAAGCGCCGGAAACGAAGGATAAACCACTCCCTGGATCGCTCGAGAACCGCTTGAAGACGTTTGAAGTTAAGGTGGTCGGGGCGAGAGGATTTGAACCTCCGACCTCTCGGTCCCAAACCGAGCGCACTACCAGGCTGTGCTACGCCCCGACAAGAAAGCTTAGGATGTCAGTAACTTTTGGCTGCCTCAACGGCATCGCCTACCGACTTCGCGTGAACTCCGAGAGAATACACGACACCAGCTAATGAAAGCAAAGGCCGTGCGTTTCAGGTCGTGGCTTGATACTGTTTTCCTCGTGCGCTCGCCGCTTTCCAGTGCGGTGAAGCTCGCCTCACCGTCATAGTCAGGGCGTTTTCATGCGAGGCTATGAGACTGTGTCAAAACTCCAGTTGCTACAATCAACAATTTTCACAACTCAGAGTCGCATGGCGGGAAAATATTTAGATACAGCCTATGGTTAAGGAAGTAAAATAGCGTCAGATTTCGTTGTTGAGAACTTGATGTGGAGGGCCAATGGGCTACATCAACGGGACTGATCGAGATCAGGTTGTTCTCTTTCCCGAGGTGTTGGATCAGTACATCGACGAGAACAATCTGGTGCGGGCAGTGGCGGCATTCATTGAATTCCTGGACTTCAATGAATTGGGATTCGTTCGAGCCGAGGCGGCGGAGACAGGACGACCCGGTTACGATCCGCGGACGATGCTGGGAATCTATCTTTGGGGCCATTTGAACGGGATGCGGACCACGCGTCGGCTGGAGAGGGAATGCAGGCGCAATGTGGAGTTGATGTGGTTGACCGGGAAGTTGAATCCGGACCACAAGACAATTGCGAACTTTCGAAAGAATAATCGACAGGGGTTGAAAGGGGTGATGGTTGAGTTTCGGCTATGGTGCGAGAGGGAAGAGATGTTTGGGAAAGAGCTTGCGGCGGTGGACGGGAGCAAGTTCAAGGCAGTAAACAGCATGAGCCGCAACTACACCAAGAGCGGATTAGAAAAGAAGATCAAAGAGGAGGAAGCAAGAATAGAACGATATTTGAAGGAGCTGGATGAGGCTGACGAACTAGAAGGAGAAGAGGAAGAGAAGCATCTGACGGTCGAAGAGCTTAAGAAAAAGATCGCCGGGATCAAAGGATATCTGGATCGGCACAAGGAGTTGAGGCAGAAGATAATCGATAGCGGAGAGACGCAGATCTCGTTGACCGATGCAGACTCGCGATTAATGAGGGGCGGGAAAGCAGCAGACGTTAGCTACAACATACAGGTGGGAGTCGACAGCAAGCACAAGTTAATAGTGGATTTCGACGTAACCAGTGCGATAGCCGATCAGGGGATGCTGGCGGGGATTGCAAATAAAGTAAAGGAAGCGCTGGGAGTTGAGAATCTGGACGTGGTGGCTGATGGCGGATACTTCGAGGGGATATCGATCAAGCAATGCGAAGATGAAAACATAACCACTTATGTACCGGTTGATGGACCAGACGGTTCCATAGGGCGGGGAATCTTTCCGCGCAGCCAGTTCAGCTATGACGAGGAGAGAGATCTTTACATTTGTCCTGCAGGCGAAGAATTGAACTTCCTAAGAGAGACCACGAAAAAGAAGAGGCAGGGAAAGGTAAAGATCAGGAAATACGGGACCAAGGCATGTGGGGGATGTGCGCTGAGGGCACAGTGCACGACCGGCAAACAGGGAAGACAGATCGAACGCTGGGAACATCAAGGCGTGATCGACAGACAAGCGGCGCGCAATCTCCAACATCCGGAGATTCAGAGACAGCGAGGTAGTTTGATTGAGCACGTCTTCGGAACACTCAAGAGAACGATGGGCCATACATACTTTGTGACCCGGGGACGCGAGAGCGTTTCAGCCGAATTCAGCCTGGCGGCATTGAGTTACAATTTCAAGCGAGTGGCTTCAATCATGGGGATTGAGAAAATCAAAAGGTCATTCGCCGCGAAAGGCGCCTAAAAACACGGGAAGAAGTGTCTCTTCAGCGCCGCGCCGTTAAGCATCGCGATCAGATTCGATCGCGTCAACCAAACACAAAATCGGACATTAGAAAACTCGAACCCCAGATCAAAGCTCTCGGACCTTCGAGTTTTGACACAGTCTCTATGCCTCGCGCTAGAGGCTTAGCCTCCCGAAGACTCATTAGTGACCATGCACGGTAAGCCAAGGCTTACCGCACTGCGGAGCGACAAGCCGTCAGTCGAACCATTGATTTATCGTCCGCTTGCTGTCACCCTTCGCTCGATCAAATCAGAGGGCGGTAGCTTTTCATGGCACAGTGAGTGCAAACGTGCTCACTGTCTTGTTTATATCATTTAGGAGAAGACCGGGAAGATGGCTCAGAAGATCAAAGAAGAAGCATTGCGCCTCTTGATTGTTGACGATGAGGAGGCGGCCCGTTACGGGATGCGCCGCGCCCTCGGCAGTTTTGGCTATGAGATCGAAGAGGCCGATAGCGTTGAATCTGCCCGCCAGATTATCAACGATCGACGCGCCGATCTGTTGCTGCTCGACGTCAATCTGCCCGGCGCGAGCGGGATAGAGTTCTTAGCCGAGCTTCAGACCCTGGACGAGGCCGCGCCTTTGGTTATTCTGATAACTGCGCATGGCTCCGAACGGCTGGCTGTCGAGGCCATCAAGTCCGGCGCCCACGACTATCTATCAAAGCCGTTCGAGCTCGAAGATCTGCGCCTCGTGGTCAAGAACGCTTTCGAGACGGTCCAGCTTCGTCGCGAGAATCGTTCGCTTCGCCGCCGCATAGAGATCGAAGGTACTGCGCGAGGCGCCTTGATCGGCGCCTCGGAAGCCATGCGGCGCGTACGAGCGATGATAGACAAGGTTGCCGAGACAGAGGCGACGATTCTGGTTCGAGGTGAATCGGGCACCGGCAAGGAACTCGTCGCGCGTGAGATCCACGAGCGCAGCTCAGCGCGCAGAAGCGGCGCGTTCGTCGCCGTCAACTGCGCCGCGCTGCCTTCGGAATTGATCGAGTCCGAGCTCTTCGGACATGAAAAGGGCGCCTTTACGGGGGCAGCAGCGCGAAGACGGGGGAAATTCGAACAAGCCGATGGGGGCACACTCTTTCTTGATGAGATCGGGGACATGAGCGCGAATGTTCAAGCCAAGCTCTTGCGCGCCCTGGAAGAGCGCCATATCGAACGGCTCGGGGGTAACGAGTCCATTCCCGTCGATGTCCGCATAGTCAGCGCCACACATCGTCCGCTCGAACAGGAAATAGTCAATGGTAATTTCCGCGCGGACCTCTTCTATCGATTACGAGTTGTCACGATCGACATCGCTCCGCTTCGCGAGCGCCGCGAAGACATTCCGGTGCTGGCCGAGTCTTTCGCGCGCCAAGCAGCCGAGCGATATGGCCTTCCGCAACGCTCCATTGGACAGAGCGCGCTTCGAAGGTTGATTGATTACCCCTGGCCGGGGAACGTGCGCGAGCTTAGAAACACCATCGAGCGTTCGGTGATCATGGCGGAAGGAGACGAGCTCGCTGCTCGCGACTTGTCTGACGAAATCGTCGGCAGCCGATCGAGCGGCAGCACGGCGCGCGCTGAAACGTCAGATGATGGAGCCCTGGCAATTCCCTTCACCGCCGATTTCCGTTCTGATCGAAAAGAGTTCGAGCGCCGATACATTGCTCGGTGTCTGGAGGATTCTGGCGGAAACGTGACGCGGGCTGCGGCCATCCTCGGCATGCACCGCCAGTCACTTCAGCACAAGCTGCGCGAATTGGGCCTTGCCAGACGTTATGTCACGGTGGGAGCCGAGGCGCAGGAAAAGGCCGACAGTTGAACGGTAAACTCACCTCGCTGATTGCACGGTCAGCAACTGATGAGTAGACTTTCTTCCGTTCTCCAAAATTCGAACAGTTCACAGGATGCAAACTTATGAAAGCACGTCTTGACGCCATCATTCGTCTGGAGCAAGCCGAGTATCTCGAGCGCATTTTGAGGCCGAGCGTTGGAATAGTCGCGGAGATGGAGGCGGACGCGGAAAAGAACGGCGTTCCCATTGCCGATCGCGAAGTCGCGCTGTTTTTGGAAATCACCGCTCGCGCGATGAACGCCAAACGCGTTCTCGAGATCGGGATGGCGATCGGCTATGCCGTCTTACACCTTGCTAACGGGATGGCGGACGACGGCCTGATTGTTACGATCGAACCGAACGACGAGATGATTCGCCGCTCCGAAGACTACCTGACACGAGCGGGCGTGCGTGACCGCGTTCGCATCGAACGAGGCCGCGCTCTCGAGGTAATGCCAAATCTCAAAGAGACCTTCGACCTGGTGTATCTCGACGCGCTCAAAGAAGAGTATTCAGACTACCTTGACCTGGCATTGCCGCTGCTTCGCGTCGGAGGCGTCGTAGTTGCCGACAACGTTTTGTGGGGCGGGCAGGTGGCGGGGGAGATACGATCTCCGGACCAGACGGCGTCGACTCAGGCGCTGCGCGAATTCAACCAGCACTTCATACACCATCCGCAACTGCGATCTGAGATCTTGTCATTCGGCGACGGCATCGCCTATGGCGTGAAGATCAATTGACTTCCCGATGCGCGGTCTGACTCACGCATCTTTGCGCGTCGGAGATGTGGCGAGTGTAGTCCGCGAGCGGACGGCTGAGGATAGCCCAGCGATTCATCGCTGGCTGAACCTCTTTTGGAAAGCATCTAGTCCGTTAAGCGGACGACTGCTCGCGCGCTGCGGCATTGAAGTCGTCAGTCGCCCGCTTCACGGGCTCGTGGCAGATTGGGAATTCCGCACACCCCAGCACTCACGTGCTGGGCTATTTTCAATCGTCCGCTTCGCGGACGAAAACCAATGATACTTCCAGACTCAGACGAAGCGCGCGCTCGCGCCGCCGGAGTAATTCGCTCCGGCGGGATCGTGGCGTTTCGCACCGATACTTTCTACGGCCTCGGCGCTGACCCATTCAATCGAGACGCCGTGCGCCGTCTGAACGAGCTGAAGGGGCGAGATGACAAACCCATTCTTGTCGTGATCGGCGATTACTCACAGGCAGCCCGCTTCATTGAAACGGAACCAGGCGTTTTTGAAATCGTTAGCGGCCGTCACTGGCCTGGCGCGCTGACGATAGTTATAAAAGCGCGTGCTGAAGTGCCGGAGGAGTTGACAGCCGGAACGGGAACTATCGGCCTGCGATTGCCCGGTGATGAAGCCGTGAGGTCGTTCGTTAGTGCTTGCGGCGGTGCGTTGACGGCGACCAGCGCAAATCTCGCTGGATCCCCACCAGCGCGTACGGCCGAAGAAGTAGAACGCGCTTTCCCCAGAGGAATCGATCTGATCGTAGACGATGGCCCCGCCATAGCGGACAAGCCCTCCACTGTTTTGGATTTGAGCGGACCGCAGCCCAGGGTCATACGAGAGGGAGTAGTCCCGATTAGCGACCTGGACGCCGCGCTGGGAACGACAGAATGATGGGCAGCGTCCGCTGAATCTTTGTCAGGGGCTCCCGTCGCGTTAGCGACGACTGTTCCCCAGTCCGTTTTGTTGAATCGTCGCTAGCCTGACTTAGGAAAACTCGACCCCGAGCGCCAACGGCGCGAAATGTAATAGCCTGGGCCAACGGCCCAGGATCTAAGCGATCAATACGACTCAGCGCTGAAAGCGCGAAATGTGTTGCCGTTACTTTTGTTCCGCGCCTTCAGCGCTTACAGAAATCAACGGCTGGTGACCCAGGGCGTTGCCCTGGGCTTCTGCATTATGCGCCTTTGGCGCTGACAAACGCTGCTTCCACCCTGCGGCTGACACGACAGCGAACCCTTCTACTTACTCCACGTCAAATTCCGTGCGAAGTCCCATCCGCCGCTGCCGTCGATCTTGATATTGCCGACACCCTTCCCCGCGACCACCATGTTCGCCGGATACCAAAGCGGCATCATCGGAAGGTCGCGGCTTATGATCTCCTGCGCCTTGCGATAAAGCTCGAGCGCCTTATCACGATCAGCGGTGTT
This sequence comes from Acidobacteriota bacterium, assembly GCA_032160165.1. Lineage (GTDB taxonomy): Bacteria > Acidobacteriota > Blastocatellia > Pyrinomonadales > Pyrinomonadaceae > QHXM01. The sequence continues at coordinate 27,687 of JAVHWA010000151.1, forward strand.
GACGGCTTCTTCCAGGATCGCGTCCAGCTCAGGGTTCTTGTAACGACTGCGATTGCGCCCCGCTCTGTCCTGAGTGGGAATCTCCTTCGAATCAAAAATATCCTTCAGGAAGATCGGGTCCTGATTACCGCCGACCCATCGCAAGGTGGTTAGCTGAAATTCGCCCAGCTTGAGCCGGTCGATCAGCGTGTTAGTTTCCATCGTCTCGATCGCAACCGGAATGCCCACCTTCTGTAACGCGTCGCGAATCACGTCGACGTACTGGCGCGTGGCCTGGCTAGAGGCGGAGATCTTGAAGTTGAGAGGCTCTTTGAATCTCATCTGCGGGCCGTCGCCATCCGGATCACGAAAACCGGCTTCATCCAAAAGTTGTTTGGCCTTTGCGGGATTGTACGAATAGGTCTGACCCGGCGAGTAAGCCCAGGATTCTTCGGGGAGAATCGAGTGAGCGATCTTCCCCTGCCCAAGCAAAAGATCGCGGATGATCGTTTCACGATCGATGGCGTAGGCTATCGCCTGGCGGACTTTTACGATGTCTAGCGGTGGCTTTTCAACGTTGAAGCCAAGGTAGATCACATTCGCGCCGGGAAAGGACAGGACCTGCAACTTAGGGTCTTTTTTCAAGGATTCGATGGCATCCGGCGTAAGGTTCGAGGGGAGCGGGACGATGGTAACACTTCCGCTCCTCAGTTCCGCTTGCAGTGCCGATGCTTCTTCGATCACGCGGACGCGCAGGGTGCTTAACTTTGGCGCGCCTTCCCAGTAGTTCGGGTTGGCTTGCAAATCAATTATCTGCTGCGCCGAGTCGTAGCTGACAAACTTGAACGGGCCGGAGCCCAGCGGATTCGTCTTCTGAGAATCGGCGCTGCCGGTTGGAAAGATTCCGATCGGGACAAGGTTAGAGAGCAGCGGCAACCACGGTTTGCGAAGACGTATCACAACCGTGCGTGGATCGGGCGTGTCGATGGCCGTAACCCGTCCCTGCTTGGTCGCGCCGGTGCCCTCGAAGAAGCCGGCAGCCTTGCCCGATGCGGAACCAAGCACTGTTTCAATCGTGTACTTGACGTCCGCCGATGTCAGCGGCTTTCCGTCCTGAAATGTCACTCCGTCGTGCAGGGTGAAAGTGTAACTCAAGCCGTCATCAGATTGCTTGATCTCGGTTGCGAGGTCGGGAACATAATCAAACTTCTCGTTCTTCTTGACGAGTGAGTTGAAGATAAGCACCCGAATGCGTTCGCTTGCCGCGTCTATGCTAGCCGAGCCTATTGGATCGAGCGTTGAGATCTTGTCAGTCAACGCAATAACGAAAGTCTCAGAACGGTTTCGGCATCCCGGCAGGAGAAGAGCGAGCAGTGCGACCATCAGCAGTGGCGTAACAATTCTTCGGGCCCGCATCATAGAGATCCTCCGTATGTGTAGTTGAGGGTGCGATTGAGAACCGAAACCTCGTCGCTCAATTGGTTCAGCCGCGCGGCTTCAAAAGCGGGCGGCCGCTGTGTGAGTGATTTGAAGGCGGCGATGTTTCGAAGTGAATGGTCTATCCGCTCCTGCTTGACGACTCCGTCGCGCGCAGCCTGGAGCAGCGCCCTATAGCCGCGTCTGATGACGTCGGGACGCGAACATATGAGGAACATGTCCTGACCGGCCTTTGACGCGCGCAATACCGCATCTTCAATTTCGTAGAGCCTTGCGATCGCGCCCATCTCCAGATCGTCGGTTACCACAAGGTGCTTGTATCCCAGTTCATGCCTCAGCAGTTTGGTCGTAATAGCATGACTAAGCGAAGCAGGCACCAGCTTGCCGCCCGCAGTGCCTCGCCTGATGTCGACTTTGGGGAAGCCACCGTGACTCACCATCACGGCCCGCACGCGATCATCCTCGCGCTGAAAGAGCTCGATGTATGGCGCAAGGTCCTGCGCGATCAGATCGTCGTGAGAGAGATGCACCACTGCCATCTCTTCGTGCGTATCGACCTCTCCTGCACCTATGCCTGGGAAGTGCTTCAGACAACCGAGGCAGCCAGTACCCTGAAGTCCCCGCAGGTAAACCATGGTATAGCCGAGAACTTCACCCGGAGAGCGGCCAAATGATCGCGAGTACAATCCATTCGAGAGCAGGTCGCGCTCGTCCGTCATGATCGACATGACCGGCGCGAAATTCATATTAAAGCCGAGCAGTCGGAGGAGCTCGCCGGTAATCCGACCGAGCGAACGCGCGCCGGCGAGATCACCGTGTTGCCGGATGCTGCGGGCCGCAGGCATCGGGGTACTGATGCGGCGCAAGCGGTCTACCAGTCCGCCTTCCTGATCTATCCCCATCAGCGGCTCGACGGGCAGCATCGAACGAACTCCATCAAGCAGAGAGCGCAACTGCTCGGGAGATTCCACGTTCCGCCCAAAGATGATTACTCCGCCAGGCTGAATTTCCTCGACCAGCGAGCGGGTTTCTTCATCCAGGTCCGTTCCCGGAAGCCCGATGTAAAAGAGTTGTCCGATCTGTTGCTCTATGGGAAGTGACGTCAGGTAGTTGAACATCAAAAACGTGGGTCTCTAACTCGGAGGTCAAACTATTCGCTTGCGTATGTCGTGGAGAAATTCAAGTGCTTGTTCCGGCTTCAAACTTTCTACATCAACCGTCAGTAGCTCGTCAAGAAGGTTCTGATTCACCGAGTCAAAGAGCGTAGCCTGCATCGCGATCCGCTTTTGTCGCACGCGACGCGCAGCATTTTTCAATCCGTCTTCATCGAACGCAGGAGCTTTGGCTTCCTCATCGGCGAAAACATCAAGCTCGTAACGTTCCAATCTCGCAAGCACGTCGCGCGCGCGCGAGATCGCCGAAGGCGGGAGTCCCGCCAGGCGAGCGACCTCGATGCCGTAGGACTTTGACGCGCGACCGCGCTCCAACCGATGAAGGAAGACCACTTCTCCATCACGTTCGGTGGCCGTGATTTGATAGTTTTGCGCGCCGGGCAAACGCTCAGCCAGCTCAGTCAGCTCATGGTAGTGAGTAGCAAAGAGAGTCTTCGCCGCGTGTTCAGCCGAGTCGTGAAGAAACTCGGCCACGGCCCACGCGATCGAGAGACCATCGAAGGTGGCAGTGCCGCGTCCAATTTCATCCAACAGCACCAGCGAGCGCGCGGTCGCGTTGTGAAGGATAGCTGCCGTCTCGGTCATCTCAACCATGAAGGTTGACCGGCCGCGCGCAAGGTCGTCAGACGCGCCGACGCGGGTCCAAATTCGATCCAGAATCGGAAGCCGCGCTCGCGCCGCGGGCACGAACGAACCCATCTGGGCCAGGATCGAGATGATCGCGGTTTGTCGAAGCGCAGTACTCTTCCCTCCCATGTTCGGCCCTGTGATAATCAGCAGCCGGTCTGTCGAGTTGTTTAAATAGATGTCGTTCGGTATGAAGGGCTCGCCGGCGGTCTGTTCGATCACCGGATGCCGACCGTCCACGATCTCTATCTCATCGCCGTCGTGCATCGCGGGTCTCACATAGTTTCGGCGTGACGCAGTCTCGGCAAGCGAGGCTAAGACGTCGAGCGAAGACAGAGCGCGGGCTGTCGCCTGAATAGCTCGTGTCTCGGCCGAGATCTTTGAGCAGAGCCCGGAAAAGAGTTCCGCTTCCAGCACCGAGATTCTGTCCTCGGCCCCGCGGACTTTTGTCTCCCACTCTTTGAGTTCGGGTGTCGAGTATCGCTCGGCGTTCGCCAGAGTCTGCCTTCTCTCATAATTGTCAGGAACTCGCGCCGCATTTGCTTTCGAGACTTCCATGAAGTAGCCGAATACATTGTTGTAGCGAATCCTGAGCGATCCGATTCCGGAGCGCGCTCGTTCGCTCGCTTCGAGCGAGGCGATCGTTTGTTTCGCGTTTCGACTGATGCCACGCAGTTCATCGAGCTCAGTCGAATAGCCGTCGCGGATTGCGCCTCCGTCGCTCATCTTCATAGGAGGATCGTCGGCGATTCCCTTTGCGATCATCGCGCGCACATCCGGCAGCTCGTTCAAGTTCTCGTCCAGGATCTGAAGAAGTGACGATTGCGCTCCGGCAAGCGTTTCACGGACCTTAGGAACCTGATCGAGCGACCTCATCAGCGAATTTAGATCACGGGGCCCGGCTGAGTTCATGTTTAGCCGCCCAATCAACCGATCCAGATCGGCGACCTCCTTGAGCAACGTGCGAACCCTATCTCGCTTGATCTGAGACGCATGAAGCTCGGCGACAGCGACGAGCCGCGCCTCAATCTCGCCGCGACGGACAGACGGACGTAGCAGCCAGCTGCGCAGCAGTCGAGCGGCCATGCCCGTCACGGTCTCGTCAATCACGCTCAGAAGCGAAGAGCCGCGATTAGCGCCTGCCTGTGACTCAACCAGCTCCAGGTTGCGGACAGTCACCTGGTCCAGAACCAGATGGTCCTGCGCTTCAAAGTACGTTATGTCAGAAATGTGGGCCGCCGCTGCGCGCTGTGTTTCGTGAGCGTACCGCAAACATGCGCCGGCGGCGCGGACCGCTTCAGTCTTGCCGTTCAGCCCGTATCCTTCTAAAGAAACAACGCCGAATTGCTCCCTCAGCCTTTCGGCACAGTCCTCTTCTGTCCACAGCCAATCGTCTATAGCCGTTAGCGTAGATCCCTCAAAGGTGGATACCTGGTTGCCAGCGCTCCTGTCTGACTGTTGCTCAGACGATGTCGCGTCCGCATCTTCATGCAGAGGAAGCGGGGGTGTTCGCGGTATGTTCTGGCCAACTTGCAGAAGCGGACCGAGCGAGGCTGGAAACAGAATCTCGCGAGGTGCGTATGATTCTATGTCTGAACGAATCCGCATCCATGGATCGCTACCCGAAGCTTCCGTCGCGTGAAACGAACCGGTTGATAGATCCAGGAATGCGGCCCCCATCCGCTCGCCCGATCCACATACCGCGGCCAGGTAGACGGTCTCGCGAGCTTCGACAAGTTGAGGATCTACCGCCGTACCGGGGGTGATGACGCGAACGACCTCGCGTCGCACAAGTTTTTTTGTTTGCGAAGCATCTTCGGTCTGTTCGCAGATAGCGACGCGGTAACCCTTTCGAACCAGACGCGCGATGTAGGTCGAGGCGGCATGGTGCGGCACGCCGCACATGGGAATTGGGTCTCCGCGCTCCTTGTGCCGGGCCGTGAGAGTTATTTCCATCTCGCGCGCCCCGGTGATGGCATCGTCAAAGAAGAGCTCGTAAAAATCGCCCAGGCGAAAGAAAAGAAGCGCTCCCGGATGCTGCTGTTTCAGCTCATGGTACTGCCGCAACATGGGCGTCGAAGAGGACATGGTTATTCGCTACTGGAGGGGTTATAAGCTTGCATGGGTGGCGAGCGTCCGGTCAAACGAGTGGGACGATGAAGACTACACGCAGCGAAGTTAGTAAGGCAAGGGAGCTTGGTTGAAATGGCGGTCGGGTGCGGAGCCACGCGGATCCAGCGCTCACGCTTCGGGTCAGAACCGCCTGCGTAAGCGGGCGGGTTGCCGTGCGACGTAGATCGCGTTAGCGGAGGTGTTGCTGAGCGACTGGGTGGTTGCGAGCGAATGCATTTCGTCGCGATATGGGTCAGCACCATCCGCGTAAGCGAATGGGTTGCCGTGCGGCGTAGAAGGCGTGAGCGGAGGTCTCGCTCGCGCCTCGCTAGAACCCGCCCGCTTATGCAGGCGGTTCTGACCCGAAGGGCCACGGCTACACTTCTAAAAGCGATCGATACCCACGGCAGACGGGTCCGACGTGCAAAGTCCAAAGTCCGCCTCAGAACCTACCGCGTAAATCCCACACGGCGCGCTCAGGTATAGTCTTGAACATTGAACATTGCATGACTTTGGACACTCGACTTTGGATAATGGTTGCGGGTCACCGCTTTGAACCGCCCGCTCACCGATGTTAGACTCGCCTTCGCTGTTTCGTAAATGAATTCGGAGTGATGGATGGCGGCTCTTATCACCTATCACTCATCATCGATCACTAATCATGCAGGCACTCATACTCGCCGGCGGCAAGGGCACCCGACTTCGACCGCTGACGGTTTATACGCCGAAACCGATCGTTCCCATCTGCAATCGTCCTTTCCTCCTTTATCAGATCGATACGCTGCGTCGCGCCGGCATAAAAGACATCACGCTCTCGCTCTCGTATCAGCCGCAAAAGATCGAGCAAGAGCTCGGCGATGGATCTGACTACGGAGTCAATCTACGGTACACAGTTGAGCCGCAGCCAATGGGCACCGCTGGCGCTTACAAATACGCGGAAGACCTTATCCGCGAGCCGACTGTCGTCTTCAATGGCGACATCTTGACGGACCTGGACCTGAAGACGGTGATACGCGAACACACGGCTCGCAAAGCTACGGCGACCATTGTGCTCACTCCGGTCGAGAATCCAAGCGCATATGGGTTGGTCGAGACAGAAACCGATGGTCGAGTAGCTCGCTTTCTTGAAAAACCCAAGCCCGATGAGATCACTACCAACAATATCAACGCGGGAACCTATGTTCTGGAGCCTGGCGTTTTAGACTTTATCCCGGCCGGCGAGAACCATTCTTTCGAATACGGCCTCTTCCCTGCCTTGCTCATGCGCGGGGAGCGGTTTTTCGCTCATATACCTCCACGTACATACTGGATGGACATTGGCACACCCGCGCGCTACCTCCAGGCTCATCATGATCTGCTATCTAATCGAGTCGGCCGCATTCACATCAAAGACAGGCGCGGAGATTTCGATGCAGCAACGATTGCCGAGATCGACGACCTGTCGATGATCGGCGACCACTGTTCGATAAAACCGGGGGCACAGGTGATCAACTCGGTCCTCGGCCCTGGATGCTATATCGAAGAGAATGCGCGCGTGGAAAACTCAGTTGTCTGGGGACACACGCGCATTGGCTCAGGCGCAAGCGTTGCGAATGCAATCATCGGTCGCGGTTGCCACATCGGTCGTTCGGCAACCGTGGGAACGGGAACGGTCCTGGGAGACAAGGCCTCGTTGACCGATTACTCGCATACCGGAGGCGTCGCCTCGTGAGCCGGAAGGACGAGCTCATTCGGTTTGGTACCGACGGATGGAGAGCAGTAATCGCAGAAGGCTTCACCTTCGCCAACGTCGAGCGCGTCGCACAGGCTTACGCCGACTTTCTTGCCCAACAAACTGCGCCCGTACCTGCTCCGCTCGTCATAGTCGGCTTCGACCGAAGGTTTCTGTCCGAGAAATTTGCCGAGCGCGCGGCTGATGTACTTATCGGCAACGATCTCCGCGTGGCGAAGTTTGACCACGCCATGCCTACTCCGCTGGTGTCGTGGGCAGTCAAGCTGAGTCTCGCTGCCGGTGGCGTAGTAATAACTGCCTCTCACAATCCCGCAGAGTTCAACGGATTCAAAATCAAAGCGCCCTGGGGCGGCAGCGCTCCCCCTGAGACCACCTCGGAGGTCGAACGGTTGATCGATGCGAACCCTCCAAGGAGGGCAAGCGCTGCGGCCGATGACGAGCGCGAGCTGCTGCAGTTCAGCCTCGATACCTATCGCGAGCAGATCCGTTCTTACATCGATCTCGAGCGCATTCGTCAATCGTCGTTCAGTACGATCATCGACCCCATGCATGGGACAGGCGGTCGCTGGGTCGAGAGCTTTCTGCAGGGTGGCGCTCTTCAGGTGGAGACGATTCGCGCCGATCGCGATCCGCTCTTCGGCGGCGTAAGTCCCGAGCCAATCGATCGCAACCTCGGCGCGCTCAAGGCAAGGGTTAAGCAAGCGAATGCTAGTTTAGGTCTGGCTACTGATGGCGATGCTGATCGGCTGGGGGCAGTAAATGAACTGGGAGAGACGATGACGATGCACGAGGTCGTGCCGCTTATCCTGCTTCACCTGGCACGCGAGCGAAGGATGAGTGGCGGGGTCGTGCGGACCTTCTCCCAGTCTGTTTTAACGAGCCGCATAGCGAAGGCCCACGAACTTCCCGTTTATGATACGCCGATCGGATTCAAGTACATCGCGGACCTGATGCTCAAAGAGGACATCCTGATCGGCGCCGAAGAATCCGGAGGGATCGGCGTCAAAGGCCACATACCGGAGCGCGATGGAATACTCAATTCCCTCCTGTTGCTCGAGGCGGTCGTGGCCGCGGGTGAGTCACCTTCAGAGATGGTGAAGGAGATGCATCGTGAGTTTGGCGAATTTCACTTCAGGCGGCGCGACATTCAGTGCGAGGTGAGACGAGGACAGGATTTGGTGGCCGAGCTCAGAGGTTCACAGCCGGTCATGGTAGCGGGATTCCCAGTGCGCGATGTCGAGACTCTGGATGGTACGAAGCTGATTTTAGACGATGAATCGTGGCTGCTCTTCCGCCAATCCGGAACCGAGCCTGTACTACGCATCTACTCGGAAGCGACTTCGATCGCGAAAGCTGAAGCACTATTAGACGAAGCTGAGAAGCAACTGCGATAACAAGCGACCGCGTTCACTTCTCAGGTAAGGAAGGGGCAAGCGCAACGCCGCGGCCACCAGAGTTCCGACGCCCCGAACTTTCGACGGTAGTTCACCCGCCCGCTGCGGCAGGCGGTTCTGACGATGCCTCATGCCTGAACTTCCTGAGGTCGAATATGTAACTCGCGCCCTTGAGCGATTGGTCAGTGGTCGACGAATCGTGGCCGCAAAGTTATTGCTTCGCCGTCTGGCACCGGACATCTCGCCGCAAAAGTTCGCTCGTGCTCTTCGAGGCGCGCGAATCGAAACCCTCGGGCGCCGTGGAAAACACATTCTCATTGGCCTCGACAACGGGCGCGTTCTGATAGTCCACCTGCGAATGACTGGAAGTTTTCAGTACCTTCCTCCGCGCAGGCGCCTTCCGAAATACACTCACGCGATTTTCACATTGGACAACGGGAGACGTTTGGTCTTTACCGATCAACGTCAGTTCGGCTTGATGAAGATTGTGCTTGCCGAAGAGTTATCAAACGCTAAAGAGCTTCGGTTGCTGGCGCCCGAACCCTTCTCTGCAGAATTCACTTCGGCTTATCTCGCTCAAACGCTCTCCCGCTCGCGCAGGACGCTGAAAGAGCTCTTACTTGATCAGAAGCGTGTCGTAGGGCTGGGCAACATCTACGCTTCCGAAGCAATGTTTCTCGCTCGCATAAATCCCTTCATCAGAGCTAACGAGCTGTCACGTCGGCGCGTGCCTCGGTTGCATCAAGCGATACTGGACGTGCTGAACGAATCGATTTCCTTCGGCTCAAGCGTGGCCCTCGACCCGGAAAATATCGACGGCCGCACATATGACGGTCCTTTCGAAGAGCGGTGGCACGTCTATGATCGCGAGGGCGAGCCGTGCAGGGTGTGCGGCTCCGTGATTCGCCGAGTCGCGCAGGGCGGCCGTTCGACGTTCTATTGCCCGCGCTGCCAGCGACGGTGAATGTCCAAAGTCCAAGGTCGGTTTAGAGTTTCGGGTGTGGAGTTTCGGGTTTGGAGTTTCGGGTTTGGAATTTCGGGTTTGGAGTTTAGAGTTTGGAATTTCGGGTTTGGAGTTTAGAGTTCTGCATCTCCAGATCAAGTCCTCGCTCACCCGGATACTCAAACCTCTAAACTGAAACCCGGAACCCGAAACTCGAAACTCGAAACCCGGCTTTGGACTTTGGACAGTCTTGCAGACAGTCTTCGAGCTTGACAGCTTTGGTCGCCCGGCGTATAACGCTTTTGAGAAAAACGTGGTGAGTTAAGGCGACTTGCGGCCACGTAAAATAACCCGCTAAACAGCTCGGCCAGCCCAGAAGGGCGACCCCGCAAACTTCAAGCTCTTGCGAAGTCCCGCGTTGTTTGGCGCGGGACTTCTTTTTATTGCGGATTTCGGATTTCGGATTGTGGATTGTGGATTGAAAAGGCGAAAGCTCATTCTTTAAATCCGCAATCCACAATCCGCAATCCGCAATTGACGACATGGAACCTTTTAGAAACATTCTCGACTCCGACGAGGTTCACGTCTTTGATGGCGCGATGGGCACTATGCTCTACGCCAAAGGCGTGTACATCAATCGCTCGTACGACGAGCTAAACCTCACCAATCCCGACCTCGTGCGCGAAGTGCACGAAGAGTACATACGCGCGGGCGCCGACATAATCGAAACAAACACCTTCGGTGCAACTGCCCACAAACTTCAGCAATACGGGTTGGAAGGAAATCTCCGCCTGATCAATATCGCCGCTGCCCGCATCGCGCGAGAAGCCGCTGGGGAACGATGCTACGTGGCAGGCGCGGTCGGGCCGTTGGGTCTTCGCATCGAGCCTTACGGCCCGACCTCTTTTGATGAAGCCAAGGAGATGTTTAAGGAACAGGTCGCGGGCCTTCTCGAAGGCGGGGTTGACCTCTTCGTACTGGAAACGTTTTCGGATATCTCTGAGATGCGACAGGCGATGCGCGCCGTACGCGAGCTGTGCGATTTGCCGATCGTCACACAGATGACGATTCTTCCCGACGGCAACACAACGTTCGGTACTACGCCCGAAGTCTTCACCTCGAGGCTCGACGAATGGGGCGCGGACGTAATCGGCCTCAACTGTGGCGTAGGCCCCGCCATCGTGCTCACTGGTCTCGAGAAGATGCGGGGCGTTACCGACAAGAGATTATCTGCTCAGCCAAACGCCGGTCTCCCTCGCGATGTGCAGGGAAGACAGTTTTATATGTGCTCGCCCGAGTACATGGCCAAGTTTGCCAAGCGACTCATTCAGGCTGGCGCGAAGTTCATCGGTGGCTGCTGCGGAACGACACCGTCGCACATCAAGCTCATCTCTGATGCGGTGCGCGCGGCATCGCCTCGCAAGCAAAGAATAGTCGTCAAAGAGGCGGCAGCGGCTCGCGTCGAGGAGTTGACGCCTGCTGACATTCAGGTCGTTGCGCCCGAGGAGCGTTCGCTCTGGTCGCGAAAAATCACCAACGGCGAGTTCGTCACCTCAGTCGAGGTATTACCACCAAAGGGTTGCGATCCACGAAAGACCCTCGATTCAATTCGACTTCTGAAAGACGCGGGCGTCGACGGGGTGAACATTCCTGATGGACCGCGGGCGCAGACTCGCATGGGTGCTCAAGCCACCGCCGTCCTGGTCGAACGCGAGATCGGCATCGAAGCGGTGCTGCATTATTGCTGTCGCGATCGAAATCTTTTGGGAATGATGTCCGACCTCCTGGGCGCCGCCGCTCTGGGTTTACGCAACCTTCTTCTCATTACCGGCGATCCGCCCAAGATGGGCCCTTATCCGGATGCGACGGCGGTCTTCGATATAGACGCAATCGGCTTGACCAACATGGTGAACAAGCTCAATCACGGACTGGATCTGGGCAACAATCCGATCGGTCAACCGACAGCGTTTTGTATCGGCGTGGGTTGTAATCCCGGCGCCATTAACATGGACGAAGAGATCAAGCGCTTCGAATACAAGGTAGAGGCAGGCGCCCAGTACGCTATTACGCAACCAGTATTCGATACCGAGCAGCTAGTCGATTTTCTCAGGCGGATCGAGCACGTCCGCGTCCCGATCGTGGCGGGCATTTGGCCGCTGGTGTCTTATCGCAACGCGGAGTTTTTGCACAATGAGGTCCCGGGTGTACGCGTTACGCCCTCGATAATGGAGCGCATGCGTATTGCATCCGAGAAGAGTAAGGAAGCTGCGCGCGAGGAAGGTTTGAAGATTGCGCGCGAATCGCTTCTGGAAGTAAAGGAGCTGATCCAGGGAGTGCAGGTCTCTGCGCCGTTCGGCAACGTAAAGTACGCTCTCGAAGTGTTCAAGGTGTTGGAAGCGTTCGCCGGTCGGAATGAAGTCAGTGTCTCGCTCTGAGCGGTGAGCCGCTATGCGGCTGGGGCCTCTTCCCCTAGAAGTCTGACTGCCCTTAGCGCTTCCTTCTCTTCCCCTGTTCCGCCTTACTCTCCGACAGACTCACCGTAGTGTGCTCGGTGACGCTCACACCACGATCTATCAGCCACTCATTTGAATCGCCATCTGGAAGGAATCGACCTTCCCCACGCTCGATCATTTGCGCAGGTCGCTTTCGGTTCTGGTTGCGTTCAGTAATAAGCCTGATCGGAGTGCGGAATAGCAGCAGAACGAAACGAAGCGGCAGGAGCATGAACATGATGGAAAAGAGAGCCATGTCGAAGAGCGAGGTCAGAATTCCCTGCCCCAGGATTTGCCACGAGCGCCCGACTTTTCGCTCCAGTGCGCGCAATGGTGCGTCTTTGAACACATGTTCGGCGTAGCGAGCTATGAATTTATCCAACGAACGATCGAGCTTGGTGAAGGGGCCTTCCGCCTCGTCAGACAGAGCGTCGGAAATTATTTCCAGATTTGTTCCGCAGGATGGACAGAACTTTCGCTTATGTGAATCGTCCCTGCCACAATTCGGACAGAACATGGGGTACCTCTTTCAATAGCGATCCAGAAGAGCCTTACGACCTGCCACCCATTTTGTTCACACTTTTGCGCCCGTATTCGGCGAAAGGCTATCATACAAGCGGTCCCGACTACGAACTAGCTTTGTTCAATGCATGTCTAAGCGCACCTTCGAGGTCCGGATATCGGAAGCTATACCCGGACTCGTTTAAGCGCGTGGGAACGGCGCGTTGGCTGGCGAGCAATGTCGCATCCGCCATTTCGCCGAACAGCAGTCGCGCGGCGAACGCGGGTACCGGAAAGATGGTGGGTCGTGAAAGAACATGACCCAGCGACTTCGTAAACTTGTAATTAGTGACGGGCTCGGGCGCCACGGTGTTGACTGGTCCGCGCAACTCGTCGTTGGCAATCGCGTGTTCGATGACTCCCACGACGTCATCGAGCGCGATCCAGCTAAGGTACTGCTTCCCGCTCCCCAGCTTGCCTCCAACACCCATCTTGAACGGGCGAAGCATTTTGGGAAGCGCTCCGCCGTCGCCGCTCAATATCACGCCCAGTCTCATATTAACGACTCGCACGTCGGCAAGGGCCGCGGGCTGCGTGGCAAGCTCCCACTCGCGGCAGACCTCTGCGAGAAAATCTGAGCCCGATGCGGAATGCTCATCCAGGACTTCGTCACCCCGGCTACCATAAAATCCGACTGCCGAGGCGGAAACCAGAACTCCGGGTTTCCGCTTCAGCTGGCCAAGCGTGTCGCTGAGCAATCGGGTGCCCTTCAAACGGCTCTCGCGAATACGGGCTTTCTTCTCCGCCGTCCATCTTCCTTCAGCTATGCTTTCCCCGGCGAGATGAACGACAGCATCGAGTCCTTCGAGTTGATCCGCGGCGAGCGTGCCGTTCTCAGGATTCCAAAAACTCTCATTGGCACCCTTGACGGGTGTTGAGCGGACGAGTCGAACTATCTCGTGGTCCTTAGACTCGAGCGATCGTATTAGAGCGGAGCCTACCAGTCCGGTTGATCCTGAAACAAGAATTCTCATTTAACGATCTCCTCCGCAGAAGATAGCAGGTCTCTCATTTCATTATTGTCTTCAAAGTTTAGAGAAACGATGCTGAACGCGTTCGAGAAGCTTTCACTCCGGCGCAGTGCAGCGACAGGCCAAAGATTGTCGGACATTAACTGATCCCGTACCCGTCGTTTGGTACTGATGCAGTTTGCCTCGCAGCGAGCGGCATAGTGTCAATGAAGTCGGTACCGTAACGCGGTAGCGTCGGGTCACAGCTGCGGATCGTGATTGTCAATTGTCATTTGCACCGTCCTGCTTTCGGAGTATCCAGGGGCCTTAACTAATCGCTTCAACTCGCCGCTGCATCCAGGACCCGACGCTACCGCGTTACGGTACTGACTTCATCGACACTGCGGCCCATTAATTGAGCGATTAATCTGCACCGCTACCCGTCGTTTCTTGTCTTTCGCACTGAAAGATGTAGAATGCCGTCCGTCGAAACATAAACCGGTTAATAAGTCTCCCACGTCTCGGTCTATGTGAGGCCCCTACTTCCGCCATAAATCGCAGCAGTCGATACCTGAAATGATATTTGCGGCTATCTACACTTCGAGTCGCAGTCATATAGCCTGGTCTGAGAACTAACGGAGCCATTTCCTCTGTGCCTCGTCTGAGATCCTTCGCCCTCTTTGCCGCCATCATACTATCGCTCTGCCTGCTGGTGCTGTGGCGCACAAGCTCGCAGACGGGCGGTCTTCGGCGAGTCACCAACACAACGGAAGAAGGCATAAACATCAATCCGTCGCTCAGCGGCGACGGTCGTCGAATCGCCTTCGAGTCTACGGAAGATGTTGCCCACGCAGGAGGCACGGACCACTTTCGCGCGATTCGCGCCGACGTTGTAAGCGATCCTCCCGTATTTCTTCAATACGCCGGAACGCGCGCTCCCGCGCCGGGCATTTCTCAGGACGGCTCTCGCATAGCCTTCGCTGCGAAGGAAGATCCGCTTGGTTCCAACCTGGATGGCAATTCCGAAATCTTCCTTTACGACGGTACGACCCTTCGCCAGATAACCAACACAACTCCCAACGACATCTCGACACGCACCCGCGATGGGAACTTTCAACCGTCGTTGACGGACGACGGCAGATTCATCGCGTTCTCATCAAATCGCAACCTTGCGGGCCAGAACGGAGACGGCAACCTCGAGATCTTCATCTTCGATACGACTTCGAACTCGTTTTCGCAACTCACCAATACCACGGGCGCGGTGGGCGCATCGGATGCAAAGATCAGCGGCGATGGGACGCGAATAGCATATATCCGAGACAACAACGCGTTGCCCGCGGTACAGCGCGACCTGGTATTGCAGGACCGCACGGGCGGCAGCACACGCCTTCTCGCAGCCGGCGTAACGAACCTGGCCATGACCTATGGGCGCGCTATAAGCGATGACGGTCAGCGAGTTGTTTATTCCGGCGACATTGCGACGGACAGCAGTCAGGTCTTTCTCTTCGACGGCCGTGTCAGCAACACCACGCGACAAATCACCGCGCTGGGCGTGAGAACCACTGAGGTTCCACTGCATCCCACGATTAGCGGCGACGGAACACGGATCGCTTTCGCCACCCGGCGCCCGATCGCGGCGGCTGGTCCGAACTCGGACAATAGTATCGAGGTCTACACGTACGATATTCCCACCGGACAATTCGCCCGGGTAACCAGCGCGCCCTCAACGGCCGATGGGTTTAGCGGCAGCACGCGGCTAATGGAAGTCGTCTCCTCTCTTAATGACGACGGCTCGGTCGTGGCTTTCAACTTCCCGCGCGTGCTTTCCGGCGCTGTCACCTCAGGCTTCGAAAACAATTCCGAGATCTACGTCACGGGGACCGCACCTCGTCCAACTGTGGGCTCGCTATCGGTAGTCAATGGCGCATCGCTCGGCAACGAACCCGCGACCACTGAAGCGGTTGCGCCCGATAGTTATGCCGCGGCTATCGGAGGAGCATTGGCTTCATCGACTGAGCAGGCGCACAAACAACCGAATGGTACCTTTCCTACCACTGTGGCCGGAACCACGGTCACAGTGAATGGCCGCTCAGCGCAGATCTTTTATGTCTCCCCGACACTGGTTTATTTCCTGGTTCCCCCGCAGACGGAACTGGGTACCGCAACTGTCATCGTTACAAACTCTGAAGGCTTCAGGTCCCAGGGGACTGTGCCGGTGCTTCGTGCAGCGCCGGGACTCTTCACTCGCAGCGGCGACGGCACCGGCGAAGGCGTCATTCTAAATGCACAGACTGAACAACCCGGCCCGTTCGACCCATCTGATGGGAACCTGAGACTGGTGATCTTCGCCACCGGCGTGCGCAACGCCACAACGGTCACTGCCACAGCAGCCGGACGCGCCCTGACTGTCGAGTCGTTCGTAGCTTCAGCAGACATGCCTGGCTTTGATGAGATTCGTGTTCGCGTTCCCGCTGATCTACGAGGAACCGGCACTGTGAATCTGGTAGTACGCGCCGACGGCCGAGACAGCAATCCAGTGACGGTGGTTTTCACGGGCACTGCGCGCAACGACATTGTCATTAACGAAGTCTTGGCGGACCCACCCGATGGCATTGCCGGTGACGCGAACGGCGATGGAGTGCGCGACTCCAGTGATGATGAGTTCGTGGAGATCGTCAACAACGCCGGCGACATAGACATCAGCGGGTATCAACTCCTGACGCGGAGCACCAGCGGAACCTCAGACGTAGTCCGCTTTACCTTCCCCTCCGGTACTTTGGTCCCGGCGGGCTCGGCGATCGTCGTCTTCGGAGGCGGCAATCCCAATCCTGCCAATCCAGCTTTTGGCGGAGCACAGATCTTCAAGACTACCGGAGGACTCTCGCTAACCAATTCGGGCGGCGTCGTAACTCTGCGCGATGCCTCACAGGGCATCGTCAATATCTTCTCTTACGGGGGCTCGACCGCACTCAACGGCGACAACAACCAGTCGCTGACACGCTCGCCCGACATCACCGGCGCATTCGTCCAGCACACGCAAGCTACCGGCGCAGGCGGCAGACTGTTCTCGCCCGGAACGAGAGTCGACGGCTCGCCCTTCGCGTCAGGAGCCGGACGCCTGACTTCAATTACGATCTCACCGCCATCTGCCAACGTCACTGTCGGCCAGGCGACCCAGTTCACTGCTCAGACGCGAGATCAGTTCGGTCGAGCGATGACATCTCCCGTTATTACCTTCGCGTCAGACAACACGACAGTCGCAACGGTTGACTCAGTCACGAAGGACCCGGCAACCGGAATCGCTACTGCAACCGTGACCGGACGCAGCCAGGGCTCGGCTCGTATAACTGCCACTGCAACCGACGGCGGCACGACCGTTTCAAGCAGCCAATCGACCATTAACGTGTTCCCGCCGCCGCCGGTGGCTAACCGCGTCGACGTGTCACCGCCGAACGCCACTATCAATCGCGGCAATACTCAGCAGTTCAGCGCCACCGCGTTCCAACCGAACAACCAGCCAGTGCCGAACGCCATTTTCACGTGGTCTTCGAGCAACACCAATGTGGCCACCATCGATCAGAACGGCCTGGCGACCGGCGTGGGAATCGGTACGGTGACGATTACCGCCTCTACATCCGATGGAGCGGGAGGGACGATCTCCGGAACGGCCACGCTGATTGTCCAGGTTCCTGTGCTGATCAATGAGATCAACGCGGATGTTGCGAACGACAACCTGGCGACTCCAGCGATCGAGGGCGACGCCAACCGAGACGGAGTAAGAGACTCCGACGACGATGAGTTCGTCGAGCTGTTCAATAACTCGACCGCTTCGGTAGATCTCTCCGGCGTTGTGATTACGGATTCGACGAATGCCGCCACCTCGCGCTTCACTCTTCCGGCAAATACGATACTCGCATCCGGACGGGCGTTGGTAGTCTTTGGCGGTGGATCTCCGCCAGTGAATGACCCTGCCTTTGGCGGCGCGTTGATTCTTGCAGTACCTGGGTCCGGCACTCTTAGCTTGAACGACACCGGCGATACGGTCACGCTCAAACTTAGCGTAGGTGGAGCTGACGTCATCATCGCGTCGCAAGCCTATGGCAGCGTCGGCAACCCGGCGGCACCGAGTGATCAGTCGCTGACTCGTTCTCCGGATGCGGAGGTAGGAACGACCGGCGGTGGGTTCGTTGCTCATAGCTCGGTTGCTAACGCGGCGGGCAGAACGTTCTCCCCGGGCACACGACTCGATGGCACGCCCTTTGGATCTCCTGGAATCACGCGCATCGACGTCACTCCGGGATCTGCGACAGTCAGTATCGGAGGGGCGCAGTTGTACACCGCCCGCGCCTTCAGCAATGTCGGAGGGCCGGAGATCGAGGTGTTGAATGTCTCATTCATCTGGGATTCGAGCGATTCGACGAAGGCGACGGTGGCGCCGGCTACCGGAAGGACGACGACGGCTACAGGAGTGGCGGCGGGAACGCCGACGATTCGCGCAAGAGCAGGAGGCCAGTTGGGCTCGGCCAGTCTGACGGTCAATGCGCCGCCGCCGACGCTAACGATCAACGACGTATCGCTGAACGAAGGCAACGGTGGGCCCACGACTTTCACCTTCACTGTCAGTCTTTCATCGGCCGCGCCTGTCGGAGGTGTTACGTTCGACATTGCGACTGCAGACGTGACTGCGCAGGACGGAAATCCGCTTGGCGAAGACAACGATTACGTCGCGCGAAGCCTCACCGGCCAAACGATCCCAGCGGGTCAAACGACCTACACCTTCGACGTCACAGTGAATGGCGATGTGAACATAGAACCAAACGAGACGTTCGTGGTTAACGTCACGAACGTTTCGGGCGCAACCATTGGCGATGGGCAGGGACAAGGCACGATCCAAAATGATGACAGCGCATCGCTGGCTATCAACGATGTTTCATTGACTGAAGGCGACAGCGGCACAAAGACCTTTACGTTTACTGTCAGTCTCACTCAACCAGCGCCGGCAGGCGGGGTCTCCTTCGACATCGCTACGGCCGATGGGACTGCAACCACGGCGAATAACGACTACGTGGCAAGATCTCTGACCGGTCAATCGATTGCGCCCGGACAATCGAGCTATACGTTCGACGTTACCGTCAACGGCGATACTGCGGTGGAAGCGAACGAAACGTTCTTCGTCAATGTGAGCAACGTCGTCGGCGCCGCCGTCAACGACGGCCAGGGCCAGGGCACGATACAGAATGACGACACCGCGCTGGTAGTGATCAGCCAACTCTACGGTGGAGGGGGTAACTCCGGGGCGACTTACACACACGACTTCATCGAGCTCTTTAATCGCGGCACGATACCGGTGGATCTGACTGGTTGGACTGTGCAGTACACTTCGTCTGCCGGCACCACCTGGCAAGCGACAAGTCTGTCAGGAACGCTGTTGCCCGGACAGTATTACCTGGTTCAGGAGGCATCGAACGCAGCCGTCGGTAGTCCGCTCCCGACGCCGGATTCCACGGGAACGATTGTCATGGCCGCCACCGCCGGCAAAGTCGCGCTCGTCAACACAACCGGACTACTCAGCGGCGCTTGTCCGTCGAGTGGAAGCATTATTGACCTGGTGGGTTACGGCTCTGGCGCGAACTGCTTCGAGGGTTCTGGCCCCGCCCCCGCACCAAGCGCCACCGCCGCGGATGTTCGCGCGAATGGTGGATGCACCGACACCAACAACAACGCCTCTGACTTTGCTGCCTCGGCTCCCACTCCGCGCAACACGAGTACGCCGGTAAACAACTGTAGCTTCCCCACCCTGTCGATCAACGACGTAAGCGTGTCGGAGGGAAATAGCGGAACTGTGACGGCGAGTTTCACCGTGAGTTTGTCGGCGCCAGCGCCGGCGGGCGGGGTCACGTTCAATATCGCGACACAAGACGGCACCGCGACCGTTGCTGATAACGATTACGTCGCCAGAAGCCTGACAAACCAAACGATCGCGGCGGGTAATCAGTCGTATACATTTGATGTGACGGTGAACGGAGATACGGTTATCGAGCCGAGCGAGACCTTCCTCGTCAATGTAACGAACATCTCGGGAGCGAACACTGCGGACAGTCAGGGCCTGGGGACGATTCAGAACGATGACAGTCCGCCGGACCTGACGATCAACAATGTGACGGCGAATGAGACGAACGCTGGAACCACGACATTCACCTTCACGGTCAGTTTATCGTCGGTGGCTCAGGCAGGGGGGGTCACATTCGACATTGCCACGCAGGATGATACAGCGGTTGCGGGCAGCGATTACGTGGCCCGAAGCCTGACT
>JAVHWA010000017.1:0-26064 GCA_032160165.1 Acidobacteriota bacterium
AAGGTCGAGTTGAAGCCGGACGGCAGCGGGCTAAAATGCGTGGAGTGCAAGCGAGTGTACCCGATTCGCGATGACATTCCCGTGATGTTGATTGACGAAGCGGTTGTCGAGAATGAAGAGTCTGCTGGAAAAGCCTGAATCGCTTCCGTTACCTTCGCACTCGCTTGTCCCCAACCAACTGCGCGATCAGAGCGAACCGCAGCCGCTCGCTCCCTCTCGCTGGGATTGGCATGACGTGCGACGCGTGCTTGTTGTCAGACTACGCTCGATCGGCGATACCGTGCTCGCCACCCCGTCGCTATTTGCCCTACGCCGCTTCCTGCCAAACGCGCAGATAGACATCGTCCTGGAAAGTTGGGTCGCGCCGGTACTCGAAGGGCTCGATACAGTCGACAATGTGATAACGGTTGAGCGTGGAAGCACCCTGTCTCGCGCCCGCATCGCTCGGCGTTTGCGGGCTGGGCGATACGACGTTGCTTACAACCTTCACGGCGGGACGACTGCGTCACTCCTGGTGCGGGCTGCGAAGGTGAAGAATCGAGTCGGCTACAGCAGCTATCAATATAGTCGTCTGCTCAATCACGCCGCGCCGCCGGCATCTGAACTCTGGGGCAAGGAGAAGACGCACTCGGTCGAACAACAGCTCGCCTTAATCGGGTGGACTGGAGTACCAGTTTCTGATCGGCCTCCGACGCAACTTGCGGTGACTGAACAGGCCCAGGCGAGAATTGGATCGAGGCTTAGTGCAGCGCGAATCGACGAAGCAGGGCCGATAGCCCTCATTCATCCAGCCGCAGCATTTGAAACAAAGCAGTGGGCTACTTCAAATTTTTCGCGCGTGGCGGAAAATCTTTCCGCGCGCGGCTTCGAGTGCGTGGCGATCACCGCGCCCGGCGAGTCACGGATAGTTGCAGAGTTGGTTGAAAGCTCGTCGGCGCGGATTCATTGTTTTACCGATCTACCACTTCCCGAAGTCACCGCGCTGGCCGCACGCTCGCGCCTCTTCGTGGGAAACGATAGTGGAATTGCTCATATCGCCGCCGCCGTGGCGACCCCCCTGGTGGTCATCTTCGGCTCGTCGAACGTCGCCCATTGGAGTCCATGGACCCTCGCTCCATGGCGCGTCGTGCGGGAAGAGTTGCCATGCCAGCCCTGTCACGGCTATTTTTGCGCGGAGTTCGACGCGCCCGAGTGCATTAGGCGTGTGCCGGTCGAGCGAGTTACCGAAGCAATCGATAGCGTCTTGCAACAAGGCAGGGACAAACAACCTGCCACCGTCCAGGAGTACGAATGATATCAATCGGTGAATCCCTCAGCGTGGGAGTGTGGTTGTCCCCCTTACTCTGCGCTCGAAATCGTTCTATACCCTTTGCAGTGGAAGTCGTTGGCCGATGAACCGGATTACCCCAGAGCGCGCCGGCGAACTTCTGCTCAGAGCGAGCGGAAGCTCCATTCTCGTATACGGCGATGTAATGCTCGATGAATTCGTTTGGGGAGACGTGACGCGAATCAGCCCTGAGGCGCCTGTTCCGGTGGTCGACATCCGGCGCGAGTCGGTGCATCTGGGTGGGGCCGCGAATGTTCTGGCTAATGCAGTCGCGCTCGGCGCTCGCGCCCGCGTCGTGGGCGTCATCGGCAATGACCGCGCGGGCGATCGATTAGCAGCCGAGTTGAAAGCGAGCGCCGGCGGCTCTGATACATTGATAGTTGACGAGAGCCGTCCGACTACCATCAAGACGCGTATCATCGCGCACAGCCAGTTGGTTGTTCGCGCCGACCGCGAACGACGAACTCCGGTTGACACCCACACGGAAGCGCTTATTATTGCTGCTCTGAATGACGCGCTGATGGAAGCTGACGCCTTCATCGTTTCGGATTATGATAAAGGCGCGGTGACGCCGCGAGTCCTCTCGGAAATTCTCCCGCGGGCGTATGAGCGGGGCATCCCAGTTCTCATCGATCCGAAGATTCGCAACTTCGACGCGTACCGTCCGGCGACGCTGGTCACGCCGAACCACCACGAAGCCCTGCGGCTGACGAACCTGGAAGACACCGACGAGGACGCACTAACCAATGCCGCGCACATGATCCGTCAGCGGCTGGACTGCGAGTCCGTCCTGATTACACGCGGCGAGCGAGGCATGATGCTTCTGGAGCGAGATCAGGAGCCGGTGTATGTTGAAACCGTTGCACGCGAGGTCTACGATGTGACTGGCGCCGGTGATACGGTAATTGCTGCCCTCGCCGTCGCGCTTGCGGCCAAAGCGACAATGCTCGAAGCAGCCATCCTCGCAAATCACGCGGCCGGGATCGTCGTCGCTAAGGTCGGCACCGCCACCGCGAGCCGTGATGAACTGATCGACTCTATTCGACGAGAGGACAGGACGGGAAAGGACTGACCCGTCTGGTATTTTGCAATGAAGCGTTACCCCCAACACTTTCTCCTGTTCGCGCTTTCTCTGGCCACGATCGCACTGCTCTCTTCCTGCGGTGGAAAGTCTCGCGAGGTTATTCGAATCGGCATCGCGCGTAACGTGACGCACATCGCTGTCGGGCAGAAATCTCAATTGACTGCCTATGAAGAGTACCGCGCGCCGGTAGACGTCGATAGCGCCAGCGCGGCTTCGCTCCGAGACTTCTCGCGCGCCCAAATCGGAGCGAGGTGGAGCGTATCCGACGAGCAGGTTGCTTCTATCAACCAGGATGGAACGATTACCGGGCTCAAGCCAGGTCGCGTAACATTGAAAAGCTCATGGGAGGGTCGCGAGGCTTCGATAACCATCGAAGTAGTGAGAGCATTGCCGGCCGGACCTCTGCCGAAAGTTTCGGCTCGCGGGGCCCGATGCACGCCGCAGGGAGTCGAGCTAAGTCTCAAGAACGATCGAGCTATCCACTTCGAGCTCAACTTCGACAGCGATTGCGCCGACGTGTCGGTCGATGCAGGCGCGCCCAACGGCTCGTTGCCGTGGAAATTTCCCTTCAGTAACGGAACACTCGAACTGACCAGCGCGCAGGGCCCTGTCGTCAGCGGGAAAGCACAACTCAACAACGGAGGCGAAGTTGAGTTCACTGTTTGGGCCGACGGTGATGGCTCGTTCCCGCTATCGCTCGCGAACAAGACGGTCCTGCTGGTCGGCGATTCAATGGCTGAAGGCGTCGGACCTGTCTTGAAGAAACGGGTCGAAGGAACCGGCGGGCACTTCATAGATGGTCACGAACGCAGTTCCACTATCGTTTGGTGGCAAGGGTCTGGAAAGTTGCGCGAGATGCTCGCGCGCTACCACCCTGACATTGTCTTTATCGCGCTTGGGGCAAACGAGATTTTTCTCAAGCAGCCCGAACTGCGAGCACCGTTGATACAGCAGATGGTGGAAGAAATCGGGGCCCGGCCGAGCTTTTGGATCGGCCCACCGAGTTGGAAGCCCGATTCAGGACTGGTCCGTGTGATCGAAGAAAACTTTCAGCCAGGTCATTTCTACAACTCAAACGAACTCAAGGTCCCGCGCGCGCCTGATGGCAAACACCCTACCGCCCAGGGCTACGAGATTTGGACTGATTTGATTTGGAATTGGTACGCAAAAGCGATCTAGATTTTTACCTCGCCACGTCTATCTTTCACAGTAACCAGGCTGTGCAAAGAACCCTTCGAATCGTCGTCTAGCAGAGGATTGACGGCGACCGCAAGTTTGATCTCCTCTTCGCGGACTGCTGGTCTTATTTAGTTCAACAAACCTATGGAGCAGCGCCCAAAATATGTTTTACGATTTGCGTTGGTCGCAATAGCGGCCGCCGGCGCGCTTTTCTTTGTCTTCCAGGAACGGACCGGACGCGACGTATTGCGAATCAATATCTCGCGCAGACCAACTCACATCGCCGTCGGACAGAAATCTCGCCTGGCGGCATTCGAAGAGTTTCAGGAAGAAGAAAGCCTGGTCGCGGCGCGCGCGGCAACCGGACATGAAGTGTTGCGAGCGCCGATCAACGCCAAGTGGAGCGTCTCCGACCCGCAGGTTGCATCGATCAGTGAAGACGGGACGCTGACTGCCCTCAAACCAGGACGCGTCACGGTCCAGATATATTGGGAAGGCTTCAAGGCATCGACTACCGTGGACGTGATAAAGAATTTGCCGACGGGTGTGCTGCCGCAGATCGAGGCTCGAAACTCACTCTGTGTCCCTCAAGACGTCGACTTGAGCCTTGCGGACGATCGCTCACTTCGCTTCCAGTTACGCTTTGACGGCGCGTGTGAGAACTTAACTATAGATGCGCCGGCGCCGGACCAGAAACTACCGTGGAGGTTCGAACGCAAGGGAGTTCGTTTGGAAATCAAGAGTGCGAGCGGTCCCATCGTGAGCGGCACTGTGTCCGCACCAGGCGGCCGCGAGATCGCGTTCACCACTTGGTCCGATGGGCCCGGAGCCTATCCGTTGACGTTGGCAGGTAAGACGGTGCTGTTGGTGGGCGATTCGATGGCCGAGGGACTTGGCTGGACGATGAAGGGAAAGGTGGAGAACGCCGGTGGCCGACTGATCGTGGTCCCCTGGTTTAGTTCTACCACCTCGGCGTGGGCCGGCGAAGGAAGGCTTAAGGCCGAGATCGCGCGCTATCAGCCGGATATCGTATTTATCGCGCTCGGATCCAACGAGGTCTTTTTGTCGCACCCCGAGCTCGAGGCGCCCCAGATCAGGAAACTTGTCAGCGAAATAGGCGCCATCCCCGCGTATTGGATCGGCCCGCCGAGTTGGAAACCCGATCACGGAATCGTTCGCGTTATCGAAGACAACTTCATTCCCGACCGTTTCTATAATTCGAACGACCTCAATGTGCCGCGCCGTAAAGATGGGGCCCACCCAACGGTAGAAGGATATGCCACGTGGTCCGATCTGATTTGGAGTTGGTACGCAAGGAAGGTCTAGACAGATCAAACGTCGGCAGTGGGAAGCTTTCAAGTAAGGGTGTCCGGCAAGCCCAAGCTCGTCGTACAGCACGCTGACCCAGACCCGCTCGTCGTAATAATTAACCTGCCTTTCTCCTCCCCGATAACTGATTGTCGACGGCTGGCGCTCAAAGATGGTTCTGCGCGATACTCTCACCTTTCCTCAATTTTCGGCGATTGTGTAAACTGAGATCATGAACAATAAGAAGCGAATGTCATCATTAATATCTCTCCTTCTGCTCGTGACAATGAGCCTGGCGGGATTTACAAACGCGAGCGCGCAGGGAACCACAAACCAGCGCGAGCGTAGAGTCACTTCGGCGCAGCCCGCTCGCACACCGACGCCAACGCCGAAAGTCACGCCGACGCCGACGCCGACCGCTTTGCCTGCCGCCTCAGAGAGTCTGGCTCCAGTTGCGCGGCCGACGGCGTCAGCGCCGAGAACTTTAGATGAGCTGCGTACCGGCATTCAGACCGTGCTTCGCAGCCCCGACCTTGTAGCGGCGCAAATGGCGGTCAAAATAGTCTCGCTCGATACAGGGCGGACACTCTTCGAAGAGAATGCAGCCAAGCTTCTTCATCCCGCTTCAAACATGAAGATCTACACGGTGGGGGCTGCGCTCGATCGGCTCTCACCAGACTTTCGCTTCAAAACTTCGGTCTATGCGCCCGCCATGCCTGACGCAGCGGGCATGATTCACGGCGACCTGATTATCTATGGTCGCGGGGACCCGTCTTTCGCAGCGAGTTTCAACAATGGAGATTACTACAAAGCGATTGATGACTTCGCAGCACGCATTGCGGCCGCCGGTGTGAAGCGTGTCGAGGGCAATATTATTGGCGACGAGAGCTATTTCACCGGTTCGAGACTCGGTTACGGTTGGGAGTGGGACGATCTTCAGTGGTACTACGGAGCGGAAATTTCTGCTCTTACCGTCAACGACAATTCTCTCGATCTGTTTGTGAAGCCGGGCCCGGATATAGGATCGCAGGCGATCATCTCGACTGGTCCAGTGACACCGCTGATCACGATCATAAATCATGTGACCACCGTCCCGCGCGGAACGCGACGTAACATCACAGTAGTTCGGCCGCTGGGCACGAACACGCTAGAGGTCAGCGGAAACGTTCCGCTCGCGCCCGTCGGACTTGATCCAGCCGACAAAGGTAACGTAGGAAGCGTCGCTATCGGCAATCCCGCCCTCCTCTTCGTTTACATGCTTCGATCGTCACTCGCCGCCAAAGGCGTGGTAATAACCGGCGAGTCGAAGACGATCGATGCGAAGGCCCGAGGTGGGGTGCCGTTGCACGCCAGTTCTCTGGTGGAGATCGCGAGCGTACAGTCGCCTCCGTTGAGCGTTATCGCCAATCAAACGCTCAAGCCCAGCCAGAATCTCTATACCGAGTTGATCCTGCGAGCGCTGGGCAAATTCGTCGCTCCAACGGGCTCGACTCCCGAACGAACGACGGTCGATGACGGAGTCGATGCGGTCAAGACATTTCTACGAAGCGCAGGGATCGAGCCTCGTTCGCAGTTCGTGATGGCCGATGGGTCGGGCCTTTCACGTCACAACTACATCACGGCCAACGGCACGCTGCAGTTGCTGACTTACATGAATGCCCATCGCTATGCTAGCGCGTTTCGCGAGGCGCTTCCTATCGCCGGGGTAGACGGAACCCTGAAGACGCGTATGCGCGGCACGCCTGCGGCGGGAAACCTTCGCGCGAAAACGGGGACGATCAATGGAGTGGCGGCCCTTTCGGGATACGTTACTACGGCTGCGGGAGAGCGGCTGGTGTTTTCGATCATCATGAACAACTATCCTGAGGAGTCGAGCTCTCGCCGGAGTTTCATTGATGCGATCGCCGTGATGCTCGCTTCGTTTGCCGGACGGTCGTGACAGGTGTTCAGAGTTCAAGCTTTAGCTTGCTGCGTCGTGAACGACAACCTGAAAGGTTGAACTCTCAACGCCTGTATCCGAGCTTCGCGCTGCGGCGGTTCTCCCGTTCAACCTTTAGTTCGAACTTTGTCATCCGCCGGACACTGTGGCACAATCGCCTCGCCAGCGAGGATCTGTAACCAACCACGCGGTTGACCTTCCCTATCGGAAATCCCAGCACACGACTCTCAATGAAGTTCATCAAATTTCACGGCTTCGGCAACGATTATCTGGTCTTTGAAGCAGAACAAGTCGCGGGGGTCCCCTCTCTCAACGGCTTCGCCCGCGCCATATGTGATCGACATTACGGAGCCGGCGCGGACGGTATCACGGTTGTGAGGCGCGCCGAAGACGGAGGCGCCGATTATGCAGTCCGCATCTTCAACGCAGACGGAAGTGAAGCAGGTCTTTCGGGGAATGGAACGCGTTGCACCGTCGCCTATCTTTACTATCGCGAGCTTTGGACGAAGGATGACCTCCTGCTAAGCACTCGATCAGGCGTCAAGCGCTATCGATTGCGCGAGCGACTGAGCGATGGTCATTACTGGTTCGAATCCGAACTCGGACAGCCCGGATTCGAGAGCGCCTCGATCCCGATGCTGACGGACGGGCCACGAGAGCGCGTCGTTGATTATCCTGTCACAGTCGAAGGCGAGACTTTTCGCGTCACTGCGCTCTCGATGGGCAATCCCAACTGCATTATCTTTGTCGAGGACTTTGATCAATTGGATTGGCGGCGAATTGGGCGGGCCCTCGAGAATCATGAGCAATTCCCCGAGAGGACCAACGTCGTCTTCGTGCGGGTGGTTGATCGCGACAACATCGAGATACGCCTTTGGGAGCGAGGCGTCGGAGAAACATTTTCCTCCGGAACTTGCTCCTGCGCTGCTGCGGTCGCCAGCGCCATCAACGAGAAGACAGGCAGGCACGTTAAGATACATACCCAGGGTGGACTGATCGACGTCCAATGGCGCGAGGATGGCGAAGTCGTAATGACCGGCCGCGCCGATGTGGTTTACAGCGGCGAATGGCTACGTGAGTTATGAATTTTGAGTTTTGAATTATGAGTTGAAGCGCACAACCTGAGAATTTAACTTTTATTTGCCCTATGAAGAATTCTATTGAAATCAAATACCGCGATCGCATCGGTATTCTTTCCTTGCTCGTACTTGCAATCTTAGCTGCACTCTTGATGCTGAGCGGTTGCGGCAAGGCGGAAACCAAAACATCCGGGAATGACGCGCGACCGGCTGAGGTAAAGGTCCGACCGATGGTTTCGACCTGGCTCGGTAATGCATCGCGCACCTTTTACGGCTCTGGCCCTTGGGCGGACGGGCCGCTTGAAGTCGCATGGCGTTTCGAGACCAGCTCGATAAGCGGACGTTTGCATAAAGATCCATGGGGAGGCACCAGTTGGCCCGGACAACCATCCGTTAACGGCGATCGAGTCTACTTCGGCTCCGCCGATGGCAACGTCTATTGTCTGAGCACGGCTGACGGCAGTCTCATTTGGAAGTTTCGCGGCCTGGACAGCATGAAAGCCACGCCCACTATCGTCGGCGATCGCATTCTGGCGAGCGGACTCGATCATATCCTCTATTGCCTAAACGCGAAGGACGGCTCGCTGATCTGGAAATACCAGACGGGTTTTGAGATTGATGGTTCGGTCGCCGCGGTGGATGGACGTCTTTACTTCGGCTGCGAAGACGGTTTCTTCTACTCTTTGAATCTGGAGGACGGCTCTCTCGTTTACAAGACTGCGCGCCTCGGCTCTATGGAGGGAAGCTGTTCCATACATGATGGGCGCATCTATATAGGAACAGAGCAGGGCGATCTCTTCTGCCTGAACATGACGGACGGCGCGATTATTTGGAAAGGGCGAATCGGGGCCGATTCCGACTCGACGCCGGCGGTAGCTAACGGCCTTGTCTATACAGGAGCCGAAGACGGCAACGTCACCGCCTACAATCAGGCGACGGGCGCGCGCGTGTGGACATTCAAGACGGGTGGAGGAATCTGGGGCAGTCCCATTTTCCTCGACGGCAGGATCTATATCGGATCAAGCGATCGACACCTCTATTGCCTGACGGCGGAGACGGGCGAGGTTGTCTGGCGCTATCAGACGCGAGGCCCGATCTGGGGAACTTCGCCGGTGGTGGACGGCCGCGTGGTGTTTGGCGACAAAGCGGGATGGGTATACATGCTCTCGGCCGCCGATGGCACACTGATTTCAGATCTTCGGATCGGAGAGAACGTCAATTCCACTCCCGCAATTTCCGACGGACGGATCTATCTCGGAGCGTTCAATGGCGATCTGCACGGAATACGGAATGGTGGGCGGTGAGCAGTTGGCAGTTGGCAGTTGGCAGTTGGCAGTTGGCAGTTGGCAGTTGGCAGTAAGATACGAGAAGGTCGCCGGGGCAGTTCTCAACTGCTAACCGCACACTGCACACTGCAAACTTTCTTTCATGATTCTTCTGGTTGACAACACAATCGACGGCCAGGGTGTCAGCCCCCGCGAGATCGGGGCGGCACTTAAGAGCGTGCGGGCCAAGATGCCAGTCGTCGTCGAGCAGTTCAAGCACGTCACGCTCAGCCGCGTGGAGGAGCTCTCACCCTCTCACATCGTTCTCAGCGGACAAAGTCACCCCTGGACCAACTACCCTGCCGAATCTCTCGCGGGAATCTTTGAAGTCATCAGAGAAACTCAACAACCTATCCTGGGCATCTGCGGGGGGCATCAACAAATTGCTCTGGCTTACGGCTCTCGCGTCGACTTGATGAAGCGACTCGAGCCCGGCGAAGGATACGACGGCGCGTTGCGGGAGCGAGGATTCCTCGACGTCGAGGCCAAGGGCGAAGGAATCTTCGCGGGATTGCCGGGTCGACTCACGGTCTGGCACTCGCACTGTGACGAGGTTAAGGACCTTCCCGGGGACTTCACTCTCACCGCCTCGAACGAGACCTGCAGAATCCAGGCAATGCAGCACACATCGCGTCCCGTTTACGGAGTTCAGTTTCACCCGGATCTCTTCGACGCAGAGCATCCGGATGGGAAACGCATACTCGAAAACTTCCTCGACATTGCCTGCCGTGCCTGCTGAGAATTCCGCGAAGAGGGATTGAGTTTAATCCGCACCTTTTCAGTGAGCATCCCGCGAACATGGAGATTCCTGGAACCAGGAGTAAGATTCCGCGTACTATGAGGAAATAGGGCGGCGTTAGGTGAGATCGCGTCGCCCCTTTTACTTTCCTCATGACGCAGGGGCGGGAGCGTCAGGAGTTGTTCCTGGACTAAACGGCAGTCGGAGTCCCTCCATGACTTCTCCCGCCCTAGACCCTTTTCAGGGCGGCGCGACAATATCAGATAGCAAAGATTTTTGCATTAGGAATCTTTCCTAATAAGAACTAACAAATAAGTCTTAATGTGCAGTCTCTCTGCTGGCGGTCAAGGGGCAAAGCCTTTTGACTCCATGCCTTACCCTGCCGCACCCATTGCGCTAGGTGACGGAGGCAGAGCCGCGTGGAAATACCTGCTTGTCTGTGGGAGCTTCGATGAGCTTTGACTTGTCGTGGGCCTCGAGGCAAGCTGAAACTCGGGTCGGCACTACCAAACGGTACCACTCCCCGCTCGCTCTGCTCGCTGGACAGCTGGGGGGTCGTATGTTAGCCTCTTTTACGTTACGTATAGTGAACAAGCGGACAGTGATGTTCGCTTGTTTTATTTTGTTTAGCTCTTTCAGCGCAACGCATCAAGGATGCAAGCCCCCAACTCCGGCTGACGTTTTCTAAAACTCCTAGAGCCGGAGGTCGAGTCATAGGCAAGAACGGACTCGCGCGCCGCGCCGTTGAAAGATTGACAACCAACCTCGGCATAGGAGAAACCGACTGATGAAATTGTTCGTTCGCGGAGGCGTGGGCCTTGTGGCCACGCTGTTCGTAGCTTTTTTGATATTTTACGCGAGACCGTTAATCGCTGAATCATACCCCTCGCATGAACCTGCTCAGGAAGGGCAGAAGTCAAAAGAAACACCCGCTCAGGCGGCACAACAGAAGGAAGTAAAGGACTCGGAGACCACAGAGATAGCCAGCATTTCAGGGACTGTTTTGCCGTCATCGTCTGAACCCTCAGCTAATTCCACCACAGCTCCGCTAACGCCACTGACATCGCCGCAAGTCTACATTGCGACGTCTTATAGTCTTCATGGGCGCGGCGCAAGTGGTTTGGGGGTCCGGCAAGGCACCATCGCCGCAGACCCGAAGGTCTTGCCCTACGGCACGCGTGTCCGACTGGACGCAGGTCCATACACAGGTGAATATCTTGTTACGGACGCCGGAACGGCAATTAAGGGTCGAAGGATCGATGTTTGGCTGCCAACCTACCGTGAGGCATGTCACTTTGGCCGTCGTAATGTGAAACTCTCGGTTTTGAGTTACGGCGCGAAGAAGACAAAAGCAAAAAGGTAGCCCCGGAGTCAGATTAAAAGCAGAAGAGGAAGGCGTGAGACAACCTGTCTCGTGCCTTCCTTTTTACTTTTGCCTTTTCCGTTAGGTAAGATGGCCCACAGCTGGGTCCCTTTCTCAAATATGTTTGGATTGATTACTTTTGACGTCCTGGTGTGGGCGGCGTGGGTAGGCGCAGGGGCATGGGCCCTCCTCGCGCTGATAACTCTCCATAGGCTGCGGCGCCAACAACGCCTCGGCCCAGCTCCGCGCACGAAGGAAGCACCGCTACCGGCTCAGCTCGTCTCTATTCTCGTTCCCGCGCGCAACGAAGAGGGCCGTGTGCTTTCTCAGGCTATAAGATCGATGCTCGCACAGGACTACCGTCCATTCGAGGTCATAGCCGTTAATGACAGATCGACCGACGCTACCGGAGCTATTCTGCGCGCGATTGCAAAGGCAGAGGACAAGCTAATAGTCGTCGATGGAACCGAGACACCTGCAGGTTGGCTTGGCAAGCCCCACGCATTGCAGCAGGCGCTCGACGTCGCGCGGGGCGAATGGGTATTAGCGACGGATGCCGACATGATTTTCCATGAGGCTGCCCTGCGAACGACGATGGAATTCGCGATTGCGGGAAGCTACGATGCCGTGACACTGGTTCCGCGCATAGAGACGCGGACATTCTGGGAACGGCTCTTCGCCCCCATTTTTGGGTGGTTTATGGCGATCGGAATGCCCATCGAACGGATCAACAATCCTCGAAGGCGAGACGCGGTAGCTGTTGGGGGGTTTTTCCTAATCCACCGCGAAGAACTAGCGCGAGTGGGAGACTACCATGCGGTCAAAGCAGAGGTTGCGGAAGACATGCGTATGGCCCAATTGCTCAAGCAATCAGGTTCTCGCCTTCGTATCGAGTACGCACCCGATTTGGCTAGCACTCGCATGTATGATGGTTTCGCTGAAATCTGGGAAGGCTTTACCAAGAATTTCTTCGCTGGCATGCAGTTCAGTCTGCTGAAGACCATAGCCAGCACTATCGCCGTGCTCTTTTGCATGATTGCCCCGCTGGTTGTCGCTATCGTAAGCGCGATTGCGTGGACTTCCGGCTCCCAGGGGCGGTGGCTTGATTTGCTGCTAGCGACGGCGACGATCTGGTTGATGCAAGTGCTGACTTTCTCGGCCGTCAACAGCTATGCCGAGGTACCCATTTTCTACTCGCTGACGGTTTCGCTGGGCTTCCTGCTGTTCGTGGCGATTCTCATCAACTCAACATTCAGAATTGCTTCAGGGAGGGGTGTAGTGTGGAAGGGTCGCAAGATCTACGATCGTGCCAGCGCCATCTATCCTTCTCGCCCCGGCCAACGATCCAGGCGACCAGCTACCGATGACTGAAAACAAATCGAATAACAACATTCCAGAACCCTCTCCACTTGTCGAGGTAAGACGAGGCTCCATCACAGAGTCGCGCCATCGAGGACACATCGCGGCCGTAGATGGGGATGGGAAGCTGGTGGCCCATTTAGGGGCGCCGCACACCGTGACCTATCTGCGATCATCGTCCAAGCCACACCAGGCAATGCCTTTGGTCGCATCGGGAGCGGCAGATTATTTCGGCCTCACCGAGAAAGAGATCGCAATAGCATGCGCCTCGCACAATGGAGAGACCATCCATACCGAAACGGTAGCGGGCATGCTCAAGAAGATCGGCCTCCACGCGAGCAGTTTGAAGTGCGGGGCACACGAGCCCTACAGCGCGGAGGCGGCGCGGGAACTTCGCGAGCGCGGAATACAGCCAACGGTTCTTCATAATAATTGCTCGGGAAAGCACGCCGGCATGCTTGCCCTCGCACTGTACCTCAAGGCGCCCACTGAAACTTACGATCGGCCCGACAATCCTGTGCAGCTCAACATCGGTCGACGAATCGCGCAGTTTTCCGATGTTCCGCTGGAAGATCTCGCGGTCGGGGTTGATGGTTGTGGGGTGCCCACCTTCGGCGTCAGCGTCCGAGCGATGGCATTGATGTACGCGCGGCTCGTAGCGGTGCCTGCATCCTTCGATAATGCGACCCGCTCCGCGTGTCAGCGCATAGTCTCTGCCATGACGGCGTATCCTGAGATGATCGGTGGTCGGGCACAAAGACTCGACACAGTTATCATGCAAGCCGCGCGTGGCGGAGTCGTGTCGAAGGTCGGCGCGGAAGGCGTCTACACGGCTGCCGTCCTGCCTTGTCTATTGTGGCCGCGAGGTCTCGGCCTGGCGTTTAAGATCGAAGACGGCGAAGACAGACGTGCACGTCCAACTGTGGTCATCGAGGCGCTTCGCCAACTGGGCGTGCTCGAGGGAGACGCTCTCGAAGCCGTTAGCCCCTACGCCAGCTTCTCTATATTCAACCGCCGCGGTGACACCGTCGGCGAAGTTCGCGCTTCGTTTGAGTTGAAGATAACGCGTTGAGTGCCATGTCCCAAAGCAACGACACAACCGGCCCCCCTCGTCTCCTCCGAGATGAGAATAAGCAAATCATCGTCTCTTCGCTCGCGGACCTGATTCAATGGTTCATGACCTATGATCAGCGAACGACCATCATTCGGCATCCGAAGGTGGAGGAGCTTTTTCACTGGAAACAGGAGCAGTCCAGGAACGCGGGCGAGGAGGTCTATGACTTCGAGCATGCGGAAGATCGGCTGGCGATTGGGATCATGCAGGCGCTGGCCGAACATCCCGACGAGTCCAAACTGCACGACTGGATCGGCCAACTCTTAAATGCGCTCGACGATGCCGTCAAGACCAACGAGGCAATTACCGCCGCCTATAAGCTCGGGACCGATGATGTCGAATCGACAGTTAAGGAAGCCGAGAAGATCCCGGCGGCCAACGAACGAAAGGTCTATCTCACCTGTTGCTGGCTGGAGGCCCTTTGCACAGCCGAGCTGCGCATCACCGGCTGGATTTACCAAGAGCTCTATGGCCGGCCCTTCACACCCTGAAATCGCACATTACGAGCCGCCTGTAAAACGAACGAGCGGGAAGGGACGTTCGACCTGTCCCATTCCCGCCCTGACTTTCCCTGGTCTGCTCTCGGTTAGTAGCCGGCGTATCCGTCCGCGTAACCGTGCTCGAATGCCTCACGGAAGTACTGTTGATAGGCATTGCGATCACCAAGTCCCGAGCTGTAATCCTTGCTCGCCTTTTGATAAGCGCTTTCGTCGCGGAAGTCATAACGATTGCCACGTTGACGGTCTTTGCGACCAGCCTTGATGCCCTCGTTCGCGCCGGCGTTCAGCGCTGTCTGGCGAAGCTGGAAAGAGCCGCCATAGTTGCCGTATCCGTCATCGTTACGGCCATTGCGGCCCCGACGGTTTCGATCATTGCGCCAATCTCGACCACGTCGATCGTTCTGGCCGTTCTGACCATAGCCGTAATTTCTGTCCTGAGCCTGAGCGGTCATGCTCGAAGCGACCCCGATACCGAATAGTATCGAGAAGGCCAGGACTGCTGTTCCAATTGTGTTTCTTAAGTTAATTGTTTTCATTATCAGATCTCCCTGATCCCAAAGACTTACAATTGGCATGCCAAGCACGGCCAATGCCCAATTGTTCACATTTCCGATATATCCGGTCGTCGTTAGATAGTGATCACCCCATCTCGTGTCATGACTAACGACATCGGTGACTAAAATGTGGACTGATACAACACATAGTCCAAAGGACCTCGGCCTCCACTTTCGACCTGATTCGATGGCCAAGGGAGGTCCTGGAACGTCTAACTTGATGACGCCCAGCACCTCGTAAAGGAGTCAGTGTGAAACGAACGCTCAACACTTATCTCGTTGTCAGCTCAGGATGCCTGGTAATCCTCTTGCTAATCGGCGTCGTGCGATCGAGAGGGGGTGCGGCGGACTCGCATTATCAGCCGGCGAAAGTCGACGGGCCGTATCAAGTCGAAGCAATCGAAAAGCTGGTATTGCACGACGAGAAACGCAACAAGGATTTAGCGGTCAGCATATCCTTTCCCAGGACGGGCGGCCCTTTTCCTCTGATCGTCTTCTCACACGGCGCTGGAGGTTCGGGAACAAACTACTTTCCACTGACGAAATTTTGGGTGACGCATGGTTATGTTGTTATCCAACCGACACACGCCGACTCAATTATCCTTAGACGCGAGCAGGGTGAGAGGGTAAGCATTCTGAATATCCTTGACGATCAGATGCTCACTGATCCGCGGGCCTGGGAGAATAGGACGCGCGATATTTCATTCGTCCTGGATTCAATTGCTGAGATCGAACGCCGCGCTCCTGCTATCAAAGGAAAGATCGATCGGAAGCGTATTGGCGTCGGCGGCCATTCTTATGGCGCTTACACCTCGCAATTGATTGGAGGGGCGGTCATAACTCTGCCCGGCGCCGGCAAAACTCAAACCTATCGCGACGACAGGCCGCGCGCCTTACTGCTGTTATCGCCGCAGGGCGGAAACCAGCAGGGCCTTACTGAGAGTTCGTGGAAAATGATGAACCGGCCGATGATGTCTATGACGGGAACTTATGACCGAGGAAGAGGCGGCCAGACGCCCGAGT
The DNA here is from genome assembly GCA_032160165.1 of Acidobacteriota bacterium. Classification (GTDB taxonomy): domain Bacteria; phylum Acidobacteriota; class Blastocatellia; order Pyrinomonadales; family Pyrinomonadaceae; genus QHXM01. The sequence goes on from JAVHWA010000017.1 coordinate 15,894, forward strand.
GGAGGATGGATCCCTTCACCTTCAGCCCCGCAGATGACAAGTACCATGTGTTCATCGAGGGTGCGAATCATGGCTCGTTCACCGGGCGGCTGGCCGAGGACGGTCCGAGTACAGGTTTAGCCGCCAGACGCTACGAACGATTGATGCAGGGAACAGACCAGAAGGCCATCTTCGATTACATCAAAATGGCCAGCCTCGCTTTTTGGGATGCGTACTTGAAAGGCAGGTCCGACGCGGAGGGCTATCTGAAATCGGATGCGCTCGTGACTTACAGCAAGGGCGCTGTGAATCTCAAAAGAAAATGAACTGACCGTTCAGATCGCGATCGTCTCCCAGGCTAAACGACAGCGTTGGGAGAAACGCTTGCCATCGCTTCAGTCTGTTTCGACCCGTTGTGTCGGAAGTAAAGAATGCGATTGCAATTGTCGCAGATGATCACTTCCTCGCCGAGACGGACCTGGGCCATCACTTGGGGTCTTAAAGCCATGAAACACGCGGTGCACGATCCGTTGCGGGCCTCGGCGACCGCAATTCCATCGCGGATGCGAGCACTGATGCGATTGTAGAGCGAGCTCATTTGCTTTGGCAGCATCGCAGTCAGCCGGTCCCGTTCGCTGCGGCTGGTGTCGAGCTCAGCGGCCTGGGTGCTGGTCTGTTCATCAAATATCTTGAACCGGGCTTCCATCTCGATACGGAGGCGCTCTACCTCGGGCTCGCGTTCTTTCAGTTTGTTCTCTGCCTGTTCGAAAGTTTCCATTCGTTCGAGAACCTGAGTCTCGAGCTGTGAAATATGTTTGCGCGCGGCGTCAGCCTCCCGGATGGCAGCGGTATACTCGTCCTGTTTCTTTGACGACATCAAATTGCGTTCGGCGCGTTCGACTCGTGCGCGTTGGTCGACGATTTCTGCTTCCAGCCGAATTCGTTCGCTGCTCGCCTCGTCGCGCTGTTTCTCCAGCTCGCGAATTTCAAAAGCGCGCTGATCGAATTCGGTTTCGATCTCGGCGCGCCTTTGGGGTATTGCTTCTATTTCGGCTTGTAGTCTTCGGATGCCTGAGTCTATGTTCTGCAAAGCGATCAACTGCTCTAATTCCGCTTTCACTTCGGTTGGTCTCCTCAAAAGATCAGGGGTATAAAAGGGTGTTTCGAGTGTCTCATCTCAATCATTGATAATCACACAACCGACGCTTTGGCGCAAGCGACGACAAAACAGTTGGCAGTGTGCAGTTCGCAGTAGGCAGTGAAAAGGGACTCCCACTGCTAACTGCACACTGCCAACTGCAAACTCTCTCACATCGCTCCAACGGCCCTGGCAGCATTGATGCGACCGCCAGTCGAGACCTTACCTTTAAGTGAAGGGAGTTTATCGACCGACTTGAATAATCTTTCGCGCAATTCTTTGACAGACATATTCGAATCGGTTGAGAGGACCAGGGCAGCCACACCGGCCGCCTCCGGCGTAGCCATTGAAGTTCCCGAAGCGCTGTAATATTCGCCCTTGAGCCATGTGCTCCAGATATCGACGCCGGGCGCCGCTATCTGCACGCTCTTTGCTCCGTAATTCGAAAAGGTGGCTAACTGACCATTGCGGTCAACCGCGGCCACGCTTATCACGTTCGGCAAATCGGAATAGCCCGCCGGGTAGTGTGGTCGCTTGTCCGAGTCGTCGCTGTTATTGCCCGCTGCCGCAAAAAAGAGTATGCCTTCATCCCCGGCTTTCTTGATCACGTCATATAAGGCACGGGACTTCTGTCTCGATCCCCAGCTCGCACTGATGATGCGTACATTGACGCCGGCGCGCTTGCGATTGATAACGTAATTGATCGCCTCGATCGCGTCTTTTGTAGTGCCCGAGCCGGTGGACGACAAAAACTTGAGAGGCATTATCTCTACGTTCCAGTTGATTCCAGCAATTCCTATCTGATTGTTGCCCTCTGCGCCTATGATGCCCGCGCAGTGTGTCCCATGGCCGTTATCGTCCATTGGGTCGGTCCAGCGATCCGTTGCATTAAAGCCATGAACATCGTTGTATTCGCCGAGCTCGGCATCCAGGTACGCCGGCATGTCTGCAGGCCGCACCCAGATGTTATTCATCAGATCCAGATGAGTGTAGTCAACGCCGCTGTCCAGAACTGCCACTACGATCTTGCTGCTGCCCGTCGTCTTAGACCAGGCGCGCAGGGCCCCGATGTCGGAACCTATCAAGCCGCCGCCCTGTCCCGTATTCTCCAAAGACCATTGTTGACCGAACATCGCGTCGTTCGCGTGTTTGTGTTTCGGTCCTCCGGGCAATCCGTGATCAGCCTGGACGGTGGAAACAGGTTCGGCGTACTCAATCATCGGTAGCTTGCTGTATTCGGAGACGACCGAGTTCACGTCCTGACCGTCCTGGTCTTCGATGAGCGTCAGTCCGTCGACAGCCTCTACTTCGTCCTCGACCCGATCGTGGCGTGTGAAGGTGATGTCCTCAATTTCACTTGGCGTGGTTCCCGGTCGGAAGCGAACATATATCTCCGCCCCTTGAGGTTTTCTTTCAGTCGTTTCAATCGCATCACTGCGTGGCGCGGATTTTTGGCTAAACTCAATGCGCGCTCGCCTGGTTGGAAGGGGTTCGTGTTTCCATCGGCGGAGCTGGCCAACCACCGCCGCCAGCATGATTAAGGTTAACGCCAATGTCAGATGTCCGAGAAAATTCTGTCGGTTCATCGTCTCACCTCAAATTCTGTAATTCGACCCCTTGAACTTGTAGAGTCGCAGCTGGTCTCCGCTCGCCCGGTATTCGTAGCCGCCTTTTTTCCCGGCCTGCAAACGGATTCGCACTCCCGAGGTTATCATCTGCCCGCTCATCTCACCTTTGGTAGATGCGCCCAACGCGGTATCAGGAAAGCTCGCGTCCTCTACAGACTCCTGGCTGATCTCGGTCTCAGAGACACCGAGCCGCTTCGCCAGGTCGGCCCGCGCTCGTTTCACAATGTCGTCGTTATTTGCTGCCATTCAGGGCCCGTTCCTTTTCTATCTCAACACTGCATCGCCGAGCTCCACTTCAAACTTGTAGCAGTCGCAGTCTTATGCGTATTCTGCGCCAGCGCAGTGTGGTAACGCAAGTTTTTAGCCCGCGGGAAAACTGACAGTTTGCGCTTTACGAAATGGACACTTCCCTGGCAGAAATCATTGACCATGCCGACTCGCTTTATGACAGGCGCGAAGATATCGAGAACGTGCGAAAGTGTCTTGCCCTGCTGGAGAGAGAAGTATACCCAAGCGAGTATGAAGCCGCCTGGCGCGTGGCGCGTGCTCTCTTCTTTCTGGGGCAGGAGTCTGATTCGAAGAGCGAAGCCATGGCCTTCCATTCATCCGGCGCGGCGGCAGGTCGACGAGCGGTAAGTCTCGATCGCTCGCGCGTCGAAGGTTGTTTCTGGCTGGGGGTCAATCTAGCGCTGCTCGCTCGACTTGAAACTCCGATCAAAGCCCTGCCCACAGCTTTACGTGCTCGGCGATTTCTCAAACGCGCCGTTTGCCTGAACGCACGCTATCACGGTGCAGGTCCGCTCAGAGTGCTCGCGCGTCTTCAACACAAACTACCGCCGCTCTTTGGTGGGGGAACGTCTCGAGCTCGAGCAAATTTTCAACGAGCGATAAAGCTCGTTCCCGGCAACACAGTCACCAGGCTTTATCTCGCTGAATTGTTAATTGATATCGGGGACCGAGAAGGCGGGCGGGTACAACTTGAATCACTGCTTGCTGCGCCTGTCGAACCGGGATGGAATTTCGAGACGACGCGTGACCGCGAGATCGCACGTGAAATGTTGAGGAATGCAAAATTACTTCAGATCCCCGAATAGGTGCTGCAGCAGCGTTGTTACAGCCATCGCAGCAGTCTCAGCACGCACGATGCGCCCGCCGAGAGTGATCACGTCCCATCCCGCGCTTCTGGCTCTCGCGATCTCTTCATCGGTCCATCCCCCCTCGGAACCAACAAGAGCCGTCACTGCCTTTGGACGCGTGCTCATTGATTCGATCGCGTCGCTCAATATGCTTCCGTCGCGTTCTGCAAACATGACGCGCCACTCATCGCCTCGTGAACTATCCTCGTCGATAAGCGCGTTGAAAGCGATCGGGGTAGCGATCTCTGGAATCGCGGCGCGTCCCGACTGTTTGCACGCTTCGATGGCGATGCGCCTCAACCGCAGGACCCGCTTTTGTGCATCAGACTCGTCACGCAACCGGACATCAGCAAGTTTTGAGACTAGGGGGACGATCCTTGTCGCTCCCAGCTCGGTTACTTTCTGAACTACCAGGTCGAGCTTCTCGCCCTTCAGCAGCGCAACGGCGATCGTCAACTGCAGAGGAGATTCGGGACGTGCAGGTTCTACTTCGCCGCTGATGCCAAGTGTAGCTTTGTCACGTCCCAAGTCGTCGACCAGACATCGAAACTCTTTTCCTTCGCCGTCAAAGACGAACACCTCGTCGCCGCGGACCAGCCGAAGTACATTGCGCAGGTGTCGCGCCTCTTCTGGTCGCAGGTCGACGGTCGAGCCATCAGCTGCGAAGGTTTCAGGCGGAGAAAAGAAGCGTCTTCGGGCCATTTCCTTAGTTAGCGTTTCGAGTTCGGAGCTACTGCCTCGAAACTCGAGACTCCGAACTCGAAACTATATGATGACGGCCACCCATTCGCCGTCGATCAAGACCTCAGCCACTTCTGCGAGGCCGAGTTCCCGGAGTCTTACCAGGACCGCTTCGACTTGTGTGTCCAGAATGCCGGAGAGTATTAGCCGCCCGCAGGTAGCACCGATAAGCGAAGGAAGAAGAGGAAGGATCACATTCGCCGTCAAGTTGGCGCAGACGACGTTTGCCGAAGCGGTGGTTGCTTCGACCGTGCCCGCGCGAAAACTCACTCGATCGGCCACTCCATTTAGACGCGCGTTCTCTGTCGCGATCTCGACGGCGTCCGGATCAGTGTCACATGCTTCGATGTTGGCATCGGGGTGGAGTTTCGCGGCTGCGATCGCCAGGATCCCGGTGCCGGTTCCCACATCGAGAAAGCTTCCGCCGGAGAAATACTTCTCCATCGCCGTAAGGCAAAGCCGCGTGGTCTCGTGAGTCCCGGTACCAAACGCCATTCCCGGTTCGATGCGGATACATATGCGATCGTCTGAACCGGAAACTTCGCTCCACGGCGGCGCTATCAGAAACCGCTTACCCACCGGCACAGGCTGCCAGCTCTTCTTCCATTCACCCAGCCAATCCCTATCGGCAACTTCCCGCAGATCCAGACTGCGCACCGACGATGACGGCAGATCGTAAACACGCAACGCATCAAGCAGAGTGGCCCGAACTGATTCTCGCTCGGGCGGGCTGTCAAAGTAAGCAGTCACCCGCAATGCTTCCAGGTTTTCGTCCGACACTTCCGTCCCCAATGAACCTGCTTCCATCAGAGCGTATTCCAATGCCTCGCGGGCCGTCGGTTCGAGGGTCACATCGATGGCGTGCCAGATACGAGGTTCCTGCTTCATTGGCTTCATCGCTCAGTAAGTGTACGTATGATCCAGGAGAGGCTCGCCAGCATCCCGCTCGCTCCGGCGAGCCGGAGCAGAATTGTCTTTTTCGCGCCCGTGATTATGTAAGTCGCGAGCAGTCCAAGGCAGATCACGGCAAAGATCACACTCATGAGCAGCATTAACAAGATCGGTGTTTTCATGACGATCAGGGGGGCTACTGTTTAATTCCGAGGTCGTCTAGCAGGGCGTTTCTGTCTCGCCAGCCGGCTTCGACTTTGACGAAGAGTTGTAGATGGCATCGCTTGCCAATCAGGTGTTCTATGTCGCGTCTGGCCAGCGTTCCGATCTCTTTGAGCTGGGCGGCGCCATGTCCGATGATGATCTTCTTTTGAGTTTGCCGTTCGACAAAAATCGCGCAATGAATTCGAGTGAGGTCGGCGCGCTCCTCGTCGAATTTCTCAGTGACCACCGCCGTCACGTACGGAAGCTCGTCGCCCATCGCCTGCAGGATCTTTTCGCGCACGATCTCGGCCACCATCATTCGCACCGGCTGGTCCGTCAACTCATCGTCCGCAAAGATCGCTTCGCCTTCCGGCAAATTTTGGATCATCTGATCGAGCACCACATCGACCATGTCTCCATTCAACGCAGAGATCGGCACGACTGAGCGCCATTCGTACTCGCCGCCGTACCACTCCATCAATGGCAGCAACTTCGATTTATCCGCAAGCTTGTCGGTCTTGTTCAAAAATAGGAGAGCCGGCTTTTGTGATTGCTTTATCAGATCGAGGACGAAGCGATCACCGTTTCCGGTAGAGACGCTGGCATCGCGAATCAGACAAACCAAATCGACTCCGTCCAGGGCGTCATGCACAGCCGCCATCATCCGGCGATTCAAAAGGTATCCCGGTTTGTGAACGCCTGGCGTGTCGACCAGAACAACCTGACCTTTGGGGCGTGTGATAACTCCCTGAATCTTATGACGAGTAGTCTGCGGTTTATTGGAGACTATGGCTATCTTTTCGCCGACGAGTCGATTGAGCAGTGTTGATTTGCCCGCGTTGGGCCGGCCTATGAGTGCGACATAGCCGCTGTGGTGCGGCTGAGATGTGTCGGTTTTGGTCTGCGACATTAAAGGATAGTGGGCCGCGCTCTCAAACTGCTCCACTGTTCAGGCCCTTGAGCGGTTGACCGAACGTGAACTCAACGCCATGCCCATCGGGGTCATTGATAATCGTCCAGTATCCGACAGCTCCCCCCGAATCCTTCGGCGGATGAAGAAGAATGCCCGCTCGCCTTGCTTCTGCGGCGATTGAGTTCACCTGTTCTTGTGACTCGCATTGAAAACCGAAGTGGTCGATGCGGTCCGTAACTTCGCCTTCGGATAAGACGAGAATAAAGGTCGGGTCTTCACCTGCAGGCGGGACGGGCCCCAGCCAAACGGTCCCGCCGCCTTCACGCCGACGGTCCCTTAGCACTGACAGCCCGCAGAATGAAGTGTAGAACTCGATCGACCGTTCAAAGTTGCTGACCGTGATAGTGACGTGTGTCCAGCGAACTGTCATCCCTACTTCTTCATCGCCATCTCACCGTTGAGCTTCAGGACCTCGAGTGTCATTTCCGCCGAGGCGTACATGTCCTTCACATCCAGCCATTCGTTGACCGTGTGTATGGCGCGCATGCCGGTGCCCAGGTTGGCGCATTCAATTCCTCGGCGGTTAAAGATGTTCGCGTCGCATCCGCCGCCGGAGGCCATCGTCTCCACCTTCAACCCCATGCGCGAGGCCGCCTGTTTTACCAACTGCACAACATGCGAGTCTTCGGGTACGTCCATCGCGTAGTATTCCGGCTCGACGATTGCTTCGACGCGACCCCTGGTCGTCTTGCCCTCAACAGTCACTTCATACTTCGCCGCCGCATCTTCAAAGCACTTGACCATGTGATCGCACTGGGCCTTGAGCTTTTCCTCGCTCAGCGAACGTGCCTCGCCCTTGAGGTTCACAAAATTGGTGATGATGTTTGTCGCGGCCCCCCCATTTATGACGCCGATGTTCGCCGTCGTCTCTTCATCAATGCGGAAGAGCTTCATATTGGCGATAGCTTCGGCCGCGATCTTGATGGCCGATATGCCGTACTCGGGAGCGACGCCGGCGTGGGATTCAAGACCATAGACGTTGAATTCGAGATGGTTGGCTGATGGCCCCTTGGTAAACAGAAAGCCGGGATCGTCGGAATCGAAGACGATGCCAAACTTCGAGCGCAGCTTCGACACATCAACATTCTTTGCGCCCAGTAACCCGACCTCTTCGCAGATCGAGAAAATGGCTTCGATATCGGTATGCGGAATGTTCTGTTCCTTGAGGCAGCGAATGGTCTCGATGATAACGGCGCATCCCGACTTGTCGTCGCCTCCGAGAACTGTCGTTCCGTCGGTACGAATAATGTCGCCGTCGATAATCGGCTTGACGCCCTCGCCGGGCACGACAGTGTCCATGTGCGCGCTCATCATGATCGGTTCGGCGCCGGGAATCGTCCCCTTGAAACGGGCGATGACGTTGCCGGAATTGCCGCCGACTTTTTCGCCGGCGTCATCTATTTCGACCTCTGCACCCATCTCCTGGCAATGCTTTTTGATGCGTTCAGCCACTTCGCGCTCTTTGCGCGAGTGGCTGTCCATCTGAACTAGTTCGAGAAGAAGATTCTTGATGCGCTCCTGGTTAATCATTTGTCCTCCGACTGGTGCGGGTTCAAAGTTCAACGTTCAACGTTCATTCGAAGAACCTGGAACTTTAAACCTGAAACCTGCAACTTCTTTTTTTGTCATCCTACTACACGCTGCCGCAGCTCCGCTATCTGGAAGCCGCTCGCCATTCTTCACCTTTGCGCGTTAGATCGTCGAGCGCGCTTTGAAGCTCGTCGCGCTTGGTGTTGAGTGTGTTTTCATCGGCATCTGAGGGAACGAAAATCGGCTCGGCGATTTGCGTCAGCGCGTGTGTGAAAGGCTTCGGCACCTGAAAGGCGTCCCAGCTTTTGACTTCCCAAAAACGCTTCGGCGTAACTGTAAAAGGCATGATCGGATGCCCGGTCTTCTTCGCCAACAGCACAGCCCCCATCTTCGCGATGTATCGCGGTCCTTTTGGCCCGTCGATGGTAAATCCCGTAGGGCAGCCTGCTCGCATCAGGCGCACCATTTCCACGATTGCTCCGACCCCGCCACGCGTCGACGAACCTCTGGCCGCGCCATATCCGTACCGCTGAATGAAACGCGCGATGTACTCCCCGTCGAAGCTCTGTGAAGTCATCACAACGATTCTTCGCCTTCGCCAAAACCAGGTGGAGAGGAAGACGCGGTTATGCCAGAACGTGTAGATGGGGACATGGGGCGCCGTTGAAGCGGCCTGCCAGTTTTTCCACCCTCTTACTTCGAATCGGGTCGTCCGCCCAATGAGACCGATTAATGCGTAGAAAGCGAGGCTGGCCGCGCGAATGAGCAGGCGCTTTCCCAACGGATACTGCGTTAGACTGGCGAACTTATATGCTTTCTCACCTCTGTTAAGCGGAAATTTACTACCGCGAGCCTCGCCGGCCTTACGTTGCTGTTCCGCCGATGCGTGCATAGAGGGCAAGAGTAAATGAAAAACCGGAATTGTGAAATCCTCGACGCCCGGTGATCGGGAGTCAGGTGTCCCAGGCTTCACTCCTCATTTGCATTTTTGGTTTTGCATTCATTAGCGATATTATCTGAAACGCAACGCTTACATAATTCGTATAGCGCATGCGGGCGGACCGGCTTACGCGCGTTTGCCCTCCCTCCTTGTAAATCAAGGTAAGTCGGAAGAGGTCGATGGAGAAACGACGAATCCTCATCGTTGATAACAACGATGACCTGCGCGTCATGCTTGAGCAGGTACTGCGCGAGCTCGGTCACGAAGTCGTGGCTACGGGCGATCGCAACGAAGCGCTGGCCCGCGAGGACCTCGACGAATTCGACCTGATCATCTCCGACCTCACCGAAGACGAACACTCCGGCATACAACTTCTCAGCGAGATCAAACGCAAGCGTTTGATGGTTCCGGTCGTCGTCTCGTCCGACGAAGGGCAACAACCCGGCGTCGTCAAAGCGTTCAAGATGGGCGCGGCCAATTTCCTGCGTCTTCCCTATAACAAAGACGAGCTGCGGAACATCGTCGAGAAAACCCTTGCCTACAAGCTCCGATTTGTCGACGACCTGAAGGTGCTTCCTTTCGTACGCGAGAAGATAGACTTCGAGCTTCCCAGCGACGTCTCGCTAATGAACGGTGTGCTGCAATATCTGACCGAGCGCGTCGCGAAACTGGGACTGATTAAGCCTGAGCGATCCAATCTCTTCGTGGCGCTGGATGAAGCGTTCGTCAATGCGGTCAAGCACGGTAATCGCGACGATCCCCGAAAGCTGGTGCGAATAACGGCCGAGCTCTCGGCCAAGGAAGCCCGCTTTACGGTCGAAGACGAAGGCGATGGTTTTAATGTGCAGGAGATACCGGACCCTCGCGATCCGAGCAATCTCTTCAAGACATCGGGTCGAGGCGTGCTGCTCATTTACAACATCATGGACGAGGTCATCTATAACGAGCGGGGCAATCGACTGACAATGATCAAGCGCCCGGAGGATTCACTCGAATCTGAATTAATCGAAG
>JAVHWA010000007.1:0-14240 GCA_032160165.1 Acidobacteriota bacterium
CGCACACGAAGTTCAAGGCTGAAGCCTACGTACTGACTAAGGAAGAAGGAGGGCGACACACGCCGTTCTTCACCGGGTATCGGCCGCAGTTCTACTTCCGCACAACGGACGTGACCGGAGTCGCGCACTTGCCTGAGGGAGTGGAGATGGTGATGCCGGGAGACAACGTGGCGATGGAGATCGAGCTGATAGCGCCCATCGCTATGGAGAAGGGACTGAGGTTCGCCATCAGAGAAGGTGGAAGGACTGTCGGTGCCGGTGCTGTCTCCGAAATTGTCGAATAGCTCCCAAGGGAAGCTGAGTTGAAGAAACTATGCTGAACGAAAAAATCAGGATCAGACTGAAGGCTTACGATCACAGGGTGCTCGATCAGAGCACTTCGGAGATCGTCGAGACTGCCAAGCGAACAGGCGCACGTGTTGCCGGACCGATACCGCTGCCCACTTTAAAGAACAAGTGGACGGTCCTTCGCTCGCCGCACGTCGACAAAAAGTCTCGCGAGCAGTTCGAGATCAGAACGCACAAGCGCCTGATGGACATTCTGGATCCGACGCCGCAAACGGTTGACGCGCTGATGAAGCTGGACCTTCCGGCGGGCGTGGATGTCGAGATCAAAGCGTTTGGCCGCGACCGGTAAGATTGATTCATTTGTTCAATGGGTCATTGGGTCATTGATTCAATGAAACAATGAAGCAATGAAGCAATGAAGCAATGATTCAATGTTTCAATGTTCCATTTGAGGGTAAGTGATGATCAACGGAATCATCGGTAAGAAAGTCGGGATGACGCAGCTTTTCGCTGCCGACGGCACCATCACTCCGGTGACGGTTATTAAGGCCGGCCCGTGTGTGGTTGTGCAAAAGAAGTCGGCGGCTGGACGCGATGGCTACAACGCTGTCCAGCTTGGCCTGGTTGAAGAAAAGCCGGTCAAGCTGAAGAACGTAAACAAGCCGATGCGCGGACACTTTGAAAAGACCGGCGGCGGTGTTCCTCCAACGCGTGTCCTGAAAGAGTTTCGGCTGGAAGATTCGGCCGATGGGACGAACGTGGGTGACAAGGTGCTGGTCGATCAATTCACCGACGGCGACAGTATCGAAGTCATTGGTAAGTCCAAAGGTCGGGGCTTCGCGGGAACGGTCAAGCGACACAACTTTAGTCGTGGGCCTGAATCGCATGGCTCGATGAACGTTCGTGCTCCCGGCTCGATTGGCCAGTCAGCCTACCCTTCGCGAGTAATTAAAGGTATGCGTTCGTCAGGTCATATGGGCGACGAGCGTGTGACTGTGAGGGGCCTGACCGTAGCCCGAGTAGACATTGAAAATAACCTGCTGATGGTTCGCGGCGCGGTTCCCGGAGCGACCGGGAGCGTGGTCGTCATCAAAAAGGCTGCTAGACAGCGGAACAAATAGTTCCGAGTTTCCGGTTTCGCGTTTCGAGTCAAGAAATTCACTCGGAACTCGTAACCTGGAACTCGGGACTGCGAACGGAGTGAGCTATGCCTACCGTAAAGGTGCGCAATCTAAAGAACGAAGAGGTCGGAAGCATCGACTTGTCCGAGGCGGTGTTTGGCGCTGAACTAAACGAGGCGCTGATTCATGCCGCCGTGCGAAGCTTCAGTGCAACTGGCCGCGCCGGAACGGTCGGTACCAAGACCCGCGGCGACGTTTCGGGATCGGGGCGAAAGCTGTGGAAGCAGAAGGGAACAGGACGGGCGCGCATTGCGTCAATCCGAAGCCCGCTGTGGAAAGGCGGCGGAAGTGCCCATGGGCCGCAGGCGCGCGATTGGTCCTACAACCTGCCGAAGAAAATGCGTCGTGGTGCGCTTCGTTCGGCGCTGTCGGAGAGGGTGCGGGAAGGTAATGTGATAGTGCTCGACACCTTCACGCTGGACGAGCCCAAGACCAAAAACTTTGTATCGTCGCTGAGCTCGCTCGACCTGGGTGGCAAGACATTGATTGTCGATTCGTTCGACAACGAGAATCTGTTGCGCGCAGCGCGCAACGTCAAGCGCGCCAAGGTGGTGAACAGCTACGGTCTCAATATCTACGATCTGCTCTACCACGAAAAACTGGTGCTCTCCAAGGCAGCGGTCGATGAGTTGGTACAACTGCTCGACCCGCAGGCGAAGCAAGTGATCGAGCCTGTCGAGGAGGCTCCAAAGAAGAAGCGACGCGCGACCAAAGCAAAACCGAAGGTCGACGGCGAGACAGAGGAGGCGGCATAAAAGATGAGAACAGTTTGGGACATCATCAAGTCGCCGGTCGTGACTGAGAAGGCGCTGGTCGCAAAGGAAGAGACGCAGGACGGTAAACAGTTGTTGACATTCCGTGTCGATCGTCACGCTACCAAGCCGGAGATTAAGTCGGCAATTGAAACGATCTTTCAGGTCCAGGTCGACGCGGTGCGGACGATCAATTACATGGGAAAGATCAAGAAGCGTGGGCGCCACGAAGGTCGCAGGCCGTCGTGGAAGAAGGCCTATGTGACCCTGAAACAAGGTGAGAAGCCGCTTGATTACGGCGAAGCCATTTAAGAGCAGCTGTTAGATGTTAGATGTCAGATGCTGGTGAACACCATACTGATACAGACATCTAGCCTCTGACATCCAACATCTACCGCTATGGGCATCAAGAAACTTACACCAACATCGCCTGCGCGCCGGTATCAAACTTACCTGACGCGCGATGAGTTGACCGTTGGCGCAACACCGGAAAAGGCGCTGCTCGAACCGAAGAAGCGAATTTCGGGTCGTAACAACGATGGTCGCATTACGGTGCGGCGGCGAGGCGGCGGACACAAGCGCTTCTATCGCATCGTTGATTTCAAGCGCGACAAGCCGGGAGTGCCGGGACGCATCACCCAGATCGAGTACGACCCCAATCGTTCCGCGCATATCGCACTCGTCACATATCTGGACGGCGAGAAGCGGTACATCATTGCGCCCATCGGGCTCGAGGTTGGGAAGATGATAATGAGCGGTCCGGAGGCAGACATCCTGCCGGGCAATGCTCTGCCTATTCGAAATATCCCTTTGGGTACGCAGATCCATAACATAGAGCTTCGCCCCGGCAAGGGTGGGCAGATGGCGCGATCCGCCGGCGCGTTTGCGCAATTGGTCGCCAAAGAAGGCGAGCATGCTCAACTTCGTATGCCGTCGGGAGAGATTAGACGCGTACCTGTAGTTTGCATGGCGACTGTGGGGCAGGTTGGAAACGTCGAGCATGAGAATGTCTCGTACGGCAAGGCCGGACGGTCGAGATGGAAGGGAATTCGTCCACACGTTCGCGGAGTCGCGATGAATCCAGTGGACCACCCGCATGGAGGCGGCGAAGGCAAGACTTCCGGAGGACGTAATCCGGTGACTCCCTGGGGCCAGCCCACGCGCGGCTATAAGACGCGCAGTAACAAGCGCACGCAAAAGATGATCGTGCGCGATCGACGAGTGAAGTAGTAGTTTTGAGTTTTGAATTTTGAGTTTTGAATTCGTCTAAATTCAAAACTCATCATTCATAATTCAACATTTCGGAGCGAAGCGGAGAACACATGGCACGTTCAGTAAAGAAAGGCGCTTTCGTTGATAAGAGCGTCGCCAGAATCGTCGAGCGGATTCGCGCGGGTGTCGCGCGTCCTCCGGCAATCAAGACCTGGTCCAGGCGCTCGACGATCACGCCGGACATGGTGGGGCTAACCTTCGGCGTCCATAACGGCAGACGGCATTTACCGATCTATGTAACCGAGAACATGGTTGGTCATAAATTGGGCGAGTTTGCCCCTACACGCACCTTCAAAGGCCATTCGGGGACCAAGGCCGAGAAGAGTGCGAAAGTAGCCAGGAAGTAGTGAATAGTGAATGGTAAATGGTGAATAGAGGGACGAGCACTTCAATCGCCACGAACCATTTACGATTTACCATTTACGATTTACGAGGAACTCATGGAAGCTAGGGCGAGTGCAAAGTATCTTCGAGGGTCCGCACAAAAGGCGCGGCTCGTCATAGATCTGATTCGCGGCAAGAACGTCAATCAGGCGCTGGCGATTCTCCAATTCACCAACAAGCGCGCGGCCGACGGAATCGAAAAGTGCGTGCGTTCGGCTATCGCAAATGCGAGCGAGGCGGCGGAGAAAGCCAACGTGGCCGTCGATCCCGATGAGTTGTGGGTCAAGGCGGCGTTTGTTGATAAGGGACCGACCAAGAACCGGCGACGCATGCGTCCTGCTCCACAGGGCCGCGCATATCGTGAACGGCGACACTTCTGCAATGTCACGATCCTGCTTTCGAGCGATGAAAAGATCACCGCTGCCGATCTCAAGAAAGCCGCCAAAGCCGGCGACGCAAAGCCGGCCAAACTGGAAGAGAACAAAGCGCGTAAACGCGGCGGAGCAGTTGCTGCACCGCGCCCGAAGCGAACAGCGCCTCCCAAGGGCGATAGTGAGAAGAAGGAAACCAAGCGGGCTACGAAGAAGACCGAGACCGCTGAAGAGACTGCGACGTCCGAAGAGTAAGCGCGCAGATTTGAGATTTGAGATTGAAATAGTCAGATCTCAAATCGCCGGAACGAACGGAGAATAAGAGTGGGTCAGAAAGTTCATCCATACGGTTTTCGCCTGGGCTACAACAAAGACTGGCACTCGCATTGGTTCGCCAAGCGACAGTACGGCGAGTATCTGCTCGAAGACTTGAAACTCAAGCGCGAACTGAAGCAAAAATTCACAGGCGCGGGCGTTTCTCACGTTGACGTAGAGCGGGCGGCCAATCGGCTGAAGATCATTATCTACACCTCTCGTCCCGGAATCATCATCGGCCGCAAAGGCGCTGAGATCGATAAGCTCAAAGGCGATCTCTCCGCTCGCACGGGACGCGAAGTGCTTGTCTCTATTCAGGAGATCCACAAGCCGGAGCTCAATGCTCAGTTACAAGCCGAAAAAATTGCCGCGCAGCTTGAGAAGCGCATAGCATTTCGTCGCGCCATGCGTAAGGCCGTGGAAGAGTCGCTGCGCTTTGGCGCGCAGGGAATCAAGGTCAAAGTCTCCGGCCGGCTGAACGGCGCCGAGATCGCCCGCAGCGAATGGCATCTGCAGGGCCAGTTGCCTCTGCATACCTTGCGTGCGGACATCGACTACGGGCTGGCAGAAGCCCACACCACCTTCGGCGTCATTGGCGTAAAGTGCTGGATCTATCGAGGCGAGATCCTCGATCCCAGGGCAGCGATGGCAAGGGGCACCGGCACCGATCCGATCAACGAGCCGCGGGGCGACGGACGCGAACGGCGTCCACGCACACGGCGCGAGCGCGAAGGTCGCGACGGTGAGAGAGGCGATCGCGGTCGTCCACGCGGCGATAGAGCATAAGGGTAGATGTGAGGTATCAGATGCTGGATGTTAGTAGTAACAAGACCGACATCCGATATCCAATATCGAGCAGCCAGGTTGAGCGGAGCGGAACACTATGTTGATGCCGAAAAAGGTAAAGCACCGAAAACAAATGCGCGGCCGCATGACCGGAGTCGCCCATCGCGGCGGTTCGATCAGCTTCGGTGAATATGGATTGAAATCACTTGAGCCCGCATGGATCACCGACCGCCAGATTGAAGCCGCTCGTATTGCGATGACGCGCCACATCAAGCGCGGGGGCAAAATCTGGATTCGAATGTTTCCCGACAAGCCTGTGACCAAGAAACCGGCTGAGACACGTATGGGTAAAGGCAAAGGGGCGCCTGAATATTGGGTGGCGGTAGTCAAGCCGGGTCGCATTCTGTACGAGATCGAGGGGGTCGATGAGAAGACGGCGCGCGAGGCAATGCGACTGGCCGCACAGAAGCTTCCGATCAAGACGAGGTTTGTCACGCGTGCGGATCAAGAAGGAGGCGCGATCTAACTTCAAGTTCCGAGTTATGAGTTTAGGGTCTCGAGTTCAAGGCGAGTCCAAACTCGACACCCGCAACTCGAAACCATAGTTTAGCGAAACGATATATGGCAAAGAGACGTGAAGAACTGGACCGGCTGCTCGACACCAACGACGAAGATTTGCGAGCCGAGGCGGCGCGATTGAAGGAATCCCTGTTTCGCTTGAATTTCAAGTTGGCGCTGGGAGAAGTCGACGCAGTGAAAAACATTCGTGAGGAAAAGAAGTCGCTGGCGCGGATTAATACCATTATGCGCGAGCGCGTTGGCAAGCAGGCTAATGGATAACGGCGAAAGGATGACGCCGTACAGTGCTCGTCCTCGAGAGGTAGAAGATGGCAGAAGAGAATCAGGAAGCTATTGATCGGTCGACCGGTGAGGCGAGCGCTTCGCAGGAGACTGTCGCCGCCGAACCGGTGGCAAACGCGACCGCGGCAGCAACCGAACCTGCGACCGGCGATGCGCCGGTGACGCGTGCCGCGAAAAGAGGAAATCGGGCCCAGAAAGTGGGCATCGTGGCCTCGGACAAGATGCAGAAGACGATCGTGGTGCGGGTTGACCGGTTGGTCAAGCACCCCAAGTATCGACGCTACGTTCGTCGCACGTCCAAGTTTATGGCGCACGACGAGACTGGCGCGGCCATTGGCGACAAGGTGCGAATCGTAGAGACGCGGCCGCTGTCGGCACGGAAGCGCTGGCGCGTTGTCGAAATTGTCCAGAAGGCGTTGAAATAAATAATCAGTGATTCATTTTGTCATTGGTCAATGAATAAATGAATAAATGAGGAAATCATTATGATCCAGATGCAGACCTCTTTGGAGGTGGCTGATAATTCGGGTGCGAGGCGTGTGGAGATGATCATGCCCATTGGTGGATCGACCGGAAAGATCGCTTCACTCGGAGACCGTATCAAGGTCACCGTCAAAGAAGCGTCGCCTGACGGAACCATCAAAAAGGGCACGGTTCAAAATGCGGTGATCGTGCGAACCCGCAAGGAAGTACGTCGCAAAGACGGGACGTACATCCGCTTTGATCAGAACGCGGCAGTACTCATCAAAGACGACGGCACTCCTATCGGCACTCGCGTCTTTGGCCCGGTCGCGCGAGAGCTTAGAGACAAGAACTACATGAAAATTGTTTCGCTCGCGCCGGAGGTGATTTGAAGATGGCAAAAGGAACTAAGCGCGCGAAAATCAAAAAGAATGACCAGGTGGTTATCATTGCCGGACGTGATAAAGACAAGCGCGGTCGAGTGCTGGAGGTCCTGCCTCGCGAGGGAAAAGTGAAGATAGAAGGCGCCGGAATGATCAAGAAGCACCAGCGCGCCAATCCCTCCAACAACAGGGGCGGGGGTATCATCGACAAGGAAGCGTACATTCAGATCTCGAACGTGCAGTTGATCGATCCGGACTCGGGAAAGCCGACCCGCGTCAAGTATGAAGTGCAGGGCGACGGAACAAAGATTCGCGTGGCCACCCGCAGCGGTCACAGCCTGGAGAAGGCGTAAGCCTCGAGAATGACTGTCTGGAAACGTTAAGTTGACTAGTTCAGCGGCGAGACCCAGACGAAAGGTTAGCACGAGACATGGCAGCAAGATTGAAAGAGAAATACTCGAAGGAGATCGCGCCGGCTATCTCTAAGGAGTATGCAATCACGAATCCGATGGCGGTCCCGCGCCTCGAGAAAATCGTCGTCAACATGGGGATGGGAGAAGCCATCGCCAACGCGAAGATCCTCGACGTGGCGGCCGATGAAATCAAGGCCATAACCGGTCAGAAGCCGGTTGTCACCAAGGCGAAGAAGTCCATCGCCTCATTCAAGCTGCGGCAGGGAATGCCCATCGGTGTGATGGTCACACTGCGCGGCGACCGGATGTATGAGTTTCTTGATCGCCTGGTATCGGTGGCCTTGCCGCGAGTTAGAGACTTTCGCGGCGTAAGTCCCAAAGCATTCGACGGGCGCGGCAACTATACTCTCGGGATTCGCGAGCAACTTATTTTTCCCGAAATCGATTTTAACAAGGTAGACAAGACGCGCGGGATGAATATCTCGATCGTCACCACGGCACGAAACGACGAAGAGGCCCGTGCTTTGTTGAAGGCTCTGGGTATGCCGTTCAGACAGTAACCGAAGATGTCAGATGCTGGATGTTAGATGTCAGTCGCTGGCCTCTAACCGACATCTGATATCAGACATCCAACACCTGGAAAGTTATGGCAAAGAAATCATTGATCGCGAAGGCCAATCGGAAGCCAAAGTTCTCTTCGCGCGCTTACACACGCTGCAAGCGATGCGGACGCCCGCGAGGCTATTTGCGGAAATTCAACTTGTGTCGCATTTGCTTCCGCGAGTTGGCGCTGCAGGGACAAATCCCCGGCGTTGTGAAATCGAGTTGGTAAGAATGCAGATGTCAGATGCTAGAGGTTAGATGCTGGTCGTTTAACGGCTTCTAACTGACATCGGACATCCAACATCTGACATCCTGGAGTTTAGTAATGACTGATCCTATCGCCGATATGTTGACGCGAATACGCAATGCGATAACCGCGAAGCACTCGCGCGTTGATATTCCGGCCTCGAAATTAAAGCTTGAGATCGCCCGTATCCTGAAAGAAGAGGGTTACATCAATAACTTCGTCGTAAAGGGCGAGGGCGTCAAGCGCACGATCCGCATCTTCCTGCGCTACGACGCGCGGGGAACAAGCTCGATCACGCACCTGGCGAGAGTCTCCCGACCCGGTCGTCGCGTGTACATGGGTGCGACCGAAATTCCCAAGGTGCTCGGCGGCTATGGCGTCAACATTGTTTCGACGTCTCGCGGACTGATGAGCGGCAAGACTGCTCGGCGCGAGAACATCGGCGGTGAGGTGCTTGCGCAAATCTATTAAGCAGATGTCGGATGTTGGATGTTAGATGTGAGTTGAAGACAAAACCAGTATCTAGCCTCTGACATCTAACATCTTTTTAACCGAAGGTTAAAACTATGTCTCGTATTGGAAAGAAACCCATCAGCATCCCCAAGGGTGTCACGATCACAATCAACGATCGCGAGTTGGAAGTGAAGGGGAGCAAAGGCACGCTGAAGACCCCGATACCCGAGGGCATCAGTTTTAAGCAGGAGGAAGGCGAGTTGGTCGCTGAGCGTACCTCGGACCAATTGGCCGCCAGCCACGGTCTCGCTCGCGCGCTGGCTAACAATGCCATTGTGGGAGTGACCGAAGGTTTCAGCAAACAGATGGATGTCGTTGGAGTTGGCTATAAAGCGGACGTCCAGGGAAAGAAAATAGTTTTTGCCCTGGGATACTCGCATCCAATCGACTTTCCTTTGCCTGACGGTGTGGAAGCGAAGGCTGAGCGCGTAGCGTCCAAGGCAAGCATTCAGCAGTATCAGACCACCTTGACGCTTTCGAGTATTGATAAGCAGAAACTCGGCCAGGTGGCTGCCGAAATGTACAGGCTGCGTAAGCCCGATGCATATAAAGGCAAAGGCGTACGCTACGCAGGCGTACCGATCAAACTGAAGCCGGGCAAAACTGGCAAATAAAGTGATAGGTGATGGGTGATAGGTGATGAGCAAAATGCCAATCCCTTATCACCTATCACCTATCACCTATGACTTATCACTGAGGTTCGAAATGGCACAGAGGAACAGAGCAGAAGTTCGCACCGCGGTGCACAAACGCATTCGCCGGAAGGTTCGTGGCTCGACCGAGCGCCCGCGTCTAGCGGTCTATCGCAGCCTGAATCACATCTACGCTCAGATCATAGATGATGAGTTGGGAAAGACGCTGGCTTCCGCTTCCACCACCGAAAAGACGCTTGGCGTTGAGAAGGGTGGAAACATCGACGCCGCGCAACGTATCGGCCGCACCATTGCGGAGCGGGCGCTGGCGGTTGGAATCAATCAGGTAGTCTTTGATCGCGGCGGTTATCTTTACCACGGTCGTGTGAAAGCTTTGACAGACGCGGCGCGCGAGGCCGGATTGAATAAGGACAACGAAGCCGCAGCGGATGAGGGCGGCGAAAAAGACGGGGAGCAGTAATGAGACAACCGACACACCGTATTCCGGCGCAGGGTCTGGATCTGAAAGATCAGGTCATCTCTATCAATCGCGTTACCAAGGTGGTTAAGGGTGGTAAAAACCTGAGCTTTGCCGCGCTGGTAGTCGTAGGCGACGAAGCGGGACACGTGGGATTTGGCACCGGCAAAGCCCGAGAAGTTCCTTTGGCGATCAAGAAGGGCATCGAATCCGCCAAGAAGAATTTGATACGCGTTCCCCTAATCAACAACACCTTGCCTCATCAGCTGATCGGGCGCTTCGGCGCAGGCCGCGTGCTGATGAAGCCGGCTTCAGAAGGCACCGGCGTGATTGCGGGCGGGGCCGTGCGCGCAGTAATGCAGGCCGTGGGGGTCCACGATGTGCGCACGAAAGTGCTGGGCTCGGCCAATCCGCATAACGTCGTACGCGCCACCTTCGACGGGCTCTTGAAGATGAAGGACCCGATGGAGTTGGCTCGGCTCCGTGGCAAGCAGGTCGAGGACCTTTAAAAGCGGTGATGAGTGGCGGGTGTTAAGTGACGACCCAGGTTGCTTCCCTTACTGCCCCGATAACACGAGGTTGAGAGATGGCGAAAGAGCAGAAGAAAACTGAGTCGACAGACGCTGGAACGATTCGAATCCAGTACTATCGAAGCTTTATTGCGGCACCGAAAACTCATAAACAGATCGTGCGAAGCCTGGGCCTTACGAAGCTGAATCAGATCGTCGAGCGGACTGACTCACCCGCGACGCGCGGATTCGTTGCCAAGGTGCCGCATCTGATACGAATTATTGAATAAATACGGGTGACGGGTGACAGGTGTCGGGGGTCGGGTGCCGGTAAAACATAATGCCGCTCCCCACCCCCGGCCCCCGGCCCCGATTTACGGAGTAAATCATGTCTATTGGTCTTAATAATCTACGCGCACCCAAAGGGGCGACCCATCGGAAAAAGCGCGTAGGACGCGGCCCGGGAACAGGTTTGGGCAAGACGGCGGGACGAGGCGAGAAGGGACAGAAGTCCCGCTCGGGCTATTCATCCAAGATCGGTTTTGAAGGCGGGCAGATGCCGCTTCACCGTCGGCTTCCCAAACGCGGGTTTACAAACATCTTCAAGAAACAGTGGATCGAGATCAGTCTCGCCTCGCTCGACCGACATTTCGGCGCCGACGACGAGGTGACGCCCGAGCTGCTGCACGAGCGTGGATTGATCAAGAAAGCCAAGCGCGATGTGGTCGTGCTGGGAACCGGCGAGATTTCAAAGGCCCTACGCATTTCTGCGCACCGCTTTACAAAGAGTGCGCGCGAGAAGATAGAAAAGGCTGGCGGCGCGGCGACGGAGATCGGCAAACAAAAAGACGAGAGCGCCAGCCAGTAGCTAAGAGAAGTTAGCAGTTCGCGGTTAGTAGTTGTCAGTGAAGAACCGGCGAAGATCAGCTTTATGATTCGCTTTCCCTCCAAACTGTTAACTGCAAGCTGCGTTTTTGCTTTCTCTCCTCACGGAGCGATAATTAGAGCCGAATCTTCAGGGGCAGCGTAGACTAAGTCAGAGGCTATCGTATGGAAAAGTTTCTAGCGGCCGTTCGGAACATGTTCCAGGTCAAAGACCTGCGCAAGCGCATCTTCTTTACCCTGGCGATGCTGGCGATATATCGCCTCGGTGCGCACGTCACTGCCCCGGGAATCAATAAGGTGAAGCTCGAGCAGGTCTGGCACGATGTCGGCAACACGCTTCTTGGAGTGCTGGATCTCTTCTCGGGCGGTAATTTCCGCACGATCTCAGTCTTTGCGCTGGGCGTCACACCTTACATTACCGCCTCGATCATTCTTCAGTTGATGACCGTCGTTTCCCCGCAGTTGAAGAAACTGCAGGAAGAGGGCGAGATGGGGCGGCAGAAGATCAACCAGTGGACGCGATACCTGACCGTAGGTCTGGCGCTGGTGCAGACTTTCTTTGTCGCCAACTGGTTGCAGTACAACGGCGTGGCTAATGTTCCGGGAACAAAGTTCCTGGTTATGACCGCGTTGACCCTGACGACCGGAACAATCTTCGTCATGTGGCTGGGGGAACAAATCACTGAACGCGGAGTGGGCAACGGGATTTCACTGCTCATCTTCGCGGGAATTGTCATCGGTTTACCGCGCGGCGTGCAGCAGGTGGTCGGACGCTTAAGCGGCGGAGACGCGCTTGAGACCGTGGGCGTGATCGCCCTGGTAATTGCGCTGGTTGCTCTTATAGCCTTCATCGTCTTTATCGAGTCGGGCCGAAGAAAGATCGCGGTCAGCTATGCCAAGCGACACGTAGGACGCCAAATGGTAGGCGGCCAGCAGACGACGATGCCGCTTAAGGTCAACATGGCCGGAGTCATTCCGGTTATCTTCGCGTCATCCGTGTTGTCCATGCCGCAGAGTCTGTTCTCGGCGTTTCCGCCCGACCCGAGCAATCCGAATTCTGCGTGGGGAAAGGTCTACAGCTTCTTTCAACTGTTTCATGGCGGTGATCCCTACTACGAGCTTGTCTTCATCACCTTGATCATCTTCTTTACGTTCTTTTACGTATCGATCGTCTTCAATGTCGAAGAGGTGGCCGACAACCTGCGCAAGCACGGCGGCTTCATGCCGGGCATTCGCCCGGGCCGCGCGACGGCGGAATACTTGCGAACCATTCTTACGCGCCTGACCATTGTGGGGGCCCTATATCTGGCGTTCATCGCTTTCGTTCCGCAGTTCATGCTAAGCGGATTCAAGGTCGGACGTCTCCCATTCATCGGGGCCTGGCTGGAGAATTTCGTCACCAGCACGCCAGGAATGTCCTGGATCCCGAATGGCATGGGCTATCAATTTTATTTTGGCGGCACAAGTCTGCTGATCCTCGTCGGCGTTGCCATGGACACCGTTGCACAGATCGAAGCGCAACTGGTGATGCGTAACTACGAAGGATTCCTCGGTGGCGGGAGCCGCTTGCGAGGACGCCGCACTTAAGGCAGTGATGAGTGATAAGCAAGCTGTTTACTCATTACACATCACTTATCACTCGTCACTCTTATGCCAAAGATCATTGTACTGATCGGTGCGCCCGGCGCGGGAAAAGGGACGCAGGCGCGGCTTCTGAGTGAGCGGCACAAATTGCCTCAGATTTCGACCGGCGAGATTTTCCGTGCAATGCGGCACGAGCATACTCCTCTGGCGGAAGAGGTTTGCGCGATAATGGATTCCGGAAAATTGATTCCGGACGATTTGACAATCCGATTGGTGCGCGAGCGGACGAGCGACGCTGACTGTGAAGGCGGTTTTATCCTGGATGGGTTTCCGCGCACTACGGCCCAGGCAAAGATGCTTGAAAATCTGGCTATCGAGCAGAACAAGGACATCTTGTCGATCTATATCGATGTTCCTTTTGATGTGCTGGAAAAGCGTATGGCGGGTCGTCGCTCGTGTCCGGTCTGCAGGGAGATATACAACATCTACCTTAAGCCGCCGAAATTCGATGAAGTCTGCGACTTTCATCCCGATGTCCCGCTGGAACATCGCTCCGACGACACTCCCGAGAGGGCCAAGGCTCGACTGGAAACGTACGAAGCGCAGACCCGTCCGCTGCTCGATTACTACGGTCCATCGAAGCGGTTATATCACGTGGACGGTACGCGCGACACCGAAGCGATTTACGCGGATATAGAGAAGATCGTATACGGTAATCAAGAGTCTTGATGACTGAAAGCACGTTCATTTCACGATTACTATTCAGCAGCCAATGATTATCGGGAAGTCAAAAAAGGAACTGGACAAGATGCGCTCGGCCGGGCAACTGGTAGGGCAAGTCCTTCAGGAATTAAGACGGATGGTCGCGCCCGGCGTTACCACTCTGGAGATCGACGCGGCGGCCGAGAAGATGATTCGTGCCGGTGGCGCTCAACCTACCTTCAAGGGATATCACGGCTTCCCCTTTTCAATTTGCGCGTCCGTGAACGAGCAGGTGGTCCACGGCTTTCCGTCGACTTACAAATTGAAGGACGGAGATATCTTTTCAATAGACGTCGGGGCGACGCTTGAAGGCTTTGTGGGTGATACCGCCACGACCGTGCCTGTCGGTCGAGTGAGCGAAGACCTGTTGCAGCTGATTAAGGTGACCGAAGAAGGTCTCGAGCGCGCTATCGAGCAGTGTCGCGAGGGAAAGCATCTTGGGGACATCGGTTGGGCGGTCCAGAGCCACGCAGAAGCCCATGGCTACTCGGTTGTGCGCGAGTACGTTGGCCATGGAATCGGACGGAGCATGCACGAAGACCCGCAGATTCCCAACTAT
>JAVHWA010000039.1:0-5605 GCA_032160165.1 Acidobacteriota bacterium
CCACCGAATTCTTTCGGCGCGCGTATGAGGCGCAGCAGGTCGAAGACTACGATGAGGCGATCGAACTCTACAGGCGTTCGATCGCAGCCTACCCGACGGCCGAAGCTCACACTTTCCTCGGCTGGGTCTACAGCTTTCAGGACAGGTACGAAGAAGCGATAGAGGAATGCCTGGAGGCGATTCGCGTCGATCCCACCTTTGGAAATCCCTACAACGACATCGGCAGCTATCTTGTCGCGAAAGGCGATGTCTACGGATGCGTGAAGTGGTTCAAGCGCGCGCTTCAGGCGTCGCGATATGAATCCTACGCCTTTCCGCACATGAATCTGGGGAAAGTCTACGAACAGCGCGGCCGTCTTCTCGATGCTGCGCGCCACTATGGCCTCGCCCTCGAACAGCAGCCCAACTACCAACAGGCCGCTACAGCGCTGAGGAAGTTGCAGACGAAACTTAATTGAGCAACAAGGCCATGATTGAGATCACCTTACCGCGGACGCACAACGATCCCACTAAGGATCGAACCGCTGGTCCAGGTTGTTTCTAGACGCGGCATAGGCGCGGTCCACTTTCCGCTGATCATGGCGCGTAGCGAAAGCGGAACTCCTTTTGAACCCCGCCCTACTAACCAGCCCTCATAATGAGAAATATCGTCACAGCTCTCTCCGCGGTGCGAGCCGACGCGGAAAAGCAGCTCCATCCTTCCTTCGAACAACTGCTTGTCACCAGATTTGATTTCGAACTTGCCTGCGAAATGGGCGAAACCATCTCGGCGGCGAATAATCTCGCCCTCGGCATTCAAAACGCTTCCATTGGGAATAAAGTCTCCCTGATCGCAGGCGCGCCCGCTGGCCCGAAGCGTAGTGTTGATTTTTACCTTGCCTCTCCATGTATGCCCGCCCTCGCACGTGTATTCTCCACCGGGTGAGACGTACCGCGCAGTTCCCTCGACGGCTTTGTCGACTCGGGTCAGGCACCACTCGCCCTCTGAAGGCATGCCTGGAATCTGAACATCTGGAAAGGGTACGCTCTGCATCGCATCAAGGTGCGTCGGACTTGCAGAAGGGACCGTGTCCTGTCTGACGCTTCCCTCAACCAGGAAGGAGCAGTAGATCCACGCGAGGAACAACATCACTACCACATTGATTTGGCGGGTATGAAGCATTTTGTGTGACCTTTCAGTGAGTGATAGATGAGACATCAGCGTCGCGGAGGATCTTACGACGCAGGGTTTTGTGTCGCGGAACATACACAAGTCCGCTGGCGCCTGCAAGCTTTCTTTATGAGGCTGGTGAAGAACTTGCCTCTGGAACGTCACTACCGTGTCGTCCCTAAGGAGATGTCACGTAGTCACCTGGTCCTGATCTATCTTCATCTTCTTGCGATTCTCATCCACCGCGACGTAGACGACTTCGGCGTCGGTAACGCGCACGCGTTCACGAGAACCTCCATAGCGCTCCGCCTCTACAACCACGCGGATCGTAATTGAGGTGGTTCCGATTCGGAGTGTCTCGCCATAGAAGCTGACTAGATCGCCGACGAAGACGGGCTTGTGGAAGATGACTTCGCGCATCGCGACAGTGACGAACCGTTGCATCCCGGTCTTGCGATGGGCCTCTATGGCGCCCGCCATGTCGATGTAACTGAGGATGATGCCGCCGAAGACAGTCCCCTGCGAATTGGTGTCGCGAGGCAAGAGCGTAATGCGGATGGCTGGGTCAGTGTAAGAGTTCATCGTTAGGTGAATCGTGAATGGTAAATAGTGAATGGAACTTTGTTATTAAAGATCGCGATTAAGCCACAAACTGCTGCTCAATCCAGGTTCTAATCGCTTCCTTCAATTCGTCCAGATGCCCTTCGAAGAAGTGATCAGCACCTTCGATAATCCTGACGCTGACGTGGCTCTGTTCAGGTAACGACCCCGCTAACGCGCGCAATTTGTCCGCCGGACCAAACTCGTCTTTGTCGCCGTGCACGAACAGTATAGGCTTGCGACACGACTTGAGAAATGAAAAGTCGTATTTGTCGACAGGCGTGCCGATGCTGATCAGGTTCACCACGCGCTTGTCGCTGATTCCAACCTCTATCCCAACCCGAGCGCCAAACGAAAATCCCGTCAGGGTTATAGGCTTCCCCGAATAGTGTTCACTCAAATAATCCAGGCCCGCGCGCACGTCATCGAGTTCGCCGCGGCCTTCGTCGTGCTCACCCGTGCTGCCTCCGACTCCGCGAAAGTTAATGCGCAGGGTAGTGAGCCCGGCATCATTCAATGCACTCGCGGCGCGAAAGACTACCTTGTTATGCATCGTTCCGCCCCCCAGAGGATGCGGGTGAAGTACCAGTGCCACGCCGCGAGCTTCGCCCCGAGGTTCTTTTAATATAGCTTCGAGTCGACCGTGCTCCACGGGAATGAAAAGATTGCCGGCGGGGTACATAGATGCAGATGTTAGATGTCGGATGTTGGATGGGCAAGCGGAGCGTAGCAGGAGGCAGGAGCAGACTGCAGGAGCAGGGCGCAGGAGTACGATGAGAGCTCGGTTCAACGATCTACCCAATCAAACGTTCATTGTCGCTTTCCTGCTCCTGCCTCCTGTTCCTGCCTCCTTCTTTTTTGAGTTTGCGCGGGCGCACAAGTAAACTCTCTGTAATGTCTGATACCAACTCCATTCTCAAAGACCGCGTTCGTGCCTTCTGGCAGCAGAATCCATGCGGCACGAAGTTTACCGATGCGGAGATGGGAACGCGCGCGTTTTATGAGCGCGTCGAGGAACATCGCTACACGAAAGAGTGGCACATTCCCGCAGCGGCGGATTTCGCCGGCGCACAGGGTCTGCAAGTGCTTGAGATAGGCTGCGGACTTGGCACAGACGGGGCGCAGTTCGCCAAGGCCGGAGCGATCTATACCGGGGTTGATCTGACCGACGCCGCGGTCGATCTGGCGCGAAAACGTTTCCAGCTTTTCGGCTTAGCAGGAGAGTTTCGCAAGGCAGACGCGGAGAACCTGGACTTCGACGATGAGAGTTTCGATCTCGTTTACTCTCATGGCGTACTGCATCACACGCCCGACACTGTGCGCGCCGTCAAAGAGGTCCATCGCGTCTTGCGTCCGGGCGGGCGGGCAATAGTGATGCTCTATCATCGTGGTTCCTATAATTACCGCGTTAACATACGTGTCATGCGTCGAATGGGTGCGCATCTGCTGAGGACGGGGACCGGAGTGAAGATAGTGCATCGCATGACGGGAGAGCCCGTCGAGAGTTTGCGCGACCATGCGCGTACGCTGAAGGAAGATGCGCGGAGCTATCTGGCGCCCGACGAATTCCTCAGTCAACATACGGATGGAGCGGGCAATCCGCTTGCGCGAGTGTATTCGCGCAAAGAAGCTCGCGAGCTATTCAAGGATTTCTCCGACGTGAAGCTTGCGACCCACTTTCTCAACAAGCGTTGGTTACCGGTCTTGGGAAGCCTGTTGACGCGAAAGATGGAAGCGCGCCTCGCGGCGCGCTGGGGCTGGCACTTGTGGATCTATGCGGTGAAGTGATGGGTGGGCGGTGGGCGGTGGTGGTGGTCAGTGACGAGTTTTCCAGTTTGCGCTGTACGAGTCGATCGGAGTTCTTGGTTACCACCGACCACCAGCTACCGACCACCAACCCGCTAGGGACTCGTTGGCGTCTTTCTTAATGGTGGTTCGCTCTCTCTTGGGCCTACGGGCCGGATGGAAGTCGGTGCTTCGATCTCTCTTGGACTTACGGGCCGGATGGAGGGCGGTGGTCCTGAATGCGGTGGTGTCTTTTCCGGGATTTTTATTCCTATCAAATCAATTTCGAAGTGGTTAACCTCATCGCCCAGATTGCCAATCAACATTTCGAAATCCTCTACGCTAATCCCTCGTTCGTTGTAAAAAGCGATGTCGGGTTCACTTGCTGCCAACCTAACGCTTCGATCACGGTCCTCACGAGGTAACGATTGGAAACGATAACGAAGTTTTTCCACCATTTGAAAGAAATCAACTACCTCTCTGTTGAAGTCTACTTTCGGGGGAGTTTCGCCACTGACGATTTTCAACGTGGGCATTCCTATATCTATTCCAGCGGTAACTGAAGGCTGTTCTCCAACCTGCTCTTCAAGAAACGTCACCTTCTTTCCGCTGAGGCGCGCTTTCAGAGTCTCCGGGGTGATCTTTGTCTTAGCTCTTGCCGGAGACGGAGACCCTTCCGAATTGGATTGTTTGACCGAACTACATCCAAAGCCGAATAGGACAATGAGAATTATTAGCGGAAGAATTCTGTCAGAATGCCGACTTGTCATGTTGGTTCTCCTCTTTGCCCGAAGCAGGGACATCCTGGAAACTTTCACTGGTTTGAATCTTAGCGGTGCGCAATGACCCTGTTAACGATGAAGAAGATCAAGCCAACAAATAGCGCGAGAATGCCAACACCACCTATATGCCCCAGCAGCGCGAGTGAAGAGATTTCCATGACAATCCCGTTCAGCATCAGCCCGCCGCCTACTGCTAACAGTGCGTTTTTCGCGGCGTCCCGCTTCGATGCGACGATGATGGCGACTAAGCCGGCAAGCATCAGAACAAAGCCAACAAGCTTCATCTGATTCTCCGACACCAGGCTTGTGAGTACGAGGTACTCCCCGATTAGAATCAGCACACTGCCTATTACTAACAATGGAATTTTCATTGTTTCCTCCTCAGATTCTTGGTTCCCATTCTCAACTCCCAGCGCTCTTCAAAAACGCGGGAAGGAAACGTCTTCAGTAACGAGCAGACCAGCGCCAAAGCACGTCGCACGCGCGGCGACTTGTTTCTAAACTTGCTTCTCATCTCGATCCTCCGCGGGCAAGGGAGTTGGGAGCGCGTGGCGGCGGACTGTCGCCTTAAAACTTTCGGCGCTCCACAGGGATGGTTTCGAACAGGGCCAGCAGTTCATTGCTGTTGTGCATCAAGGGGGTGACGACGGCGTCCCCGGTCTGGAATGTGAGCCGGACCGACAGCTTCTGTTGACCCTTTGTCATCAGCGCAAGCACCAGCGCGGCGATGGGGGAGCGCACCCTCCTCAGTTCCTTCCTGTAGCTAATGTAATGGAGGGTCTCCCACCTGTGCCTCTGGCCTCCTCTAGTCTCCACCCCGTCGCCGTCGATTAGTTTCGCCAGCTCCCCTCGGCCCACGTCTGCGAATTTCAGCCTGACCTCGACGGGGGCGGGAAAGCTTTGCCGCGCCCAATGAACGACAGCTTGGGAAGGAGGCATCGGCGACGAGCCGTTCGGCTGTGCGCCCGGGAAGCCACCAGGTTGCGGCGCACCGGGAATTAGGTTTCTTAACGGCTGCCACTCATTCGCGCCCTGCCTGCACGCTGGCGCATCGGGAGAAATCTGTCCGGCAGGCAACCACGCAACGACCGCGTTATCGTCATAAGGGCCTGCCGCTTGCTGGTTGTTGTAGATATAAATAGACATTGGTTGTTGTCTCCGAACACGACGGAAAGTCTTCAGACACACCTCCTGTTACCTGGATCGGACTCGCTCGCTTCTCCTGTGCCGCTGCTGAATGAACCGGGACAGATCAGTAATTGCCCCGCGGCAGTCTCCGCAAAATGAA
>JAVHWA010000051.1:0-61520 GCA_032160165.1 Acidobacteriota bacterium
TCGAGCAGATGAACTCGCCGAAAGTCTGGCCACAGGGTGTCGGTCACATAGATCTCGCTGTATGCGGCCTGCCAAAGGAGGAAATTAGAGATGCGCATCTCACCGCTCGTGCGCACCAGAAGATCCAGCTCAGGCAGTCCCCGAGTGTAGAGCTGCTGTTCGATCCTCTCTTCCGTCAACTCATCGATGCTCTTACCCTCGGCTTCGAGTCCACGTCCCGCCGCGCGTACGGCATCGACAATTTCCGAACGTCCGCCATAGTTGAGCGCCACGCTTAATATCATCCCGCTGTTGGAGGCCGTTCGCTGCGTAGCTTTATCGAGCTCGCGTCGAACGCTCTCGGCAAGCGACTCGATCCGCCCGATAGCCTGAAAGCGAATGTTTTGACGGTCAATCTCGTCGAGCTCCAGACGGAGGTATCGTCTTAGCATCCGCATCAAGGCATCGACTTCCAGACGTGGACGTTTCCAGTTTTCAGTCGAGAACGCATAGAGCGTGAGAGCGCCAAGTCCCAATCGTGCACCGGTATCGACCGATGCGCGCACGGCCTCGACCCCGGCTCGATGTCCTGCAATTCGCGGCTGACCACGCTGCGCAGCCCATCGACCATTGCCGTCCATAATGATCGCGACGTGGCGCGGCAGGTGGTCCCACGAGATCGCGGCCAACAGGACGTCGTCGCGCGATCCCTTCTCGATCAGTCCCGCGAAATCCGCGAGCATCAATCCACTCTCCTAATGATGAGTTCAGTATCCGAATTCTCTTTGTTGATAGGCATGCGGCTGCATCTTAATGCCGCGAGTATGAGAGCGCAACCGCAAACCAAGCAATGCTCGGAACGCGATGCGAGACTCTTCTCGGCATTTCCCGCGCACCAGAGACGCGCTGATTCAGTAAAGCACTCGCTGGAGCGTCAAGCCGTGCGGCGGCGCAGTGGCTCCAACGCTCGTGCGGTCGCCATCATTGATCGCGCGCGTGATAGCGTCCTCCTTTAACTCGCCTCTGCCCGCAGCCATCAGCGTGCCTGCGATGCAGCGTACCATGTATCGCAGAAAGCCATTCGCACTGACCGTTAGCTCCAGGATCGTACCCTGCCCGCGCTCGTCGTAGCGCTGGCTAACCTCAAGATTCGTGATTGTTCGAACGCGGTCTCGCGGGTCCGGTTGGATGGGCGAGAATGCCATCCAGTCATGCTCTCCCAAGAACAGTTCTGCGCAGCGTCGCATCAGAGGAAGATCGAGGACGCGGCGCTCATGCACCGCGTAGCGCGCCCAAAACGGTGAGAGCACGCGAGAATTGAAGATCCGATAGATGTATGTTTTGCCTCGAGCGGAGTAGCGCGCGTGAAAATCGTCGGGGACAGTTGTTGCTTCCATGATGCGAACATCGCGGCTGATGAGCCCATTCAGCGCTTCGACCAGCTTTTCGCTGGTTATGTCCCGCTGCAAATGAACACTGGCGACCTGGCCTTCAGCATGAACTCCAGCATCCGTTCTTCCGGAGCCGTGAACCACAACTGGAGACCCGTTGAGCAGAGTGAGCCCGCGGGTGATCTCGCCCTGGATGGTCCGCTCGTCGCTTTGCATCTGCCATCCATGGAAATCGGTCCCGTCGTACTGGAGCGTGAGTTTGAAGTTCATGGACTAGTGGGCGGTGGTCGGAGGTCAGTGGTCAGTGGGCGGTGGTCAGATGGGATCCACTTCATTTGGTGTTTCAAATTCAAGGTTTAATGTCGTCGACAACGGAGCGTTGCTTTGAAAACTCTTCAGTCTACTGGACACTGACCACCGACCACTGACACTGCTAACTGCCAACTGCCTTCCGGCTCCCCGGTTTCGTCGCCGCCTCGCCTCTCGCGCACGCTGGACACAA
Organism: Acidobacteriota bacterium; assembly: GCA_032160165.1. GTDB lineage: Bacteria > Acidobacteriota > Blastocatellia > Pyrinomonadales > Pyrinomonadaceae > QHXM01. The sequence continues at coordinate 1,873 of JAVHWA010000051.1, forward strand.
CTCCGCCGCCAGAGCAGGTACATCGAGCGTCGCGAGCGCGATGCGCGGTACACCGACATCGGCGCGTCCCGCGGAACGATCGATGATCGAGCCCGCGCCCACAACCTGCGCTCCCTCATTCCGTAAGACCTCAATAGTCTCCCGCGTCGATCGGCCAGTCGTGATGACATCCTCTATCACCAGCGCGTTCTCACCACTGCGAACAGTGAACCCGCGCCGCAGCGCCATCCGGCCCTCGGTGCGTTCGGTCCAAATGAATCTCGCTTTCAGATGGCGCGCGACTTCATATCCAATGACAAGACCGCCGATGGCCGGGGCAGCCACCGTCTCGATTCGTTCGTTTCGAAAGCGATCGGCAAGTGCACGGCCAAAGCGATTTGCTTCAGCCGGATGCTGAAGCAGAAGTGCGCACTGCAGATATTGCGGGCTGTGAAGCCCGCTGGATAAGATGAAGTGCCCGTCAAGCAGAGCGCCTGTGCGTCTGAACCTTTCGATGACCTCTTCGGTTTGCAATTCTTACCTCATTCACAAAGTTTTGTATGCGCGATACAATGACCCGTGATGCGTCTAAACCGGCGGAATCTCATATCCGACTCATCGCTCGTGCAAGAGACCGTAGAGATGTTGCGCGTTTGCGGTGGCCGCGCACCCGCGTCAGACATCGCCGACATAATTCTCAAGCTGCCCGGCCTAGACGAGGACATCTCCGCCCTGGTGGTGTCGGGCCTCATCCAGGACGATCACCGTCTTATGCTCTGCGACGGGTCCGTCGTCGAGCTTCGGTGCGAAGATGTCGAGGCCCGCGCCCTCTTCGAGTCAGACTTCGTGGTAGTCGATGTGGAAACCACCGGAGCCAAGACTCCTCCATGCCGAGTCACTGAAATCGGGGCTTATAGGGTCAGTCGCGGGTGTATCGTCGCCGAGTTCCAGACCCTGGTCAACCCGGAATCGCCCATCCCTCCGTTCATCGTCCAGCTCACCGGTATCACCAACGAAATGGTGAGCGATGCGCCGATCTTTGCCGATGTTGCTCATGACTGGCTCGACTTCGCAGATGAGGCCGTGCTTGTGGCGCACAACTCAAACTTCGATGTCCGCTTTCTCAATCACGAAATCGCGCGAGTATTTCCAGGGCGTCGAATGGCGAACTCACATCTGTGCACGGTGAAACTCTCGCGGCGTATCTTCCCTGGCCTCCTCAACTATCGTCTGCATACCGTGGCAGAACATTTCGACATCCAGATATTCAATCGACACCGCGCCGCGGGCGATGCGCTCGCGACCGCAGAGATATTTCTACGAATGCTGACCCGTCTGGAACAACATGGAGTTCGTGACGTTGCAGGCGCCAGACTCTTCAACTTCACCTCCAACGGCGACTGCTGAGACGTACGCGGGCTGGGTCGAATATCCAACGGTGTCCCAAAGAATCGAATTCGATGCGCCTCTCATTCTCGCCCGGCTTCAGCCGGGCGAACAGGTGTTACTCAAGACAGGAGACCGTTTCAACGGTCTCTCGTGCCGGTTTCACGCATAACTAATTAGAAACCGTTGAAACGGTTTCTCGGGGCTCGCGAGCGGATGGTCACCGGCCGGAGGGCCGGTGAGAATGAGAAAGAGTCGTGATTTTCATCCATCCGCTGACGCGGATGGCTCTGAACCCAATGGAGACGCACACATAACCCGGCAAGTTCCTAGACAATTCGGGCCATACCTGATACTCATTCCGCCGCTTCCAATCCTTCTTTACGACCTCTCGCTGACCTTCGCCACAGTTTCCGGCCTACGAAAATAAGAACTATAACGAGCGCCAGTCCAAGGCCTACCCACGGGAAGTACTGCGCGAAGATCGCCTCCGCGCGATCACCATACTGCACAGCCAGAAAACCTTCGAGGAAAAAACGAAACGCCCTTCCAATGCCGATCGCGATCGCGAAGCGCGCGATGCTCAAACGGAACGCGCCTCCTGTTATTACGAAGAGCTTGAATGGAAACGGCGGCGGCAGGACCGAAGCTACGAGTACCGACAGGACATCATAGCGATCGATCAGTCGCTTCACGCGCGCCTGCTTGGCTTCTGAAAAGCGTTGCAACGCGCGTCGCCCCGCACGCCTGGAAATGTAATAGAGGACCACACACCCGATAACCGATCCCACGGTCGCGGCGGCAGCGTAGATCGGCATCCAGGACGGATGCTGTAGCGTGAGTAATATCATCACTACATCCGGCCCGCCGGGAAGAGGGATCAGCGCCGAGTCGAGCAAGGCTATGCCAAACAATCCAAATGGCCCGTAGGCAATCAGCAACTCCTTGAGCGCCGACAGGCCGCTAATGATCTTTTCCCAAGACAGTTTCACCGCTAACTCATTTCCCACTCTCGGCTGCGATATTAATGATGGGTCTTACTCGAGGGTCTCGGCTACGCCAGCTCTCGCAGTGCTTCTTTGTCTTCGTTGCAGAAGTAAATAGATAGCCAGGCCGAGCAGGCATACAGCTATTACGATGGCGAGGATCGTGAATCCGTATGCCTTAAGGAAATCTATAACCGTCCGGCCATAGACAACCGCGAGCGTGCCTTCGATGTAATATCGAAGCGATCGCGCGATCATGATCGTCAGCATAAAGCGCCAGCGTGGATATTCCAGCGCGCCGGCTGTTGCGACGAAGATTTTGAAGGGCATCGGCGGAGGCAGAAGGGCCGGAACAGCCAACGCCAGGAAGCCGAAACGTGCGTAGGTCCTCTCCACTTTCTCGATGTGTTCCGTCTTGAATCTCTTTCTCAGCACAAACTGGCCGCCGCTGCGAATGATCGTGTACAGCAGCAGACATCCGAGTACCGACCCGGCCGCGGCAAAAAGCGGAAAGTAGAAGACCTCAAACGGCGCGTTGGCGCACCGCATCACGACCAGGTAGTCGTTTATCTCGGGAAGTGAAAGCAACGACGAGTCGAGCGCGCCGATCACGATCATCGAAGGAGCCGCGACGTAAATCGGTACGCCGACGATGAAAGATTCCAGCCATTGGACGATTGCGCCGAATGTTTGATTGAGCCAGAAGAAGGTTGAGCGTAGCCAATCGAACATAAAAGGCCCAATGTCGAATGTCCAATGCCCTTTGTCCGTTTGCCTTTGACGTTGGACTTTGGACTTTAGGCTTCAGACCTCTATCGAACTGGCGCGAAGACAACTGGTGAGTCGTACGTGACTCCGAAGGTCACTCCGGAGCGTGGGCTAAAGTCGGTGAGGCCGGCGATGCCCGCGAAATCGAAGCGAAGACCTGACGCCTTGACCTGTAATCCCATGCGGGCTTCCGATTGAGACTCGGTACCGAGCGGTCCGGAGCCGGGTCTGGTATTAGCTCGTCCGTTGATCTCGCCCGCAAAGTTGATGTGCCTGGATAGACGAACGATGCTGGCGAAGCCATACGTGAGGACGTCGTTTTGTGTGAAGAGTTGAGTTGGTGCCGTCAGAATAGCTATTCCGAGATTTGCGAATGTGTTGACACGATTATCCTGTCCAAACTTTTTGCCAAATAGGATAGAGCCAAACGCGTTGACCTGATTTAACCCTACGCCGCGCGCTTGATTCGAATTCGGCAGCTGGACGCCGAAACGAAAGCCAAGTGATGGCCCGCGGCGCGTCTCATTTCGTAACTTAATCTTGGTTGAGAGGGTGAAGTCGCCGATGTCGTTTGTGGAGTTCGTTCCGGGCACGAAGCTGAGTGGAATCGGCGACGGCAAGCTCACCGAGTTTACGCTCAAGACGTTTTGCGCGACCCCATCAATCTGAAACTCAACGTTAGGCGAGAGTCCCACGTTGATGCCGATCACACCCACCCGAGTCAGGTCGCCTGTGAGTCCGGCCACAGGGAACTTCGCGTTCTGGAGAAAGTCTATACCGGCTTCTATACGCAAAGAGCCCGGCGAAATAATATCGACATCTTCAGTCAGCAGAGGTCGCTGCTGAGCGCTGGCGGTAAGAGCGCAGCACAACAGAACAATTCCGCATAGGGCCTGCCAGATTTTCATTAATTGAGTGATGGCTCTCAGCAATTTTCGCAAGATCTTCGCCGAGATTGTAGCCGCAGCTCCAAGCTACCGTCAACGTTATATATCCGAAGGGTGTGGGTGGGCCTGAAATCTCGTTTAGTCCGCGAAGCGGACGATTGAAAATAGCCCAGCGATTTATCGCTGGGCAGGTAGAAGCGATGAACGGGTGGAGTCCGCAAAGCGGAGGACTGAAGTTCTGTCGGAGTCGCACTCCGCCGGCGGGTTTTCAGTTGCCCGCTTCACGGGCTCGGCCCTTCGCCTGATCGAACCACCATCCCAATGCCCGCTCTTGAACCATATGATATCCTTCCATTTCACCCATGGAGACGAGACCGCTTCTCATTGCCGGCGAGTGGCGTACGACCGAGACTGTCCGCGAGGTGCATTCACCCTTCAGCGGCGAGCCGCTCGCGCAGGTTTCGTATGCTTCGCGCTCCGAGGTGGAGGAAGCCATCGCTCATGCTGCTTCCGCCGCCGAGCAGATGCGCGCCCTTCCGCGCTACGAGATCGCAGATGCGCTGCGCCGTATCGCCGACTACCTGCAGTCTCATCGGGAAGACTTTGCGCGTTCGATCGCGACCGAATCCGCAAAGCCGATTAAAGCAGCTCGCGGAGAGACCGATCGCGCTATTTCGACTTTCGCTTTTGCTTCCGAGGAGGCACGCCGCTTCGGAGGCGAGACAGTACCGGTTGACGCGCAGGCAATCGGACGGGGCCGGCTGGGCTGGACCGAGCGTATTCCACGCGGCCCGGTGTTTGGAATTACACCTTTCAACTTTCCTCTCAACCTGGTAGCCCACAAAGTCGCGCCTGCGCTGGCTTCTCGAAACGCAATCATCGTCAAACCAAGTCCGCGCACTCCCCTGACCGCGCTACTTCTGGGAGAAGCGTTTCTAAACTGCGGACTTCCGTCAGGCGCACTTCAGATCGTCCCGATGGAGATCGCCGAGATTGACCTGTTGCTCACCGACGAGCGCGTGGCGATGATTTCATTTACCGGCAGCGCGGACGTCGGCTGGCGCCTGCGTGAGCGCGCGGCCCGCAAAGCAGTGACACTTGAACTCGGAGGCAATGCACCAGTCATTGTGGATCGCACGGCCGACATCCAGTATTCGGTGGAGCGCTCGGCTATCGCGGCCTTTAGCTACGCCGGTCAGGTCTGCATCTCGGCTCAACGATTGTTGATCCACCGGGATATCGCGGAAGAGTGGACTTCTCGCTTTGTGGCGCGCGCGATGTCATTGCGTACTGGCGATCCGCTCGATGAAGAGACCGATCTTTCGGTGATGATCGATGAAGCCGCTGCGCGTCGCGCGGAATCATGGATTAACGAAGCGGTTGAAGCGGGCGCACGTGTGCTTTGCGGAGGCACACGAGAGGGGTCGCTGCTCGCAGCCACCGTGCTGACAGACGTTCACAGCGAGATGCGGGTTTGGGCGGAAGAGGTGTTTGCTCCGATCGCGACGATCCAGAGATTCGATGATTTCGCGGACGCTCTGGTCGAGGCGAACAATACGCAGTATGGCCTTCAAGCCGGGGTTTTCACGCGAGATATGGATCATGCCTTCCGTGCCGCCCATACACTCGAATTCGGCGGCGTGATGATAAACGACGGTCCCGCGTTTCGCGTTGACAACATGCCGTATGGCGGCGTAAAGCTATCGGGCACCGGACGCGAGGGAGTCCGTTATGCGATGGAAGAAATGACCGAGCCTCGCATGATTGTTATCGACCCCTCGCATTGAATTCATTTTCAGATTGATGTCCGATAAGCTTCAGCTTGTCGTTCCCCTGCGACAAGCTGAAGCTTATCGGACGTCAAAACAGACAGACTACACGTTACTCGGCTGCTTCCCGCATCTGTATATCCAATCGAGGCCCCGACCAATGAAAAGACGAAGCGCCCTGCTCTGCGCAGCTATCATTTATTCCTGCTTGACGCCGTTTCACTCAGTCCAGGCGCAAACTCCGAACGTTCCAAATGCGCAACCTTCTACTCGCCAGCTCGCAGGTCTTCGCTCGACCGTCACCATCAGACGGGACGAGCGTGGGATCGCATACATTGATGCCGGGAACGACGCGGATCTTTTCTTCGCACAGGGATATGTTACGGCCAGCGATCGTCTCTTTCAGATGGACCTCTTACGCAGAACGGCGCGCGGTGAGTTGGCGGAGATGTTCGGAGCAGGACCTGATGGGGCAGTGCTCGAGGGCGACAAGCAACATCGTCGCTATGGATTCGCCCAACTGGCTGATTCCCAGCTAGCGCGTATGCCAGTGGGGCTTCGCGACGCTTTGGAGGATTATGCTCGGGGCGTCAATGCATACATCCAATCGCTCGATGCGAAGGAATTGCCGCCCGAGTTTCAAATCCTGCAGATGAAACCCCGACCATGGCGCGCCGCGGATTCGCTGGTAATCGGAAAGCTATTGGACGAAACGCTCTCCACCTCGTGGCAAGCCGACATTTCGCGCGCCGCCTTCGCGGATTTGCCTACCGAACTACAGGACCAGCTTTTCCCGCAGACCTCCCCGCTCGATGTGATTCTGGTCGGGAGTGACAAGGCCAGGAAGAAGACAGCTGCGGGGGAACATTCCTATCCGCGTGTTAGGGACCCGCGAGCGAATCCCGACGAGCTTGCCGCGCTCTCATCGAATGTTCAAATGACCCGAGAGACGCTCGAACGAGTCGGCCTCTTCGCCCAGGACTTCGCTGCAAGTAACAACTGGGTCATCAGCGGCAAACTCTCGACAACGGGGAAGCCACTGCTGGCGAACGATCCCCATCTCTCGGCCTCGGCGCCTTCGATCTGGTACATGGTCCATCTCAGCGGGCCTAATCTTAGATCAGCAGGGGTCGCTGTCCCCGGAATCCCCGGCATTGGCATCGGCCATAATGAACAGATCGCATGGGGAGTAACCAGCCTCGAGCCTGACGTACAAGACCTCTACGTCGAAAAGTTCGATCCGCAGAACCCCCTGCGGTACATGACGCCGACGGGCTGGCGGGACGTGGAAGTTCGTCACGAGCAGATCCTGGTCCGCAAGAGTCTGACGTCTACAACCACCGAACCAACACCCTTCGATGTTATATCCACGCGCCACGGTCCCATCATCTTCGAAAAGAACTCTAAACGATATGCCTTGAGATGGACCGCGTTAGATCCTGACGCCAACATCGGGCCTTCATTCTTTCTCCTTAATATCGCGCGAAACTGGAATGACTTTCGTGCCGCGCTCCGCAACTACTCTGGGCCCGCCTTCAACATGATCTACGCCGACGTCAAAGGCCACATAGGCTATTACGGCGCCGGAAGGTTTCCCATCCGCAGAACCGGCAAAGGAACAATGCCCTACGATGGGGCGACGACTGATGGCGATTGGACTGGCTTTATTCCGTTCGAGGCGCTGCCCCACGTTTACGACCCGCCGGACGGGATTATCTTGACGGCCAACACACGGATCGTCGGATTTGATTATCCGTATTACCTGAGCGTGATCCCAGGTCCGGCATATCGGGCCCGAAGAATCTACGACCTGCTCCATGCGAAAAAGTCTTTCTCCATCGATGACTTTCGCGCAATACAGGGCGATACGTATTCGATCTCCGGCGCGCTCTTCGCGAGAGAAGTAGTAGAAATGGCTCGTGAGGAAGTGACGACAGCAAAGGATGAGCGATGGCAAGCGGCCGTTAGTCTTTTAAGCGAGTGGGACGGACGAGTAGTTCCCGAGTCGCGCGCCGCCTTATTGGCCGCGCATATGCGGGATGGTTTTCGCCGGCGTGTGTTAACGGGCGTTCTCGGGGCCGATCGCGCGAGGAGCTACTCATTCTCGAATGCACATACGCTCATCGATCGCCTGATCGAGGAAAGGCCGCGCCAGTGGCTTCCGAAGGAGTTTGCGAGTTACGTCGAGCTGCTGCACTCGTGCTTCAACGATGCTCATGCCGAGTTGACGAAATCACAGGGCGCGGACGAATCAAAGTGGGCCTGGGGACGCGAGTCAATGGCGCGCTTCCCTCACCCGCTCGCCGGAGTTCCGCTGATCGGTCAACAGTTCGCGATCGCACCTTTTCCGCAAAAGGGCAGCCAAAGCAGTTTTCCCACAGTGAATCGCGGCTCTAACGTCTCGATGCGACTGATCGCGGACACGAGTGATTGGGACCGAACACAACAAGGCATCGCTCTTGGCGTCTCCGGTCTTCCGTTAAGCCCGCATTGGAAAGATCAACTCGATGATTGGCGAAATGTAACCCCCCGGGTCTTTCCCTTCAGTAAGGCCGCTGTCGCGCGGGCCGCCCGAGAGACGCTGATTCTCACGCCGGCGACGAAGTGAAGAATGAAATCGAACCGGTCCCATGCCAGTGATGCCGCTGGTTCGCGCGCGAACCCGCTGGTACGTGTCTTTTGCGCGATCGAATTGCCGGCCGCGCTTAACTCCGCTGTGGTCGACCACATCTCACGCCTGCGACTCGACGTTCCTGATACGCGCGCTAGTTGGGAGAAGGGCGACAAACTCCACGTGACGCTGAAATTCTTTGGCGAGATTTCGCAAGACAAGGTTGCAGTGGTAACGGACGCAGCAGCCGCGGCAAGCCTGAACATCTCTCCGCTGCAGTTGAGCCTAAACGGGGCGGGTGCCTTCCACTCGCGAGGGATGCCTAAAGTGCTCTGGCTTGGAATCGAAGATAAGTCGGGGGAGCTTGAGCGCCTTCACAGCAGACTCGAAAGTGCATGTGAGGATATGGGCATCAAACGCGAAGAACGTCCCTTTCACCCCCATCTCACGATTGCGCGCATACGCTCGTCAGCGGGCGCGAAGGAGTTGGCGAGCGCGCACCGTGCGCTGGGATTCGAGGCGCAGGGTTTTCAGGCTTCAGAACTGTGTGTGATGCGCAGCGAGCTGGCGCCCGAAGGGTCTCTCTATTCCGAGATCTCGCGTCACTCGCTGCTGCCGAATGTTAGCGAGTGATAGCGGTTACTACTTGATCGCATCCTTCAGCGTTTGGTTACCGACGAACACTTTGACTCGTTTCACGGCGCGGAACTGCTTCGCTGTTGCTATGATCTGTTCAGTAATGCGCGGCTCATCACAGATTCCCGCCACAGATATCGCTCCGGAAAAACGAATGGTGGCTGTCCCGCCTTTGATGGTCGCACTCTTCACCTTCAAATCGGGACCGACGACGTAGTTGCCTAGCTGGGAGTTGAACTCATGAGGGATGGCGATGAGTTCTTCAAGCGCGGCCTTTAATACCCCCTGGGTCTTTGGTACGTCACGCGTCACGGCCACAAGACTGTCGTCGCATCCAATTTTCTTTCCTGATTTTCCCTTATCGTCAACCGCGACCAGGTAAACCTTCACTTTCGAAGTCTTCTCGCTATTGGCTGTCACCCTACCTGCACAAGGAAGTGCGGCAAGTCCACTTAGCAGGGCCACAGTCAGCAATCGTCGTAGCATTTCGTTTCTCCTCAGTTTGGTTCAGACGCTAAGCCCGAGAATTAGTCAGCTTCAGCATTGAAAGCCGGACGTAAGCCCCTCGACGAACTCGCGTATTGGTCAGTTCAGCTTGGTTCGAGACATTATGTCGGTAATTGGCGTGGGCGCGTCGGCGGCTGCCTGTTGTCATCAGACGAACGCTTCTCACCTGTTTCGGAAAGCATCTCCTTGATCGCACCGACGCTGGAGAGCATGCTTGCCGTTTCAACCGGCATGAAGATCACTTTAGAGTTGTTCGACCGTGTCATGTCACGTAAGGATTCGATATAGCGTTGCGTGATCAGATACTGGGCCGGGTTTCCGTGGCCTTCCATCGCCTGAGAGATGCGCGCGATCGCTTCGGATTCGGCCGCAGCCTGTCTTAGTCTCGCCTGAGCCTGTCCGTCCGCCTGAAGGATGGCAGATTCTTTTTCTCCTTCGGCGCGAGTTATGGCTGCCTGCTTTTCGCCCTCGGCACGGGTTATTGCCGCCTGCCGGTCGCCGTCCGCCTGCAACACTAATGCACGGCGAGTGCGCTCGGCCGTCATCTGCTTCTCCATCGTGATGCGAACATCCTCAGGCGGATTGATATTCTTGACGTCGACGCGCGTTACCTTCACTCCCCATTTGTCGGTGGCTTCATCCAGGATCAACCGCAGCTTGGCATTGATCTGATCGCGTTGCGAGAGTGTGTGGTCCAGATCCATGTCGCCCATAACAGCGCGCATCCCGGTGATCGTCAGCTGCACGATGCCGCCCAGGAGATCGTTCATCTCGTAGACTGCCTTGATGGGATCTGTGATCTGCCAGTAGACAACTGAGTCGACGTGAATCGTCACGTTGTCGCGCGTGATGACGGGCTGAGGCGGAAGATCGAGAAACTGCTCGCGTAAATCTATTGAGGTGATGCCCGGACGCATGTTTGTCCAGTAGACGCTCCGCGGCTTGTCGATGAACGGCATAATGACGTTGAGACCGCTATCCGCGACCCGATTAAAGCGACCAAGGCGTTCGATCAGCATCACCGTCGCCTGGGGGACGATCTTTATGGTCTTGGCCGCGACAGTCAAAAGAAAGATGCCGAGGATGACGAATAGAATGGGAACAAAGTAGTCCATAACACCTCCGCCGATCAGATCAGTCGTTTGTATGTACGTATACTTACCGCTGCAGGTTGCCAACTATAGCGGATTAAGGGCTGCGGATGAAAGCGTGTTATGGGGTCGTACTGATTCACTTTGAGGCGCACTTTGCGCTGAGAGACTTCGTTCCTAGCGCCAACGGCGCGAAATGAAATAGCCCAGGCCAACGCCCTGGGTCTCGTGTCGGGCTACGCGATAACTTCACTCGCCTTCCAACCGCCAATCGATTCCTCGATGATAGCTGCTGCCCGTATCACTGTCTCTTCCTCAAATGGTCTTCCGATAACCTGGACTCCGATCGGCAGACCGTTGGCGTCCCTACCCGCTGGAACAGCTACGGATGGCAAACCGAGTACGTTGACTACTCGCGAGTATCCGAAAGCCCGAAAGACGCTGATTGATTGTCCGCTCACGCTGACTCGGCGTGCGCCATGCTCAAAAGCCGCCACCGATCCAACGGGCGCGATAATCAGCGGAGTCGCGTCCATCCACTGAATGAGTTCGCGCCTCAACTCATTTCGTTTCACCCAAGTCTGAGCCTGGTCATCCGAAGTAGATTCAGTTATCGAAGCGAGCACAGCTGATACATCCTGACCAGCTATTTCTTCATGCCCCTGATAGATATCGCGGATTACTCCCGCCGATTGAGCGGAGAACAGGCTTACCCAGAGGTCGGTGGCTTCGTCCAGCGCTGGAGGTTTCTCTTCCACAAGCACGAGCCCTGCATCACTCAAGGCGCTTAGCGCTCGCTTCATTGCCTGTTCGGTGTCCTCACTGATCGGCACGGCGCCGACATAAGAGGCAACGCGCGATCCTTGTAACTTTTCTTCTGGATAAGGCTGACCAGCCCGCTCGCCGTTTGCTAGAACGCTTAATAGCAATGAGAGGTCGCCGACGGCTCTTGCCATTGGCCCAATCACCGCGCCTTCGGAAAGCGGACCTGTAACAGCAGGAATGTGGCCCGCCGACGGAACGAGACCGGGCGTCGGCGTGAGACCCGCAATACCGCAAAAATGTGCCGGTACTCGAATCGAACCCGAGAGGTCGCTACCCAGGCCGGCGGGTGAGAGGCACGCGCTGATCGCTGCTGCTTCGCCGCCACTCGAGCCTCCTGAGGTGACATCAAGATCGTACGGGTTGTTCGTGCGACCAAAGAGCGAGTTGGCGCATTCGTATGGAATAGCCATCTCAGGCACGTTGGTCTTACCCAGGACAATCGCCCCGGCGGCTTTGAGTAGCACTACCGAGGGAGCATCAGTTTGCGGAACGTGGCTTTGAAATAACCTCGAGCCGGCGGCCGTTCTCAAGCCTTTTGTTTCTATCGTGTCTTTGATTGTGATGGGAACGCCGTGCAGCGTCCCCAGCTCATCGCCACGCATGACTGCGGCCTCCGCCTTCCGTGCCGTGTCAATCGCGTCGGGCGCCAGAATGACAATTGCATTGAGCTTTGGGTTCAGCCGCTCAGTTCGGCGCAGATGCGCCTCTACGACGTCGACGGGCGAGATCGCGCGGGTTCTTATGAGGGCGGCCAGTTGAGCGGCGGTGTGTTGGGTCAGTTCATCCATAAAGACACTGGAAAGTTGTCGGGGATAGATGATAGGTGATAGGTCGACGCTCTTCCTTATTGCCCATCACCCATCACTTATCTCTGCTCTTGAGCAACTCAATAAACTTTCGGGCCGCAACGCTGAGGGTACGATCGCTCCGATGAATGATTCCGACTGTTCGGGTCCACTCGGGTTCCGCAAGCGAGACGACGGCCAGTCGTCCGCTATGGCTCTCGTCGAGCACACTTGGACGCGGCACTATCGCCAGCCCGAAACCGACCTCGACTGCTCGTTTGATAGTCTCGATGTTGTCGAACTCCGCGACTCGATGTACCGATACTCCATGGGCCTTCAGTATGCGATCGGTCGCGCGGCGAGTCGGGATGTCTCGTTCAAACAAAACGAATTCCTGGCCGCTAAGGTCCACAGCTTTGACCCGCTTGCGCGCGGCCAGCGGATGTCCCGGCGGACATATAAGCACTAAACGATCTCCGGAGAGCGGAATGATGGTGAGTCCGCGGCGCTTTTCAGGATAAGCGACAATCCCCAGGTCAATAGCACCACTCACTACATCACTGACAACGCGGGTTGTACGGCTGTATTCCAGATCGATCTTAGCGGAAGGATGAAGGGCCATGAACCGCCGGACGACCGGCGGCAGCTCGTGCAGGCCTATGCTGTAAACAGTTGCCACTCTCACGGTGCCGCCAACTATTCCATCGAAGCTGCGCATCCGCTCCTGTAGCCCTTGATACGCCGCCAGAATGTTGCGACTCTCCTCGTAGAACCCCCGGCCGGCATCCGTCAGTCGCAACTCCCGTTTCCCTCGAACTCTCTCGAGCAGTCGCCGCCTGAACTTTTCTTCCAAAGCGCGCACCTGTTGGCTGACCGCAGACTGCGTAACGAAGTTGCGCTCCGCTGCCTGCGAGAAGCTCTCGGTCTCGACAAGGTCACAAAAGATTTTTAAGGTCTCAATCTGCATAAGTCGGGCGAGTGGCCGAAGTCTAGCGAGTGTACCGAGTCTTCAGACTTCCTGGCATTATAAGTATGGCTCACCAACAAGCGCAATATTTTTCATTTTACCTTATATGTCAGCCCGGCTATGATCCTTCTCGCCAAGGAGGGACGGGACGATTTATGCCGGACAGAAGTCGGCGTCTGGTTGCAAGTGCTGAGCGCGCGGTCATATAATTTCCGGCGTTCGGCGCAATCTTAAATCGTCCCGTCCCGTTGCAGGTTGGTCTAGAGGTCTTTTGACAACCTTCAGGCGAAGGAGTGTTCTTCTGTGGCTATCCATATGAGCAGGACGTTCGTCCTCCGTAAGCTGCACCAACTTACAGGTATCGTTCCGCTGGGCGCTTTTCTCCTCGAACATTTCTATACCAATTCAAAGGCGGTTAACCCCAACACGGGCGCGCTCGACTTTAACGACGCTGTGAAGTGGCTGCAGGGTATCCCGTACATTTTGTTGGTCGAGATCACGTTCATCTTTATTCCACTGCTCTATCACGCGATCTATGGTCTGTTCATCACGTGGGAGGCGCGTCCCAACAACCTGGCTTATCCGTATCCGCGGAACTGGTTCTATACCATTCAGCGCATTACCGGAGTGATACTGTTTTTCTTCATAGCATTTCACGTCCTCAATATGCGCTTCGGAATCATTCCCGGACTAGACACCTACAAGCACGCAGTAGCTCACCATCCCGACGAAGCTTTCAACATCGTCGCCGGCGAGTTCAGCGTGACGTGGATCTTCGCAGTCTATGTGATCGGAATTACGTCCACGGTTTGGCACTTCGCAAATGGGATATGGTTGTTTCTGGTTGATTGGGGCATCGCCATCGGCGCCCGCGCCCAGAGGCTTACGGGTTATGCCTGCATAGGGTTCGGCGTTGTGCTACTGGCTATCGCAATCAACGCCTTGACGGCGTTCGTGCACAAAGGCGGTTTGTGGGGAGGTTTCTTCTACTAACATGGCGACTGCAAGCAACGGAATCAGGATCGCAATAGTAGGCGGTGGACTCGCTGGTCTAGCTGCCGCCATGAAGATCGCCGAGGCGGGACACGCCGTCGATCTCTTCTCGGTGGTGCCCGTCAAACGCTCTCACTCAGTTTGCGCACAAGGCGGCATCAACGGAGCGGTCAATACAAAAGGCGAAGGCGACTCGCCGGCAGAGCACTTCGACGACACGGTCTACGGCGGCGACTTTCTGGCGAATCAGCCACCCGCCAAGGCAATGTGCGAGATGGCGCCCGCGATCATTTACTTATTCGACCGCATGGGAGTTCCCTTCTCCAGGACCAACGAGGGCTTGCTTGATTTTCGTCGCTTCGGCGGCACAAAGCATCATCGGACGGCGTTCGCCGGGGCTTCAACCGGGCAGCAACTGCTTTACGCGCTCGACGAACAGGTCCGGCGCTACGAGGTCGGCGGCCAGGTCCAGAAGTACGAGGGCTGGGAGATGATGTCGCTGATCATGGACGACCATCAGGTCTGTCGCGGATTGGTGGCCATGAATCTTCAAACGCTCGAGCTGAAGGCATTCAAGGCCGATGCGGTAATCATGGCGACCGGCGGACCGGGCTTGATCTTCGGCAAATCGACCAACTCAATGGTCTGCACCGGTTCGGCGGTTTCAGCTTGCTATCAGCAGGGCGCGAAATACGCAAACGGCGAGTTTATTCAGGTCCATCCCACGTCCATTCCCGGAGAGGACAAGCTGAGATTGATGTCCGAGTCCGCCCGCGGAGAGGGCGGTCGTGTGTGGGTGCCGCGGCAAAAGGGTGATGCTCGCTCGCCGCAATCGATCCCAGAGAGCGAGCGCTGGTACTTTCTCGAAGAGAAATATCCCGCTTACGGCAATCTTGTTCCACGCGATATCGCCACCCGCGAAATTTTTCAGGTTTGTCTCGAGGGAATGGGAGTAAGCGGCGGTAATCAGGTTTATCTGGATCTCTCGCATCTGCCTGCTGACGTGCTTGACCGCAAGCTCGGCGCCATCCTCGAAATTTATGAGATGTTCGTGGGCGACGATCCCCGCCACGTGCCCATGCGAATATTTCCCGGCGTGCATTATTCGATGGGTGGGCTTTGGGTCGACTACGACCAGCGAACGAACATTCCCGGTCTGCTTGCGGCGGGCGAATGCGACTATTCGATTCACGGCGCAAACCGCCTGGGAGCGAACTCGCTCGTCAGTTGTGTCTATGGCGGCTTTGTAGCTGCACCGGCCGCCATCGAGTACGCAAAGAACGTCGAGCGCAACGGCGCTGACGGCTCGCGGCTTTATGAACAGGAATTGAATCGGCAGGAAGAGATAAACGATGGTTTGGTTAAGCAGTCCGGAAAAGAAAACCAATACGTCATTCACGAAGAGATGGGAAAGTGGATGACGGACAACGTCACCGTCGTCAGATATAACGACAAATTGAAAGCTACGGATGACAAGCTCCTTGAGCTGCTCGATCGCTACAGACACATATCCATCAACGACTCGAACCTTTGGGCAACGATGGCCCTTCCCCATGCTCGACATCTCAAAAACATGCTCCATCTTGCGCGGGTGATTACCCTGGGAGCATTGAATCGCAACGAATCGCGAGGCGCGCACTATAAGCCGGACTTTCCCAAGCGCGATGACGAGAATTTTCTCAAAACTACCATCGCCGAATTCTCAGGAGAAGGACCGGTACTTTCCTACGAAGCCGTCGACATCTCTCTCATCAAGCCACGCACGCGAGATTACAGTAAAGGCAAGCAGGAGCCGGCCAAGGCTGCTGCAACCGCATCAGCCGGCGAGAGTGCGAAGCAAACTCCGACTGGCGGCGAAGATCAGAAGCCCAAGGATCTCACCGGACCCGCTGTGTGGAACCAGAACAAAGAAGAGGTCCGAGACGTTGCGCGCGGCGAGAAAGAGACTCGGCGCGAGCAAGGGAAAGCTATCGAAGATGCAGGGGGTAAGTCAGACAAGCTATGAGTGCAAACACTGACATAAACGTAAACGTCGGGACGGCCCCGCTTCGGCCGGCTGAGTATGTGGACCTGCGCATCAAAAGACGCGACAACCCGGATGCCCCGCAGCGGTGGGAAGAGTTTCGCATCCCTTATCGACCGAACTTGAACATCATCTCGTGTCTCATGGAGATTCGGAAGAATCCCGTCACCCGTGATGGCAAGCAGACAACGCCGCCCGTTTGGGACATGAATTGTCTCGAACAGGTCTGCGGTATCTGCACGATGGTGATTAACGGACGCGTTCGACAGTCATGCTCCGCGCTGGTGGACCAGTTAGACCAGCCGATCACGCTCGAGCCGATGTCAAAGTTTCCCAATGTGCGAGACCTGGTGGTTGATCGATCTCAGATGTTCGAACACCTCAAGCGTGTGCACGCCTGGATAGAGATCGACGGCACTCACGATCTGGGACCGGGGCCCAAGATGGACCAGGAGGACGTTGCCGAGCGTTACGCGTATTCGCGATGCATGACTTGCGGCTGCTGCCTGGAAGCTTGCCCGCAATATGACGGCGATAATTATATCGGTCCCCAGGCGATCGCTCAGGTACGCCTCTTCAACATGCATCCTACGGGCAAGATGTCGCGCGACGAACGGCTCGAAGGGATCATGGGCGACGACGGCATCACCAACTGCGGGAACGCCCAGAACTGCGTTCGGGTCTGCCCCATGTCCATCCCGTTGACGAAGGCCATCTATGAAGAGAACCGCGAGACGGTCGTTCACGGACTGTTCGGCTGGCTCAAGCGGTAAATCACCACTCCATTTTTCTTGCCATTCTCGGTCAACTTAGATAAACTGCGTTCAAGGTTGGCCAACCAGCCGCCCATCTCTCCCGTTCTTAACACTTCTTTTCAGGAGTTCAACACAACCGAATATGTTTGAAGACCAGTCAAGTGTGCGGACTGACGTGTCTCGTGCGGTCATCACTGCCGGCATCAATCGCTGCCGGTATCCACAGTCGCTGGTCCGCGCCTTAGCGGGAGACGACGTATCGCAGTTGTTATCGTTCGACTACTGCACGCTCGTCCTTCCCGATTCAAATGGACAAGGCACGCGTGTCTGGAGGGCGTCGCGAACAAACGGTGGCGCCCATCGGTCGGATTTGAATGACTACGAGACCGCCGGACAGGGTCTGCTCGCGAGTCTTCTCGACAACGGAGCATCACGATTAATTGAGGCGAAGGATTTGCTCGAGTCTTCCGCCCGTGAGATCGGTGACGATGTAAAGTCGGCCCTGGCCTTGCCGCTCTCTGTTGGCGGGAAATGTTTTGGGTTGCTCTGCTTCGCGAGTGTCGAGCCCGACTGCTATACAAAGCAGGATACTGAAAGACTGATGTGGCTGGCTGACTATGTGGCGGTGACGGCTCATGGAATTCTATTGCGTATTCGTCTCGATTCAATGAGCGAAGGTTTGCTTGAGATGGACCGTCTTAAGAACGGCTTCGTCAATACTCTCGTGCGCGACATCCGCCTGCCGTTGACAAGTGTTCTGGGAATGCTCGAGCTCTTTGAGAGCAAGCTCGAAGCGCGGGAGCAATTCGATCACGAAGACCGCCATCTTCTGCGCAGCGCCATCGACCATGGCGGCCGGATGCGGCATCTGCTTGATAATCATCTTGAAATCGCGCGGCAACATCAGGAGCCTCTGGCCCTCTCGCTTCACGAGGCGCGGGCAGATCAAATCCTGGATGAAGTTGCCGAACCGTTGCGCGGCGAAGCGGCCCTGCGCGGCGTGGAGCTGAATACGATTGCCGGTAGCGGTGATCTGTCGATGCGCGTCGATGATCGACAGATCAGACGCGCCCTCAACCACCTGCTGACTGTGGCGCTGGCGGCGACGCCCGATGGTGGAGAGGTCCAACTCGAAGCACAGGCTATCCTGGGTACGCGAATCGGCGACGAAGGAAGGCGTTTCGTCATCATCAGCATCTCCGATTCAAGCCAGGGGATTCCGCCCGAGGAAGTGCCATTCGTCTTTGATGCTTTCTGGCAGACGTCGGAAAAGCGCGACACCGGTGGCCACGGTTTGGGACTCGCCATCGCGAAACGCATCGCGGCTGCTCACGGCGGAAACGTTTCGGTTCGAAGTCAACGGGGTCGGGGCACCGTTTACTCGCTGGTATTGCCCGCCGGCCAGCAGGTCTCGCAGGTGGATACGCGACGGGTGCTGGTGGTCGACGATGCACCCGAGCTCCTGCTTTTACTCCGCAAGCTAATCGCGCGTATGGGCTATCAGGTTGAAGTCGCGGCCGGCGCAATCGAAGCGCTCGAAATCCTCAACTCAAAGTCGATCGATCTTTTGCTTACTGACTGGTCGATGCCGGGGATGAATGGTGGCGAGCTAATCGAGGAGCTAAAGAAATCCGAGCGGACCCGGTCGGTTCCAACCATCGTATTGACTGGCCATGACACAGACAATGAGCGGATGGCGGCGGAAGCAGCAGGATGCGACCGTTTCCTGGTGAAGCCGGTTATGCGCGATGAACTTCAAACCGTGATAAGTGAATTGCTTCCCGTCCCGGTAGAGAAGTAAAAGGCAAAAGGAAAAAGGAAAACGTGAAAGCCGCTGACGGGAAAGCCGCAGCTTCACTTTTTCCTTTTTCCTTTTGCCTTTTTACTTATTCAGATTCCCAGAACGTCAATTAATTCCTGGACTGAGGCAGCACTCTTCTGCAGTGCGATTCGTTCCTCCGCCGTCAGATTGATCTCGATGATCTGCTCGAGCCCGCGGGCCCCGAGTTTACAGGGCACGCCGACATACAGACCGTTGACGCCATACTCGCCTTCGAGATAAGCGGCGCAGGGCAGGATCTTCTTTTTGTCTTTAAGTATCGCCTCCGTCATCTCGACTGCTGCCGCAGAGGGAGCGTAGTACGCAGACCCGGTTTTCAAGAGGGCGACGATCTCCGCACCACCGTTTGCAGTTCGCTTGACGATGGCGTCTATCTGGTCCTTTGACAACAGCTCTGTAATAGGGATGCCTGCACAGGTTGAGAAGCGGGGCAAAGGCACCATTGTGTCGCCGTGACCGCCGAGGACAAACGCCGTCACATTCTCAACAGAGACGTTGAGCGCCTCGGCGAGAAAACAACGCATGCGGGCCGAATCGAGAACACCGGCCATTCCGATGACGCGGTGCTTGGGAAAGCCTGAGCGGCGGAAAGCAACCTGACACATCGCGTCCAGCGGATTCGAGACGATTATCAGAACGGACTCCGGTGAGCGTCTGGCTATTTCGTCAACCACCTTGGAAACGATCTCGGCATTTGTCTTGAGTAGGTCATCACGACTCATTCCAGGCTTTCTGGGGAGTCCGGCGGTGATGATGACTACATCTGAATCGTTCGTATCGTCGTAACTGTTCGCGCCCGTCAGGCGCACGTCGAACCCTTCGATGGGCGCGGTCTCGGCAAGATCGAGGGCCTTTCCCTGCGGCACGCCCTCGACGATATCAACCAGCACTACATCTCCCAGTTCTTTGCTCGCAAGCCAGTGTGCCGCGGTCGCTCCAACGTTTCCCGCGCCCACAACCGTAATTTTATTTCGACGACCCATAATCGATGAATCCTTTCTCTGTCAGGGAGCATTTCTCACAATACCTACGCCATTGCCGGACGCACCCGCCCTTACAATCTGTCTGCGACAGGCATTCGTTGTAAGATTGTCTTCTTGAAAGAGCGCGAGTGTACAAGTGAGCCTGACCACTGTCAAGAAAACCAAGAAGTCACCACATGACGCTTCCTAAATGGCTGACGAGATTGATCGGCGCGAGGTCAAAAGGCAGCTACAAGATTGACCCGTACAGCACAGATCCGCCGACTGAAGCTGCGGATCCATTCAATCCCTTTCCCGAGCCAATCGTCCTGGAAATCAGTGACGTATTCGACGTGCATACCGTCCCGCCGCGCGATGCGAAACTGGTGGTCGAAGCATATCTCGCGGAAGCGCGGGCCGCAGGCTTCAACGGTGTCCGCATAATTCACGGCAAAGGGAAAGGCATACAACGCCAGATGGTCCATTCCATTCTGGCGCGCACGCCTTTCGTAGATGCCTGGTCGGACGCGCCGCCTCAAGCCGGTGGAATAGGGGCCACCATAGTTCGCTTTTCAAGACGTCCGAAGTAAGTAGCTTATCGAAGGCCGCTCTCGACTAGAATCGCCTAAACGGTGAACCCGCGATCAGTACAATGATGAGAAGCAGCAAAGGAACCGTGCCCAGACAGAGCCCTACGATGGCCTTGGGTTTACTGATGGCCGGGTTCCGACTCGACATAGACGCCGCCACTATCCCGAGAATCAGCGCCGTTAGCCCGACAATAAACGAGAGAAAGATCAGGATTCCGCCGGTGCCTGCGAGCCCGGTGTTCGGAGGAAATGAACTGGCCGCGACAGCAATCAACAGGAACCCAAGCAGCAACGTGCCAATCGTGCTGATACCGGTCCATAACGCAGCCGACGCGATTCCTTCGCCTCCCGCCGTCGGCGCATATGGATTGGCGTAACCGTAGGGCGGATACTGCCCTGGCGGATATTGGCCTTGGCCATATTGCGCCGGAGGATACTGGCCGGGTTGGTATGGGCCCCAGGTTGGCGCAGGCGCCTGCCAGGCGGGAGGCATCTGCCGGCCTTGATCGCTCGGCGTCTGAAATCTGTAATCGGCTTGACCAGGATTGTAAGCCTGAGTAGGGTTCGTCAATCGACTCCCGTCGTTTGGACATATCTCCAAGCCGTCAGGATAAACCTGCTGGCATGTGGGACAGCTGTTCATAAGAATCTCCTTCTGTTCTCCACACTAATTACGGAGCCGGCGAGGTCCGCTAAAATCAGAATCGACGGCCACCCGCATTCGCCAGTCCGATCAGCCACAGCAATATTGGAAGAGCGCCCAGGCAGATTCCAATGATTCCCTTCGCCTTGCTCGCGCCCGGATTCTTGCTAACCGACGAGAGAGCCACGATTCCAAGAACGACCGCAGTCAACCCCGCCAACAAGGCGAGTAGCGCAAATATTCCTACGGCGGGAAGCATGTCTCGACTTCGGTTACTGACGGCGATCACTGCTATCAGAATGGCCAGGATAAATGTCGATGTCGCTGCAATACCGGTGATCAGTGCGGCCTTGGATATTCCTTCGCCGCCGCTGGGCCGGGGAGCGTATCCATAAGGCGGAGGCGGTCCGGGAGGAGGAGGATAACCATAGCCCGTAGGAGGCGCCTGCCAACCCGGGGGAGGCGGCGGTTGCTGCCACTGTCCTCCCGGATGCGCACCGGGATTGTATTCCGATGGGGACGCCACCAAAGGAGTTCCATCATTGGTGCAGAACTCGGGGGCGTCATCCGGATAAACCTGTTGGCAAGAGGGACAACTTTTCATCATTGACTCCTAGTTTGGTGCGGCCACGGCCGCAGCGATTTGTTGGGCGAGGCCTGTTCGCAGCGCTTATGCACCGGCCAGTATGCGGAGCAAAGCCGCGAGATTTGACGAGCGCATATTAGAAGAGGAAGCCATATTCGACTTCCAAAAATATCCAGAAGCCAAGGCTGAATGCGGCCAACACCATTCCCACAGCCGCCAGGCCCTTGCTTCGTTGCCGCGATGAAAAGAGAGCGATTAGGCCCAGCGCTAACGTGATGACCCCAGTGACAATCGCGACGATTACAAGAAGTTTCGCCATGTCTCTGGTCATGCGGAACGCGCCGTTGTAGCTGGCGAATAGCATAATGCCGATAATGCCACTGAGCGCCCCTACTCCCAGCGCAGCCATACTCAGTCCTGCACTCTTCTGAGGTGGATAGGCTTGGCCTTGCGGGTAATAACCGGGTCCCGGTCCCCAGTTTTGACCTTGAGGCGGCGTAGGCGGCCACGCAGGCTGCGGCGGAGGGGGCATATTCGGTTGTGGCGGCGGATTGTTATATTGAGGCGCAGGCGGAGGCGCCGGCGACGCTAGAATTGTCTTTTGGGGATCGTACGCGGCAGGCGCTACATCCACAAGCCGCGTTCCATCATCGACACAAAAAGGGGCGGCGTCGTCGGCGTAACTTCGCTGACAGGAAGGACAACGTTTCATTTTTCTCTCCTTGAATACGGGCTCCCACGCTGAACTACACAATACGCTGCCCGTTTAGAACTGTCCTCTTCTATGCCAAATCGGGCGGCGAGTCAATAATCATTTGTGTCGCCCTCGCCGTACACCGAAATTTAGGCTGATACCGCGTTATCGCTGTCAGCCAAATTTGGGAGCTGCGACGTTCAGAATCAGCCGCGTGTCTTCCATCCGCTAAGCGATTCTGCGATACTAAGAGGCAAAACGCCCCTGTACGAGCGTCAGACCTTATGAAGAAGAGCGCTTAGCAGGAAGCCACTACTTTATGTACTTTGGTTTTGTCTCGCGTCCAACTTCCGGACGCGACAACGCATGTCCCACGGTTGTTCGTCATATAAACGTGATTGACCTACTAATTCTGGTCTGGAGTTCATGATGATTTCGATCGATATGATTCGGCATAACCTGAAACCGTCGCCGGCCGTTCGCACTACAACCCTTGCCTTCCTTGTTTTCCTGCACACTACTGCGCCGCTACTGGCGCAGGACATCTCGGGCGGTGCGGACCTGAGTAAGGACATCACGGGAGGAGCGGTAGGAGTTCTCAAGGTAACGAAAATCAACAGGCCGCACAAATCGACCATACCCGTGGGTACTTCTCAATTTTCCGGCGGTCCGCGCCCGGTTACAGGTTCAACCAGGGGCGGCGGTGGTCGGAAGCAGAAGTCAACACCTCCCCCGCCTCCGCCGACTCCTACAGCCGAATCTTTTAACGCTCAGGGAGACAAGTTTTTTGACGATCGACAATTCGACAAAGCGATCGATGCATACAAGCAGGCAATACGCATTAAGCCGGCGTACGCCGAGGCCCACAACAATCTCGGGGATGCTTATTTCAGTCAGAAGAAGTACGAGGAAGCGGTCTCTGCGTACAAACAGGCCCTCCGCTACAAGCCTAATTGGGCGGACGCCTACAACGGATTGGGAGACGCGCTCTTCGATCTTCATCGCGACGCGGAAGCGGTCGCGGCTTATCAGCAGACTCTTCGGCTCAATCGAGACATCGCTTCGGTCCATTACAATCTCGGCTACATCTATTTCGGCATGAACAAATTCACGGACGCCGTAACGGAACTGAAAGAAGCGGTGCGGCTCGATCCGAAAGACTGGGAAGCTTACAGCTATCTCGGCAAGGCCTATGACCGCCTCGAACAGTACGATGCCGCCATCGCGGCGTATCGCCAGGCCGCGAATAATAACCAGAATGTGGCCGAAGCGCGCTACAACGAGGGTACCGCACTCTACAATGCCGGTCGTTACGAGGAAGCAATAGCGGCGTACAGAGAAGCTGTCAGGTTGAAGCCTGAATATTCCGATGTCTATAGCAAGATCGGCGACGCCTATCGCCGGCTGGGAAAATTCACTGAGGCGGCTGATGCGTATAAGCAGGCTATCCTGCTTAAGAAGGCAGATGCGGACACCTATAATAATCTTGGATACGCCAGTACCAAGCTTGCGCGCTACACGGATGCCATTGACGCTTATCGAACGGCACTTAGTCTCAAGTCTGATTTGGAAGACGCCTATGACAACATGGGTTATGCGCTAGGCAAGTCCAAACGCTGGCCCGAGGCAATCGAGGCATTCAAGCAGGCGATTCGTGTTTCACCCAGGGACGCCGAGGCTTATACGAATCTCAGCTGGGCCTACAACCAGACCGGTCGGTTCAACGAAGCTGTGGATATCCTCAAGCAGGGTATTGCGCTCGATCCCAACTCTGCTGCAGCACATTTCAATCTTGGATTTGCATACAGCAAGCTGGGCAAGTTCGCTGAGGGTGCGGATTCCTTCAGGTCGGCTACGCGGCTCAAACCCGAGTGGGCAGAGGCGCATAACAATCTTGGCTTCGCTTACGGTAATTTGCGCCAGTGGAATGAGGCTATTGCCTCTCATAAGCGGGCGATTCAATTGAAGCCCGATTACGCCGGCGCATATTTCAACCTCGGGGTCGCATATTTCAAGAGCGGGAATAAGAAAGAAGCACTGGAACAGTACAAGGTGCTTGAAAAGATGAACCCGAACCTGGCGAGAAATCTGTACATCATGATCAATAACCGTAACCCGCCCGCGACGGGTTACTAAGAGAACCGAGATTGATCTGATTGTTCTCTAGGACAGCGCTCGCTTGTCGCCCCAGTCTCGCTGTGCTCTTCTCACGAGTGCTTCCTTTCCGCTACGCCCCGGTCCTTCGCGGCTATCGCGCTGAGGGCGCCGTCCTCTCCCTGGGCTGATAAATCCATTCTCGCGACCTCTCTCGCAGCTTTCGATCGCGGTTCGCAGGTAATCGCTTACAAGTCAGATTGAGAGTTATCAGTCGCGCAGCCTGACCGATTCGGTCTCTTTGCTTCTGACCGAAGCCCCGCCGGGAAAACCTAACTATAGAAATAGCGTCACTTAGTCTATTGGGTCCTCCCGGCATGGTGCTTGCTGTAACTCTCGCCAGTAGGGACCGCTCAGGTTCCGCCACCACCATTGGGCTTTCCATCTGCGTTCGCTCGAGTCATTCCTCAGTCGATGAGAACCGCACCCTTGGACAAAGAGAACTACTCCAAACAATACATGTGGGCCGTAATCATTTTGGGTTCGGCCGTGCTTGCGTTTTCCGGACTCACCCTTCCGATCGCGCAGATAGACATGCGCTTTCTTTTCCTCGCCGTCATCACTATCTGCATCGGTTCTCGCATTACCATCCAGATACCGCGCGTCAGGGGACACATCTCTGTCTCGGACACTTTTATCTTTCTGACCATACTTCTGTTCGGCGGCGAGGCGGCCATCCTTCTATCGGCAACTGAGGCGCTTTGCTCGTCGATGCGCTTCAGCAAGTACCGACTGACAATCGCCTTCAACGCCGCAACAGCCGCCGCGTCGACTTGCATCACGGTTTGGTCGCTACGATTGACTTTCGGCAGTATTGTCGGTTTGCGCGGCGGTTACTCTGCGCCATTCATCGTCGGAATCTGCATGATGGCGCTTGTTCAGTACATCAGTAATTCTGGAATGGTCGCCACGGCGGTGGCCTTGAAGAACCGACAGTCACTTTGGAAGACATGGCGCGGCGGTTTTCTCTGGACGTCGATCACATACTTTGCCGGCGCTTCGGCAGCCGGCATCATTTCCAGACTTATTGATAGTGTAGGGTTCTACGCTTTCCTGGCGACGACACCAATCATTGCGATCGTCTACTTTACCTATTGCACCTATCTCAAGAACGTCGAAGCATCGGTGACGCAGGTGGAACAGGCAGAGCGCCACGTGGCCGCGCTTCGCGAAAGTGAAGAACGGTTCCGAAGCGCATTTGACCATGCTGCCGGAATGGCGCTGGTCGCGAGCAATGGCAGTTGGATTAAGGTCAATCGGTCGCTTTGCGATATGGTCGGCTACTCAGAAAAGGAACTGCTGGCGACCAACTTCCAGGCCATCACTCACGAAGATGACTTGTCCAACATGGTTCTGCAGATCGGCAAACTTCTCGAAGGCAAGTTGTCGACGCACCAGATGGAATTGCGATACAAGCACAAGAAGGGCCAGGTTATCTGGATTCTGCTGAGCGTTACCATGATTCGCGATTCGCTCACGGATTCAGTTCACCTGATTTTCCAAATTCAGGACATCACCGATCGCAAGCGCGCGGAAGAGCGTCTGTTGCATGAGGCATTTCACGATGGACTGACGGGCCTTCCCAATCGCGCCCTCTTCATGGACCACCTGAAGCTTTCAGTTGAACGCGGCAAGCGGCGCGAGGACCGCCTGTTCGCAGTCCTCTTCCTCGACCTCGATCGATTCAAGATCATCAACGATAGTTTGGGACATATGGTCGGCGACCAGTTATTGGTCGGCATCGCGCGACGGCTTGAGATCTGTTTGCGTCCCGGAGACACTGTCGCCCGCCTTGGAGGCGACGAGTTCACTGTTCTTCTCGAAGACCTTACGAATGTGGCGGAAGTGATAGAAGTCGCCGAACGGCTACAGAAGGCTCTGGCTCTTCCCTTCAACCTCAACGGGCATGAAGTTATCAGCACGGTCAGCATCGGTATCGCGCTCAGTTCATCAGGCTATGATCGCCCTGAAGAAGTATTGCGTGATGCGGACACGGCGATGTATCGCGCCAAGGTGCTGGGAAAAGCCCGGCATGAAGTATTCGATAAGACGATGCACGCATTTGCAATGAACCTGCTGCAGATGGAATCGGACCTTCGTCGGGCGATAGAGCGCAAAGAGTTCGTTCTCCACTATCAACCGATCGTAGCGCTCGAGACCGGAGCAATCACCGGGTTCGAGGCGTTGATCCGCTGGGTGCATCCAGAGCGCGGCTTTGTCTCGCCGGACGAGTTTATCTCGATCGCTGAAGAGACCGGCTTGATCATCCCGATTGGGCAGTGGGTCCTGGAAGAAGCCTGCCGGCAGATACGTCGATGGCAGGAAGAGTTTCCACAATATCCGCCTCTGCAAATTAGCGTGAATCTTTCCAGCAAGCAGTTCATAAACTCGAAGCTGATTGATCAGATTCGCGATGTGATGCGGGAAACACGGGTCGATCCGCACAGTTTGAAACTCGAGATGACGGAAAGCATGGTGATGGAGAACTTCGACACGGCCATCGAAATGCTGGAGCAGCTCAGGGATCTGGGAATAGAACTGAGCATCGACGACTTTGGTACCGGCTACTCGTCGCTCAGCTACCTGCATCGGTTTCCCATCTCGACACTGAAGATCGATCGATCTTTCGTCAGCTGCATGACAGACCACAATGAGAACGCCGAGATCGTCCGCACGATCCTCATGCTGGCTCGAAGCTTGAAGATGAATGTCGTAGCAGAGGGAGTAGAAACCAAGGACCAGCTCGCGCAGCTCGCTCTGCTCGAATGCGAATACGGGCAAGGATATTATTTTTCAAGACCTCTCAGCGTCGACGCCGCCTCTAAACTTTTAGCAGACCGTGTAACGTACACTATCCCGCTCTCCTCACTCGACTGCCTGGTCCAAAAGGACGCTACGCTGGCTGCTTAAATCGAAACCAGTTTTGCTTCATCGCAAATAGATAGATATATGACTATCATGGGGGAAATAGAGACGCCCAGACTCCTCCTGCGTACCTTTACGCTCGACGACCTTGACGCCCTCGCGCGCATCTTCGGAAATCCCGACGTCGTGAGACACCTCGGCACAGGGATGCCATTGCTGCGCGGCGAGGCCGAATTCGCTCTCAAAGGAATTATCAGACACTGGCAGCGCCATGGATTCGGTCGCTGGGCGGCGATCGATAAGCCTACGGGAAAGCTGATTGGTTATGGGGGCCTGAGGTCGTTCCAGGGTACGCCTGAGTTGGTTTATTTGCTGGATAAGCCTTATTGGGGACTAGGACTGGCCACTGAAATGGCGGAAGCGTCGCTTGAGCACGGCTTCGAGGAACGTGGATTTGAGCGGATAGTGGCCATGACAAAGCTGGCAAACCTGGCCTCTCAGCGTGTCATGAATAAGATCGGGATGAGCCTGGAAAAGCGAGCGACCATCTGCAACATGGAGGTGGTTTGCTATTCGATATCCCGCGCGGAATACCGATCAGGAAAGAGTGAGTGGTGCCCCCGGCAAGACTTGAACTTGCGACCCCCTGCTTAGGAGGCAGGTGCTCTATCCACTGAGCTACGGGAGCAGACCGGTTTGAAATTAGCAGACGATAGAATCCCAGTCCAGCGCGCTCAACTTTGGTACTTAATTAGCGAGCGGACATCGTAACCGTCCAGGCGCTTTCGGCCCGGCAGGAATTCCAACTCGACCACAAAGACCAGCCCCACGACCTTCCCACCCAAACCTTCAACCAGATCGACCACCGCCTTGGCGGTACCGCCGGTCGCAAGCAGGTCGTCAGCGATGATCACGCGGTGACCCTCACCTATCGCGTCTTTGTGTATCTCGAGCGTGTCCTGTCCATACTCCAGATCATACGAGATCGAAACACACTCAGCCGGCAGCTTGCGCGGCTTACGGACCGGGACAAAACCAGCCTTCATGTGATACGCGAGCGCGGGTGCGAAGATAAATCCCCTTGCTTCGACGCCGATGATGGTATCGACCGACTCTCCTTTGAACTGGGCGGCAAGAGCATCAACAGTCTGCCGCAGACCATCAGGGTGCTTGAGGAGTGTCGTAATATCGTAAAAGTTGATGCCGGGCTTTGGGAAATCCGGCACTTCGCGAATTAAGGCTTTGAGGTTATCCATGGCTGATTAGTTGCAAGCTTATAGGTTCAGGGTTTCGAGTTTTGAGTTTCGGGTTTTGAGGCTTGAGTTTCGGGTTCCGTGTTTCGAGATTCAGGCTTTCCGATCCAGGTTGCGGGATTCGAAGTCTTCAACCCGAGACCCGAGACTCGCAACTCCAAACTCTAAACTCGAAACTCGAAGCTCGAAACTCGAAACCCTCTAGCGCTCTATTCGGAAAAGTTTGTACGTTCCTGTTGGTTCGATAACGAGTTCTTCCACGTTGTCGACCGAGCCGTACGCGGGACCCGTCGCGAGATCGAGTTTAAATGCTTCGACGCTCTCCGGCTCGCCTTCAGCTAACACTTCTACTCGTCCGTCGGGCAGATTCCGCACGTACCCCAACATCTGATGGCGAGCGGCTGCGCGTTGGGCGAAAAACCGGTATCCCACTCCCTGCACATCTCCGCTTATCACGAACTTGCGTGCGGTTTTCATCGCCCCTGCCTTGATCGAATGGCGTAAAGATCGTTTCCAAAAGCGCGACGGAGAATAGCACAGATGGCAAACTTGCCGTACCGTCATAGTCCAGGCCGGGCCCAACGTTGTGTTGCCAGGGGCGGCTTGACGCTTTCCAGTGCGGTGAGGCTCGCCTCACCGGCACAGTCACGGAATCAGTTCATGCGAGGCTCAGCCTCCCCAAGACTCACTAGAGGACATTGCTCGGTAAGCCGAGGATTACCGCACTGGAGAGCGTCAAGCGCAATGGAAGCTCCGGCGCCTACTTTCGCTCGATCAATTCGACAATTCTTACGCCCCCGGGCGGTACCCTCAGTCTCACAATGGTCTCGTTCCTGTCCCGGCTGACGTCCAGTTTGTTGTCGTCTGTCCAATCACGCGCTTGGTCGATTTCCTTGCCTCTTAACCCCAACGTCACTTCGACGTAAGCACTGCGATCCACTTCTGCCAAGCCCTGCTGAGGCTTCAGCACACCCTTGTTATTGATGAGGGTCACTACCCAACCGTCCGGATTGCGGTTGACCAAAAATTCGACCTCGCCTCTCACGCGCACCGGCGTCGCGTCCGCCACGAGGTGCGCAAGCAAATGCGCCGCGAAAGGCGTCAGACGCTCGTCCTCGCCGAGCAAATCCGGCAGTGCGATGAATATGACGCTGCCGCGGCCGAGCTTGTTGATGGTGACTAACGGATCGCCGCTCGCCGTCTGCATCATCACCTTGGCGTCCTTCGCCGGCTCCACGCGTTCGTACCTGAACATCTGTCCGTTCAGGTTGGTGTTCGATTCGTTCGGCATAAGGCAGCGCGCGTCGCTGGCCTCCGCCGTTCCACCGGCAAACTTCACACCCAGCAGCTCCTGAGAGAGCCCTTTCGCCTGTGCCGCGTTCACGACAAGCACACCGCCTTTTCTGACATAGCTCTCGAGTCTCGTCGCCCACCCGCGAGTCCATTCAATACGTCCGCCGGCGACCAACGCGCGATAGCTATCGATCGCATCCTGGCCCTTTTCGGATGCGACCAGTACATCGAAGATGTCTCCGAAGATCGAGTCGACATGTGCTTGTCGATCCGCAGTCGCGGGCTCTCCTTCGGTAACTGGTCCGGGATAATAGGCGGCGCCGATCAACTCTCGCAGCGCACGATTCGATTTATTGATCTGCGACACACCGAATGGCCATTGCGGGTAATCGGTCATGTCCCATCCATGAGCCGGGTCAAGTAAGAAAGCGATGGGTGTATAAGGCACTCCGCGATTCGGATGCTTCTCTGCAAAACGCATGAACTCGTCGGTGATACGTCCCAGTGGATTTAATTGGAAAGGATGTTCCCCTGGTCCGGGCTTGAAAAACTGATCGCCACCCTGTTCCAGATAGATGGCACTGGCGCCTGCCATGTAATAAAGGTAGTAACTCTTGCGATACCACGAGAGAGATGGTCCCATGGTCGCGCCGTACCTTGAATGAAAGAAGTTGTCGGGACCTGCGAAGTTCTGCGCTTTTGTAAAAGTCGTGGCCGTGTCACCGAAGTTGGGCGCATGATAGTAGAGGAACTGGCCGCCATACTGTCGGGCCGCGCCACGCGTGAACGCTATCCGCATAGCTGTAATCGGCTGCACCGCCGCGGTCTCGATCCCGAGTAAACGCGTTCCCCAGGAACTGAGTGCGTGCGCGAACGAAGTGCTTGAGGTCGACTGTGCCGGTATCAGTTTGTCCCACATCGGCCCAATGCCGGGAGTATGAAACATGGTGCTCCACTTTCGCGCGAGCGCCTGCGTGTAGAAAGCCCTGTGCGCCTCCAGCAACTCCGCACGCGACATCTGAGGCGTGAGCTTCAGCTCCGTCGCGGCGGAGTCCCAAACAAAGCCCACGCTTTCTCCGGATACCCATCCGAGAAACTGATCTCGCAACTCACCACTCAGAAGCTTCCACGCCGCCTGCGCCTGTGCCTCGCCTTCCGGCCATTGCGGCGCGCCGTAATTGATCAGAATTGCGAATGGTGAGTGAGTCTCGCGTAGATAGACGAGGAACGGACTCCCTTCCTTGAGGTATTCCGCCAGATCGTTGATGTAAATCACCGGGACCACGAGTTTGGAATTGAATATGGGGACGTCGGTGGCGCCCTTGTATTTGAGAACGAAGTCCTCGATCGGTTCGGCATTGAATGGATAGAGCGGACGTTGCTCTTTCGCCGTCGAGCCGTATAGCTTCCAAAACTCTTTCGCGATGTTCCACGGCATGAGAAAGTCGCGCCCGGCAATCGCCGGCCTCCGCCAGGCGGCCGGGATTTCTCCAACGGCAGATTCAAACAACGGAGCCAACGAGGGACGAGCGGCCGACCACATTCGCAGGTAACGCATGGCCGCAAAGTCAGGCTTGCTTCTCCCCTTTGGCACATAGCTCGCGTCGTTCGTGATTAGAAAGCAGTCTACATGGCGGCGCGCCTGGGCGGTCTTCTCGACTTCTATGGATACCCGCGCAGGTCCCTTCGCCAGATTGGTACTTGCGCCGTCCCAGGTAAACGCCCATCCCCAGTACATGCTGAACTCGTCGTGCGGGTCGACAAGGTCCTTTGCACCGAACTCTCGCCGAAATACTTCACGACCGCCCTGGGTAATGCTGACCGTAAAATTTTCCGTGCGCTTTGCCCAGTCGGCATATCTGACCCAGACGTTATATTCGCCGGAGACTGGGACTTCGAGGTCCTGATAGATGGCGGCGCGGGCTTCATCTGCGCTGGCGGCCGCCGAGTTCCATTCGCTCTCGCCGCCCTGCGACCACTCGGCCGATACGCCCGGTCCATTGATTCCCCAGCCGGGCGCTTTCTCGCGCAAAGGATTTATCCACGATGGATTCAACACGGGCTCATGTCGCTGGTTGGTATCGAAGCCCTGCATGTTTTCTGCTTCGTACCACAGGTACTCGCGGATGGGCAGTGACTGCGAAACCGGGCGACGCGGAGATGCGGAGATGGAGAGACGCTGAGAGAAGGCCGGTTGCTGCGAGGGCCAGACGAAGAGGAACAGGAGGAGAGCGAGTACTCGGCGCTGGCGACCGTGAAATGCTGCAAAAACACCGAGCCAAGATCCGACTTGTCGATGTGTTTTGGTTGCGACTGAGTGCCCGGCTTGCGCTAGCGAATTATCCACTGTTCTGCATTACGCGACATGTTCACAAGTTGTCCAATGATTACACCGTGCACTTCGTCTATTGAATCCGTGTGGATCTGCGACATGTATCCGCACCGATGAGCTAACTCTAGCCAGACACGTGTTTCTTCCGTTTCACTGGCGGATCGCGGCGTCCATCGCCGCTCGATAAACACGGAGTCCCCTGTAATCGCGAACGTTCGCCATTCCGCATCAGGGTTGCTCCTTCTCTAAATATCTCAGAGTCTCTTTGTCTCCGCGTTCCTAACCAATCGCATCCAGGCACTCCGCCACGGTTCGCTGTCTGCACGTAAACATTGGAGTATCGCGCAACGTGAAGGAGCTTGCCTTGGTTTCTCGCAGCTCCTGGACGAGGTCGAGGAAGTCCGATGGCTGATCGGTCTCGAATGCCACTACGAACTCCTGATCATCCAGGCCAAAGGAATATGTGGTGTGCAGCTTTACCGAACGGTATTTCGAGCCTATGCGAATGTGTTCGTCCATCATCTCCTGGCGTTGCTCGGGCGAGCGCGCGTACCACTCTCGAGTTTTGACGAACGGATAGACGAATAGGTATTTCGATTGTCCCGGCACGATGTGCAGTCGATCTTCCGCGTGTTCGGGGTTGTCTTTGTCAATGTACATCGACCGCTTTGTCATGGAGAGAAACGACTGCGTCGCCTCCAGGTACTTGCCCATGCCTGTGCGGTTGAGTTGCGAGGTCATCTCCTGGATCGGTTCCAGACTGTAGCCGATTCGCCACGTCATCAATTCGGCATTGGTGCGCAATCCCACGAGCGAATATGTGTGAATTAACAAATCGCGCTGGAACGCTTCGACTACCTTGACGAATTCCTGTCTGCCTTTCTGTTTCTCGATTTCGGGAAGCAGACGCCACTCCGGGCGCGCCCGGTAAAAGGTGAAACTAACAAACTGCCTTGGGAGCTTGGGCTGAGGTCTGATCGTCTCGTCGGCGATAGGTGCCAGCCGTAATGAGCCATAGGGCACGTCTTCCTGTTTTTCGTCGGTACTCATGCTGGGTTGAACCTCGCGGTATTATGTCGTTAGGAAAATGGTCGCACAACTTCGACCGATTAGGATAGAATGCGCGCCAACCGAAAAAGCTATTCTGGAGTTAAGGAAACAAAATGTCTAGCGAGTCGAGATCGCATGCACGACTCGTAAACCCATCAGGACTCGAATAGATTCAACATCATGACCACGACCGAACCAAGCCCGAAGCACAAAGACCGTGAACCCGATAAGGGCCGCAGACAAATTCTATTTCTAATCCCCTTCGGTATCTTCGCCGCCATCACCGGCACCGTGGTGACCGCCGCCTATCGCTTCCTGCGCCCGGCCAAAACAGCTGAGAAGGCCGACTGGAGCGACATCGGACCTATGGAAGAGTTAAAGGGCGAAAAGCCGATCAGGCGAAGCGTCGTCACAGAACATCAGTCCGGATGGGCCAATACGGTTGAAGAGCACTTCGTTTACATTCTTCCTAATAAAGGCAACACGGTCCTGTCGAGCATCTGCCCCCACGAAGGATGCAACGTCGAATGGCGTGCAGAGGACAACGAGTTTGTTTGTCCCTGCCATGATAGCTATTTTACTTCCGATGGCGAACGGTCCCGCGGTCCATCCCAGCGCGGCCTCGATCCCCTGCCAACGCGGGAAAAGGAAGGCGTTCTCCAGGTCAAGTATCAAACTTATGTGAACAACACAGAGGAGCGAATTGTGCGCCGATGAGCGAATCTCGCGACTCGACAATTGACGACGCGCCGAAGAAGAACTGGATCGCGCGCTGGACCACGCTCGGAGACATCGAGCGAACGCTAATTGACAAGCCATCGAGCGGTGTTGAAGCCTGGGCACGAACGACTGCGGGCGTAGTCGTCATGCTGCTGGCGCTGCAGGTGGTCA
This sequence comes from Acidobacteriota bacterium, assembly GCA_032160165.1. Lineage (GTDB taxonomy): Bacteria > Acidobacteriota > Blastocatellia > Pyrinomonadales > Pyrinomonadaceae > QHXM01. The sequence goes on from JAVHWA010000051.1 coordinate 35,994, forward strand.
CGGGCCTGCTGCTGGCGTTTTATTATGTTCCTTCCACGGAAAGCGCGCACACCACTGTCGCATACATTGAGAAGGTCGTGCCTGCAGGCTCATGGCTTCGCGCGCTCCACCACTATGGATCACAGTGGCTGACGCTAGCACTGGTCCTTCATCTCGCGCAGATGTTTTGGCGTGCGACCTATCGCCGCCGTCCTGTCAGTTGGATGGCGAGCGTAATACTTCTTGGCTTGATTCTCGCTGCTGGAGCCACCGGCTATTCCCTGCCCTGGGACACGCGAGCATTCTTTGGCACCCGCGTGACAGAAGGGATCGCGGGAGGTTTGCCCTTTATAGGCAATGCGGCCCGCGAGTGGCTGCTGGGCGGCGAGGAGATTTCCCCGCTCACGCTGGCGCGGTTCTTTGCGCTTCACGCCCTGATCATTCCTGCCTTAATTCTGTCAGTGCTGGCCGCTCGTCTCTTCGTTTTTCGTGAACGGGCCTGGGTCAGCGCGGCCGAAGAACGGCGGCTGGAAGTTTGGATGCACCGTCAGGTGGTGCGAAACGCGGTCGCGGCTGGGTTGGTCTTCGCCGCGCTCGCGATATACGCGACCAAATATTTCGCACCACTGGGCCCGGCCGCGGACGCAGCGGCGCCAGGTTACCTTCCACGTCCCGGAGCGCAGTTCCTCTGGCTGTTCCAGATGCTCAAGTATCTTCCCGGCCGCGCAGCTTCAGTGGTAGCAGTAGCGCTGCCGGGTCTGATTCTCTTTGGGCTGGCGATGCTGCCTTTTCTAAATCCGAGGCCGCTCCGCAAGGTGATGGCGCATCCTCGACGTACGGTCGGGGTCATACTCTTCTCACTCGGGTTTTTGCTCTTCACGGTTTTGACAGTATTGGCTTACGTCAAAGACGCGACCGACCCCAGGATTCGAGAACAGCTAAACAAGCAGCAGGCTGACGAGATAGCTTTTCGACACGCGCCCTTCAATCCTGTCCCGCCGCCTGAGTCTTACGTCGCATGGTGTTCCTCTTGTCACGGCGTGCGCGGGCAGGGCGCGGCACGAAATCCGAAGCTCCTGGGCGTCGGCTCGAAACCGCGCCGGACAGTCGAAGACATTATCGCCTTGCTCAACGATCCTGTCGCTTATGAGTTGGAGCCTCCGATGACGTCTTATGCGAATAAGCTCTCCGAAGGCGAGAAGCGCGAGATCGCCGAATGGGTAGCAGCGCTGAAGTGATGGAGAGAGCGCCAAGGTTCCCCAACCAAGCCCCAACTCAAAGTGCACCAGGACCACCCTTTTCAAGCTTTTGCGTCCCACAACGCGACTGGTCTATACTCAGCTCGCTCCAACATATGACTGCGGGCGTCGGACCTTGCCGGCGCGTCGGGGATAAAACAACTGATGAAGCTTGTCAAAATATCTATTGTGGCGATCGCGCTTAGCGTCTTCTTAGTAGCGTGCGGCGACTCGACCACAACTACCAATCAAACATCGAATGGAACGCAGCCTTCACCAGCCGCATCGCCCAAAGCGAGCGCAACACCCGAAGACGAGTTGGCCGTGGCGCGTCGGAACTACATGCAGGTTTGCTCTAACTGTCATCAGGAGAATGGCACCGGCGGAATGGTGAAGATCGAAGGAAAGCCTTTGAAGGTGCCAAGCCTGCTGGAAGGGCATGCGCTTAAGCATACCGACGAAGAGTTTGCCAAACAGATCAGTAAGGGCGGGGAGGGGATGCCGTCGTTCAAGGACAAGTTCACTCCTGAACAGATCAACAATCTGGTGCGCTTTCTCCGCCGCGACATCCAAAAGGACGTCGCGCCCAAGCCCGCGGCTGCTAAGTAGCCACGGCAACACAGCGGAAACATGCACCCGTAGCTCAGTTGAATAGAGCGTCTGACTTCGGATCAGAAGGTCGAAGGTTTGAGTCCTTCCGGGTGTACCAATATTTCAGTTCTAAAGACCTAACTTTCCAGTTAACGTAGGAGCGTCCGCTCCTCACTGGCTGAGTTAGGTCTTTTGTGAAAGTACTATTTCCCCAATACCCGAAAGAGAAGGAGGGCTCCGCTATCGAGGCGTCAGCTCGAGCACGCTCGGTGCCGTACTTGTGGGATGGGATTTCATTCTCCTCTGGCGCAAGAACAGAAGCCTCACTTAACCTTTTCCCTTCTGAAGACGCAATGACACCCGGCAAACTCTTTTTGTTCATTCTCAAGAGGACCGGTACTCACCAGCTCCCAGCCTTGGGAACGCAGGGTCTCTAGACTCACCGGCCCGAATGCATGAAAATATTTATTTGTTCCAACCTTGTATACCTCGGAAGTAGAATTATTTTCGCTCACAATGAATTCTCTGGTTGCGTAGCGGTATTCAATTCCCATTGGGGGTCCTCCGTGGATCTCGTCTTCCTCAACTAGCAGTCGGCGGAGGAATCGGATTCAACAGGTCCAGCGCGACCTTCCACTTCCCTCTCGGTTCCCTTCTCCAGATGCGGAGGTAGTTTCCGTTCTCTTTTTTCTCACCACTCCGACGGTCTTTCATTTCGTACGTGCCGTAGGTGTATCCCAAGTCACCCGCAAGTGAAACTTCGGTGCCGGCTACATGTAAGGAAAGCGTTCCGGGATTTGCCGCCAGTATTGCGCCGCTTGCTGCTTTTCCGATAACGGGGAAAGCGTTCATGCGAAACACGCGAACATCGTCGGCCAAATACTTCACGAGCGAATCGGCTGTGGCGTCCGAGTTGAGGGCTTTGACGAATTCCATCTCCGCCATCGAGAGCACGTTCCGCTCGCTCTCGGTTTGAAGTGCGGTTCGGCTCTTTACCGTCGAGTGGGAGTCCGCGGCAAACTTGATTCCAAGCGCACCCGCAGGCGCAGGGTTCTCGGATCCAAGATCTAACACCACTTTCCATGTGGCGTCGGACTGCCTTTTCCAGACAGACACGAAATTGCCGAACGCGACGGGCTCGTCAGCCAGACTCTTTGGTCTGAACTCCCATGGCCCGGTGGTGTATCCCAGATCATTCGAACCGGAGACGAACGCATAGATTGGCTGCCACGACAAAACTCCCGGACGGACCGCCCGGTCGCGCCACCACTTTTGCCCGCTGACGGGTCCGGGATGAAAGATTATGGAATTCTCGGCAAGGTTTTCGAGGAAGGCCGAGCGCATGCCTCTGTCAACCGAGGCCTTGGCGAAGGCGCGTTCGGCTTCGACCAGCGAGGCGGTCGGCGAAGCAGTTCTCTGTTGAGCGCTCAAGAGACCCGCGAGCAGAATGGTCATGAGCAAAATCAATTTCTTCATCTGGTACTCCTAATCGAAAAACTCTTCAGAGCCTCCGTCGCCGGCGTGGTATGCAAGCGAGCGGATGATATAGATTGAGCGGCTCATCCCGCGGGTCAGAACCCCCGATCTGTCGGGGTCAGCGGGCGGGTTGCCGTGCGGAGTTTTATCGCGTTAGCGGAGGATTCCTAACATCGCCCTAGAACCCACCCGCTGACGCAGGTGGTTCTGACCCGGAGGCTGGCGCTCACGTTACTAGCAAGCCCCGCTGGAAGCAGCTCTCGAAAGCGGCGCCAAGCCGCCGCACTCCAAATGCGATCACCGCTTCCACAACTTCTGAGAAGGAATTCTAAGAGCGCGATTGAACTTACTGGAGGCGTTCTCCCAGGCGATTACCGCGGTCAATTCAACCAACGCATCGTCGTCGTAAAAAGTTCGCAGTCTCTCGAAAAACTCATCGCTCACATCAAGCCCGGTGATCGTCATCCGGTCGGCATACTCAAGCGCCGTCCGTTCCGCTTCGTCGTACAGCGGGCTGCTCGCATATTCCGTAAGCGCCTCTATCTTCTCGTTCGAAACCCCCAGCTCGCTGCCCACGGCAGCGTTAATGTCCTGTCAAAACTCACAGCCATTAAGCGAGGCGACACGGCGGTTAACCAGCGCCTTGAGCGCCGGGTCGATCAAACCCGAGCCGTCGATTCCAGTCCACATCCCGCGTGCGCCGCGAAAGATTGTAGGCCGTCGCGCATACACAACATGATTGAGGAGCGGAGCGCCCCATTTCTTCTCTTGCGCATCAAGCACGTGTTTGATGTAGCTTTCGACCTCGTTTGGATTTACTCCGTCAATACGTCCCATCATGTCCTCCGGTCTTAATCCCGCTCACACCTGCCGCGCACGACTCGCACGGCTTGCCCGACCTCCAGTCGGCCGGACGTGATCACGCGCGCGTAAACCCTGGAGTTGCCGGGGTGACGTTTTTGCGAGACGCGTTCAAAAGCGCCCCCAGCGAATGACCCGCGAATCGCAGCACACGGTCCGGCGAACGAAGTAATCTCGATTTCAACATCATCGCCCAACGTCAGGCGCGTTCCCGGCTCGAGCAAAGACCAGTCGATGCCTTGCACCGTCACATTCTCGCCGATCGAGCCCGGATAGATCGGATGTCCTTCGCCCTGTAGCTCCAGAATGCGTTCCATGGAGTAGAGGCAAAGGGCCCGCCCGGGGCCGCCATGAATGTCAGGATGCTCCTGCCTGTCGCAGGACAAGCCGGTCATGGTCAATTGCGCTTCTCGCACTGGAAGCTTGGGAACGCCTCCATCCGAGCAGTTGAGTTGGAAGATTGAAGCCTCCATCGGTTCCTCCTTCTACCATTCATGCTGTCTCATTCTCACCGTGGATTCAAAGTATCAGCGCTATCACCGGGCTTAAGCCGCGGTGAAAATGAGATCATAGGACAATGGACGATGGACAACGAAGATACCTTGTCGGGCCAGGTATGATACTGAAACGCCCAGATGGAACCAAAAGTTTACTTGGAAACGCTCCCCAGTCCCGCTATGATGCCCGACTGCGGGCTGCGTGATGACGAGGTCAGTATCCCGAGCTATCGGGATAGCGTCGGGTAGGACTTGTCTATATCGTATTGCGGTGGCAACGAGCTGGATACCGTTGAGTCTCGCGCCCCGCATTGTATACCCGACGCTGCCCCGACTCGTCGGGGTTCTGACTCCACTGCCCTGCGCTTCCCGAAATCGTACGAAGGAGATTCGGAATGACGGAACCGCTTCCGCTGACCATTCTTTGTCTGGCGAGCTATGAAAAGGGCGAGGAGTTCCTTCGCGAGTGCAAGCGCCAGGGCTGCCGTGTCCTTCTGCTCACCTCCGAGAGTCTGGCAGAGTCCGATTGGCCGCGAGAGAGTATAGACGAGATCTTCCTCATACCCGATGTCCACAAGAAGTGGAAGCTGGAAGACGCAATCAGCGGCGTCAGCTATCTTGCCCGCACCGAGACGATCGATCGGATCGTGCCGCTTGATGATTTCGACCTGGAGACGGCGGCAACATTGCGCGAACATCTGCGGGTCCCTGGGATGGGCGATACCACAACTCGCTACTTCCGCGACAAGCTGGCGATGCGACTTCGCGCCGACGAAGCCGGGATCCCCGTTCCCGATTTCGTTCACGTCCTTAACTACGAACAACTGCGCGAATATATGGACCGTGTTCCCTCGCCCTGGCTTTTAAAGCCACGGTGCGAAGCTTCCGCTACCGGCATCAGAAGGATTGACTCCCCTTCCGAGCTTTGGCCTGCGCTTACGGAGTTGGGTGATCGCCAGTCGTTCTATGTGCTCGAGCGGTTCGTGCCCGGAGATATCTTTCATGTCGATTCGATCGTTTGCGACAGAGATGTCGTCTTCGCGCGCGCGCACAAATACGGTTCCACCCCTCTCGATGTGGCGCACGCCGGCGGAGTCTTCACAACTTCGACCATTGCACATCGGTCCGAGGACGAGCTCGCCTTGTTTTCTCTCAATCGAAAGATCCTCCGAGCGATGGGACTGGTTCGAGGCGTCTCTCACACTGAATTCATCAAGGCAGCCGAGGACGGACGTTTCTATTTCCTGGAAACATCCGCACGCGTAGGCGGCGCCAACATCGTCGAGTTGGTTGAAGCCGCGTCGGGCATCAATCTCTGGGCCGAATGGGCCAAGATTGAAGTCACTAACAGCGACCAGGATTACAAGCTGCCCGAGGTACGTAGCGACTATGCCGGCCTCATCGTATCGCTCGCGCGCCAGAAGCATCCTGATACGTCTGCGTACTGTGATGAAGAGATAGTCTGGCGTTTGAATAAGCGCTATCACGCCGGACTGATCGTGCGGTCGACAGACCCATCTCGCGTCGCTCACCTGATAGAGACATACACCAAGCGCTTCTACCACGATTTCTTCGCCACTCAGCCGTTGCCTCAGCGAGCGGTCAGCTGATCCCAATCTATGGACCCGACACTCCTCCACGGAGTCATCATGTTCGCCGCCGCCTTTCTGAGCGGGATCATGAATTCGATCGCCGGAGGGGGAACACTTCTCACCTTTCCAGTTTTGCTCTGGCTGGGGCTTGATCCGAAAGTGGCAAACGCGACCTCGACGGTTGCTCTGTGGCCCGGTCTGTTTGGCGGCATGTGGGGCTTTCGGCGAGAGATGGAAGACACCCGCTTGATTCTGATACGACTCGGAATCACGAGCGTGATAGGTGGAGCGTTCGGAGCGGGCTTGCTGATCCTGACACCGTCGGTGACGTTTGCTCGGCTGGTTCCCTTCCTCATCTTATTCGCGACCGGCCTCTTCATGCTGCAGGGACCGGTTACGCGTCGGCTCGGTACCGAAGCCCCGGCCGCTCGTCCTCGGGCGCGGTGGTGGATCGGTGCGATCATCTTTCAATTCTTTTCTTCAATCTACGGTGGATACTTCGGCGCCGGGAACGGGATCTTGATGTTGGCGGCGCTCGGCCTGCTTGGTCTTTCAGATATTCACAAAGCGAACGGAATAAAAAACTTTCTTGGGATCTGCATCAACTTCGTGGCGGTTATCGGCTTCAGCATAGCCGGGCTGGTCTATTGGCCAGATGCTCTGCTAATGGCTGTGGCTGCAATTGGCGGTGGGTATTTCGGCGCAACCGCAGCGCGTCGCTTGGGAAGGACATTCGTGCGCCGTACAGTTATCGCGATCGGTTTGACGATCGGCGCTGTGATGTTGTGGCGGCTGGGACGGTGAGACCAGTTTTGAGTTTTTAGTTTTGAGTTCTGGGTTTGGAGTTCCGCGTTCCTGGTTTGATCTGTCGCCGGCAAATCGCGACACGTTCAGGCTCTGAGCCCGGACCCCTGAACTCTAACTCTAAACTCCAAACTCAAAACTCAAAACTCCCTAGGGTATTCCTAATAATTTATGAGTCTGGAGACTCAGCCGCCATCGCGGATGTGCCAGGCAGTAGCGTACTGCAAGCTGAGTGTTCTCTTCCCTCCCGGGCCCATCCATGGGCTGAAGGAAGAAGTGCTCGAAGTCCAAACTCTCATAACGCGCCGGCTCAGCTCCTGCCTGCGGAAAAATTAGCTTCAACTCATTCCCGGTACGCAGAACCAGGTCCGCCGCGACCTTGGGACTGACGCACACCCAATCTATTCCTTCCGGAGCGGGCCGAGTTCCGTTGGTCTCGACAGCTATTTGGAAACCGGCATCGTGAAAGGCGTCGACAAGCTCGTCATCCATTTGCAGAAGCGGTTCGCCGCCGGTACAAACAACAAACGGAAGCCCCGTCGAAGAGGTGTGTTCGGGCCACTTGTCGGCGACTGCGCGTGCGAGATCTTGTGGGGTCGAGAACTGTCCTCCACCGGGCCCATCAGTGCCGACGAATTCGGTATCGCAGAACCTGCACACGGCGGTTTCGCGATCCGCTTCGTGTCCTGTCCAAAGATTGCATCCGGCGAATCGGCAGAAGACGGCGGCCCGGCCAGTATTGGCGCCTTCGCCCTGCAGCGTATAGAAGATCTCTTTTACGCTATAGCTCATTCATCACCGATGAAGCCTGCTGGTACTTGGCGGGGTCTGACAAGCCACACTCTGCGAATCCTTTGAGCCTAAGTTGGCAAGCATCGCACCTTCCGCATGCGGCGCCTTCCGCTCCCGGATCATAGCAGGTGACAGTCAAGGAATAATCGACGCCCAACTCAATTCCCTTCTGTACGATCTGGGCTTTCGAGAGATCGATTAAAGGCATATGGATTTTCAGCCTTTGCTTTCCCTCAACTCCGGATTTCGTAGCCAGATCAGCCATCCGCTGAAACGCCTCGATGTATTCGGGTCTGCAATCGGGATAGCCACTATAGTCGAGCGCGTTGACTCCGATGAAGATGTGGTTGGCGCTCAACACTTCGGCCCAGGCAAGCGCAAAGGAAAGAAATATCGTGTTTCTCGCGGGTACGTAGGTGACGGGGATTCCCGCTGAGATCTCTTCCGCCGCGCGGTCCTTCGGGACCTCGATCTCACTCGTCAGAGCCGATCCGCCGAACACTCTCAAATCGATTTCAACCACGACATGGTCGATCACTCCGAAGACGCCGGCGATTGCTCGAGCTGCTTCGATCTCCACCTCATGACGCTGTCCATAGCGAAACGTCAACGCGTAAACATCGTATCCCTCGCTCTTCGCAATCGCGAGCGTCGTGGTTGAGTCGAGGCCGCCGCTTAAGAGCACAACCGCCCTGGAATTGATTGAGTCGTCGGTCATCAGCGCCACAATCTTACGAGCCGCGAGATTGTGGAAGCAAGCGAGCAGCGTGCGCGGCTACGAATTCTTCGGGCCAGTCGTCGGCGGCACATCAAATGCTTTCAAAGCCTGATAGGGGCCGTTCGTCTCCGCTACGTGGCGGAGTGCCTCTCACCTCCTCCCTTAATGCCCAACCTCCTGGGGCATTCTGCCGGGTATTGAGGTGCGCCACGTCACGCGAAGAAAATCTTCCAACGCTCTAGCCAGCCCCCAGTCAGTGAAAGGAAACAATTGTCCATCCTACTCTCAGCCCGAATCAGGGTCGTCCTAACTATCATCGGATTGCTGTCATGCGGCGCCTATTCCGCATCAGCCCAGTCGACAGTCTTCAATATACCTTCTACCGACGTGGTCGCACGCGGACGGTTCTATCTCGAAGCCGACTTTATGGCCCATCTGTCGTCATACGAATCAGGCGGATACCAACTCTACGGTTCCCGAGCCGTCTATGGGCTGAGCAGACGTACAGAGGTGGGCTTAAACGCCTTCTATGTCCGCACCGAACCTAACGAGCCGGTCGAGCTTCAACCGAATTTCAAATGGAAGTTTTTCTACGATGAAGGTAAAGCCGTTGCAGCCGTGGCGGGCTTAGTGCTGTTTGTTCCCGTGACCCATCGTGCCTCCAGCAGCACGCGCGGAATGATCTACGGGGTCGCCAGCAAAAACGTCAAGGGCTCGTTCGGTCCACGGCTCACAGCGGGCGCGTACGGTTTGGTCGGTGCTTTCGATGAGGGCACGACCAGGCACGGAGTACTGCTGGGTTACGAGCAGCCGCTGAGCAAACACTTAACTTTCGTAACGGACTGGTCGAGCGGCAATAATGATCTTGGCTATCTGGCGACGGGCGTCGGGATAGCAGTTTCACCCAGGAGCGCCCTATATCTCGGGTACAACACCGGGAACCATGGCCGCGGCAACAACTCCATCGGGATTTTCTACGGCTTCAACTTCTGATAACTACCTGATCGCCCCGCCGCGTCTTCCAGCTTCGCATCCCTGGTTGGAGCTGAATACCGTTTTAAATATTTGAAGAATCGAGTCACATAGATGAGTTCTGAAAACGAGGCCTCTAAAGACAACTCTTTCACCTTGTGGTCATGGAACCGCGATTGGGGAGGCGTGCTTACAACCATCCTCGCCGCTTTCGCGCTTGCATACATTTCCTGGATTAGTTTCGTGCGGCCCGGGGACGACATCAAAACGGTGGTGACCGACATCGCCCAACCGCTCATCAGTCTTGGCATGACGGTCATGGCTTGGCGGGCATCACGACATCGGAACCTGGATAGGCGTACACGCAGGGCATGGCGAATCCTCGCCCTGGCGTTCCTGATGTATGTCATCGGCAATAGCCTTTGGGCGTACTACGAACTGGTTTCCGGGGAAGATTTATCGGTAACGTGGGCTGACCTGCCGTTCCTGATGTATTACCCGATCTGCCTCGTGGGGCTGTTATCTTTTCCCATGGCACGCGGCGGACGATCGCGTCTTACATTCCTACTGGATGCCGGAACAGTAATGCTGGGCGCTACGATCGTGATTTGGTATGTGGTGTTGAGGCCGGTAGCACAGGCAGAACACTCCAGCGCAATGGAAACCTTTGTAACGCTCGCCTACCCCGCCGCCAACACAGTCCTACTCTTTGGTGTCATCGCGGTCATTATGAGGCGGCCCCCAAGGGGCGTAAGCATCGCCTTACGAATTCTCACGGTGGCAATCTTTTTTGATGCGGTTGCCGATTTCGGCTATTCATACCAGACATTGGAAAGCACGTACTTCGGCGGGCAGTGGCCGGATTGCTTCTACATGATGGGCTTCGTGTCGATGGCAATTGCGGCGCAGTACCAATACCGAAGTGCACGAAACGCAAAGGCTGCCGAGATAGATGGTCGTGAAAAACTGCCGTTCAGTTGGCTGCCGTATGCGGCCGTCGGCGTCGCTTACGGACTTCTGCTCTATGTCACCTATGCACATGGAAGCGGGAATGGGTTTGGGCCGATCATCTGGTTGATCATGGGTGCCTTCCTCATCACGGTGCTGGTAGTTGTGAGACAGATCGTCGCCGTTCGTCAAAATACTCGTCTGCTTGCAGAAAAAGCCGCACGCGAGAGCGAGGCGCGATTTGTGTCTCTAGTCCAATACGCGACTGATGCCATTACGATTATGTCACCCAGCGGAAAGCTCTTTTACTTCAGCCCTTCGGTTGAGAGGGTCTTTGGCTATGCGCCCCTGGAGCTGATGGGAATGAAACTTCACAAGCTGGTCCATCCAGAAGATCAGACGATTGTTACGGAAGCCATCGCGTCGATTTGTGAAGCCCCAGGCAAAACTCGCTCGGTGGAACTGCGCATTCGGCATCGCGATCTGGGCTGGCTGAACATCGAGGCGGTTGCCACAAATCTGCTTCACGAACCGAACGTGGCAGGTATCGTCGTAAACTCGCGCAACGTGACGGAGCGCAAGAAAGCGGAAGAAGCCCTGCGTGACAGTGAGGAACGTCTCAGGCAATCGCAGAAGATGGAAGCCGTCGGCCAATTGGCCGGAGGGGTCGCCCACGACTTTAACAATCTGTTGGCGGTAGTAATAGGCTACGCAGATTTGTGGAAGCGTCGCATTGGTCCTCAAGCCGACGAACGCACGCTTGGATACGTTGACGAGATAAAAAAGGCTGCCACGCGCGCTACGTCTTTGACGCGACAGCTTCTTGCTTTCAGTCGAAAGCAGGTTTTGCAGCCCAAGACTCTGGACCTCAACGCGGTCGTCAACGACATGGATAAGATGGTTCGCCGTCTAATCGGCGAGCACCTGGTGATGACCACTACACTCGAAGCGAAGCTGGGAAGCGTAAAGGCCGACCCTGGCCAGATCGAACAGGTGATTATGAATCTGGCTGTCAATGCGCGCGACGCAATGCCCACCGGTGGCAGCCTGACAATCGAGACAACAAACGTGGAGCTGAACTCCGATGACGCCGGGCGAGTTCGATCCGTCGAACCGGGGCGGTACGTGATGATTTCGGTGACGGATACGGGACAGGGGATGAGCGAAGATATTCAAGCTCGCATCTTCGAGCCGTTCTTCACAACCAAGGAGAAAGGAAAAGGCACAGGCCTCGGCCTTTCCACCGTCTACGGCGTAGTGCAGCAGTCAGGCGGGAGCATCACCGTGAAGAGCGAGCCCGATCGCGGAACGTGCTTCTCGATTTACCTTCCGCGCGTGGACGAGCAGGTCCCGGAGCTCGAATTACCTACGAGCCAGACCGAACAGCTCAATGGCTCAGAGACAATCCTGCTGGTTGAGGACGAAGAAGCGGTGCGTTGCCTGGCGCACGAGATATTGCAATCGAATGGTTACAGCGTGCTGGATGCCAGTAACGGCAGCGAGGCCCTGAAGCTCTCTCAGCAGCACAAAGGGGTCATTGATTTGATGCTCACCGATGTGGTGATGCCGAAGCTTGGCGGGCGCGAACTGGCGGAAAGTTTAGCGGGTACTCGGCCTGCGATGCGTGTGCTTTACATGTCCGGCTACACCGATGACGCGATCGTTCATCACGGTGTCCTGGATGGGCGCGCCGCCTTTTTACAGAAGCCATTCACGCCCGACGATCTGGCGCGCAAGATCAGAGAGGTGATGGCAGCTTGAGTCGGGGCCCCTCTTTCGTCACTGCTAAGACGCCTCTCACTTATCGGCCACCTGCTCCAAGGACCGCTCCGGCCTGGCATACTTATCGAGCCCGAATCCCAGAGACAGCGTCAGGAGAATGAAGGCCGAAGAGAATAAGTAGGGGGCCGAGACGCCGAGCGAGTCAAACGCCCAGCCGAAGAAGAGCGGTGCCCCGATTCGAGCGACGCCTCCGTATGTCTGCTGGACTCCCATGTAAAGGCCGCGTTCTCTTGTAGCAGTCACTCTCGATAGCAATGCGGTCACGCAGGGGAAAGTAAACGCTGTGCCCAAAGGAATCAGCGCGACCGCTATCGCGAGCATCCATAGGTTCTGCGACAAGGGCATCCCGAGAACGCCGGCTGCCAGAAGGACTATGCCCAGGCGCGAGAGATTCGCCTCGCCCAGCCAGTCGACCATTCGTCCCAGCAGCAGCACGCGAGTGAAAACAGAGATCGCGCCTACGTACATAAAGAAATAGCCAATCGTCTGTTCGGTCACCTGGAAGCGCGCGTTGAGGAAAAGCGCGAGCACCGAAAAACTTCCCTGGAACGCGCCGATGGCAATCGCATAGATCCAAATAAGTCGCGACGCAGGCTCGCTGGGATTTGAGACCACACGCCAGATGGCCTGCGTCGATGTGCGACGTACCTCTCCTTCCGCCGCCTGGTCAGTGAAGTCACGCGACTCCTTTAGATAACGGGCGACGAAAATCATATTGAGTACGCAAAGCGCTGCCGCCATAATTCCCGGCGCCGCGCGTCCCAACTCCATTGTTCCTTCTCCAGGCATGAGGTCGTGCTTGCCTATCCAAAGGGCGAAGGCGCCCAGTACAGGTCCCAGCGCCACGCCTAGATTGGTTGTGGCCGAGAGCCACCCCAACGCTCGCGCGCGGTCCTTAGGATCAGTCGAGTCGGCCACGTAGGCCTGGATCACTCCTACTGTGCCGCCGCCCGCGCCCTGCACGATTCGCGAGATGAACAACAGGAGTAGCGAGTGAGCGAAGCCAAAAATCAGATAAGCGACGGCGGACGCACCAAGCGCAATGAGGAGTGTGGGACGCCGGCCCACGCGATCAGAGAACCGTCCCCACATCGGCGCGCTCAGCAATTGTGCGAAAGTGAATGCCGCGACGATGAATCCGATTATGATTCCGATTCCAAAGTGCATCCCAAGCACATTGATCCCCGACCCGCCGAGTTCCTTCACGTAGAACGGCAGGAGCGGAATGATCATCAGCAGTCCCAACATGTCCACGAAGGCGGTGGCCATGAGAGTAAACAGCTTGGCGGGGATCTTTCGCACTTCTCTCCACAGTATGTAGAGCAGGCCAATGGCGATCGCCCCGATCAGGACGCGAAGACTGGGAGACTGGAAAGTTTGGGCGATGGTGTGCTGGAGTATCATGTCTACGCGCTTGCTCGGTTCACTAGTTTCAACTATCGAGTTTCATGAACAGCCTCAGGGCTACCCATCCTGATAGCTGAGGCAATCCGCAAAGGAACGCGATTGTATACTATCGCCAAGGCTGCGCAGTGGAAGATTTGAGAGATAGACCTTCACGAATTCATTCGATGGACGTGCTTCCAAATAGCTTGTACTCAAAGTCTACACCGGCCACTGCTCACCGCCCACTGCCAACTGCCCGCTGGCAACTGCCAACTGCCACCTGCCGACTGAGGTTGATAACTTCACAACTCTTAACATATTTTTACTTGCACTTGACACGCCTTAACAGCCAGAGGCGTATCCTACGGCCCACATGTCGCCAGTTCCTTCAGAGGTCGAAATGAAATTGAAGAAAAGAAAGTTCTTCGGGGGCTTCAATCGGTTCCGCCTGATGTTGACGCTGGTGCTCGCCGTCGTCCTTCCGGCGGCAGCACTGATTTACGTCAACTATAGTCAGCTGAAAACCTTTGAACGTGACAAGGTGCTGCAGGCGGCCATCCATCGTGATTTTCAGGAGATGCTCGCTATTACCGAGAAGAAGATCAACATGAAGGTCTATTCGATGATCGACGAGACCCGCGAGCTCTTCCCCTCACCTGACAGCGACCCTCAGGAAAAAGCGAACAGACTTGACCAAATCCTCGCCAAGAGTCCGTGGATGACTCACATATTTCTTTACGATGAGAAAGGATTGCAGATTCGTACTCAGCCTGACCAGATAACTGACAAGTATATCCACGAAGAACAGGTGATGATGGCCGAAGAGTTTCGTGGCTGGTTTGGCATGACAGGTCAATCACTGGTGCAGATGATGCACAAGAAGACGCGGCCCGTCATGTTCTCCGTCGGGCCGACCAAGCGATCGGAGGGAGAGGTCTATATGGCGACCGCACTTTTCGTTCTGCCTCAGCTCGCAAAGAACCGTTTGGTGATTGCCGGCTTTTCCCTTGATCCAGCTTACCTCAAACAAACTCTCTTCCCGGAAATGCTGGAAGAAATGGTCAAACAAAAGCTGGTTGATCAGGGCGGAAACCAATTGGCGATGATGATCTACCCGGTCGAGACGGAAATGGGGAAAGACCCTAAGCCGCTCGCAGCCACGGCGGGATGGGGAACAGGTAAACCGGAAGTCTCACGAAAGTTCGATGAAATATTTCGCGGACTGGCGCTGGGTATCAAGTACCAGGGCACAAGCGTAGAAGCGCTGGGGCAAACATGGGTTCGTCGAAGTCTGATTATCCTGGGATGTCTTTCGTTGCTTATCATCGGCGGTCTGGTCCTAACGCGGCATATGGTAGGCAAAGAAGTAGCGCTTGCCCGACTGAAGTCCGATTTTGTTTCAAACGTATCGCACGAGCTGCGCACTCCGCTGGCATTGATACGACTCTACGCCGAGACGCTCGAACTGGGACGTATAACAACGCCCGAGAAGAAGCATGAGTACTATCGCATCATTCGCAAAGAGAGCGAGCGACTTACAGCGCTGATTAATAACATTCTCGACTTTTCTCGCATCGAGGCGGGACGCAAGGAATATGAATTTCGACAGACCGATATCGCGGACCTGGTCCGAAATACACTCGATGCCTATCGTTATCAGATCGAACAACAGGGCTTTGCGCTTGAAGAGAGTATTGATCCCGACCTGCCTCCCATGCGTGTTGATCGCGAAGCGATCGCGCGCGCGCTGGTCAACCTGGTCAACAACGCGCTCAAGTATTCGGCCGACGAGAAGTTTCTGGGCGTCAAGTTATACAAGGCGAACAGCTCTGTGAAGCTGGAGGTGATTGACCGCGGCATCGGGATCAGCCGGCGCGATCAATCGAAGATTTTTGAGAAGTTCTACCGAACGGGCGATCCGCTGGTCCATGACACAAAAGGAAGCGGCCTTGGCCTGTCGTTGGTGCGCCACATCACCCACGCTCATGGCGGCGAGATCGCGGTAGAGAGTACGCCAGGGAAAGGCAGCACGTTTACCCTGTCGTTGCCACTGGTGGCCGGCGGGCCGCAGCCATTGACGGCTTAGCTTGCGGCTTGCCGCTCCCCGGTGCGGTAAGCCCTGGATTACCGGGCGATGTTCTAATTTTAATCTTCTGGGCAAGCCGCCGCGTGGCAACAAAGCATCAGGGCCTTACCGGCAAAGGATAATTGGCTATGAAACGAAAACTCGATTTCAACGAAAGTTCGAACGGCAACGCAAGTAGCGATCGATCGGAGCCTGCCCCGGGAACTGCCGAGAAGAAGGTCCGCATCCTGATTGTCGAAGACGAGCCCGCGATGGTCGCAGGCCTTCGCGACAATTTCGAATACGAGGGCTATGAGGTGATCAGCGCAGCCGACGGAGTCGAAGGACTCGAGCGCGCGCTGTCTGGCAATCCGGACCTGGTGGTGCTCGACGTAATGATGCCGCGTCTGAGCGGCCTGGACGTTTGCAAGCAACTAAAGATCAAGCGGCCGTCGCTCCCCGTCATCATGCTGACCGCGCGTGGCCAGGAGATCGACAAGGTGGTCGGCCTCGAGCTCGGCGCCGACGATTACGTCACCAAACCATTTTCGATTCGCGAGCTGTTGGCTCGCGTCAAGGCTGTACTGAGACGTGTGTCGCCACAGGCCCCGGAGGTTTATCGTTTCAGCGACATCGAAGTGAACATTAGAAGCAATGAAGTGCGCCGCGCGGGAAACCTGATCGACTTATCAGCTAAGGAGTTTGCCTTGCTGGCATACTTTGTTGCTCATCCTGCTGAAACGCTCACCCGCGATCGATTGTTGGATGCGGTTTGGGGCTACGAAAATTATCCCAACACGCGCACAGTCGACACGCACATCGTGCATCTACGTCAAAAGGTCGAACCAAATCCCGAAGAACCTCGCTTCATACTTACCATCCATGGCACTGGTTATAAGTTCGTTGGTTGAGGGTCATCATGAGTCAGTCATCTCCCAGATCCGGCCTGGCTGCCCGGGGCGCAGTCGATGTTCGCGCCCACCTATCCCGGCCGCGCCGCTCGCTCAAGCCCTTGCGCCGCGACCTCGAAACAAGACTCGAGGCACTTCAGCGAGATTACGCTGAGCTGCACACTGAAGTCTTCGAAGCGGCCCAGGTGCACAGACGTTTGTGCGCGCCCCGTCTGGTTCGTCGCGGAAGATTTGAAATTGCCAGTGAGATATTCGCCATTCGACATTTACCCGGGGATTTTTTTACCGTTGAGGATACGAGCGACGGAGTGCTGCTCACGCTTGGGGATATCTGCGGCAAAGGTCTGGCGGCGGGAATGTGGACCACTCACCTGGTGAGCCTGGTCGGTTCGCTTGCGGCAGAGACCTCAGATGTGGCGGCGATCGTTGAAGGCGTGAACCGCCAGATCTGTGGCAACAAATCCGTTGTGCCCCTGGCCAGTCTGTTCCTGGCAAAGGTCGACCCGGAAACAGGAACCGTCGAGTACTGTAGCGCGGGACATCCGCCGGCTTTGCTTTTACGTGCTGACGGAACTTTGGAGTTGCTTTCCGACGGTGGCTTGCTGTTGGGAGTGCTTCGGTCCGCGAAGTACGTGGTTGGACGCTTTGAACTCGGGGTGGGCGACGTCTTGATGATTTATTCGGACGGTATCACCGAGTCGCTCAATTCCGCGGGAGAGGAGTTCGGTCACTCACGTCTCGAAGCGCAACTACGAAAGTCGCAGAAAGGGCCTGCGGATGGCGTGCTCTTTTCGGTGCTGGGCGCCGTTCAGGACTTCGCCGGCGCGTGTCCCTTAGTAGATGACATGTCGCTGGCCATCGTCCGCCGCGAGGGATTTGAGCATTGAGTCATTGAGAGATTGATTCATGTGTTCATTGATTCATTGAGAGATTGAGTCATTGAGAGATTTGTGATTGTTTGATCGAAGAATCGGACGCTCCCGAGTCGGCCATGTCAGCGCGTAGCGTCGTGGCGACGAGGTCAGTACCGTAGCGCGGTAACGTCGGGTCTGATTTGTCTCTCGAGCAGTAAATTGCTAAGGAGCGTGTATCACTCGGGCTCGCGATCCGCATGGTCTACCCCGACGCTACCGCGTTACGGTACTGACCTCATCATCATGCGGCTCGCAGTCTGTCTCTGAGGCCGATGTAACTTGTTCCATGATGGAGGCGTTTATGATGAATCAATGAATCAATGACCCAATGAACAAATGATCAAAGGACTCAATGCTTCAACAGCCTCTTCCTGTCCAGAAACGCCAACACCGTCACATTAAAATCACTCGGCTTCTCCATCATGATGAAGTGGCCGACGCCATCCCACATGTGGAACTCCAGGTCTTGCGCTATGCTGCGATAGATCTGCTCAACGTCCGGAGGGTAGAACGGGTTCCTTGCCATTATGGCCAGCACAGGGACATTGATTTTGTCCTCTGTCCAAATCGCTGTATCGGCCATCCCGTCCATTGCGCTCACTACCACATACTGCGGAGTGTTTAGAAAAGAAGCTTTGATTCTCGCCTGCGCTTCGGCCGAGAGATTCGGTCCCATCATTCCGGCGAACATCTGCCCAGCCGTTTCCTTGTAGTTTGGACTTCGTAGACCCGCAGTCATCTGGTCCATTATTTCCTTGGGCGCATAAGGCCGCAACGCACCGTCTACGATTACAATCGCCAGCGTCTTCTCAGGATACTTTCGGTAGAACTGGCGAGCTATTGGAGTGCCCATGCTGTGACCCACCAACACCGCGCGCTTTACCTTGGCATCGCGCAGGACGGCTTCAACCGCCCTGGCGAAATACTCCATGGTATACGCCACTTTCGGCTTATCACTTTGGCCGTGACCAGGAAGATCGATCGCGATCACGCGATTCCGCTTTGCGAATTCGGGCATCTGGTCTCGCCAGTTATCGATGTTGCACGTCCAGCCGTGGATCAGTACCAGCGCTTCGCTCCCTTTGCCATAGTTGACGTAATGGATGCGGGCTCCATCGAGAGTGGTAGATCTGGACTCGGCAGTTGGGGACTTATCCGCCTTGTTTGCGTTCGTGTCCGCGCCTACCGATGCGGACATGGTGAACGCGATAGAGAGAGCGAGGGCAAAATAGAAGGCACGGAAGACTGTTACCCTCCGTGTCCAAGTCAGGAGTCGCTTGTATCGCTGTGTCATGAGATGTTTCCTCGCCTCAAGGGCTGATTAAATTCGCGAAGCCACAGTCCGCCACATTCTGATTCAGTCCGAGACTTCGCGTATGCCTTTTACTCTTTGGATACCTCGAACGAAAACAACGAAGCAGCGTAGCAGCTTCCCCGCGGGGGGACTATATCACCGCGGCACCGATCTCATAAATGTACGTTCATATCTTGTGAAGCACTTTGTCCGTTCGTAATGGCTGGTGATCGCGTGGCACTCCGGGTCTTGTGCGACCCCGCGGCGATATTTCTCATACGCATCGAGGTTGGGGAAAGTAAAGATAGCTACCGCGATGTCATTCGGACCTTCTTCACCGATTCCGGGAAAACTAAAAGCCGTGCTGGGTGGCGCTTCGGCCGGCATGAAATAGCCGAGGTGGGTTCCACCATACTTCTCAATCAGTCGCATCCACACTCGCGCGTAGTGTTCGAACTCAGGCCCCTTGTCGGAATCGACAACGTAACGCAGTGAACAAATAATCATGCCGCCTCCATGGGCTTTTAGTCGCCATCTAAATCTCGACAATCAAACCTACGAGCGGGTGGCCAACGCGAAGACATTTCAACGCGGAGGTCACAGAGGTCGCAGAGAAGAAAGCCGAAACATGAAGGTCCCGCGTCGTTGTGCTGAGCGTGATGTAATTAGGATTCGAGATCTACTTTTTCAAACCGCTTCCTCTGCGCTCTCTGCGCCATCCGCGACCTCTGCGTTCAAGACCCGCTCATCGTCAATTCCAGATGCGCCCGTTTCTCCTATTGGTTTATCTAGTGCTCCAGTGGCGAAGAACGTGACCGCGTCCCAGGCATTGTGAATGCCTATGAACAGAAGTAAGAGCGACGTGCTGCCAACCAGAAAGAGGACTCGATGAGGATACTTCGGTAAGAGAATTGCCGAGACCAAAAGTAAGGCATATGCGATTAATGGAAGCACGACGTGCCAAAGCCAGTCTTCAAACACCGGACGGTAAGAAGTCTGGCGCACTGTCCTCCGTGAAACCAATAGACCGTAGAAAAGACCCGCAATCCCGCAAGCGCCGAGAACGATAGCGGCACTCCTCAACCCTCGCCAGGGAGCACTCAAAATAGCGGACATCAACAGCACAGCGCAGAAGTGCACGACGTTAGGTGTGCTGAATGCGCTGAGCTCCTTCTGAGTGCTTCGTCGCTTCGACTCGGCGATAAGCGCAACCACCACGAACTGCAACCCCGTCAGCGCCGCGCCGGAGGAGCCGACGATGACGTAGAAGCTTTCCCAGGCCGCGAATGGAGACTGATCCACGGTTTCACCTCGGTTGATGGCACTTGAGTCCGGGAGGAGCCGCACACCCCTTTGTCCAAGGTCCAAAGTCCAAAGTCCAAGGTCCGCTCAGGAAACTACGGCTTCTGAATCAAACCTCGCGCTTCGGCATCGCCACTGAATATTGATCATTAAACGATGAATCTTGAACGTTGAACCTTGAACGAATTGTGACTTTGGACCTTGGACTTTGGACTTTGGACTTTGGACAAGCCTAACCCTTCACACCCTTCATTATCTCTGCGTGGCTGTTTAGAATTGATTTCGACTGTTCGGGGTTTGGCGTCAGCGACCAATCGTCGTGGTCCCACGTGCCGCCAAGGACGATTCCGTCGCTGCGTGGAAACATATAGCCTCCGCCCAGATAACAATAATCAACCTCGGGTTGCGGCAACAGCACCTCGAGCTGGCCGCGCACCGGTGTCAGTTGCTGGTCCGCAAAAAGAGCGCGCGCGCCGAGGCCCGTACAGTTGAATATTACCTGCTCAGGCAAACGCATGATCTCTTCTCGACTTCGAAATTCTTTCACCACCAGTTTGCCGCCGGCGTTATAGAAGTCGCGCAACAGCGCGTTGAGATAGACCGGCGGCTCGATCAGCATGGTGCTGTATTGCCGCACATAGGGAAATCCGAAATAGTGTTCGGCGTCCTTATGAATCTCGTTCTGCGGATAGAGGTCGTTGCCGCCAGGCAGTTCGTCAGCCAGCGACGTCTCCTCTCGATGCAGCTCAAAGGTTTCGATCCATCGCACACCATATTCCGGACCGACAAGATATTGAAAGGCTCGATTTGATAACCGGCAGGCGAGCCGGAACTGTTCGTTAAACTTTGCGGTCGCAGAATCAGAATCAAAGACGGACGTAGGAGACCAGAACCCTCCCGCGATGTTTGAAGTGGTTTCCGGAGGAAGTTCTTTCGCATAGATGGTGACGGTTCCCGGCCCATCCTGAAACCGTCTCTGCAATATGCGGGCTGTCGAAAGCCCATTGACGCCGCAGCCCAGAACTGCGAACCGGCGCGGCTTTACAGGTCTCCGAGTGCGAGGTGGTGGTGTCGACAAAAAGTCGCGTGCGAGATCGGTCGCAAGCGAGGCGGTTCCCCACGAGAGAGTAATCCCTCCGCCGCCGTGGCCGTAGTTGTGCACCAGTAGCTTGTCCCCAATTCGTTCCGCTGCAACGACGAAGCCTTCGGGACGAAATGGCCGGAGACCAACGACTTCACGTATGAGGCGGTCGCGCGAGACTTTGACCGGAGCGAAGCGCCGCTGGGGATTGAGCCCCGCTGCAAGCGAAGACAACGGCCACGCGGCACGACCGACGGCCAGTAGCGCGCTGGTGGCCATTGCGCCACGAAGGAATGCACGTCTATGTGTTTCAAATCGCATAACGCTTTGTGTCCAAGGTCCAAGGTCCAAGGTCCGCTCGGATTCCTTTAGACTTTTAGTGGCAAACTTTATTGAATAAGCGCAGGATTATCCGAGTCCTGGACTTCTGCTGACCAGAAGCTATTCGGCAAAACACGGGCGAGAGCGCGAACGCCCCTGAGCCAAGTAGAAAATGTCGGCGACTGAACATGAAGTCGATCGTAGCCACGGTAGTAGCAGGGCGCTGGATTTGCCGTCGGCGATCCGAGTCAAGGCCGCCCACCGCTCACTGCTTCGGCATCACACGCGGCAGGGGCTTCGGCATATTCGCCAGCGCGTATGCGAGAACCGCCATCGCTGCCCCGTTCTCCTGAAGCTCCTTCGGCCCGATTTTGTCCAAGGTATCGGCTGCCGTGTGGTGATAATCGAAATAGGTGCGCGTGTCCTGCCACAGGCCGAACGCGGGAACGCCGCGCGCGGCGATCGGCGAGATATCGGCCTCTGTTCCTTCAGTGAGCTGCATCAACCCTGCGCCCTGGCTGCGCAGGAGTTCAGAGACCGGAGCGAGCATAGGCAGAACCGCCGGATCAACTTTTGCCTCGAAGCCTAGTGGATGGCCGGCCCCGCGGTCGCTCT
Source organism: Acidobacteriota bacterium (assembly GCA_032160165.1). Lineage (GTDB taxonomy): Bacteria > Acidobacteriota > Blastocatellia > Pyrinomonadales > Pyrinomonadaceae > QHXM01. The sequence goes on from JAVHWA010000051.1 coordinate 58,133, forward strand.
CGATGGCTGCGTAATGGTTCTTGATTTCGTTGACGTTGTCCTGTGCGTACGTCCGCCCACCTACGAGCCCGTTCTCTTCGTTCATCCAGGCGATGACACGTATGGTGCGCTTTGGTCGCAGCTTGAGTTGCTTGAGCGTCTGCGCCGCTTGCATCGCGATGGCGACACCCGCCCCGTCATCAATCGCTCCGGTGCCGAGGTCCCACGAGTCCAGATGGCCTGAGACAATCACCATCTGTTCAGGTTCGTCGCTGCCTTTCAGGTCTGCGATCACGTTATAGCTGACTGTGTCCGGCAATTGCTGTGGCGTCAGCGTCAGGTGCATACGCACCTTCCCTTGCTTGGCAAGGTAAGCGATTAAGTCGCCGTCTTCGGGAGAGACCGCCGCGGAGGGAATCTTTGGCGCGTCCGCCGCATAACGCATCGCGCCCGTGTGAGCTAGGCGATTTTGCGAACCGCCCACGGAGCGGACCAGAGTAGCCACCGCACCAACGCGCGCGGCATTACTAGCGCCGAGGCCCCTATAGCCGACCACCTCACCGTATGCATCTCCGCCATATCCCTGCGCTGCCATCTGACGATCAAAGTGGACGTTGAAGAGGACGATCTTCCCTGCGATCTTATCGCGGCCGAGCGCGTTTAGCTCTTTGTAGTCGTTCACCACTACCACTTCCGCTGTAAGGCCTTCGGCGGGCGTGGCAATGCTTCCCCCAAGCGCGGTCAGAACGATCTTCTGGGGTGTGTTCGGTGCCTGACCCCGATACTCGACCAGTTCGCCAGTCTCGACTCCACGGACCCAGTGAGGGACCATCAGTTTTTCAAGTTTTACTTCCAGACCCAGAGTGCGCATTTGTTCGGCTACATACTCGACGGCGGCCTGCGCCTGAGCAGATCCAGTCAGCCGCGGTCCAATGTTGTTCGAAAGATGGGAGACCTGTTTGTAGGCATAGTCGCTGGCCAACGCAGCTTCCTGGATCTGTTTGAGCTCCTTAAGAAGCTTCTCTGAAAATAGCGTTTCCGTTGGCTGATTCGGCGTCTGCTGAGCGTGAATAGGGAGAGTATTGAGCGAGAGCAGAAGAGAGATAATCAGTGCATAGCGTTTGAATGTCATTCGTTTGTGCATTTCTTACGGTTCCCGATTGGAGAATGTCCAAGGTCCAAAGTCCAAAGTCCAAAGTCCAAGGTCAGTTTTGAGTTTCGACTTTCGAGTTTCGCGTTCGCGCCCTTCCTCGAATCTCCAACCTGAATCCTGCAAACTTAAACCTTAAACCTGGAACGTTAAAGTGACATTAGACCTTGGACTTTGGACCTTGGACAATCTTCATCTCACTCCCCACTCCCATATTCCGTACGAGATCTTTTTGGGTAAAGCGTGCTGCGATTGTTTTAAGGTCAGCGCTATTTGCCCTCTGTGATGCGACTCGTGTGAGATCAGGTACCCGAGAAAAGCAGTGGCGTGTGGTTTGAATCCCTTCACCTTCCCTCCCGAATCCATAGCGAGCGCAAGCAACTTGCTCATCGCGCGGCCGGAATCGCTGAGCGAGTTCCGCAGCAGGGTCTTATCGATCGCGTTCTCTTTTTCTACTCGCACCAACTTCTCCATCAACTCCGGCGCAGCTGGTTTGAGCCACATTAGTCGAACGTTATGAATGTGCGCGAATTGCTCACCAACGTTTCTTCCCTTTGACGCGGAGATATCCTTCAGGTGCTCCGCGTCAACGGCGTCGAGCAAATAAAGATTGATTCGGTTGTGGATCTCCCAGGTTTCGACTGCTTGATTTTCGGCCATGATTTGCCTCTTATTCTACCTGCCTCTTGCGCCAGACGTCTGAGACCTCCTGGGAGCCACCGGCCAACCTACAGATTCTCGATCGGAACTGGCTCAATCTGATCTGCCAACTCGAATCCGAAAACACGTGAGTAGAAATAAATCTCTGCATCGAGCGCCCGCTTGATATTTTCTGCGCGACGAAAGCCATGCTGTTCACCTTCGAAGGGCACGTAGGCGACGGGAAGACCCTTAGCACGCAGCGCATCGACCATCATCTCTGCCTGGTTCGGAAGCACAACCTTGTCTTCCAACCCCTGGAAGAAAATCACTGGGCATGAAAGCCGATCGACATAATTAATTGGCGAGCGCTCGCGATATAGATCCGCGCGTTCCGGGTAAGGCCCGATCAGACGATCCAGGTATCGCGACTCGAATTTGTGTGTCTCCTTCGCAAGCGCTTCGCAGTCGCTCACTCCGTAATGGCTCGCGCCGGCTTTGAACCGTTCGCGAAATGTCAGGGCGCACAGCGTGGTGTAGCCTCCGGCGCTTCCACCAGTAATCATCAATCGACTGGCGTCCGCCAAGCCGCGTTCGACAAGGTAGCGCGCCCCGTTCGCACAATCGTCGACGTCGACAATTCCCCAGGTGTCGTTCAGTCGTCGTCGATACTCGCGGCCATAGCCGGTACTACCGCCATAATTGACATCGAGTACGCCGATGCCGCGACTGGTCCAATACTGTATTCCGAGCGCCAGCGTCGTGGTCGAAGCGGAAGTAGGTCCGCCATGACTCTTAACCAGCAGAGGCGGCAATTCGCCTTCGGGCGCGATGTGGTCCTTACTGCGCGGCGGATAAAAGAAGGCGTGCGCTGTCTGGCCGTTCTCGGTCGGGAACTCGATCGCCTGAGGAATCGAAAAGAAGTCCGGATCGAGTCCGAGATCATTTGAGCGCCGCAGGGTCTTCGTGCTTCCGGTTTCCAGATCGAGTTCAACAATCGAAGCCGGCACTGTGGGCGAGCCGCCGCGAAAGACTGCGCGCCCTCGCGAAGCGCGTAGCGACGTTATATCCGTATAGCTGGTCTCAATCGGTTGCAAAACGCCCGTCTTCGTGTCCAGAGTCGCAAGACGCGAACTGCCCTTTTCGATGTAAGCGCAGACGATGCGCTCTGCAGATTCGAATGCATAGGCCGACATCCCAAAAACCCATTGTGGCATTCCGAACTCGGCCTCTTTCTCGTGAACGGCTTCGGTCCCGGCTTCCGTCCGGCGATACAAATTCCACCAGCCGCTCCGATCGGAGACAAAGTAGAGGACGCCATCGAGCGACCACTCGGGCTGAAAGATCGACTCGTCGACACCGCCCGCAACAAGAATGGACCGCGCGAGGCTTCCGTCTTCGGCAAACTCCGCGATCCACAGTTCTGTTCCGTCCCAGGGCATGTTCGGATGGTTCCATGTGAGCCAGGCGAGGCGCGAGCCATCCGGGCTGATGCGCGGGCTGGAATAGAAATCGTTTCCCGAAGCAAGAACACGTTGTTTGCTCCCGTCCTTCAGATCAATCGCCGCCAGCGTGTTGACTGCTTCGCCAGGACCAGTGTGGTCCTCGCGCACAGCGATC
>JAVHWA010000029.1:0-4479 GCA_032160165.1 Acidobacteriota bacterium
TGCGCGCGCACTCTTATTTGAAATCCTTTGCAACTGAACTAAGGCGTTAGGTAGACCACGCGCTCTCCATGCGCCATGAAACCAGAACTTCAAGTGGTCTGGATCACGAGGAGAAAAGAGACATGCGGCACTGTCACGGTCACGTCCTCCTTATTCCTGCAGCGTTGTCGGTCACCGCGTGCGCAGTGTACTTGCCTCGCACCCCTATCTTGCCGGAGAGGTTTGAAGGCCCCCTAAATGCGAACGCCGATTCTCTCGTCTCCTCGACGCAAGCTTTGTACTGCGCCCCGGCACGGCACCTAGATTTCGGCACAACTCCGCAGGGCTGTGTGCGCGTAGCTGGTGACATGCAGGGTTGGGTGAACTGGACAGGTACGAACCGGGTGCTAAAGGTCGGGCGACAGTGGATTCAGCCCGATGGCGTCAGCGCCATGCGTGTCGGCCGTTCCATGGAAATCGACCTCGCGGGCAAATTGGGACCCTCTGTGGAATGTCATTACCCGCATAACCCGACGTGGCACGAAGTCCGATGGATTACCACAGATTCTGCCAGTATTTCCACGGTCCTCAGGATCGACGACGCGGCAGACCGCACAGCGCCAGCGTCGGTCGTCCTGCTCCGAACCCTCGGGCCGGAACGGTGCGGTTACCACAATGACCGTCCGTGGACTCACTAATGCCTGGTCCGGTCACGCGGGTTCGCACGCGTCGCATTTTCGCTTGGCTTGAGCCCGCAGTAAACACAACACGCTACCTAACGAACGTTGCAGCAACGAGTGCCCCTTTTGATTGAACTACGACCAAGCATCAGCCTGAGCATCGGAGGAAGTGGGCCAGCGTGAAAGTTCCCATCGAGAGCATCACCAACCGTATTCTGTCCGGGTCCGCGACGATAATCGCCATCATTGCGTTGGCGACAGCGTTGTACCAGGCCCGCCTGAGCCGGGATCAGGCGAAAGCGTCGGTCTGGCCGTATCTCGTTCAAGGCAACTCGGGCAACAACGGCTACTCGCGTATCGTTCAGAATGTCGGCCTTGGCCCGGCCCTGATTCGCGGCTTCGAGGTCCTTGTCGACGGCAAGCCGACCAGGAACTGGACCGACGCTGCAGCGAAACTCGGGATTCACCCTACGTGGCGGGGCAAGCGGAGCACGACGTTTCGCGCAGGTCTTGTCGTGCCGACAGGCGGTTTAATCGAGCTCCTGAATTTGCCTGACACTGCGGACGAGCGAATGATCCGCGGCGCTATCGATCATCTGCAGACCTGGGTTTGTTACTGCTCCTTGTATGGCGACTGCTGGGAGAGCCGCAGCAATGACTACGACCCGAAGCCAATCAAGGCCTGCAAGGATGATCCCGCGCGGCGATTCGTGGAGTAGGACCGGTGGTTGAGCTCCTCGCATGACGGTCAGCATCCAACGCGAGGATCATCGGTCCCTCGAGGCCTATGCGTCCGTGTCGATCGCCTTCGAAGTTTCCGAGATCGTTGACGTGTCGACGCTACGTCTCGGGAGTTCGCGACTCACCTGGAGCCCGATAAGTCCGTCCTGGACAAAAGATTACGATGCTTTGAGCCCGAATGGTCCGCTCGGCTGGGCAAGTCGCTATGCCATCAACAAGTGGGTCTTCCTCGCCGCGTATAGCGGCAACGCGGAACGACTCGGAGGCGCCGCCGTTGTGATTGACCAGGCTGGAATCATGGCTGTCGGTGGCCGGCTCGACTACGCAATGTTGTGGGATCTGCGTGTGGCCTCGTTTGCCCGTCGTCACAGCATAGGGGGCGCGCTGCTCGCGGAAGTCGAAGTGGTCGCACGCCAAGCCGGATATCGCGGTCTCGAGGTCGAGACTCAAGACATCAACGTCGCTGCATGCCGACTTTATGCAACTCACCACTTCGCTGTTACCGGCATCAATCCGGGAGTGTACCATGACGCGCCTACCGAGACCCAACTCATTTGGACAAAGGAATTCCGAGCTCCGATTCAGCACTATGTCCCTGCGGGGTAACGAACGTTGCGGCTTACAAGCGAGCTTTGGATTGCGCGAGGCTTCGCCCCGCGCTTTTATGGAAGTCCCCTTTGCGGCTCAACTTGGGCGTTAGGCGAGCGGCATTCCCCCAATGGGATTCGTATTATGACGCGACTACGTGTCTTCGCAACGGCAATCTCAGTTCTCGCATTACAAACCACTGGTAGTGCCGCACAGTTAACCAAGCAAGATGATGTCGCCCAACTCGCGTACACTCTGCTTTCTGATACGTCTTTTTTGCATCGCATGGCGGCGACGGAGCGTCTTGTTGTTGCGCCCTCCGCACAACGTCGCGCGGCCGCGAAACTCTTTCTGAACGCGTTACGCAGCGGCGACAGTACGCAGCAGCGTAATGCCGTACAGGGACTCGCGCTGCTGGGTGACCAGGCGCGTGAAGCTCAACCTTTGCTGATGCAAATGCTCCCCTCCTCTAAGTCACCATTGTTCTACGACATTGTCTATGCGCTCGGAGAGATAGGCAGTGGTTCGCCCGACCTGATCACGCTTCTGCGCAAATCAGAGGGTCCGGCACCGCTGTCGGTTGCCTTTGCCCTGACGCGATTGGGTGATACGGTGGGTGCTGTGCAACTCTTCACTAAGGCGCTGCGAGACCCGGAACAACGCGCTTTCGCGCTCACCAAGTTGGCAGAACTGAAACGCGCGGGCGCGTTGACAGAAGCGCGTGCTGCACTGCGCGATACAGCGTGGGAGGTTCGGGTTGCCGCAGCCCGAGCAATCGGCCGTATCGGACCCGCGGCACACGAAGCTTGGTCCGATCTACTACCGCTGCTTGATGATACCGTGATCCACAATTCGCCGCGGTCGTACGTCTTGAGTACATCCGCAGCGTCAGTGGCCGCTTGGGCTCTCAGTCAAACACGACCAGTTGAGAGCAGCGCTCGCTGGTTCCCAATGCTCGTCTGGGTCGAGGACGACACCACCAACACCGTCAGAAGCGATGGCCTTGGCGCTTATGCTTGGGGCGTTGATTCAGTTTCCGTCGTAGGAGGTCCGGGATTTTTCCTCCGTTTAGCATCAGACGATTCGTTTAGGGGGCCTTTTGGCATGCGACAACGCGCCTTACGCAGATCGCTCCTGATTGATCTCAGTCGGCCGATCGTGGCATCCGGTGCCAAGAAACTCGGACTGCTGCGAGACAATGAAGCCGTTGTGAACGTTGATGCGGAGGTTCATCGCGATAGCAGTGGATACATAAGCGGTATCGCGAATAACGACCTTGCTGTTTCAGCAACCCGGGTGACCGTTCATCGATTCGAGCTGCACTTTCGGATTGGTGGCAGGCTGCACCTGCTTCAGATTGGAGACGAGTGGGAAGGCACCGCCTCCGGCGTGGAATGGGCGACGAATACGTCACTCGGCCGCGGTACATCTAACACACTCATCGTCCGGGCCAGGACCGACAAATGGGTTTCGTATGCGCCCGCCGGCTCAGTTGCACGCTTGTGGGATATCAGCGATAGAGCGCACCCCGTTGATCGTGGGTTGTATGGGTTTTCCTATCAAATGCGTTGGTACTCCTTCCCGATCGATGAAACCAACGAATGCTTAAGCATTTTAGGGCCGGTGTCACGGTGCCAATAACTGCCTGACGTGATCGTTCGAATGCACACTCCGCTTGCTCTTACCGCTGTCGCCCTCGCGGTGACAGCCTGCGGCACCGCTGATCATGGTGCCCGCTCGGCCACTGACTCTAGCTCACTCGTAGCAGAGGCAACAACAACCGCCGCGAGTTCCAGTCCCGTGGCCAGTCCAGGAAACACTTCCGCGCCGGACCGCGCGCTACCTCTCGGCGCACCCGTCGAGCCGCCGCTCAATGACCGCATGCAGAGAGCACTCGACACCTACGCCCCAGGCTTTCAGCGATTTGTCGCGGCTCAATACGTTCCGGACGTCGACACCACCTTCCGTGCAGACGGCGACTTCAACGGTGACATGATACCTGATCTCGCGCTATATGGGCACGACAAGACGCGCGAGTTGCTTTTGGTTCTGTTGTCGCAATCTGACTCGAGCTATCGAGTGATTCCACTTGAAGACCGACAGCTCCTTCCCGTTGAAAATGGTTTAGGTGTTTCAATCAACACGCAGCCACCCGGGCCTCTGGACATTCCCGACGAGTTTTTGCGCAATACCGAGCCACGCCCGCCAAAGCGCCTGAAGTACGCGGGGATCAACATTTTCTATGGTCGCGAAGCAAGCGAACTGTATTACTGGAACGGAAAGGAATTCGTGAAAGTCGCGACAGGAGATTAGCCTCCCTGCGCAGTCTTGAAACTCGGCCGAATGGCCGTCGTATGGGACAACCATATGAGGCCACCCTCCACCCGCCCCCAGGGACTCCAGTGAAGCCCAACACTCTGACCATCGCATCGTTGCTCTCGATCATACTCCTGCCATTTCACATCGGCGGCGACATCGCCCTCGGGTTCGA
>JAVHWA010000076.1:0-9462 GCA_032160165.1 Acidobacteriota bacterium
GTGGTGAATTTGATGGCGTTGCCCACAAGGTTCGAAAGGACCTGATGAAGTTTGTGCTTGTCTGTCAGGACCAACCCGAGGTCGGCGGCAACATCTACATTGAGCTGGATCTCCTTTGCCTCGGTAACTGCGTGGTTCTCGCTGGTGACTTCCGCGATCGCTCCTCGCACGTCAACCTCCGTCAGATGAAGCGCTGAGCGCCCTGCTTCGAGTCGCGAGTAATCGAGGAGATCGTTGACCAGATCAAGCAGCATTCGCGCATTCCTCTGCATACGCGTGACCGCCTCATTTTGCAGCGGCGCCAGTGGAAGGTGACGGTCCCGCTCCAGCAGCTGGCAAAGTCCGATAATGACATTTAGCGGCGTTCTTAATTCGTGAGAAATGTTTGAAACGAAAGCCGACTTCAAGCGATCATGTTCTCGCAACCGTTCGTATGCCGCGACCAGCGCATCGTGTTGACCGACCTCTTCGGTGATGTCCCTGAAGACGGCCACTGCGCCTTCGGGCGAGCCGTTTTCACCGGTTAGCGGGGTTGCCGAAATCGCGACCACACGCTTTTCCCCATTGGCATGAGTTATTTCGAGCCGTTCTCCGGAAAGTTGCTCTCTGAGTTCCAGCGCGCGGTAGATCGGGTGTTCGGCCGGTGCCAAAGCCTGACCATTTACGCCCGTGAACGAGATGTCCTGGATTAGGGCTTCCGACCCATCCCGAAAATCGCTCGGGTGGAGACCGATGATCCTCGCCGCCGCAGGGTTCACCCGATAGGTCCGGTCCTGGTTGATGATGATTACGCCTTCGTTCATCTGGTTGATCACGCTTTGCAACTCTGCCGCTCGGGTACGCTCGGAAGCGAAAGCAGACGTTGCCAGCTTTTCAGCGCGGACGCGCTTCGAAACTTCCGACAGAATCAAAATCAAATCACCCCGGCCCGCACTTCGCTCACTGGTAGGCCAGATCGTGATGTCCCAGAAGGTAATGGCCTCGGCGCCTCCGTCCTCATCTTTTCGCGTGACTAAACTCAAGGGCAGACCGTAGGTAACGAAGGGCGTTCGTGTCCGGCGCACGTCCTCGACGATATCGCTAAGCACGGCGAGACCCGCGGCGGCCTCGTATAGACCACGCCCGCTGAGCTGAGCAGCGTCGCGGCCTGTCAATAGAGCGAACGTTGTATTCGCCTTTCGCACGATGAGCCGTTCGTCCAACACCGCCAGACCCAATGGCAAGCCGTCAAGGATTTCTTCTATGAAATCGCCCTGCGATCGCAATTCGGCAAACTTGGTTTGAAGGTGGGCCGCCATCAGGTTCACATGTCGAGCGAGGGCACCTACTTCATCGTCAGTTTCAATCACTGCGCGTTCCGCCAGATTTCCCTCTCCCAGTGTGGCGGCAGTTGAAGCCAGCTTTCGCAAAGGCTTGGTGAAGCGCCCGGCGGCCCAGAACCCCAGTAGGATCGAAGCCACGAGAACAAGCACCCATGTCGCCGCAAGCCAGAATGTAGACCTTCCCGGAATACTCGTGGCCGCGAGCGGTGCGCCCACTACGACGCTCCAGCCGAACGGCTCGATACGCTTGACGCCCGTCATGCGAGCGATGTTATCGCCCCACTGCAACCTCGCGACTGAAGGTGCTGGTATTAGGGTGGGAGGTACCGGACTGATGGACGACGGATCAACCAGGGTCTGACCTGCGGCGTCCATTACGACTATTGCAGTCGCAGGATCTGAATCGGTTACGCGACGAAGCCGGACGTAGAGTGCTTGCGTTTCGCTTTGGGATATTCGCCTGGAATCCGTAATAAAGGCTTGATGATCTTCCAGCCAGGACAGCAGAGAACCTGCTGCAGCCGCGGTCTCCATCCGAACGGTCTCGGCGGCATACTTGTTCAGATCTGTCCTGAAGTTGTTAAGTAGGATTAGACTTACAACCAGCAGCGGAAGGGACAAAGCCGCAAGCAACATTAATAGCTTGGGACGGACGCCCCGCAAAAGCGGTGTTCTTCGGTTCTGACGCTTCACTCTGCCCTATTCTCCCGGAGGGTCCCTGGGACGACGTCGAGGTGGGGGCCAGCTGGAGGAACGAGTTTCGACGGCTGGCCTCATACAGGCGGCGTAAATAACTACTGACCGCACGATCAGCTCATCTATCAGATAATCAGAGCGCTTGAGCGCAGACCTAAGCTCCTGCAAACCCGATTCGCCCGCACCAACTGTTTCTTTCCAAAGAAACTCGTTAAAGACCTCACGAAAAATAGTCAACTCGCGTGCCACTTCGTCTATCAGTACACCCTGCTGAAATCGAACCTGTGGGTGAGCGCGCAGGTGCTTGGCTGATTCCTCGATTTCGCGGTCATCGGCCGCTTGATCCAGTATTTTGGAAAGCTCGGCAATCAGGTCAGGTAGGTGATCCACCAGCTGCTCGTAAGAGAGCATGCTGGCGACCCTGGTTCTAGGCTCGGCGTAGATCGCCTCTGCCCAGGTGCGTACGATTGAATCCTCGTGTAGCTGGATCAGCTGAGTGAAGCGTTGAGCCATGTGAGATAGCCCCGAAAGGACGCCGCAGCCTTCCATGGAAGCGGAGGATTGGCTGTCGCCTAGTGACTGGTATTTCTGGGAAGCAAGCGATTCAGCAATTCCTCCAATTGGTCGAAATCAATAGGTTTCGTTACATAATCGTTGCATCCTGCCGCAAGAGCGTCCGCGTGAAAATCGGCCGTATCATGCGCAGAGACAGCAACGATGGGTACGTGACGCAGCTCCGCATGCTGACGGATTCGCCGGGTCGCGGCCAAGCCATCCAACTGAGGAAGGCTTAAGTCCATGAGGATCAACCCTGGTCGCTCGCTACGAGCCAGGATGACCGCCTCTTCCCCGTTAACAGCCTCGAGGACGCGATACCCGCTCATCTCCAGCAACCGTCTCATCATAAAACGGTTATCCTCAAAATCTTCGACCACCATGATCGTCGGCGGTGTATTCTGTCGGCCCGCATTCATTAGCCCGTTCTCCATTTCGACGAGGCGACACTCTACCACAGCCCCTAAACGCTATGCTGCATGACTAGCATACGCTAGACTTTTTTGTTAAGATGCCGCATCGAAACACAACACAACCAAACCCTCGGTTTGGGTTCATTTAGTACACGAGCTCGTCCCTTCAGAGAGCCAAGCTGGTGCTGAAATGTCGGGGGCTAACAGCGCTATGAAGCAATTAAGCTCGGAAACTCACGACGCGAGCACCCTCCAGGAACTCGGGCGCGCGTCCGTGCAGATAGTCCATGACCTCAAAAACCAACTCAATGGTCTCAAACTCTATGCCACGTTCCTTCGTAAGCGAATGGAGTCGAGCGATAGGCCTGCTGACGAGCTGGAGACAATCGGAAAGCTCATAGCGGGGCTCGAGCGAGCGGCGAATGATATGACAACATTGGTTCGTTACGGACGCCCGGTTGAGCTTCGCCAGATTCCAACAGATCTTTTGAAAATCGTGAATGCCTCGGAGAAGCCGGCGTACATCACGATCGAGTCTGAGGGAGATGGGCTCTCCGGAGTGTTCGATGTTGCAGCCATGACGGAAGCCTTCGGGGCTATCACTGCGTACGCGATCAGGCCGGCTTCTTCAGCCCGGCGCGAGGATGTGCGAATTCGTCTCGCGCGCGACGTTGAGAAGTCGGAAGCAGTTGTCGAATGGCAAGGGACCAAATCTGATAATGGCGACGATCCTTTTCAATCGCTGGCGCGAGGAGAAGGAGTGCGCATGGCACTTGCGCGCAAGATCATTGAGGCCCACGGCGGACACGCTGAGACGGATGCCACCGTGCTTCGAGTTCGATTGCCGCTTAAGCAACAGACCTGATTATTTTCCCAGAGACAACGTTATCATTTAGAGGAGTGAGAAAAAGGTGGAAGCAAAAGAGGCACGCATTCTGGTTGTCGACGACGAGCCGATGATGACGGATTCCCTCAAACAGCATCTGGTTGAGGAGGGTTACGCAGTAGACACGGCAGCTACTGGCGCGGAAGCGATAGAAGTTTTCGACCTTGGCGCGCATCACCTGGCGATCTGCGACTTGCAACTACCGGACATGGATGGACTCGAAGTCCTCCGGCATATGAAGGACGTGCGACCGGAGACCCCCGTGATCGTCGTCACCGGTTACGGTACGGTCGCGCGCGCCGTCGAAGCGACCAAGGCCGGGGCCTTCTACTTTGTAGAGAAGCCATTCGACTTTGAACAAATGCAGCCACTGGTTGAGCGGGCGTTGGAGAGTCGAGAGCTAAGGGCCGAAACGAAGATGATGCGCGATCGCCTGTCGACGCGCGCCGAGTACTTCAATATCATCGGCGCTTCGAAGCAGATGCAGACTATCTATGAGACCATCGAGTCGGTGGCTCAGTCTGACGCCAACGTTCTGATCGTAGGCGAGTCAGGCACCGGCAAAGAACTTATCGCCAACGCCATTCATTACAATTCGCTCAGGTCCAAGAAGCCTTTCATAAAGGTGAACTGCGCCGCGTTGCCGAAAGAACTGATCGAGTCTGAACTCTTCGGTCACACCAAGGGCGCTTTCACCGGGGCTCATGCCGACAAAGAGGGATTGGTTCAGCATGCGGCTGGTGGGTCGCTGATGCTCGACGAGATCGCCGAAATGCCGGTTGAACTTCAACCCAAACTTCTGCGAGTGTTGCAGGAGCGCAGCTACCGGAAGATCGGCTCGGAGAAGACGTATGCTGTCGATTTTCGCCTAATCTGTTCGACCAACCGCTTGCCGGCCGATGCGATTCGGGACGGACTTCTTCGTGACGATCTCTTCTATCGCATCTCAACCATCACCATCCACGTTCCGCCCTTACGCGACCGTGCCGAGGACATTCAGCTCCTCACTGAACACTTCCTGAAAATATATTCGCAGAAGTATGAACGTCCTATCACCGGAGTGTCTCAGGCCGCATATCAGCGCCTGTTCGGACATACATGGCCCGGCAACGTGCGGGAACTCCAAAACGTGATCGAACGCGCGGTGCTTCTCGCCAAGAGTGCCAGGATCGAACCGGTCGATCTACCTTTCGATAATGGTTCACTGCCGGAGGGAGCCGTCGTGGGGACCGAGTGGGAAGTACCCCCTAACATGACGCTGGAAGATATCGAAAAGCTAGTGATCGAGAAAACGCTCCAGCGTACCGGAGGCAACAAGCAGGCTGCCGCCAATCTATTGGGGATCTACCGTCCGCGCCTATACAGCAAGATCAGGAAGTATCAGATAGATGTCGCGCAGTTGGTCTCGGCGTAAGAGCCGAGATCGGAGGGCGGCCAATCACTCCACTTCATACGTAGCCACACTCGTTGGTGTCTCGAAGCAGCGGACTTTGTAGATTTGCACGCGCTGGTCCTGGATTTGGGACGCGACTCGTTCGAGAAAGTATCTTGCCAGGTTCTCGGCTGACGGATTGAGCTCCACATCAAACGGCGGGAGTTCGTTGATGTTTCGATGATCCAGGTATCGCACGACGTCATCCGCCGCCTTTTTCAATTCCACGAAATCCACCAGTAGGCCGATATTGTCGAGCTCGCGCCCTCGGGCGTATATCTCGATCTTGTAGTTGTGCCCATGAAGATTCTCGCACTTGCCCTTATAGCCGCGCAGCTGGTGCGCGCTGGAGAAGTTGCGTTCTATCATTACTTCAAACATAAATTCTGCGTTCAAGGTTCAAGGTTCAAGGTTCAAGGTTCGATGAGCCAAGTTTAGAGATGGGGGTTTAAAGGCGCAAGTATAGACTCGACAAAGAGAGTTCGCGTCCACCCGCTCAAACGTTGAACGTTGGACTTTGAACATTGAACGCTTCGACTTGTTGTTCGCCGTCGAAGATGGCTGCGAGCTCATCGATATTCGATGTCACCCGACATGGTGGCAGGCTCTCGAGAAACACTCGCCCGTAGGCTTTGGTGCGTAAGCGCGGATCGAGAACCGCGAGCACGCCCCGATCAGTCGTGCTGCGAATCAGCCTTCCCAACCCCTGCTTCAGACTGATGATTGCCTGGGGCACGCTGTACTCGTAAAAGCTGGAACCACCCTGGTCGTCTATATATCTTTGCCGAGCGGCCACCACCGGATCCGAGGGGACCGCGAACGGCAATTTGTCGATGATGACGCAAGACAGCTGGGCGCCCCGCACGTCCACGCCCTGCCAGAAACTCGACGTAGCGAACAGGACCGCGTTTTGAGTTGTGCGAAACTTATCGAGCAGCCCCGCCTTCGAAGCCGTGCCTTGCAGCAGGCAGGGGTAATCGACTTCCCTTACAACCCGGTCGTAGAGCGCCTTCATTCCCGCTACGCTGGTTGATAAAACGAAGGCCCTTCCTTCGGTAGTCCTCAAAATATTGACGACTTCGTACGCCGCCGCGTCCGCGAACTGCAACGAACGAGGGTCCGGCATTCGCGAAGGCAGATAGAGCAAAGCCTGGGTCTCGTAATCAAAGCTCGAGGGCGCAATGAGGTCTTCCGCATCACTCACGCCTAGCCTCTGGCGGATGAATTCGAAATTGCCGCCGCTAGCCAGCGTCGCCGAAGTCAGGACGACGCTTTCGACCCGCTCGAACAGGCTTTCCTGCAAGAGGCCGGAGATGTCTATGGGAGAAGCACGGAGGAATATCCCGCGTCCTCGCCGCTCGACCCAATAGACGAATGAGCGCTCGTCGCCGGCCACGATGAACTGCAAATCGAACCGGATCTGCCGAACTCGCCGCACCAGGTTCTCCGCGTCGGGAGATGGATCCTTCAGCGCGTCAAGCGTAGTCTCCAACCGCTCAAGAGCGCGATCCAGCGCGAGGTATGCAGAACCCAGCCTTGTGGGCTCGATCTCTCCATCTTCCGTCTTGCGCGCAAAGGTGCCAGGCAATATGGGAAACCTTCCTTCGTCGCCGCGGCCATCCTTGAATCCAATCCAGAATTCATCAGCGAAGCGGATGACGCGCGTCGAGATGCTGTTCAACTCCTTGTTGACGTCAACGTTGGTAATGGGTAGCTGCGAGAGATCGCGCACAAGATCGTCAACCTGGTAGCTTGAAACCTGAGCACCGAAATATTCCGAAGCCACGTCCTCGATCAGATGTGCCTCATCGAAGATCACAGCCGAATAGTCCGGCAGGACCTGGCCGTACTCACCGTTTCGAAGCGCGAGGTCCGCGAAGAAGAGATGGTGATTGACGATTACAATGTCCGCGTCGAGGGCCCGCTGTCGCATACGCGTGATGAAACATGGATCGAAGTCGGGACATTTTTGTCCGGTGCAGATTTCCGAGCGAGCATCGATGTGGCGCCAGAACGAGAGTTTCTCAGGAAGGTCCGTCAGTTCCGCCCGGTCGCCGGTCGCCGACTTGCCCACCCACCTTCGCACTTCGTCGAAGTAATCCATCTCATCCAGGCCTTCGAGAACGGGAGTACTTTCGGCCCGGCGAATTCGCTGTAGGCATGCATAGTTTGAACGTCCCTTCATGTAGGCGGCGGTGAACTCTCGCGGAAGGACCTTCTGGAGAAAAGGAATGTCCTTTTCCATCAGTTGCTCCTGGAGGTTCTTCGTCCCGGTCGAGATGATGACACGCTCACCCTTAGCGACCGCCGCGGCAATGGCCGGAACAAGATAAGCTAGCGTCTTCCCTGTTCCCGTACCCGCTTCGACGATCAGATGATGCTTTTCCTCAAACGCGCGCAGCACGGCCTCGGCCATCTGGATCTGGCCGGGTCTGTATTCGTAATCAGGATGAGCGCGAGCGATCAAACCGTCGCGCCCGAAGATTTCTTCCATGAGTTGCGGAGCTATTTCTTGAGGCTTATCGTCACGTCGACGGTCAGGTTCTGCCGATCCGGCTTCATGTCCGTGTGGATCCGACCGGCGCCCGGCCCCAATCGCGTCATGACGCCTGGAATGACAGCCTTCAGAAACTCTTTTAGATATGTAGCGTCGTACACGTCGCCCTTTTTCAACTTCCATTTCTCTCTCAGACCGCGGGCGTCAGCTTCCGAAAATCCGACGATAACCAGATCGCCCATGTGAAACTGCGGACCCTCTGAGAGTGAAACAGTATAAGTGACGCGACGGGTTGTGTCGTCGAAACTCGGCTGGGAAACCGCTCGCGTCATCAAGTAGCCTTTTCTACCGTAGGCTTCGCGGACCGAGCCGATTCCCAAATCGATCTTTATCCCGTTGGCAAGCTCGCCCGGCTTCATGCCCAGAGCGCTGACTAATTCTTCAGATGAAAGAGCGCTGTTGCCGCTCCATTCGGCCTTATCCCAGGAGTATGCGACGCCCTCGTCAACCAGCACAGAAACATCCGCACCGTCTTTGCAATTCGGCATGTTCTCCGGTTTCGCTGTCGGAGCCTGGAATGCAACGCGTAGATGACCCCGTTCTCTATATATCGGCTTGAGGTTCTTTTCCACGAAACTCTCCACAAACTCTCTTGAGTATTCAGTTCCGAAAAGCGGCTTTGAACTCTTGACGAGTTCGCTCTCCTGCACATCCGCTGCTCCGGGAAATCGCATCGTGCAAATGGGTATGAGCACCTCTTTAACGCTGAAGACGTGCTTCGCGTTTCGACCTGAAAGATCGGCGGACGGGGTATACTCGACCTTACCCGCGATTTTGCGTTCATCGAGTAGCCGCTGCAGGGCCTTCGCAATTAGCGAAGTTACTTCTCCTGTTCCCGACGCAGTGCCATCGAACGATGGCAGATCGCGTTTGATGGCCGCGGCCAACTCATCTTCGCCAAACCATACGAAATTATCGAAGACGACTGGATCGCCACCAGTCAATTCTTCGATTTCGAAAGTAACGACAGCGTTACCGGCGACGCCTTTCAAACGGTAGCTCAGCTTCTTGAAGAGTCCGCTGCCCGCCATTCGGCCCGCAGCGGCGTCCAGCAGATCGCCGTTCACCAACTGCCCGATCTGTAATCCACTTGCCTGTATGACTTGTTCATTCGTGTAGCGGTGCAAACCCACGACTTCGATCTTCTCGAGGCGCAATTGCTGGGTGGCAGGAGCAGACTGGCTGTTGGCACCAGGCGCCAGCGAGAGGATTACGACGACACAGGTAAGAAACACCGACGCTTGCCGCCAAAGGCGCGCGCAGCGTCGTCCAATATGAGAGATGAATCTCACGAGGTCTCCCATGGGCTCTCTTATTAACTAAGGCTGGAGCTACAACCAACTATGTGCCCAGGCCTTCAATCCGCGCTCATCGCTTCGGGCGCTCTTTGTTTTAATTCGTTCATATAGAGTTGGACTCGCGCAATGAGTTCCGAAACTTGCTGTCTTCGTATTCGGGATGCGCGTGCGCGATTAGTCCATCTCTGCCGCAGTTTCCGTGGATTCAACCTTTGTCATTCGCGTATTCAAATCTCCCGTCAGCCAACAACTCAGCCGACTTGTAGTAAAAGAACAAATTGTTCTGCTCTATCTCACGTCGTC
>JAVHWA010000079.1:0-25123 GCA_032160165.1 Acidobacteriota bacterium
CGTCAGCTTCTACATCGATAAAGGTGAGCTGCTGGGGGTGGTCGGCGAATCGGGCTGCGGAAAATCCATCACCGCGCTGTCGATCATGCGATTGATCTCGCCGCCGGGAAGAATTGTCGCAGGCGAAATCCGTTTTGAAGGCCAGGACCTGCTCAAGTTCTCGGAAGAGCAGATGCGCGACCTTCGCGGCGACGACATAGCGATGATCTTTCAGGACCCGATGACGTCGCTCAATCCCGTTTACACTGTGGGCGAGCAGATCGCTGAAGCCCTCAGGCTTCATCGCGGAATGTCGCGCAAGCAAGCGAGGCAAGCGACGGTCGCAGCAATGACCGAGGTCGCAATTCCGGACCCGGCACGGCGCGCCGATGATTATCCGCACCAGTTGTCGGGCGGGATGCGCCAGCGCGTGATGATCGCGATGGCGCTCGCATGCGACCCGAAACTATTGATCGCAGACGAACCCACGACGGCGCTCGATGTGACTATCCAGGCCCAGATACTGGAGCTACTCAATGAGCTGAGAAAGACGCGCGAGCTCGGCGTGCTTCTGATCACTCACGATCTGGGTGTTGTCGCAGAGGTGGCGGATCGCGTTGCCGTGATGTATACCGGCCGTATCGTCGAAGAATCACCGGTGGAAGAATTGTTCGCGCGCCCGAAGCATCCTTACACCGAAGGATTGCTAAGGTCGGTGCCGAAACTTACGGTGGCTGAAGTGGCCAGGGCCCAGAGGCTCGAAACTATTGAAGGTATCGTGCCCAGTCCGACGGCGTTGCCTCCGGGCTGTCACTTCGCCCCGCGCTGCTCGCATCGCATGCCGCGCTGCACTGTGGGAGACGCAATTCCTTTTTACGATTTGGAAGGCGATGTTCGGGTCCGGTGCGTGCTCTACGATCTGGCTGCGGCGGTGACAGCGGATCACGAGTCCGCTGTTGAAGGCCGACCGTGAGCGACCCGGAGAGTCACTGGAACGCGCGTTCGTAAGTCTCGTGTAAATTCGTGGAAGGAGTTCTGCTTCGTCCCCATCCAAAAATCGCTCTATCAAATTAGTGGTTAGCGGTGAAGATTGAATATCAGTCAAACACAAGTAGACTCGACTAAGCCGCCTGTTGAAGCAATGGCAGCGCGTGGGCCTGATGCATCTGACCAGCAGCGTCCGCTCGTGCAGGTCCGCGGGCTCCTCAAGCATTTTCCAGTTGAAGGCTCTGACGATCTAGTGCGAGCTGTCGACGGCGTGTCCTTCGAAATCCTTAAGGGCGAAACACTCGGGCTGGTTGGGGAATCCGGCTGCGGGAAGTCTACCGTGGGGCGCTGCATTCTGCGCTTGATCGAGCCAACAGCAGGGGAGATCAATTTTGATGGCCGGGACGTACGCGCAATGGGTTCGCGCGAGTTGCGCGTGTTGCGACGCGAGATGCAGATCATCTTCCAGGACCCTTACGCCAGTTTGAATCCGCGTCTGCGGGTGCGCAGCATTGTGGGAGAGCCGCTGCTGATTCATGGGATGACCGACAAGGAAGAAAGACGAACCCGTGTGGGGGAACTGCTTAGTCGAGTGGGACTCGACCCCGACTACATGAACCGTTATCCGCACGAGTTTTCCGGAGGACAACGTCAAAGGATTGGCATCGCGCGCGCACTGGCGCTCAATCCGAAACTGATCGTTGCTGACGAGCCGGTCTCGGCCCTGGATGTTTCGGTGCAGGCGCAGGTAGTAAATCTATTGCAGGACTTACAGGCTGAGTTCGGCTTGACCTATCTCTTCATCTCGCACGGCCTGGCGGTAGTCGAACATATCTCGACTCGCGTTGCGGTAATGTACCTTGGGCGAATAGTCGAAGTCGCCAGCGCCGAAGGCCTTTATGCCAAGCCGCTACATCCGTATACCAAGGCGCTCCTTTCGGCGATTCCGATTCCCGACCCGAAGCGAAAACGAGAGCGGATTATTCTCTCGGGCGATGTGCCGACGCCGATCAATCCACCTTCGGGTTGCCGCTTTCGCACGCGCTGTCCGATCGCAATCGCCGAATGCGCGCGGATAGATCCGGACCTGCGTGAAATCTCAGCAGGTCATACCGTAGCGTGCATCCGTGTTCCCGGTTGGAGCGAAGCGCCTTCGGCCGCTTGAACCCGAGTGCGCCTCGTAGTGAAACCTGCCCGGGCCGATAAGCGTATCAAGACGTGATCACAAGCCGTTGGTTCGTTTTTCAGAAAGGATCTCCCTATGCGTCGCAACCTTGGAATCGCAATTTTTGCCCTCGGAGTCTTATTACTGTTAACCAACGTCCTGCTCAAGGTGCAGGACCTCGGCAAAGGGATTGGCATACTTGCGTGCATCCTGGGAGCAATTATCTTCGGGTTAAGCTTTATCCCCAGGCCTGAACTCCCCGCCGATGCGCCGCCGCCGCTTCCGCCGGCCGACAGAATCACGAAAGTCTTCTACGAGCCTGCGCCGGTATTCGCGAATTTACGCTATCACCCGCGATGGCTGGCGGCCTTTCTGGTACTGGTTGTCTTCAGCGTCACATATCAGCTGGCATTTACGCAGCGCGTGACACCTGAACGGATTGCTATTGAGACGTCGGACAGGGTCATTGAAAGCGGTTGGATCCCGCCGGACAAGGTAGATGAGTTCAAGGCGCAGCAGATCCACGACGCAACATCCCCGATAGGCAGGGTCAGGGGCGTGTTCAACCAGGCCGGGTGGACCCTGATATTTATGCTCATCCTGGCTTCGCTTTATATGCTTTGTGTGATGGCGTTCGGCGGTCGAATAAACTTTTGGCAGGCACTGACGGTAGCTACTTATGGCTCACTTCCTCCGGTGGTGGTGTCCACGATCCTCAATGTAATCGTGCTCTATACTAAAGCAGCCGAGGACATAGACGTCTTTAAAGGCGCCAGAGGACTCGCCCGCGCCGACCTGGGACTGTTGTTCGCGCCCGCGGACCATCCACTTCTCTACGTGATCGGCAGCTTCATCGGTATCTTCTCGCTCTACGGGTGGTGGGTAACGGTGGCCGGATTGCGAAACACGGCGACGAAACTCAGCAATGCATCCGCATGGACGATAGCGTTCCTGCTTTGGCTGCTCGGGCTCGTGTTTGTGTTGATTTTGGCTGCGATCTTCCCGCAGTTCGTCCGGTAGATAGATGTCCAAAGTCCAAGGTCTAAAGTTAGTTTAAGGTTTAAGGTTGCAGGATTCAGGTTGGAGGTTTGAGATTCGAGGAAGGGCGCGAGTGCGAAACTCGAAACTCGAAAGGCGGAACTCGGAACCGACCTTGGACTTTGGACTTTGGACCTTGGACAGCCCGCCCTTATTCGTATCTCAGCGCCTCAATCGGGTCGAGTCGCGCTGCTTTCCATGCCGGCCATAATCCGAAAACCAGTCCGATTCCGACGCTGGCCACGAGACCGCCGAACGGTGCCCACAGCGGGACATAGGAAGGCAAAATCATCCCGATCAGGAGTGTGATTAGCCACCCGAGGCCCAACCCGATCACGCCGCCTACCCCCGTCAAGGTCATTGCCTCGATCAAGAATTGCCAAAGGATGTCGCGTCGCCTGGCTCCGATTGCTTTGCGTATCCCTATCTCGCGTGTGCGCTCGGTTACGGACACCAGCATGATGTTCATGACGCCGATTCCTCCCACCATTAGTCCGACGCTGGAGATGACCACCATAGCGATAGCGACGCCAAACGTGATCGCGCGAAACTGATCCAGAACAGAGTCCGCGGTCGCCATTCCGAAGTTATTCTCCTTCCCAAAGGCGACCTGCCGCCTAACGCGCAACATGTCCGTGATCTGATCCTTGGCTTCATCCATCATACCCGGACGGGCCACCGCCAGAATGAAGACATCGTCGGCGTTGGGCTTTAGACTGCGGGCCACGTTGTAGGGCATGTAGATCACGTTGTTCTGCTGATCGTTTCCGCCGCCGAAAAGGAATGATTCTTTCTTTTCAAGTACTCCCAGAATTCGAAACTCATTCCCGCCGATCTCGAGCGTCTTATCCAGTGGTGACTCAAAAGGAAAAAAGTTTTCCGCCACCGCTGCGCCTACCACACAGACCTGTTGGTTGGAATCGTTCTCGAATTGATTGAAGTAGCGGCCCTCAGAGACTATCTCGGTACCCGCGCGCTCATATTCGGGCAGCGTGCCCTGCAACTGAATAGCTGCTGAGGTCTTGCCATTGGCCGTGACATTAAGCTTCTGTCCGAAGAAATTGTTTGTGATATCGAGGAAGGGAACGCTGACCTCGACCGCCGGTAGGCTTTGAAGGGCTATCGCGTCTTCGTAGGTCAATTCCTTTCGCATACGCTCTTCGCGCGAAAGTCGTCCCAGGCGCAGGCCTGGCTGGAACTTGGCAATGAAAATCGAGCGTGTGCCGAACGATTCGATCTCTTTTCTAACGGAGAGGTCGATGCCGCTTATGATCGAGGCTATCGCCATCACCGTCACGACGCCGATGACAACTCCGATAACGGTTAAAAACGAACGCAGTTTGTTAGAGCGCAGCGTCTGAATCGCCATCTTGAGGTTTTCGTAAATGTCGCTGCGAAGAATACTCATTGAATCATTTAGTCCATTGGGTCATCGGGTCATTGGTTGATTGATTAGATGTAAATGAATCAATGAATCAACTTCCCAGCGATTCAATCCGCTCTGAGTGCCTCGATCGGATCCAATCGCGCTGCCTTCCACGCGGGAACTATTCCCGACAAAACGCCGATCGCGCCTGAAACTCCGACAGCGGCGATGACCGCTACCACCGATAGGTAAGTCGGAAAAAAGACGGCGGTCAGAATACGCCCTATCAACCAGGCGAGGATGACTCCGATAGTGCCGCCGATCGCCGATAAGGTGACGGCCTCGACCATAAACTGTTTGAGTATGTCTGACCGGCGTGCGCCGAGCGACTTCCGTATTCCGATCTCTTTGGTGCGCTCGGTCACTGAGACCAGCATGATATTCATGATAACGATTCCACCGACTACGAGTGCAATCGCAGGTACGGCAATTGCCACGATTGAGATCGTGCCGAGCACGCGGTCGCGGATCCCGGTAATCGCATCGGGAGTCAGGATGCCGAAGTTGTCCTTCTCGGCGGAAGTAAGACGCCGCTTCGCGCGCATCAGAAACCGAGCTTCCTCGACGGCATCATTGAACGAATCGTTCGACCGGGCCGTTCCTACAAAATAGAGGGCGCGTCTGTTGATAAGATTTCCGAAGTTACTCGCGTACGTCTTCAATGGCACCGTCACAAAGTTGTCCTGCGGGACGCCGAATACAGTTCCCTTGGCGGTGGCCACACCTATCACACGATATGGCAGCCCCGCGATCGACAGTTCGCCTCCGATCGCATTCCCTGCAGGGAACAACTTGTTGGAGACGTCCATCCCGATATATGCGACGCGCATCCCGGCATCATTTTCAGATTCGGTAAAATAGCGTCCCTCGGCGATGTCGAGGTTATCGATCTCAGCTATGTTTGCTGTGGCACCGTCGACAGGGACCTCCTCCAAAATGTCTTCTCCGCGCTTGACCTGTGAACGCGTGGCGTTCGCCTTCGCCCCCAGCTTGTCGATCAATTGCGCGCGCGATCGGACATACTCGAATTCCTCGAGCGTCAACTCCTTGTTCCGGCGCTGGGCAGCCGCGATGGTGTCGACGTCCTTGAAATCGTCAAAGCTGAAGCGGCGAACACTGAAAGATTGCGAGCCGATGCCGGCTACCTTTTCGTCGAAGTAGGCGTTGAATCCCTGGATCACAGAGACGACAACCACCACCGCCGTCACTCCTATGATCATCCCCAGCAGCGTCAGGGCCGAACGCAGCTTGTGCGCCCAAATCGCCGAAAGCGCCAGTTTGAAGGTCTCGAAGAATTTCACTTTGGGTTAGTACGTTTGAGCAGCTAGCAGGGTTGCACCGGGGTTTTTACTTGAGGGTAGACTATGTGCTAATGAATTCGCGCTCGGGACAAGTATCTTCGACGCGTAGCGTCGGCTTGAGTCTAGCCCGGCGTTTTCAACGCCGGGATCTGGGTGAGTACCCATATGCGTCGCGTAGCGACGATTGAATTCGCACCGGTTTCAGGCGTCGCTAGGCGACGCTGCCCCTTGTTTGACACTTCCCCGACCTTAAAAAAGGCCGGGCTAAATTCACCACGACGCTACGCGTCGAAATGCACTTAATCAGCGCTTCCTGCAGTTGGTCGCCGGGTCGCGACGAGCTGGAGCGTGCCGGCGACATCAATTCAAATCAACACCCTATTCATACCTCAGTGCTTCAATCGGATCGAGCCGCGCGGCCTTCCATGCCGGCCATAAGCCAAAGATGATGCCGACCGCGGCGGAGATGCCTATCCCTACAACGATCGCCCAGAGCGGAACGAACGCTGGAAGCGGTGAATAGATATTCATCAGAATGCTGAACACCTCTCCCACGATCAATCCTGCCAGGCCGCCTATGGCCGTGAGGAATACGGCCTCGATGAGGAATTGCGAGAGAATGTTGCCGCGGGTTGCACCAACCGCTTTGCGGATGCCAATCTCTTTCGTTCTTTCGGTGACAGAGACGAGCATGATGTTCATTACGCCTATCCCGCCGATCATGAGAGCGACAAACGAAACAGCCGTCAACACCAGCGCCGTCGCACCGGTAAGTTGGTTATAGATATCCAACAGCGAATCCTGGGAAGACATCCCAAAGTTGTCGGGAATGCCAAAGGGCACTCGCCGCCGCCGGCGAAGTATGTCGCGCATCTCATCCATTGCCGTCTTAACATCTGCGCGAGAGACCGGTCGGACGATTACGAAGAAAACCGACTCAGGAGCTGGGACGTCGGGATAGTATTTGTCGTAGGTGGTAATGGGAATGAAGACGGAGTTATCTCGCGACTGGCCGAAGAAATTACCGAGTGGCTCCATGATCCCGACGATTCGATAGGTGTTGCCGTTTATCTTTAGTTCCTTCTCCAGCGGATCTTCGTAGGGAAAAAGCGCCTGCGCCACGTCAACGCCCAGGATGCAGATGTTCGAATGCTCTGTCATGTCGCCGTCGCTGATCCAACGGCCGCGAGCGACGTACTGTGAGTGAACGAACTCGTAGTAAGGCGTGACACCGAGCAGGATGGGAGTGTCGGTTTGTTTATCTGCATATCGAAGCTTCGCTGCGATCAGGCGATGAATTGGTGAGACGCCCGCAACGTGACTCGTTTCAGTGCGAAGAGCTTCGGCGTCTTCCATCGTGAGATCTTTTCTATGAAGCTCTTCGGCTCGCGGCATTCTGCCAAAGCTGGGATCGAACTTCGAGACGAAGATGGTATTGGATCCCAGTGATTCGATCTGTTGAGCGAACGCGCGGTTCAGTCCCTGGATGATCGATACCATGAAGATGACGGTGATGACGCCCACGCTGACGCCCAGAATCGTCAACGAAGAGCGCAGCTTATTTGCTCGCAGTGTTGAAACGGCGATCTTGGCGGATTCTTTTACGTCGTCAAAAGTCATAACCAGTGGTCGGTGGTCGGTGATCGGTGATCGGTGATCGGTGGCTGATGATCGGTGGCCGGTGATCCGTGATCCGTAATCGGCGTTCAATGGACGGTTGATAGCGTGTAGCGCCTAGCTGACCACCGACCACCGGCCACCGACCACTGACCACCGACCACTACTCTGCCCGCAACGCATCGATAGGATGGAGCCGCGCCGCCCGCCATGCCGGCCACAGCCCGCTTATGATTCCCACCAGCGATGAAACACCCACGCCCAGCAGCGCCGAGTTAATACTTAACAGGAGTGGAAAACCCATCGCCATCGAAATCAAGTAAGCCAGCCCGAAACCCGTCAGAACTCCGATTGCACCTCCGATGGAAGTAACCGTAACGGCTTCGATCAAAAACTGTCTAAGGATATCGGTCTGTCGAGCGCCGACGGCTTTACGAATACCTATCTCTCTTGTTCGCTCGGTCACCGAGACCAGCATGATGTTCATCACTACAATCCCGCCGACAACCAACGAAATCGCAGCGACGCCAATTGTCACGATGTAAATGTTTGAAGTCGCCTTTCCATAAAGGTCCAGAAAGACATCCTGCGTCTCGAGGGCAAAGCCGTCGTCTGTGTCTCGAAATGTCCTACCCCTGCGATTGCGCATGATGGCCCGGACCTGGTCCTGAACCTCAGTCAGTTGTTCAGCCGATGCGGCCTGAATAAAGACGACCAGCGACTTGCGCGCCCCGTAGATCCTTTCAAAGGACGTGTATGGGATGTAGATCAGGTTGTCGCGCGAGAAGCCGAAGATTTTCCCCTTCTTTTCGGCGACGCCAATGATCTCAAACGCGTGTCCGGCGATCCGCACGTCTTTGCCAATGACGCTGTCCGGCGGCGCGCCGCCGAAAAGGTTCTCCAGAATGTCCGGCCCTACGACCGCGGCTTCGCGTCCAGCGGCGTACTCGCTATCTGAGAAGTAGCGTCCGGCGTCCAGGTTTACCGCGTTGATATCAAACATCGAAATGGTGATGGCCTGAATCGTCACCTCGTCCGATTTTTGATCGCCGTGTTTGACTGTCTCCCGTGGCACATTGGCCGTTAGTCCGGTGCGCCAACAGGAAGTGCAGAGTCGCGCGATGGCATCCCAATCTTCGTCGGTCACATCCTTGCGCTTATTGAATCTGAGAAAGTCTTCGCGCGAGGTGATGATCTGTGGGCGCTTGGAGATGCTGAAAACGGTCGAACCCTGAGAAGAGAAGGTTGAAGCCACGGTTTGGTCCAGACCTTTGATGATGGTGACGACGGCGATCACCGCTGAAACTCCTACTATGATTCCGATCAGGGTTAGCCCGGCGCGGAGCTTGTTTGCGCGGAGGCTTGAGATGGCTACACGAAATGATTCCCAAAGCGCGGAGCCCGCGAGGCTGCGCCTTCGCGACGGGGGTTTGGTTTTCGTCGATTGGGGCGAGGAAGTGGGATGTGGTTCTGCGGAGTCGCTTCGAGTGCCTGGCAGTTTGAGCGTCTTAGCGTCTCCGTCTGCCGTGTCTTCCGCTTGCATTACTTTAGACGGTCGTCCTTTTCAATCATTCCGTCGCGGATGGATATGACGCGATGCGCCCGCGCGGCGATGTCGGGCTCGTGCGTGACGACGATGATGGTGTTGCCTTCTGCGTGTAGTTTCTCAAAGAGGTTCATGATGTCAGTGCTGGTGTGAGTGTCGAGCGCGCCGGTAGGCTCGTCCGCCAGAAGGATGGAAGGATGGTTGACAAGCGCGCGCGCGATTGCGACGCGCTGGCGCTGCCCGCCCGATAGCTCGTTGGGCTTGTGCATCATTCGGTCCGTGAGGTCTACCGAGGCTAAAGCCTGCTTCGCTTTCTCGTGGCGCTCGCCCGAACCCATGCCTGAGTAGATCAACGGCAGCTCGACGTTGTGCAGCGATGTAGCGCGAGCGAGCAGATTGAAAGTTTGAAAGACAAATCCAACTTCCTTGTTACGAATTCTCGCAAGTTCGTCGTCATCCATCTCCGAAACGTTTTTGCCGTTGATCCAGTATTCGCCTTTACTCGGCGTATCGAGGCAACCGATCAGGTTCATCAACGTCGACTTACCCGATCCGGACGGGCCGATGATCGCAAGGTACTCGCCCTTCTGCACTTCAAATGAGACCCCGTGCAGCGCGTGGACTTCTTCCGAGCCCATCTGGTAAGTCTTCCAGATGTCCCTCATCGAAATCAGTGAAGCAGGCACGGATTCACTCACCAGGAGCGGTACGTCGGCAAGAGCTGCAGTCTCCTCAGATGTCGCGAGTGTTGCATCACTCATCGCTATTTCTCTCCGCTGGCGATGGTCTCGCCGGGCTTGCGCGCCTGCCGTTTTACCTTAGTGCCGTCTTTCAGCGATCTCAGGACGCGATTTGGCCCGGTCACCACCTCCATACCGTCTTGAACGCCGCTAAGAATCTGAACTTCCGATTCTCCAGTGATGCCTGTCGTTACTTCGACAAACTTCACCTTGTTGTTCTGAAGAACATACACGCCCTTCGCTTCTTTCGGCTTTTCGGCGGGGGGCGGCACGCTTCCCGTGGCTGCAGGGCTGGCGGCGGGAGTCTCGGGTTTGGGAACGATTGCCTGAATGGGGACGGCGATCACGTCTGGTTCAACCTTGGTGGTAATGACCGCGGTCGCGCTCATGCCGGGTTTCAAACCGTTCCTGATCTCGTCGGAGATGTTGAGCTGGACGACGACGCGAAACTCTTTCGCTTCCTGCACGTTGATCGTGTTCTGCAGGCCACCCTGAGTGGATGATTTGCCAACCGCAAGCGGGGTCTTCTGAGTGACGACGCCCTCGATCTCGCGGTCCTGAAAAGCATCCACCTTGACCTTGGCTTTCTGTCCCACTTCAACGTCGGCGATGGAGGTCTCGTCCACTTTGACTTCGACGTTAACCGTCGACATGTCCGCGATGGTCAAGAGCGGAGTGGTTGAAACGCCGGCAAGCGCGAACTGCCCGACCTTGGATGGAATGTCGGCGATGACGCCGGTTATGGGAGCCAATTGGGTGGCTTTGGAGAGCTGACTGCCCTGGCCACGCAAAAGTGCTTGTTGTTGATTGGCCCGAGCCTCGCTGGTCTTTATGCTCTGCTGCGCAAGGGTGACGTTTGTTTGCGCGTTCCTCACCGCGATGCGCTGCTGGTTTACGCGGGCCTTGGCCTCTTCTACCGCGATCTTTTGCGTTTCCAGATTTGCCTGCGCCGTTCGCAGCGATACGCGCGCCTGTTCAAAGCGGTCATGCGCAAGATCGTAATCCGAACGCGAGGCGACACCCGATTCGACCAGGTCCGTCGTACGTTTGAGCTCACGCTGTGCGGTATTAAGGTCGACTTGCGCGCGGTCGACGTTGGTCTGAAACGAGACCACTTGTTGCCGCGACTGAGCAAGTCCGGCCTCGGATACGCTTAAAGCCTGTTGCGCATTGGCGACGCCGTTTTGTGCAGCGAGCACCTGGGTGCGCGCGTTTTGAGTATCGCTGATGGCTACCTGCAACCCGGCCGCCTGTGCGGCTTCGTTTGATTGAAGCTGAGTTGGATCGAGACGCACCAGCTGTTGGCCTCTGGTCACAGGCTGGCCTTCTTTGACGTAGATTTCCTCTATACGACCTGCCACCTCGCTGGTGAGGTTGATAAATTGAATCGGACGTACTTCGCCGGAAGCCGTCACCGTCGATCGCAGCTCGGCGCGTCGTTTGACGGTAACGGAAGTCACTTCGGGTTCATCCTTGCCACCGGCCAGAATGCTAATGATGATTATGATCCCAAGCAGTGCCGCGGCGGACACGGCGATAACTATTTTTCGTTTACGGCTGAGAGCCATCTCGTTTCTTCCTTAACTCAAACGGGATTGAATTCAGGTCAAGCCAGGCGACAATGGGCGCGTCAAGTCGCGCGGATTTGCATAATAGGACTGGCAGACATTTTACGTCTGAACGGCGCAAACAGTTTCATTATACGCGATAAGAGATGCAGCCAGAAGCAGGAGGTCGGACGAGAAAATCGTTCGCTTGGAGCGCGAAGCGAGAGGGAAGCCAGGTTGACCAACTCGAACGCGACTCGACTGGTCCTGTGATGATCGGGTGAGGTTCATTTGCCGGAACCCAGAATGCGCACCAGCTTCCACTCTCCGTGTTCTGAATCTTTGATGGGCTCGACTTCGACGTTCGCACCCCGCTTAAGCGCCGGCGCCGAGGCACTTTCATCTTTTCGTATGGAGACTTCTGCCCCATCGGCCAGTTTGACGATCATGAAGATTCCGTCTTCGCTGAATAGCATATCACCCGTTACGACTCCGCTCTTAACTTCGCCGGTATTGGCCGTGCCGGGCGAGATGTTCGGGTTTTTCTCGCCGGAGCCGCAGGCGACCGTAAAGATGCAGGCCGAAATAAGAAGAGGAAGAATTAGGCATCGCAGCGCTGGATCGGGTCTTTGAAGTTGCATTGGTTGAATCCGTTCTGCCGCCGGGCTCTTTCAGAATGATAAGCTTCGTCGCTCTCTGTCGGGCCGCATCGCACCAGACGGTCTCATGCGCCTGGCCCATGGGGCGTATAGCATAGGAAGAGTGCGCGCGCAATCTTCGTTTGCGGGCAGCGGTGTACTCTGAGTGGCATTCCAGATTCAGCGCCTTCGTTCCCAGCGTAGTTGGCGCTTTCGAGGCACTTGAAGGAGTGGGTTCGATGATTTGAATGTCATAGCGCACCCGCGCCCGTTTGCAGAGAAATTGGCGCGGCTCTGACTTTCGCGCTACAATAAAGCGCGTTACTCGCGCGAGTTGGCAGCGCGGCTGGCCTCCAATGGGAGGAAGGGCGACGCTCGCTCCCACAAGGCTAATCGCACGAGGTGGAAGAATGTCATGACGATCTGCGAACGATGCAGCACGGAAAATCTCGAAGGGTCGCAGTATTGCGATGAATGCGGAGCACCTTTGATCACCGGCTCGTACGCAAGCAAACCTTCGGGCACAGGTAACACCGGCAGCCGGACCGACAGTCAGGAAATGTCCGAGGCACAGGTGGCTGTGGGTAAGAAAAGTGAAGTGGCGTCTCCCGCCATGGCCTCGGCTTTTTCTGTCTCACCGGGCTCGATTGCGCTAATGGAAGAGGCGCATGCGAGGCTGGTGATTGAGCGGGGGCGCTCTGCGGGTAAGCAGTTTCCGCTCAGTGACGAAGAATCGCAGATCGGGCGGTGGGACGCGGACGGTGGAATCTTCCCTGACGTCGATCTCGACGCAGACGATCCTGAAGCGAAGGTCTCTCGGCGTCACGCGCGGATCATGAGACGCAACGGTCAGTACTTCATCGAAGACCTTGGATCGACCAACGGCACTTTCATTAATCGTGGGAGACGGTTGCTGCCGGGAGACAGGCAGCCGCTGCGTGATGGAGACGAGATCATAGTGGGAAAGACCTTCTTACGTTTTCATACAGTTAACTAGAGGTTGATCGCCGGCGGACAGGCGACCGCCCCTAAAGGCTCTTATTAAAATCTCCCAATCCTTCGCCCGCGAATAAACGAGAAGCATGGCTTTTTGTCATGAATGCGGCGCTGAGAATGCGCCAGATGATCCGTTTTGCGGCAACTGCGGCGCGGTACAACTGTCTGCACAAGCCTCGGGCGCGACGCTCGTAGGAGGGGCAAGCGGACAGGTGACATCCCAAGAGCCAACGACAACGCCTGAGGCAGATCAGCAACCAACAGCCGTGCCGGAATCCGAATCTACGAGCTCTCAACCTCAGATCAAAAGCGAGCGCGAGAACGGCGAGTCGGAACCCGCTCCCTCAATCTCACCCACCGAAGGCGAGTCATTTACCGAGGTCGAGTCGCCTTCGGAAGGCGAGCCACCTGCCGAAGGCGAGTCATCTCAGATCATCGAATCAAGCGCGCAGGAATCGGGTTCGGCTCCTGATGTATCGGCACTCTCTGGTACCGTCTCCCCTGAAGCCCTGAGCGGCGATAAGCACGTAACAGGAGAAGTAGTAGAGAACGAGGAAGGTGCTCCTGTGACGCCCACAGTGCGCGCGGGTCACACCGGAGGCCGCCAGCCCACGGTCAAACAACTCGATCCTGGTGCCGTTCTGAATGGGCGGTACGAAATCGTACGTCGCATCGGGGGCGGGGGCATGGGCGCGGTCTATCTGGCGAAAGACCATAATCTGGGCGATGCGCCTCGCGCGGTCAAGGAGATGGTCGAATCACATCTCGACAATGTGCAGCATGAAAAGGCGATAGGAGATTTTAAGCGTGAGTCGCTGCTGCTGACTTCGCTTGAGCACGCGTCCATTCCCACCATCTATGATTATTTCTATGACGATCAGAAGAGCCGTTTCTATCTGGTTATGAAATATATCTCCGGTGGTGACTTTTCCAGCCGCTTGCGCAACTCGCCGGGCGGTCGGGTCGATGAGAAGACAGTTACCGATTGGGCCGTGCAGGTGGCGGACGTGCTCGAGTACCTGCACAAGCGGCCCAAGCCAATTATCTATCGCGATCTCAAACCTGCGAACTTGATGATTGATGGCAATACCGGGCGGGTGATGCTGATAGATTTTGGTATCGCCCGATGGGTGGCCCCGCAGGAAAAGGGAGTGACCGCGGTCGGCACTATGGGATATGCGCCGCCGGAACTTTTTAGTGGCAAGGTCGAGCCGCGCTCTGATATCTATAGCCTGGGCGCCACCCTTTTTCACTTGCTTACGGGATCTGACCCGCAGGACAACCCGCTACTGATATTTGATTTCACCAAGAACCCGCGACCACGGCAGATCAATCCAGGCATCTCCTCCGAGATGGAGCGCATTTTGATGCGCTCAGTCGAATACAAGCCGGAGAATAGGTTTCGTTCAGCGGGTGAGATGCGCGATACGCTCGCGGGTCACCTGGACAAACTCCGCAAAGACGAAGTCACATACGGCGGAACGCCTGCTCAGCAACTAGGTGGCGAGACGATTCAGGTTGAGACCGTCTTCTGCGGTTTCTGCGGAGGCCGCATAGCCGCAGACGATGTATTCTGTGCGCACTGCGGCATGAAGCAACCTCTGGTCGGCGCAGGATCAAGCGCGGCGTTGCGCGCAGCTCGCGCGACAGCCAAGCTGATCGTTGCTGGTACTACCGAGTTGGACATGTCGTTCGTACTTCAGAAGGAGAGCAATCTGGTGGGAAGAAGCGACCCACAATCAAATATCTTTCCGGAAGTCGATCTCTCCAAATTCGATCCGGAAACCAAGGTCTCGCGACGCCACGCGCGAATTTGGCGCGAGGGGGAGACATTCCTGATAGAGGATTTGAACTCTGTCAATGGGACCGTCATCAACGATGCCGTGCGACTCGCGCCGCGTCAGCCGCGAGTGCTGGAGAGCGGAGACAAACTTCGTCTGGGCGAAACCACGCTTCATTTTCTTGTAGGATGAAAGAGTAGTTTTGAGTTCTCAGTTTTGAGTTCAGAGTTCAGAGTTTCGAGTTTCGAGTTTTGGGTTGGATCGCTAATTCAAAACTCAAAACTCAAAACTCAAAACTCGTATTAGTGACCACCCGAATGGATACCACACTGTTGCCGAGGCGCACGGCCCACGAACGCGCACAAGTACCTTCCTATATGGAAAGGTTTCGCGCACCATTCTCTTTGCGGTGCGGCGCGCTCCTGATCGACTATATCCTGCTAGTGGGGATTATTGCCTTTAGTACTTTTTTGGCCAGGCTTGGCCGGCATGGTCCTGCAACATCCAGCAAGGCCGAAGTAGTTGGGGTCGTCATCGCGATCATCGTGGCAGCGATCAATTTCATCGGCCTGTCTGCACTGCGTGGAGAGACGCTGGGAAAGTGGGCTACCGGCTTATGCGTCAGGCAAAGAGACGGAGCGCCCTTGAACTGGAAAAGCGCGCTCTTGCGTCATTTGCCGTTCTATCCACCCGCTTTCCTCATGCTCGGGTTGGGGTTCCTGGTTGCGGACATGCTGGTCCCGGCGGCGGTGGCTGGCGGCGCCTTCGTCCTAACATTGGGAATCGGATTTTTGATGACCACCCTGAACGCGCACGGACGGGCCCTGCATGATATCGTCGCGGACACAGTGGTCGTTCGGGAAGATGCGAGGCGCAGGCGGCGCGCGCGTGCGTGAAGCGAGTTCTCGGTTAAGCGAGTAAGCGAGCGGGCGATGATTAAACCCTGTCCAGGTTGTGGCGTGATTCCGGTGCCGGAGGCGCGATTCTGTCGTCTTTGCGGTGCGCCGCTCATGAGTGCCACGCTTGGCCAGAATGAACCGCCCGTTTCGCCGCTGGCCCAGACGATGCCACTCACCGGTGAAGGACGTCCCACCAACGGCCTTCGGGCCGACGCGTCCGGCCACGGTGTGACCGAAACCGCCAGGGTTGGACGGAGAGAAATTGAGAGCATCCTCCGGCGCGTGCAGGCCGAGCACGGCGACAACACCGATAGTCCCGGCCCGCGTGTAGAGCCAACGACGGCACAGACCACCACCCTATCGTCGAATGTTATCGCGGATCCTCCACCGCATGAGGTCGCTCCCGCGCCCCCATCGTTACCGGTCGATCGTCCCGCTCAAATTCCGTCAAACACGCGTGCACGTCGCATGTGGCAAATAGCGGCGATTGCGCTTCTCTTCGTTGCACTCGTGGCTGGCGGGTTGGCATTCATTCTGTCGCGCAGGTCGGGCCCAGCTGACAATGGGTCGGCGTCCCCGATCTCGATTAGCGACCAGAAGCAGCTGGTCGCCGAGAAATTGGCTGAAGCTGCAACGCTGATGACTGCCGGTGAGTATAACCACGCGGTCGAAGTATTGCGCATGGCAGTCAAGCTGGATCCCGCCAACGCGGATGCGCACCTGCGTCTGGGAGAAGCTTTGGACAAAGTCGGTTCGCGCAACGAGGCGATCGAGGAGTTTCGTGCCGCCACGCAGTCCGACCCAAATTCCATTCCCGCCTGGCGAGCGTTAGCCGCGGCACAGTTCGAAGAGAGACTGTATAGCGACGCTGCGGAGAGCTATCGCCGGCTGGTTGCAGCAAACGGCAGCAATGTGGATGACCCGACATGGCTCGCCTACGCTGACGCGCTCCGCTTTGCCGGAAGGACTGAGGAAGCGCGCTCTGCTTATCAGAAGGTAGCGTCCTCGACTTCTTCCGACGTCGCGCGATCAGCTCGGAAACATCTGGCGGAGATAGGGCCTCCTGCGGTCGCCGCTGCTGATCAGCCCCGCGATGCACGCAGTGACTCGGAGCATAATCCGAAGGCCGCCGAGGCAACTGCGTCGCCTACACCCGCAGCAGTCGCGCAGTCCACGCCCGCAGTAGTAATCGCCGGACCGCAGATTGATTTCGATTCGTATTACTTCCAGGCTGTTAACATCGTCAACGGTCGCGATCCACGACAGATAGAGCGGGCCGATTTGCTCAGGGCCCTCACGCTTTTCCAGCGTGCCGCACAGGGTGGGTCTCATCGCGCGGAGGCGCAGGCTTTTGTCAATCGGCTCGGTCGGGAGTACGACCGAAGGAAGAAATGGTGAAGAGCAGAAAGAAGGATCAGGACTCAGGACTCAGAAGTTAGAACTCTGAGTCCTGAATCCTGAATTCGCCCTCGTTCGTGATGCCTGATCTGATAGTTAAATATCCGGACCGAAGTCCTGACACCTTTCCGCTGGGCCGCCTCCGAATTACCATCGGTCGCTCGGCGCGTAATGATCTCTGCATACCTGACCCCTTTGCTTCGCGAGTGCATGCGGAGGTGAGACGCGAAGGCGATCAGTACATCCTGCAGGATCTTGGATCCGCTAACGGGACGCTCTACAACGGAGCGACGGTTGATAGCGCGCTGCCGCTGACTTCAGGCGGAAGAATACGGATCGGCGAAACGGAAATAGTCTTTAACGACGGCAACATCGGATCGGGCATGCCGACGATGATCACCGATCCTACGGCATCGCCTGTTCCCGAGGCGACCATAGCACTCAACTCGTCCGACCGCACGACGTCTGGTCTTCTCGAAGCCATCGAAGGCGCGCGCACTCAGCCCGATCAGGACACGCCCAAGCGCTCGGTCAAACAGAGCGACCTGCTCGCATTGATCAGCAAGGTGGGAGTCACCTTGCTCGCCTCCGCAACGCTCAGCGAAACCTTGCAGACCATCGCCTCGCTCGTCTTCGAGGCGGTGCCGGCCGAACGCTGCTGCATCATGATGCGCGACGAGGGCAGTGCCGAGATGAAGGTGACGGTTGCACGACTGCGGGACCGCGTGGGAGAGGTGGGAGATATTCGCGTCAGTCGAACGATAATGGAAGAGGTTGTGGGCCTCGGCAAATCCGTTCTCACGGCTGACGCTCAGCAGGATCCCCGCCTGATGAGCAGCACCATGACGCTGCAGGGAATTCGGTCGGTACTGGCGGTGCCTTTGGGAGTCGGTGAAAAAGTATTTGGCATCATCTATGCTGATTCGCCTATCGCCGAAGGACGCTTTACAGAAGACCATCTTAAGGTGCTGACGACGCTCGCTTCAGTTGCTGCCATTCGTGTAGAGAACGCCCGGCTCCTCGAAGAGCAGATCGATCGCGAGCGGCTTGAGCAGGAGCTGCAGCTTGCAAGTGAAATTCAGCAACGCTTTCAACCAACGCAGGCGCCGCACGTTCTGGGTTACGAGCTGCAGGGAATCAGCTTTCCCTGTTATGAAATCGGCGGCGATTACTATGACTTCATAGAACGAGCCGACGGCCGAATGATCGTCACTTTGGGTGATGTGTCGGGCAAGGGAACCGCGGCCGCGCTTTTGATGTCGAGCCTGCATGCGGCAGTTCACGCCCAGGCGTCATCTCATAGTTCGTTGGCGGAGACGATCAGCGCGGTGAACAAGTATCTTGCCGACAACATCCCGTCGAATCGCTTCATCACGCTCTTTTACGCCGAGTTGGATCCTCTGACAGGATCGGTGTCATTCATCAACGCGGGGCACAATCCGCCGTTGATTGTTCACGCCGCGGGAACAGTGGAGAACCTCTCCGCCGGCGGCCTGCCGCTTGGAATCAAGCCCGACGCTGATTATCGCGAAGGCCGCGCTTCACTTCAGCACAATGATGTGCTGGTCATTTACTCTGACGGTGTCTCTGAAGCTCAGAGCCCGCAAGGGGAAGAATTCGGTGCAGAGCGCCTGTATCAGGTGGTAGCGAACAACCTCAGCGCATCGGCTGCCGGGATTCGCGACCGAATCGAGTCGGCCCTCACCAAATGGGCACAAGGCACACCCGCCGCCGACGACATCACACTCGTCATCGTAAAACGCCAGGCACTGGGACATGTTGCAACCTCAAGAGGGTGAACGGGCGATTGATTGCGGATTTCGGAACTCGGATTGCGGATTGAAACAACGCGGTCGCTGGAGAACTCTTTAGAGGGGTCTGTACCACCCGGTTGAGACCGGATGAACGCGCGACTGAGATTCACCTCTCAGGTTAGGAAGGTGGACAGAGCGAGCGAAGCGAGCGCGCCCCCGCAGTCGCGACGCCACACGGGTCAGAACCGCCTGCGTCAAGCGAGCGGACCGCTGCCAACCGACGTCTTTTGGAGTGTGGCGACGTGACTATGAGGTCAGTACCGTAACGCGGTACCGTCGGGTCTGGTTCGTCTATTAGCAGCTAAGATGGCAACACGCGCGAGGACTACTCACGCTCGCGAACTGCGTAGCATACCCGACGCTACCGCGTTACGGTACTGACCTCATTATCTCGCAGCTCGCAGTCAGTATATCGAATCGTCGAGACAGGATCTGGTTTTTATGAAGTGCGGTGACCTGTCGCAGCTTTCTTGTGGGCTCCCCACGCGGGCAGCCTGCCGGCTGCTGAAGCGCCGCCGGAGCGCACTCCAAATCTCAAGTTGCCGCGAAATCATTCAAGAAGGCGAGTACTTCCGCCGGCAAATCAGTATACGTTCCATTCGAGCCGAACCACTTTACGTCAGCGTCTTTGTGCATTCGTACGAAGATGAAACCGGTGTGCAGGTTTATGGCGAATCCCGCGCTGTCGGTGTCGCAGGCGTGGGGCCGGCAGACCTTGACCGCCAGATAATCGCCTATCTGCTTGATCGGAGTCTCAACGTTATATTCCCTGGTTAGAAGATTCAAATCCGTGATATCCAGCAGGCGCGAGAGCGGCCGCCGGATCTCGGGGAGCTTGAAGAAACTAGTCGTGACTCTGCCACGCTTGTGCGTGGGATAGCGCCCTGCCCAGCTTTTGAGATTAGCGAGCCCCGTCTGCGCCACCAGAGCGCCGCTGAAGCAAGACATTAGTACCGCAAGCAAAATGAATTTATTTCTCTTCATCAAATCTACCCCTCCTCATAAGACTATAATCGTTCGAGACTTTGCTTAATTCTCTCGGCGCTCTTCTCGCCGATACCGTCAACCAACTCCAGGCCTCCACCTGCGATAAATGCCTTCAGCTCGTCCAGGGAAGAGACTTTGAATTGTTGGTGAAGCGTACTAGCTGTTTTGAGGCCGATCCCATCGACCCGCAAGAGGTCCAGTATCGTTTCAGGAGTCTGTGCGATCAACTTTTCCCAAGCGTCGAAGGTGCCTTTTTCCAGCAGCTCGATGGTCTTACCGGCAATTGCCTTGCCGATACCAGGAAGGGCCTGCAACCCCTTAACCCCGTTCTCCGCAGCGATCTTCTCAAGCGGTGTTGGCCAGGTTTCGATCACCTCTGCGCCATTGCGATACGACCGTATACGAAACGGGTCGTCACCCCGAATCTCCATCAGAGTCGCAAGCCGCTTGAATCGCTCGGCGATCGCTTGGTTATCCATACGCTTTGCACGCCGCCACCATCTAACTATGCCCATCGCCTTGACATTATACATGCCAAACGGGTATCAATTCAGGCATCCCCTTAAGTGGCTCGTTGCACCAGGCAGGTGAGCAGTAACCTCCCGCTAAACTTTACTCCTTTGAGGATCACGATGAGATTGAGAAAATTTTTGTGCGCGGCCCTGATCGCGCTCTTTTCGATTCAGGTGCTTCACGTCACTGCACTCGCAGACGAGGGCATGTGGCCCATCAATAACATTCCCAGAGCTGAGATCAAACGAAAATACGGCTTCGACGTGACCGACGCATGGCTGAAGAAAGTGCAGATGTCGGCTGTTCGTTTCAACAGCGGCGGCTCCGGCTCGTTTGTTTCACCCAATGGGTTGGTACTGACCAACTATCACATCGTCGAAGACTTCGTGGGCGAATTGAGCACTCCGCAAAAGGACTATGCCAAAGACGGCTTTCTCGCGCGCACACGCGCCGAAGAGATGAAGATCCCCAGTCTCGAGCTTAACGTCTTGATGAGCGTCGAGGACGTAACCGATCGCGTGAATACCGCGGTAAAGCCTGACATGTCTGCTTCGGATGCTTTCGCCGCGCGTCGCGCCGCGGTCAGCGGAATCGAGGCCGATTCACTAAAGAGTACGGGCCTGCGTTCCGACGTGGTCACGCTTTACCAGGGCGGCCAATACAATCTTTATCGCTACAAGAAGTACACGGACGTGCGCCTGGTCTTCGTGCCTGAGTTTCAGGCTGCCTTTTTCGGCGGAGATCCGGACAACTTCAATTTCCCTCGGTTCAATATAGACATGGCCCTGGTCCGAGTTTATGAGAACAACGAGCCTATCAAGCCGGAGAACTATCTTAAGTGGTCTCAGAAAGGCACGAAAGAGAACGAGCTGGTCTTTGTCGTCGGACATCCGGGTTCGACCTCACGGCTCAACACGGTCGCTCACCTGGAAGAGCTCCGCGACTTCAGCATTCCGCTTCTCATTCGATTCCTCGAGCGTCGCGAAGCGGTACTGAAGAAGTATATGGCAATGGGTGACGAGCAGACGCGGCGCGGACAAAACGAACTCAACAGCATTCAGAACAGCCTTAAAGTTTATCGCGGCCAGATCGCGGGTTTGAAGGACAAGAAACTAATTGACGATAAGCGCCGGTCTGAAGAAGCCCTGCGCAAATCGATTGCTGCGGACCCGCGACGACAAAAAGAATATGGCGACGCATGGGATGCAATTGCCACCGCGCACAAGAGCCTTGCTTCGTTCATCAAGGAGAGACGCTTTGTAGATCTGGGCGCGGGCTTCGGCACGACGCTATTCGGCATCGCGCGCACGCTCGTTCGACTTGCCGCCGAAAACGAGAAGCCAAACGCCCAGCGTCTTGCAGAATTCACGGACGCGCGTCGCGCTTCGCTCGAACAGGCGCTGTACGCGAAGGTCCCGATCTACGACGACTTTGAGAAAATGAAGCTGGCGGATTCGCTCGCTTTTATGGCAGAGGTTTTTGGAGCGAACGATCCGCTGGTTAAGCGAGTGATGAATGGCAAGACCCCCGAGGCAAGAGCAGCTGAGTTAATCGACGGAACAAAACTGAAGGACCCGGACTTTCGTAAACAACTGGCGGCGGGAGGTCAGAAGGCCATCGACGCTTCAGATGATCCCATGATCGTGCTGGCGCGCAGCATTGATAAGCAAGCGCGCGACGTTCGAAAACGTTATGAGGACGAGGTGATCGGTGTCGAGCGTGTGAGTTATGGAAAGATAGCGCGCGCGCTATTCGAGACCGAAGGCACCAAGCTCTATCCTGATGCGACCTTCACGCTGCGACTCTCTTACGGCGCTGTCAAGAGCTACATGGAAGGCGGAAAGAAGGTTGGTCCGTATACAACTCTTGGAGGTCTCTACGATCGCTCGATGCAGTACCAACAGAAGTTTCCCTATAACCTTCCGCCACGCTGGCTGGAGAAGAAATCGGTGGTCGATCTAAAGACCCCGTTCAACTTCGTCTCGTCAAACGATATTATCGGCGGCAACTCGGGCTCGCCGACGATAAACAAGGAGGGCGAGCTTGTGGGGTTGATCTTCGACGGCAATATTCAGTCTCTGGTTGGCAATTTCTATTACGACGAGTCGATCAACCGCGCAATCTCCGTCGATTCGCGAGGGATGTTGGAGGTCCTTCGCAAAGTCTTCGGCGCTAACGCGGTTGCGGACGAGCTGACGCAGTAGCTAAAGATCACCGCTAAAGGAAAGCAACTGGAAGTGGAGAAGGGAGGCGCCGTCTTCCGTCTCCACTTTTATTTTTGAAAGGGCCGAGGGGTCAGCGATGATGAAGCGAATACTGATTGCAGCTGTCATTTCAGCTCTGGTGCTGTCGAGTTTGGCGTGCGAACGTTCCACGCCGCAGCCAGGGCGCGACGGATCGGCACAAGCGGATTCAACAAACTCTTCCGACCCGGACGGCAGATCCAGCAATTACGCGGCCCCTGTGCAAGTCGCGCAACTGGAAGACCGCGCCATCAAGGAAAGCAGCGGCATCGTTGGATCACGTCGCAATCCGGATGTTTTCTGGACCCACAATGATTCAGGCGATGGACCTATCATCTATGCGTTTGACCGCAGCGGCAAAAGCAAAGGCCGATGGCGAGTGGCGAATGCCGAGGCCATTGACTGGGAAGACATAGCAGCCGGCCCCGGACCGCAGAGCGGGATTCCATACCTTTACCTTGGCGACATCGGAGACAATGATCGAGAGCGCAATTACCTCACGGTCTATCGCGTTGTCGAGCCTGCAATCCCGGCCGGAGAGGCTCCATCGACGACCATCCGCGAGTACGTGACCGAACCGGCTGAGGCGATACGGCTAAAATATCCGGATGGCAGACACAATGCCGAAGCGCTGATGGTGCATCCCACGACGGGAGATCTCTACATCGTGACCAAATCCCTCGAGACCCCGGCAGCACTTTACAAACTCAAGGCGCCGTACTCGACTGCATCAATGAACACGCTGGTTCGCGTGAAGGAGATCAGCCTGCGAAGCTTTATCGGGGGTGTGATCACAGGTGGCGACATTTCTCCGGATGGAAGGCGCGTGATCCTGTGCGATTATCTCGGTGCAGGAGAGTTGATCCTGCCCGATGGATTCAACGGTGATTTCGACGAGATCTGGAACCAACCGATGGCGACGGTCGACATTAGTCCGAGGAAGCAGGGCGAAGCCGTATGTTATCGGCTCGATGGCCTGGCGGTGCTCGCAACCAGCGAGAAGCGTCCGACTCCGCTGATAGAGGCCAGGAGGCGTTAGGACTGCCGCCGCCTACACCGTAGACTATCTTCACCAGCTCGCTTACTGGGATTAAAGGAACAATTCCGCACGTCGGTCGTGATTCGATATACACCACTTCCGCTAGGCAGAGGAGAGCTCATGCGTAGTTTATCAACTCGAACAATCACTTCGCTTCTTCTGGCAGCGATGTTTTCTGCGTCTGCGCTCGCCCCATCTCGCGCGCAAAGCAAGTCAATAAATATACTCGAGTATTATTTGATGATGCCGCAACGCTATCTCAAGTATGCGGGAGGCGAGTCCGCTAAGGAGCGTAATGCAGCTATCTTTGTCAGCGATGTAGAAAACGGTTATCTGCAAGCGCGACGATCACCCGGCGAGTTTTACAGTTCACTCGCGCTGTTCAAGCTGCCTGACGGCGGAGACCTGATCGCGGTCGAGAACCGTGAATGTTCCAGAGGATGCAGCGAGGAGTTCTACCTTCTCGCCTACCGAAATGGCGAATGGGCAGACGTGACGGGAAGCACGTTGCCCGCCCTTAGCGAACAACAAATCAACACGGGGCTCGATACGCAGTTAAAGCCGGGACAACGCATGGCGCCGCGCGTCATGCATAAGCTCTCGGTCGGCGGGGCGCCGATCTACGTAAGCGAATATTGGTCCGGGCTCGGGCTGGGGTTTCTCGAGTGGATAAATGGCCAGTTTGTTTTTAAGCCGCTCGTCCGGTCTTCCGCATCAGCCAGTAGACCCGTACTCGCCAGCACCACCAATGTGCAAGGCGATCGTCTCGAGATCATCGCAATCGACCCCGATCCGTCGACGCGGCTCCCTCTCAAAGGGCGATTGAACGTTAAGGTAGGTTACGAACTTCGCTCCGCGCCTACGTGTCACGTCTGGACGTTGCCGATAGTCCTCGAACAGCGCTTGCCTGACCATTTCACCAACGGATCGATGTCATATCAGCAGGGAGCCGGTGAGCTGATGACGTGGTTTGGCTTCGACAACCAGGCGCACCTGCAGCAGTTTGAAGTCGTCATGAGCGATGACCGGAACAAGACACTTCTGAGATTAAAGTACAACGTCGACATGAGTTGGGAAGGGACATTGGAATGTCCTACATTTCACGCGGAGTGTTTTCCGGATGCTTCGAGTCCGTCCGCGCCACTTGCGTGCATGATTTATCCGAGCGGAGTCCGACCAGATCAGGAGCTTGAATACAACTGGACAATCTCAGCCGGAAGGATCGTGAGCGGGCAGGGCACGCGCAGGATTATTCTTAACACTGACGGCTTCAAGGCGCAGGATGTAAGGGCAACCGTTGACGTCGGAGGATTGCCCGCAAAGTGTGCGAACAGGTTCAGCTCGAAGGAGCCTCTTGGCATGTCCCCAAAGTGAGCGCGTCCTCGAGCCTAATACCTACCAAATAGTTGATCCGATGCCCCGAATAGGTACGTATTCAAGGTCAGCCGGTAATTCGCTGCGTATGTACG
>JAVHWA010000142.1:0-43595 GCA_032160165.1 Acidobacteriota bacterium
ATCAAGGGGTTATTCAAGGGGAAAAATTTGGCGGCGGGATTCCAAATCCGCCGCCAAATTTTTTTATGCGACATCGTCAAGATCCGCTCCAGGCGAAGTAGGGTCCCGAACTACACCAGCAACTCAATGTTGAGTCGATTCAGTACCTCACTAATAGGATTTGCCACGCCGTAGCTTTCGATTCTGCTTGGCTTGTCACCGGCTAACTCTGTTCTCACCACCGCTTCATTGTTCCGCCAAGCCGGAATTGATTCCACCGCTTCGGACATGCCCGCAAAAATCAGTCCGATCGCATGCTGCTGGGCGTCAACTACCAGCGAGCCACTGTCGCCCTTCGAAACAAATTTGGTGAATCCTGGCGGATCCGGTGCGATCAGGAACTGGTCCTGGAAATATGCCGACCGGCCCGTGCGGTCATAGCGGATCCAAATATCCAAACAGATGGAGAAGACACGTCCCTCCGTGTATCCGGTCGTTCGTCCAAACTTGCGTGCGGTTTCTCCAATCTCGACGTCATTCTTCGCCACATAGCCCTTAACCTCTCCAATCAATGGAATCACGGGCTTGTGTGGGAATGGTTCCCATAATTTGGCAATGGCCGCGTCGACGTGGTTGGGCTGGTTAATAGCACTATCGAACTTCAGCGCAGAAAAGTTGACCAACGCCCCGATCGGTCGATTGTTTGCCGGTTCGCCCGGACTTGGCTGCATTATCAGATCGCCATCGTCGACCTTCGCCTTTCGCAGATCCGCAAAGACATGCGAATTGCTCAGCAGATGGATCTCTTTCCTACGCCGAAATTTACTCTTGCGGGTGCAAAAATAGCCGATCGTCCCGCTCTGACCGGTCAATTTCGTATTGGCGCCGCTGATTCCTCCAACTATTACTTCCTGGGGTTCGCGGATGCCTTTGGGATACTGGTCCCAGTTCGCGACTGAACCTAAACTCGCGTCCGACAAAAAAACTGCGATTGGCATTTCGATCTGGACGACGGGAATACCCCGGTAGCTGTTCGGCAAGGGCGCTGCCCCCGAACCATTCCACAACTCCGAATTTGCGTCATTAAGAAAGACCTGGATGCAGTACTCTCCGTTACCCAGCCGTCCTATCCCGACCGCGTGGATATTCGCGGAAAAACCCGGCAGCATGTATTGCGAGCTCAGTTCCAATTTGATCTTGGCGGTTCGTTTTAGCAACCGGTGATTGAACCCTCGCGGCCGGCGCTTTAATGCCCGCGCCCGCAGGTAGCTGCGCACGAGAAACCAGGCCAGCCAGGCAAGAGCAAGCAATGCTGCAATCCAGATCGCCTCATCGTAGTAGTACCAAGTCCCATCAGGACCTGACCACAATCGGTGACGTCCCAGCGTGAGGATGAACATGTCCGTTTCCAAGGTTAGACGGGCGGTTCTTCTACGAAAACCGGATGACAGAAGTCCATTTGATTGATGGCTCCTCCACGCGCGGAGGCGCTGCCGTCATCTTCGACGACCGGGTTGAGTTCAAATTGTTTGCCGTTTGGACTGGACACATATCGGTAGTAGTCAGGCATGTCGCTGTAAACCGCATTAGCGTTGTAATCCATATTCTTGATTTCGATTCTGAACGGAAGCCCGTCAACCCGCTTGAGCGATCGCGTTTCTTCCTTCCCACCGACCCGAATCGTGAAGCTGACCTCTTCACCTTCGATCTTGACGCCGATGGTTTCCGCTACATTTCCAAAAACCTCACGTTGCTTTGCATTCCCCCTGGGATCTTTCTCCACTTTTTCAAAGAAGAGGTTGGTATCCAACTTGTGGGTGTAGAAAAGCCCGTTCTCGACGTAGAGCTTCGTTAGCGGGTAGCGATTATTCGAGGTTGATACAAGGGTCGTGTCGCCGTGTAGAGTGTTCATGTTTACGATCCAGCGAAAATCGTTAGGGTCGGCTGAATTGAGCCTGTCAAAATCTCCGTTTTGATAAATCTCATACCCTTCGATCGCCGGCTTACCCGTCCCCCTGATTTCAATTTCCACGTCTTCCTTCGGGAGCTTTTCGTAGGTCGCGATATCCTTGTAGACGATCAGGTCACCCGCGCCGCCCTCCTGGAAAGCGGGCTGCTGAATTCTGATCGACAGCTCGTGTTTGTTGTCGCGAATGACAGAAACCTCGCCTCGTTGCGGTTCTTTGTTGAAGCTGACAATCCCGAGGCCGGTAAATCGGACAAGGGCGGTAGCGGAACT
The DNA here is from genome assembly GCA_032160165.1 of Acidobacteriota bacterium. Taxonomy (GTDB): domain Bacteria; phylum Acidobacteriota; class Blastocatellia; order Pyrinomonadales; family Pyrinomonadaceae; genus QHXM01. The sequence goes on from JAVHWA010000142.1 coordinate 2,219, forward strand.
TTCTCTTACTGACATGGTCGTCTCCTATTCTGGTGTTTGAGTTGAGAAAAGCCTTCAAGATAGAGTGAAGGGAGGCTCGGAAATGTAACGCGTTCGAGGCCGCTAATAGCAGAACCATTTGTCGCGCGTTTTATCGCACTTAAAACGCTTTAGCTTCAGGACGGCCAAAACCGGAACCGGCGAACCTGCCGTCGGCCCCCACGTGGGCGTGACGACTGCTGTCTGACAATCTCTAGAGAACACGACCCTAATTTTGATCGCGGCCAAAATAGCTTCGGGATTTATTAATCCAACTGGCCCTTTCTCGCTGACCAGTTGTTCTCGCAGTAGGCGTACGATCTGAGATTTGACGAGCCTCTCTTCCAGACCTTTGTCAGAGTCAGAGCATATGTTGGCGCTGCCGTTGGTGTTGCCGCTGCCGTTCGTGTTGGCGCTGCCGTTCGTGTTGGCGCTGCCGTTCGTGTTGCCGTTACCCTTAGTGTTGTCGTTACCCTTGGAGTTGTCGTTACCCTTGGAGTTGTCATTGCCCTTAGTGTTGCCGTTACCCTTGGAGTTGCCATTGCCCTTAGTGTCGTCGTTACCTTTAGGGTTGGCGTTGCCGCTGTTGGTGACGTTCTCATTGGCGTTGCCGCTGTTGGTGTCGTTCTCATTGGCGTTGGCGTTGGGTTCAAGAAAAATCCATCTGTTTTTGGAGGCCACCCCGTATAGGGCCATCGTTAGCACCAACGTCGTTATAACCGAAACGCGCCGCCACTTGAGTCTCTGTTTCTGTTTCCGCAGAGCATTCGCTTTTTGTTGGATAACCCTCGACCCCTCTGCCCAACTCTCGCTTCTCGCGTCGACCCTAATCATCGGCGTTCCGTCGGCGAGGCAAAACGCCAACGAACTGTCTGCGTAGTAGTCTTCACATCTTGGACAGTAGCGCATCATCTCAATAGTTTGTGTAACCACCGTAGAGCGAAAACGCCGCCCAATAATAAGGTGCCTGCGTTTGCCCGTTTCGTAACAGCTTTAGTTGCGCCTGTCGCAAGCTCTCGGCGGAGCTCAGACGGTTTGTCGTGCGATTGCGGTGGAACGCAATCATCAAATCCTTCGTCGGCTCCGAGTCAACCTTCCATTGACTGGCAACCACGACTGGCGCTCCCAGCGCGAGAAACGTCCGAGCGATGCCAATGGCGCCTTCGCTCTTGTCGTAGCGCTCGAATCCTGTTTCGCAGGCCGACAGCACCACCAATTTCGCCTTTGCCAGTTTGTACTCGGCAAGCTCCGCAGCACGCAATTCGCCTCCGGCAAAGAGCAGTTTCGAATTACCCGGCGAGTGGCGGTTAGCCAGGAAGTGCCCCGCAAAATGAATCACGTCTACACCGGTGAAGCTACGCAGGAACGTGTCCTTGGTGGCCTCGCTGCCAAGCAGTTCGATGGACTTCTGATAATCTCCGGTAATGCTCTTTGCTTCGGCTTCGGCGCTTCCTAGATCTGCCAGGTTCGGATTCTCTTCGCGATCAAAAGCAGGATTGCCGATGCTCAACAGACTCTCGTTCGTATCACGATCTTTACGCCGCGCATTCTCAGTGGCAATGACCAAAACTGAAGCACTGGGCGCATAGAACAACGCATGGTCCTCCAGTAAGTACTTGCCGTTCGGTCCCACGAGGGAAGCAAATGCAAGTTGGTGTAGGGACTTATCCGGAACCAGGCAAATCTGTTTGTCGACGGCCAGTCCGGGCGGAATCAAGAGTTCATAGAGCCCTCGTCCGGCCTGGCGAAGGTCGATCGACGACCTTCTTCCCACCAACGCAGTTTGATAGTCATCTATCTTCTCTTCCAGTTCGTCGGCTGTAATCGGCTTTTCGATCAACTCAAAACGCGTCTTCGATACCACCCATATAGCGAGTTTCTCTGGCAACACCGCATATTCCACTAACTGTACCTGCTCTGGCAGGCGCGCCTGAATTTCAGGTATCGATAACGGACGGGCCACCGCGGCAAAGGTCTTTTCGGCTTCGGCCATCGGCTTGTCGGATTCGACGAAATCCAACAGAGACCGTGCTCGCGACTTTTCCACGAAGTTGAGCGCGCGTTGCGTGTCACCGTCGAGAAGGGCGTTCGCTGTTGCCGCATCAAAAACTTCCTGCTCATTCGCGAAGAATGCCTGGCGTGACTCGTCTTCCCGAATGGTGGCGCGATACCCCTCGGATAATTTCAAAACAGTATCCAGTTCATTGGAAAAGTCCGCTCGCTGATCCAGTTGTTGGAAACAAAAAAGCTTGCCCTTGTGAATCTGGTACAGACTAACGGTAAACTCCGGCAGACGGCGATACAGCTCAAGCGACTGCTCGTAGTCAATCAAAGCTTCATTGCAATTCTTCATCTGCCTCTTTACATCGGCCAACGATAGATAAATTTCTGCGGTTATCTGTGCCTTCTCTGCGCTGTCGTGGCGGCTCAGCGCAATTTGTCTTGACTCATTGGTATAATTCAAGGCGGCTGCTAAATCGCCCTTTGCCGCCTTCGCCATTCTGCGTAAGAACGAAATCACGCGCACGTCACGCGGCGAGATCTGCTGAACAACGCTCAGTCCTTCTTTGGAAAGGCTTAACGAGGTCGAAAAGAACTTCAGCTTGAGTGATAGATCCGCCAGCGTACCCAGATCACGTACCGACTGATTAGCGTTTTTGTAATAGAGCTCTTTGGCCGAAAGCATTCTGCCCGCATACTGCAGTGCCGCCTCGATTTCACCGACTGCGGAATAGTGAAACGCGAGGGCTTCCTGCGCGTGTTGAATTTCGAAAGTGTTGTTGCCTGCCTCGGCTAGGCGTAACGCGTTCTTGAGGTTCCTATTACTGTCCGAAAAGCGGTTCTGACGAAAATCGCCTATCGCCAGCCAGTAATAAGCGGAAGTGAGTATGAGGTTGAATTTCCGCCTTTCCGCACTTGCAATGGTGGAGGCGAGTCGCTGCTGGCTTTGGGCGATTTTGCCAACGTCCGGCAGATACTGGATCGCCCCATTTTCCGCAATGGCTGCTTCATAGACGTCGCCGAGTTGCTCAAAAAGGTCCCTGCTGTGTTCGAATGCGGAGATGGTCTCCGTAGCGTTTCTCGCTTTTTCCGCGGCTAGAAATATGTCCTTGGCGTGAAGCAGCTTTTCGATTTTGTCTGCGCTGAGATTCGCATAGAAGGCCGCTAATCCAGAAAAAAAAACTCAGAGTGCTGCGTATGCTCAAAACTGCCAATGAAGGCCATTGCATCGAGGCACTCCTGCGCCTCGGCCTCGTCGCCGCGTTGCTTCGCGATCAGAAATCGCCTCGACAATTGCAAAGCAACCGCAGGTCCCTTTAGTAGCCCCTTCGTTTCGTTATGTATCTTCTCTGCGCGCGCCTCGTCGTGATTGCGATATGCGGTAAGGAAGTCCGACAACACTTGCTGATCTGCCCTGGAGAGCTTCTGCGCGCCTTCGATACGCAAGAGATTCTTGCGCGCTTCTTCGGCCCATGGCGACGACGGGTCCTTCTGCAGATAGAGCGTCCACGCTTCTTTTGCCTGACCCGGCGACCCCAGTTCCTGTAACGCCAGCGCTTTATTAAAGAGCGCCTCGAGCAGGTTTCCGTCCAGCTCCAAAGCCTTTTTGAACTCTTCCACGCTCCGCCCCAGGGCATCGAACTTCTTCTCTTGCGCTACAGTCCTGGACAACTCGAAAAAGGTCGCGCCCAAGTCGTTATGCACCCTCGCGCTATCCGGGGAAAACTTTAGTGCGGCCTCGAATTCTCTGATGGCATCGGGATACTTCTGCTGCGTCAGATTAAAGACGCCCAGCGCGTGATGCGTCTGCGCATCAGACGACTTTTCCGTGGCCTCGATCAAATTATTTTCGATTCGGCGCAGTCGATTCTGTTGACCAGGCTCAGGGGCTCCCCGCAGCTGCGTCAGCGGCGCGTAACCAAATTCGGTGATGCGGCTCTCGGTCGGTCGCGCCTGCTGGTAAATGGACCTCAGTTGGGCGAGTTCGTCCGCGTGACTTCGCCGACTACTTAAGTAAACGACCAAAGCCGCCACCGCGATCAGGATGACTGCAAACGCACCGACCAACTTCGGCTGACGAAAGAACGAGGCAAGCGAAGCAAAGAACGAGGGCCGATCTTTCGCCCCTTCAGCACTCCTGGCGAGCCCCTTCGCTCTCAACGCCTGTGTCAATTCCAGCTTAAAACGCCTTTCAGGATTGGTTGTGAGTGTGGTCTCAAAACTCTGCTCATCGGCGGTGTCGAGCTGTCCAAAAACGTAATCATTTATGAGGCCGTCTTCCACCAGCGCGACCTGCGAACAGTACTCTTCGTCAGTAAACAACAGTTCCTCGATCCCTTCGAGCGTTGCTTCATCCGAAACCCGGCCCAAAAGGTAATCGCGAATTGTCTCTTCACTATGTAAGGATGGACCCATGGTTCTGCCGCCCCCAACTTACAGTGTCACAACCGGGCGTTTTGTAACTCCGCTTAGCTCATACATTCCAGGACACAAATCTTCAACTTCTGCTTGGTCCGCATTACGCGCATACGCAACGCGGTTTGCGTCATACTTAGGCCTTGCGAAATGCGCCGATGAAGCTCGATCTTCGCCAGCTTTGCTTCAGAGAAATAATCAAGAAGCAGGTTTCGGTTTTCGGGCGAGAGTTTCTCCAGGCATTTATCCAGGCATTCGCTGGTAAAGCTCTGCTCAACCGGTTCTTTGGCCGCGATCGAGACGTCGTCTATGTCGACATGAACTCGCGCTTGTCGCAACGATTCGCGATAGACGTTTCTGGCAACACCGTAACAGTAAGCGATCTGGTTCTCGATTCTCTCTTCGGAACTTTTCAGGATAACGCGATTGATGGTCTCGTCGGCCAGATCATCGGCGAACTGGCATTGGCGGTGCGAAAAGAAGGTGGACAAGCGGAACCGCAAGCGCTCGTATTCCTCGGCGGCGCGCTCAGGATCCGGACTGAGCCACTGGAGGAAGCCAGCAAACTTCTCAGGTGTTAATTCCTTTTTTGTCTTTGAGTCCGGCAATCGCTGAGGTCCCGGTTCCAGATACTGGCAATGTCGGAGATAGCATACTGCAAATGTGAGAGGTTAGGATAGGTAGAGTGTATTGACATAAACGTGGCGAGCCCGAGCCTATGAAGGCCCGGGCTCGCGCACGCTGCGCCAACGGCTTCTTAGTACCAAACGGTCAGCTTCGCGTAATCGAATTCCGTGTCGTCCTGCGCTACCACGTCCAGGGTTGGCGAGTTTGTTGTGGTAAACAGATAGTTGTTCAGATTGCTGAGTCCCGTGCCCGTTGTGACCAGCGTTAACGGCTTCGAGACAGGGTTTGTTGAGCTCCAGATGTTTGCGGATCCCATAAATATCTGGGACAGCGAGAAGGGTCCGGCTCCCGCAAATATCTTGTCGTTACTGAAGTTGGGAGCATTTGGCACATAGTTTCCGGGTCCGTGCCTAACGCCTAATTCCAGAGTGGCATAACAAACCTTGCAACTCCGAAGTTTAAAACTATCGGCAAAGACCGTGTCGGTGCGGCTGTCGTCGTACCCTTTTAGCGGCTTGCCGCTAAGGTATGTCGCCAACGCCGGGCTGAGTGACACAGGGTTTCCGGGCGAGCTGAAGTTATCGGCGACATCGTGTATTTGCACGTCAGGAGCTCCTTTGCACCCTGGAGGGAGAGCTATCCGGAGCGCCTCAGTGTCGATTTGCTGAACTGCGAGTTCGCGTACCGGCGACTCTTCTTGTTGAGTTGGCGGCTGACGACGTTCCTGTGCCACACCGGATAAGCCCAATGCGAGAAGCAGGACCAGTACTAGAGTTGAAGATGCTCGGAAGAATTGGCTTTTCATTTTGGTTTTTCCTTTCTATCGGTTGACGGAACTCGATGTAAACGTCGAGTCCGTGGGTGAGGGACGAACCTTGCAAGTTGTAGATTCACGGAAAGCGAGGGTGAGCTGCTCTATGAGCAACGACACTATGGGCACGCTGGTGAGGTTCATCTTGTCTAAGATCTGCACGAGAACTTGTTTCCATTTGGTGCTCGCATTTGTAAGTGACATTCCCGGCTAGAAACGTAACGCCACGTCCATACTTCTTTTTGAGAAATGTGCTCGAGAACTGGAGTGCGATTCCACGCATGAAAAAGTCCCAGGTCGAGATGACCCGGGACTTTTCTGAAGCGCGTCCTCAGCTTGGGACCTTGTCTTTCTATCTGGATTTAATCGGGTCGCTCGTGCAGGTACCCGTCAACTTCGCGTTGACAAACATTCCGGACGGACTGGGATTGTCGTTCTTGACTTTGACTATCAGCGTATGGCCTCCCGAACCTACCGAAGTGGAAAAGGTCGATAGCGGTTTCTGCGGCGTATTGAAACACCACCCGCCAACGCATTGAGAGATTGGTGTGCCCGACGTATTGTCGAGAAAGATCGCCACGTCGTCATCGCCGCCGTAGTTTCCGCTTAACGTAACTTTCTGGTCGATGGTGCAAGCAGGAACTACAAAGTCCAATCGATACTCATAAATACCGCCACCCACGGTCCCCGTACTCCCGGTTGGTACAGATGAAACCCACTTGGCGGGCCCCGGATTAATGTTCCATAACGAGTTTAGCGCCGTCAGAAACGAGACCGCGCTGCCGTTCACTGACCAACTGTTCGAGCTTATGGTGCTCAGGTCGACACTGTTGGTTCCACCGAGACACTTACAACATCCCAGTGTCGGGCGTCCCTGCGCACTGACCAGGGCGCCCGCTGTTTCTAATCGGGTTTGGGCCAGGGCTGAAGACGAGGCCACGAGCAGGATTGTTATCGCGAGGACCGTCGAAAAGGAATTGAGTGTTCTTGACATCATTTTTCTCCTGAGAGGTTGAATTAGCACGCTACCATTCTTGGGTTTCGTGCTTGCACCTGTGAGTGCTTTTTCCAGGAGAAACGTAACGCGGCGACGAATATTCACGCCGACCTGAGGTTTCCAGCAATTAACGTGGGCTAGTTGGCGGGTGCGCAAATACATGCGCATCGAATTAAGGGCTGACTGCGTTCTTACCCTCGCTGGTGAGAAGCCGGGCAGGATCTGTTTCAGTCGTTCTCTCGTCCAGATTCAATCGCAGCATTCCCCCTGCGTCTGAGTAACTTTCCGCCGCAGCGCGTTGCTGGGAACGCCGGTGTAGAAACGCGATTCCACCGACGATGCCTCCAGCTCCCAGGCATAGTGCGACGAAGAACCCGATCGCCTTTGCAATACCCAGGATTAAACTAACGGCTTTCTGCGTGTATTGCTTTTCGGCTTCCTCGAAGGCGAAAGGATTTTGTCCCAGCCACTGAATTTTCTGCTCGTACTTCACTGCGTCGACTAGCTGCAAAGCTGCCGTCTCGTCAGGCGCATTCCAGACAAAGACGGAGTAGTTGCCGACGCGGCGATAAACAGAAGGAATACTACCGAGGGCGGAATTGCGGGTTGCGCGAAGATCCTCAATCCCCTGATTAATCCGCGCGTCGTTGCTCTCGGCGATCTGTGGCGTCGCATATTCCACGATGACGAGTCTGGACGCTCCATAATCTGCCGCTACTGCCTCAGTGCCTTCGTCAAAACTGACGGCACTAAGAACGGTCTGACGTCCGACGACTTCTTGCAGCGTTCGCGAGCTAACGGCATACCTCGCTCGGTCCTGCGCCGCTTCCCAATCGGGCAGATGTTTGACCAGTACCGGGATTTCGTTCTGAATGTCTTCGAGTGTTCCGGCGAAGTCACGCGCGAACGTGTGGGTACTATTCTCATCGCCGTGATTTGAACCGCCGGTGATGCTGACGAACACAGCCCCCTTGTAGAAGATCATGCGCCCCGCACTTGCGAGTCCGGCTATGCCGATGTCGCGCGTCTTCGTCGTCTGTCCCTGCCTCCTCATCTCCGCCGACGCTTCGCTCAGCAAGGCATACGCGGCGGACTGCGACTGGGTCCTGATTATTGAAACAGAGAGCTTCTCTCCCGTTCGAGAGGTGTACGTACCGGACGCCGCGTCTTGAATACGGAAATCTTCGGCGCGCTTCGGATCAGACGTCTGAGGTCGGACACCCATCGCGCGAAAGTTACCGACAGACTTCGGCAAGAGGCGGACGGACTCATTCGTGGACAGAGTCTGGCCCGCTGCTATTGAAAACAGAAGAAGAGTGAGAACAAATGCTAATCGCCAGGAGATCAAATGCAAGAGAAGAACCCCTTAAATCTAAGACAGTCCGCCGCAATGGATTAGAAACCGACACGGGTCGAATGTTCCAATTATAGCGGCCGCCGCGCCCACGAGTTCACGGGAGAGTATGGACAGCTTAGCGGAAGCGACGCAGTTCGCGCAAAAGCAGATCGGCGTACTTTCGAGGATCGTGGATGTTGTGCAGGACGGTCGACCCACCGATCTCACTCGCATTGTCTATGATTACATTCCCATAACCCAGGAGCCGTTGCAGGATGGTGGCCTTGACCGTCACATCCTGAATATTGCGTAACGGCAGATTTCGCGTCGTTCGGGCGATGAAGCCTTCGTCGATCTCCAGTTTGTGATTCGTCAAGGTGTATTCAACCATGTTGCGTTTGACGTGATAAAAAGCCGGGATCAAAAGGAGCGCTAGCGAGATGGGAAGCGCAATCCACCATGGCGCGCTGACGTAATAGGCGAGCAGAATGATCAAGAGGACCGCGCCGAGCGCTGCCAGGCCATAGCCGATCTTGATGAAAAATAGTGTCGGGCGCGTCTTGAAAACCTGCCGCTCAGCGTCGCTGGTTGCGTCGGCCCGCGGCTGCACGTAGACGGCAGCAGGAGGCGGCATCGGCTGCGCATAAGGCTGTTGCGGTTGTGCGCCCGCGTAGCGCGTCGCTTCCGAATCGACCGCGGGCGTGCCGCAACCCGCGCAGAAACGGGCGCCGGGGGCGACGTACGTTCCACAGTTTGTACAATGCATAATTTGATCACCTCATTCGACGCTGCCGGCCAGGCGGAGGCTGGCAAGCAGCTCTGCCGGATCGTATGGGATTTGATGCACGCTTCGCGCGCCGAGATCGAGCGCTTCGCGCCGCGCACTTTCATTGTTGGATGAAAGAAGCATGATGACAGGCAACGTAAGCCGTCCGCCACTCTGCTTGCGCAGGCGACGGATAGTTTCAAGACCGTCTATACCTTCAAGCTCATAGTCGACCAGGAGCAGGTCCTGGCTTTCGATGCGTAAGAGGGCCAGCGCCTGTTGCCCGCTGAAAGCCGCACGCGCCTCATAGCCGGCCGAACGAATAAGAGCATTGAGCTGCGTCATGCGCGCGCCATCCGAAACTGTGAGCAGCAACCGACGAGGCATAACGGCTCCGCTCGCTCTACGCTCCATCTCGCGTGCAGCAGCTTCGTTGGCCCCGTCTGGAGTTTCGCTGGGTGCTTCAGTTTTAGTATCGTTCGCTACATTTTCTACACTCGCCGCATCGTGGACAGCAGCAGGCTCGAGAGCAGCTTCGTTGACCACTTGCTCATCCTCCGCATGATGCGATTGGGCAGGTTGAGCCACCTCGGCAACGGGCACGGGAGGTTCTTCCACAGGGGCCACTTCTCGAGGTGACTGCGGCGCGACTTCAGTCGGGGCGGCTTCTCGATCTGGCTCCGGTGCGACTTCAGTCGGGGCGGCTTCTCGATCTGACTCCGGCGCCGCTTGAGTCGGGGCCGCTTCCGGCGCGGCCCGGGATATCAAGACGTGTTTTTCGCCGGCGTCTCGGCGTGCCTTGTTGACGGCCTCTTCCGCCTTCTCAATCAGCCGCTCGACGTCGGTTCCATTTGCTGGAAACGAGGCCACTCCGGCAACCATGTCTCGGTCCGGGTGCTCTGCGCGAAACTCCCGGTGGAGTCTCGAAAGAGCTGCGGCAGCAGATTGCGCGTCCATCCGCGGAAGATAAATAAGCAAGGTCGTCGGTCCGTAATACGCAACCGCGTCGATGCGCCGCAGATTGAGCCTGAGAAAATTGTGCGCCTCGGTCAACGTGCGGTCGCGGACCGCGCGATCAAGAGCTTCATCCTTTCGCCGTGTTGAGACTGCGTAGATGAGCGCCAGTGTTCCGTTCTGATGGGCTCGCAGGTCTTCGCGCACGGCGTCGAGCATGAACATGAAATTGTCGATTTCCAAGCGGCGATCGCTCATTACAGGCGCCGCGCGGCGATCGGATTCAACGCGCCAGAAGAGTGAGTCCAGCCGCGCAAGCACCTCAGCCGGCGTAGTGGCCAGGGGGAAATAATCGTCCGCGCCGGTGTACTGGGCCGCCGCGCGCAGAGATCTTTCGTCTTCTCTCCACGCGAACACAATCGGCAGAGAATACGTGAGCGTATCGGCGCGAAGTTTTCGAGCAAGCGCGATGTGTTCGTTCTCAACTTCGTCAGCGGTGTACTCGAGCAGCATGATGAGAACGTCAGGCTCGAATTCCTTGATGGTGCGCGAGGCATCAGTGACCGAGCACGCCTGCGTCAGGTACCCATGAGCGGTCAGTTGCTGTTGGAGATTCAGGCCGGCCGAATCAGCGACCATCAATGCACGACGCGGACGTCCCTGAGTTGCAGAAGCCTGGTGCTGTGGACCGGTCGGAGAACTGTTTGACAAGCGAGCGTATGCCTCCTGGCGTGGCGAATGCGGACATGACGTTCACCGCGGCGCCAATGATAAAGGCAAAAGGAAAAAGGTAAAAGGCAAAAGGAAGAAACCAGCGCTTATCTCTTCCTTTTGCCTTTTACCTTTTTGCTTTTGCCTTCGTTTACTGGCTTACCAGTTGAAGTCTCCCATCCGGTAGCTTGACTGCGAAAACTGCGCGTTCGTAAGTCGGAACTGCAGCAGGTTGTTCTTCCTGTAGCGTCGCGACCTGTGCCGGCGTCATGGTGCGCGCGGTCAGCGCCATCTCGCCGTTGCGAAGCTGCAGGTAGCGCTGCGATATCTTACGAACATAGTTCTGGGTCTCGTTGTAAGGCGGGATTTGTCTTCCGTACTTCAAGACGGCGCCTTCGCCCGCATTGTACCCCGCCAACGCGAGCCTAACGTCTCCATCGAAATGGTCCAGCAGGAAACGCATGTATCGCGCGCCTCCTTCGATGTTCTGCTTCGGATCGAAAATATTGGTAACGCCAAAACGCCTTGCGGTGAAAGGCATCAGCTGCATCAGCCCTCTCGCGCCCTTAGGCGAAATCGCTCCTCGTTTGAAAGACGATTCAGTGTGCATCTGTGCATACAGCAAAACAGGATCGACGCCATTGCGTACGCCGGATTCGACTATGTAACCGTCGACGGTTGCATCACCGGTGGTGAAACCGTTCAGCGATCTTCCAGCGACCATAGCGGTGGAGGGAGTGTAGAGATTTTCAGAGGGACGCGTCCTGGAGTTATCGATCGTTAGCCCTTTTTTTGATGTCGTTCGGACGTGGGCCGATTGAGGCAACATGGAGGTGGTTTCGACCGTCTCCACCCGAACGCCATTGCGTACGTCGAAATTGTCGTAGCGGTAGCCGGGTCCGCTCTGAGCCATGGCGGGAGCGGCGCAGATCAGAGCAAGCAGAAAACCGTAGGGGAACTTCTTCATAAAATCACCATGAAATGTGTTGAGGAATCGCCGGAGACAAGCAGGCGGCAAGGACGCGATCTGAGCTTCCGGATAAGAGCCTTTGGCCTGCTGCTTACGCCCTTGGTCGGGCGTATTCTCAAAGGCATCAGCATGATAGCACGCGGTTGGCAAATTGCCAAACAGTTTTTACGCTTGGGCTGCCTTCTCGAAGGGGAGGGGAATGTGCTCATTATTGAGGATAAACGAGCGATCCACGAATCCCACGAAAGAACACCAAAAGATTCTTGGTGAAAGTTCGCGTGATTTAGTGGGTCGCTCTCATCGGGGATCGATTGAGACAAGATTTGGAGTTCACTCGTCCGCCCTCCTTTGGTTTTCTGATCTTTCCGGGGCGTTACCGAGCGAAGGGCAGAGGGACTTGACAGAAGATGTATGATGTTGGAGCTCTACGTGGTACCACCCGCCTAAACTCATGCGCGTTCCACCCCGCGCCTCATAAAACAATAAGGAGAACAAAATGAGAAAAATCCTCATGGCGGTGTTGACTCTTCTACTCGCCTTCCCGATAGCTGCGTCCGCGCAGGGTGGGAGTACAACTTCAAAGACGACAACTGCCGCGACCAGTGCGCCTAAAAAACGCGGGCCGGTCTTTCGCGCGACGAAGGACCAGATCAACCAGGCTCAGACGATCCTCAAACAGCGTGGCTTCTATGGCGGCGGCCAGACCGGCAAACTCGACACTGATACGCGCGCCGGTTTGAAGAAGTATCAGGAGGCGGAGGGCGTGAAGGTGACAGGCACGCTCAACAAGATGACACTGGAGAAGATGAGCATCACACTAACCGACCGGCAACGAACCATGTAGCCGGACTAACATTGCGGATTGCGGAGTATTTGATTGCGGATTGTGGATTGCGGAATGCGGATGGAAAAGCAGGAAGGGCAGTTTCGTTCTTGCGCTAACGTTCGCGAATCGCAAATTCCGCAATCCGCAATCCGCAATCCGCAATCCGCATCTAATTAGAATTCAACGCAGGGGTCGCAGAGGGCGCAGAGGTTGGAAATCAATCAGATTAGTGGCGCGATCGTAGACTCGGCTATGAAGGTACATTCTGCGCTTGGTCCTGGGCTCTTGGAAACCGCATATGAAGCCTGTCTCATGTACGAATTACACAAACGTGGGCTGCGAGTAGAGGCACAAGTGTGCTTGCCAGTCGTTTATGACAAAGTGCGGATAGATGCTGGATACAGAATCGACCTTCTGGTGGAGGAAGCGGTGATTGTAGAGCTGAAGACCCTCGAACGAGTACTCCCGGTGCATCAGGACCAGCTCCTGTCGTATCTGCGGCTAAGTAATAAGCGCCTCGGACTACTTATAAACTTTCACGTACCTCGTTTGAAAGAAGGCGTTAAGCGAGTGGTCAATAATCTCTGACCCACTCCTTATTTTCCTCTGCGAGCTCTGCGACCTATGCGTTTTAATCCGTACCTGGACAAGCGGATTGGGAGTTATCCTAAGAGCCGTTCGATGACCCCATAACTCGCCTCAAGTGCTTCCATCAATTTATCAGGTTGGTTGCCGCCGCCTTCCGCCATGTCCGGCTTTCCCCCTCCGCGGCCGCCGACCAGCGGCGCGAGCTCTTTGATAACCTGACCCGCCGGAACGCGCTTCAATAAATCCGGCGATGTTCGCACGATAAGAGAGACTTTGCCGTCACCGCTGCGCCCGATCACCACCACTCCGGATTTGATTCGAGCAAGCAGCGTATCTGAAAGCTGACGCATGCCGGCAGAATCCAGGCCGTTCGCTTCGCGAGCGACCACACGTACGCCCGCGACTTCACGGGCCTCATCGCTGTTGGTTGCCGCCCCGCCAAATGCTCCGGTCGCGATCTGCATGCGTAGTTCGTCGGCATGGCGACGCGCCTTCTTTAGCTCATCTTGCAGGCGCTCCACCGTCGCCGGGACATCGCTTCGCGAGGTGCGCAGCTCGGACGCAACCTGGTCGATGAGAGCCTCGGTTTCCTGGAAGCGCGTGAATGCATCCGCGCCCGTGACGGCGCGAATCCGGCGAGTACCCGACGCTATCGATTCATCCGATGTAATCTTAAAAAGGCCGATGTCGCCCGTTGCTCGAACGTGGGTGCCACCACAAAGTTCTTTAGAGAACCCGGATACGGTCAGCACACGCACCTTGTCGGCATACTTCTCGCCGAAGAGGGCCATCGCTCCCGTCCGCATCGCTTCATCGAGCGAGAGAACGTCTGTCTGTACGGTCTGGTTGCGAAGGATCTGGTAATTCACCAGTCGTTCGAGCTCTGCGATTTCTTCCTTCTTCAGCGGCTGAAAATGTGTGAAGTCGAAACGCAGGTAGTTCGGTGCGACGACCGATCCGGCCTGTTTGATATGAGCGCCCACGACTTCTCTCAGTGCCGCATGGACCAAATGCGTCGCCGTGTGATTGCGACGGGTGGCATCGCGTTTCTCCTCATCGACCTGTGCGATAACTGCATCCCCGCGACCAATCGTTCCGCGCTTGACTGTGACGCGATGAACGATCAGACCCGGAAGCGGCGAGACCGTATCGTTCACCACTAACTCGCTCGAGAGGAAGTCTCCTTTATAGTGCAGGATTGTACCCGTATCGCCGACTTGTCCGCCCGATTCCGCATAAAACGGAGTGCGATCGAGAATGAGTTCGCCGTCCTCTCCCTCGTGCAGCTCAACCACCTGGTCCTCGCCATTGATAAGGCCGACGACGCGCGCGCCTTCCTCGCGACACCGTTCGTACCCGGTAAACTGTGATCGTCCGAAGCGCTCCAGCACGAGCGAGTACACCGGCTTTGTCCTGGTAGGCCCATCACCGTGATCGCGTTCGCTTGACTGTTGGATTTCTCGCAGAGCGGCGTCGAATGAAGAGTTGAATACGTCTTCGTCCAGGCGGAATCCGCGCTCGTCCATGCTAACTCGAATCAGGTCGCGTGGCGTGCCGAACGTATCGTAGAGCCGCGCAAGCTCTTTGTAATCCGGCAACGCGCCGTCATGAGAGACTGAGAACAAGGCATCGAGCTTTTGCAATCCGACGGTCAGCGTCGAACCGAATCGCTCTTCTTCGAGCTTGACCATCCGTTCGATGAACTCTCGCGATGTTTCCAGTTCGGGATAAGCGTCGCGCATCAGCTCGCAAACGAAATCAGTCACTTTGTAGAAGAAGGGCCCGTCCAATGAAAGAGCGTGGCGCCCATGATAGATCGCGCGACGCATGATCTTCCTGAGCACGTAGTTTCTGCCTTCATTGCCCGGAAGAATACCGTCGGCGATCGAAAACGCCGTCGCGCGGGCGTGATCTGTGATGACGCGCATGGCAAAACCTTCGGTAGAATCCGATACGTAAGGCGTGCCCGACATGTCTGCGATGAAATCGACGATTGGACGCAACAGGTCTGTTTCGTAGTTGTTCTCTACTCCCTGCATCACCGCCGTGATCCGCTCGAGTCCAGCGCCCGTATCGACCGAAGGCTTGGGCAATGGCTTTTGTTCGATCTCTCCGGAATTGGTTCGACTTCGCTCGTATTGCATGAAGACCAAATTCCAGATCTCGACGGTCGGACTACCATCGTGGTTGACATAATCCGCCCGATTGAATTGCGGGTCTTCCGGATGCTCGCCCGTGTAGTAGCTGATCTCGCTGTTGGGTCCGCACGGTCCCGTGTCGCCCATTTGCCAGAAGTTGTCCTTCTCGCCGAAGCGCAGGATGCGTTCCCTCGGCACACCTGCTTCCACCCAAAGCTCCATAGACTCGTCATCGGTCTCGAAAACCGTGAACCACAATCGCTCCATGGGCATCTTGTACTCGTTAAGAAGCAGATCGAGTGCATGTTGAATGGCCTCGCGTTTGTAGTAGTCACCAAACGAGAAGTTGCCAAGCATTTCGAAGAAGGTGTGGTGAGTATTGTCGCCAACATCATCCAGATCGTTGTGCTTGCCGCCCGCGCGCAGACACTTTTGAGCAGAAACCGCGCGCTCATAGTTTCGCTTCTCGGTTCCCAGGAACACGTCCTTGAATTGGTTCATGCCGGCGTTGGCAAAAAGCAGGGTCGGATCGTTCGCTGGCAAAAGGGGGCTCGAGCGCACGAGACGATGCCCGTGGCGCTGAAAGTACTCAAGGAATTTTTGACGAATCTCGTTTCCAGTCATAATAAAACGGTGGTCAGTGGGCGGTGGTCCGTGGTCGGTAAGAAGTCAGTAGTCTGAGTGTTGGCCGTGCGTGCTGATAAGTAATCAGCCAGAACCCAACCGAGGTCAATTCCCAAGTCCTAGGGGCCACCCACTGGTCACTGATAACTGACCACCGAATACCGACCACCGACCACTGATCACCGACCACTGATCACTGCTATCGAAGTGTATCACGCCGGTAGTAGGTGGGTGAAACGGGCCTTCTTGCGGCAAGCTGCGCCCAAACTCACGGATTAACGGGCACAAGGCGGTGCTGCAACAGCTCGCCTATCGAGGACGCCCTTTCCGATCCGCAATCCGAATTCCGCAATCCGCAATCCATTTGAGGTGCTAAGATTGCGAGCCTATGACCACAACCTTCATAGGAATCGACCTGGCGTGGAAGAGCCAACGTAATCCCACTGGCGTTGCCGTCCTGAAGGGCGATCGCAGAGGGGCACTCTTAGAGCTTACAGACTCGTTGGCCGCGAAAGATTCGGTGGCTGAGTTCGTTTCCACCCGTGCGACGGCCAGCACGGTGATCGCGATCGACGCTCCTTTGATAATCGGCAACCAGACCGGCCAGCGTGAGTGCGAAACAGCGATCAGCAAAAGATACGGTGCGCGCGACGCAAGCTGCCACACGACGAATCTCTCGCTCTATCGCGATGCTTCGAGCGTCGCTCTCACTGCTCAACTCGTGACCCAGGGATTCAGACACGTCGATCCGAACGCGAGTGAGCAGCAAGACCGGATTATGATGGAGGTTTACCCGCATGCTGCCATGGTGGAGCTGTGGAATCTGAAAAAGATCATCAAATACAAAAAGGGATCACCCGAAGTAAAGCGCGAGGGATTGAAACGGCTGCGACGCCATATGATCGGATTGTGTAACGATCAGCCACCTCTGCTCTGTACAGGCGAGCTGATGGGTCTTCTGGGGAAAAGTCTAAATGACCTTGTCGGCCGCAGCTTAAAGAAATATGAGGACCAGTTGGATGCATTGATCTGTGCGTACCTGGCTTATTACTTTTGGTACTGGGATTGGGAAAAGAACGAGATGTATGGAGATATCAAATCCGGCTATATCGTGAATCCCAGGCTTCCGTCGTTGAATCCGGAGCGATACGCGGGGCTGGAACCTCAGACGCTTGAAGTCGAACCTTCGTACTCTGACCTTGGATCCCGGCATCCGGAACCCGGCAGCCTTTCAGATCTTATCGCCCGGGCCCATCAGTTGGCGCACCCATTCAAGACCAGCGACGACTGCACTGCTGTGAGCGTCGCGTCGGTGATCGTCTCTCGCTCCGGCAAAATATTTTCGGGAGTGTCTCTTGACCTCTCGCGCAGCCTGGGCTTCTGCGCGGAACACGCGGCCATAGCGGAGATGCTCAAAGCACAGGAATCAGAGATCGAGATGGTAGTAGCTGTGGACGAGCACGGTGCGGTTTTGCCACCATGCGGCCGTTGCCGCGAAATGATGTGGCAGCTCAACAAAGCCAATCGCGATGCGTTAGTTGTCCTTTCAGCGGACCGAGCCCGGCCACTTCACGAGCTGTTACCGGAAAGGTGATGGCTTCTGGCCCTTGCTGAGAAGCAGCGTCAAAAAAAAGCGCCGCCGAGGCGGCGCACTCCAAAAGTCAGTCACCTATCAACGCCCGCAACCTCTCCTTCACGACCTTCTCCTTAGGACTCTTCGCTCCCGCACTCAACCAGTCGTGGACCTTACGGACAGTTACCGTGTGTGTGATAGAACTGCGGACTTCCACCTCCAACCGGCTGGCGATGCCAGGCGCGTAGCCATGCTGCCTGAACATTCGGATCGCAAGCGTTGCCGCTTCGTACAAGCCGTCAGCCTCGACCTGAACGCTATGCTGCAGACCATCGGAATCGATGTAGGAAACAAGACACGACGCCATGGGCCGGAGCTTAACAGATAAATTTTCGGTCTACACAAGAGAGTTCGGCGCGGGGCTGGGAGCGCGTGCGCTCCCAGGAAATGGGAAGAGATACCTAAGGAAGGTCATCCTCTTCAAAATCCGCTTTGGAAATCGTGCGGACGCGATTGGTGACCAGGTCGTAGGAAAAGCCTAACCGCAGCAAGTGGTCGATAAAGCTCTTGATTTCCGGCCGCGTGCGGGGCAGACCTCGCAGGCGCGTTCGCTTTCGTATCGCGCGATCAATCAGCCCTTCTTCCGGGGTCTCATCAAAAACAAGCCGCAGTGCTTCATCGGCGATCTCCTGGTCGACCTTCTTCATTTGAAGATCGCGCGCCAGTCGTCGACGTCCAATCGGGCTTTGCTTTACACGGTAAGAAGCAAACCCGAAGGCGAACTGCTCGTCGTTGAGGTAGCCATACTCTTTCAGCTTCGCCAGGACCTCGTCGACGATCGTCTCGTTCGTCCAGGATTTCTCCAATAGCCTCTCGCGTAGCTCAGCGACCGAGCGCGACTTCGCCGCCAACAGCTTGACGGCGCGTTGCATCGTGCGAGTCTTTGCCTTTTCGGGAGTCGTCAGCTCGGCATCGTCGCGTTTGGTTCCGCCAGGTTTCGAATTTATTCGTCGGCTTCGCATCTTCGGCGCCACTCTAATGCAAGCCCAAAGTTGGTTGCAATTGTCCAGTTGCGGATCTCGAGGAGCAGGTCCCATCTTTTCGTCATCGCTTCGTTGGGTTAATTCGGTGTAAGGTTACTGCCTGCGCCCTCCCTGACGGTCGGGCTACGGCACCGGGCGCGGATGCAACGCCCCGTTAGCGGGATTCCGCAATCCGAAATCCCCATTCCGCAATCCTATGCTTGATGGAGTCCTAATAGTCGACAAGCCCGCAGGCATGACCTCGCATGACGTGGTAGCTCGCGTGCGCCGAATCCTCAGCGAGCGTCGCATCGGCCACACCGGCACGCTTGATCCATTCGCCACCGGTGTCATGGTCCTACTCATCGGCCGCGCGACCAGGCTTGCCCGGTTCCTCAACACCGATGAGAAGGAATACCAGGCGATGATTCGTTTTGGCTATGCCACCGACACGGGAGACTCGACTGGAAAAAGGCTCGAACCGACTCCGCCGCAAAATTCAGATAGTAGTTTCGTTCATACTCCAGGCCCGCGCGAGATCGAGGCGGCGCTCGAGAGTTTGAAAGGCGAGATCGATCAGGTGCCGCCGATGTATTCGGCGAAAAAAGTTGACGGTCAACGACTCTACGATCTTGCACGTCGTGGAATAGAAGTTGAACGAGCTGCTGTGCGAGTGACGATTAAGGAACTCGAATTGATACCCGATGCCGTGGGTGATGTGCCAGAGCACTCCACCAGCGATCGCGCGGCGAATCAAATGAAAGATGTTAGTGTCAGAGTGGTCTGCTCGGCGGGGACGTACATTCGCACGCTGGCGGAAACTATCGGCCAGCGTCTGGGCTTCGCAGCTCATCTTGCCGCCTTGCGACGAACGAGGGCGGGGCGCTTCGCAATAGACAATGCGCTCGCCCTCGGCGAGCTCGCAGCGGTAATGGAAGCAGGAAACATAGAAGCAAAGATTCTTGCGCCAGACGCGGCACTCTCGGAACTCCCTTTTGTGCATCTAACTGCCGACGAGGCGCGAAAGGCGCGTCATGGACTCGCCCTTCCGCTGAGGGAGGGGGTTGAAAGCGAGTGGTGGGAAGACCAACCCGTCAGGATGCGTGATGCTGATAACCACTTGATTGCTGTCGCATTTTACGATGCTGCGGCTGGTAGTTTGCGCCCGCGCATTGTTCTCTCTCCCGAGAATTAAGAGTTGACTTGCGCGTAGCGTGGCTGTGATATACTGCGCCCACGAGGGAAGCGCGCGAGCGGGTCGCTTCCGAGAACCGCGTCCCGTCCACTCGCTCGACTTGAATCCCGAAGATCATTGAATGAAGGCCGGCTCTCGACCATGCACCGCACGTATTGACGCGCGCACGCTGCACCAGCATGTCCGGAACCGGACCCACCGACCTGAACGAGTGACTGCGCGAGAACCCTCCACGTTTTCGCCGGTCGCCGGGGAGAACCGTAAGGCGTGCTCTTCCCCACACGCTGTCCACGCGCGCTATCAGCCAATGAGGTATGAAGTAAGGCTATGCAAGAGCAGGATGGCAAACAATTCAATATCAGCGAGCGGCTGGATCATCTGCGGCGTGAACGCGAGGCGCTGCGCTGGGAAGGCTCCTTCCGCGATTACTTTGAACTGGTCACACAGAACCCCCGCATCGCTCAACTCTCGCACGCGCGGATCAACGACATGGTCCACGCCGCCGGCATCGAGAAGCTGAACCAAGGGAGTCGCGACGAAGTCGCCCGCTACAATTTTTTCGCCTCAGAACTTTTCGGAATAGAAGAGCCGATCGCGCGCATCGTCGAATACTTTAAGAGCGCTGCGCAGCGTCTCGAAGTCCGCAAGCGGATTCTCCTGCTCATGGGTCCGGTTGGCGGAGGCAAATCCACCATCGTCACCATGCTCAAGCGCGGGCTGGAAGAGTGGACCGGCACCGAACCCGGTTCGGTCTTCGCCATCAAAGACTGCCCGATGCACGAAGAGCCCCTCCATCTGATCCCTCGCGAGCTTCGGGCCGAGATAGACAAGCATTACGGTATCTACATCGAAGGCGACC
Organism: Acidobacteriota bacterium; assembly: GCA_032160165.1. Taxonomy (GTDB): domain Bacteria; phylum Acidobacteriota; class Blastocatellia; order Pyrinomonadales; family Pyrinomonadaceae; genus QHXM01. The sequence continues at coordinate 22,650 of JAVHWA010000142.1, forward strand.
TTTGCCCGCAGTGCCGTTACGCTCTGGATCACGAGTACAAGGGCCGTCACGAAGACGTCAGAGTGCACCGCGTGATCTTTTCTGAAAAGGAACGCGTAGGCATCGGCACGTTCAGCCCTTCCGATCCCAAATCGCAGGATATTACAGAACTTACCGGCTCGATCGACCTCTCCACAATTGGTGAAGTGGGCGTGGAATCAGACCCGCGCGCCTATCGGTTTGACGGCGAACTGAACATCGCCAATCGCGGTTTGATGGAGTTCGTCGAGATGCTGAAAGTGGACGAGAAGTTCCTATACTCGCTTCTCACACTTTCGCAGGAACAGAACATCAAAACCGGGCGCTTTGCCATGATCTATGCGGACGAGGTGATCCTCTCCCACTCGAACGAGAATGAATACATCTCCTTTGCCGGCAATCGTAAGTCCGAAGCCCTACAGGACCGAATCATTCTGGTGAGAGTGCCCTATAACCTGCGCGTCTCGCAGGAAGAGCGCATCTATTACAAGCTGCTCAATCAGTCTGAAGTCCTGCACAACGTTCACATCGCCCCCAACACGCTTCGAGTGGCGGCGATGTTCGCAGTGATGACGCGCCTGGAAGAGCCAAAGCGCCAAAACGTCGACATCGTGAAGAAGATGAAGCTCTACGACGGCGAAGACGTCGAAGGGTACAAGTCCAAAGACGTGCGCGAGCTGAAGGACGAAACCGTCAGAGAAGGAATGGACGGCATCTCGCCGCGCTATATCATCAATCGCCTATCGAGCGCGCTGGTACGCGATGGCGTGACCTGTATCAATCCCATCGATGCTTTGCGCGCCATCAAGGACGGCTTCGAGCAGCACACCGGAATAACCGCGGACCAGCGCGATCGTTATCTGAACCTGATCTCTGCTGCCCGCAAAGAGTATGACGAGTTGGCCAAGATCGAGGTCCAACGCGCGTTCGTTTACTCGTTTGAAGAGATGGCGCGAACGATATGCAATAACTATCTCGACAACGTCGAGGCCTACTGCAACAAGGAACGAATCAAAGACCCTATCACTGAAGAGGAGATGGATCCTGACGAGCAGTTGATGCGTTCGATCGAGGAGCAGATCGGAATCACGGAAAACGCGAAGAACACTTTTCGACAGGAGATACTGATTCGCATCTCTTCTTACGCTCGCAAGGGCCGATCTTTCGAGTACAACTCGCACGAGCGATTGAAGGAAGCGATCGAGAAGAAGATCTTTGCGGACCTGAAGGATGTGGTTAAGATAACAACTTCGGCCAAGACACCTGATCCGGACCAGTTGCGTCGAATCAATGAAGTGGTTGACCGGCTGGTCAAGGACGGCAAGTACTGTCACGTTTGCGCCAACGAGCTTTTGACTTACGTAGGCACGCTGCTCTCGCGCTGAGGCGGGCAGCGCGCGTGACAAGACACGTGTAACGGAACTTACGCCCGCGCCTTTCGATTGAAAGGTGCGGGCCTTCGCATCCGCGGTGGAGATGAGAATGCCGACGGTTAGATTAGGCGACACGGTGCGAATCAAGTCGGGAGCTTTCGCGGCGTTTGCCGGCAAAATCGAAGATATCAACCAATCCAAGTCGCTTCTAAGAGTGAAGGTCGACGTATACGGACGGCCACGCCCCGTCACAATAAGAATCTCGGAGGTCGAGAAAGTGGGCTTCGCAGATAACGAAACAGGCGAAACGAAACCATGAAGAAACGGTACTGGCTAGCAGGTGGAATGGGGGTAACTGCGGCGGCAGTGGGGTTCAAGCTTATGCGACGGCCGCTCGATATCGAGTGGGCTGAGCACGCACCCGAGCTTCATCACGCCGAGCACTCTCGATTTGTTTTGATAGACGGAGTGTGGGTCCACTACCAGGAGGCAGGCCCGGAGGACGCTCCTCCTGTTCTACTGATCCATGGCTTCACTGCGTCGAATTTCGTATGGAAGGATGTATTCCTGCCGCTTGCCGAGGCCGGTTTCCGCGTCATCGCGCCGGACCTGATCGGCTTTGGGTTCTCCGGGAAACCACGCGACCACGAATACACCATTGATTCACAGGCGCGAATGATCATCGGGTTGATGAGATCGCTCAAGCTCCCCCGCGCAATTTTGGTGGGCAGCTCGTATGGCGGCGCCGTCGCGGCCACATGCGCGCTCGACTATCCAGACGAAGTGAAGCGTCTGGTGCTTGTTGATGCGGTGATGAACGATCACGTTAGGAGTAGACCATTGCTGCGCTTGGCGGCGATACCGGTGCTGGGAAATTTAATCTCGCCGCTGATGCTCGGGTCGCGCAAACTGGTGCATTCGCAAATGAGGAATGGGTATGCGCCTGAGAACCGTCATCTCTTTGACGAAGAGCGAATGACGTCGCATCACAGACCTCTGCTGGCGGCCGCAACACAGCGCGCGACTCTGGCAACTCTGCGGCGCTGGCGGGCAGAGCGCATCCAAAGTGACGCTCATCTGATTAGACAACCGACCTTGCTCATTTGGGGTGAATACGATCCGGAGATCCCGCTCAGATACGGGCAGAAGCTATTCAACAAGATTGCGTCGTCGCGTCTGATCGTCTTCCGACGCTGCGGGCACATGCCGATGGAAGAGTACCCAGAGGAGTTCGTGGAGGTATTGACGGAGTTCTGCAGAACGGATTGAGACATTGGGTCATTAATTCATTTGTTCATTGATGAGTTGAACAAAGATCCAATGACCCAATGACCCAATGACCCAATGACTCAATGACTCAATGACTCAATGATCAAATTCTTCGAGGCTTTCATGTCTATTCAACGCAATGACTGGTCGCTACAACGCAAGGGGATCATCGACCAGGATCGTCACAAAGAGCGCGTCAGGGAAGCGATCAAGAAGAACCTCGGGTCGATCGTGTCCAATGAAGCGATCATTCTCTCTGACGGCAAGCGCACGGTGAAGGTGCCCATCCGCGCTCTCGACGAATACAAGTTCCGCTTCGATTATCGCAAGCGCAAGCAGGTGGGACAGGGCGACGGCAAGACCCGCGTCGGCGATGTGATTGCGCGCGAAGGCGGACCTGGACAGGGACAGGGCGGCGGACAGCCAGGACAAGACGCGGGCGGCGAATACTATGAAGCCGAAGTCAACATAGATGAAATCGCCGCACTAATCTTCGAAGATCTACAACTGCCTTTCCTTGAAGAGAAGGCAAAGAAGGCTGTCCAGGCAAAGACGACCCATTTCAACGAGATTCGCCGCACCGGCGTGATAGCGAACCTCGACAAGCGCCGGATGATTCTGGAGAACATCAAACGCAACGCGCGCGAGCACGGAAAGGCGCAGTTCGGCGACATACGAAAGGAGGACCTGCGATTCAGGACATGGGAAGACAACTTGCGATATGAGTCGAACGCAGTTGTCCTCGCGCTGATGGATGTCAGCGGCTCGATGGGCGAGTTTAAGAAATACATCGCGCGGTCTTTCTTCTTCTGGATGGTGCGGTTTCTACGTACCAGGTATGACAACGTCGAGATCGTCTTTATCTCGCATCACACCGAAGCGAGGGAAGTAGGCGAGGAGCAGTTTTTCACGCAGGGCGAGTCGGGAGGCACAGTCGTGTCGTCTGCTTACCAGCTGGCGCTCGATGTAATACGCGACCGATACAAGCCGCAGGATTGGAACATCTACCCCTTTCATTTTTCAGACGGCGACAATTATTACTCGGACAACGAGGAAGCGGTTCGGCTGGCCGATCAATTGATAGAGACGTGCAATCTTTTTGGTTATGGCGAGATCGGCGAAGAGGGCTCGTCGAGTTATCGGCGCTCGTCGGGCGCGCTGCTTTCGATTTTCAACGATCGGCTGAAGACGAAGGAGCGTTTCGTGGGCGTGCGTATCGATGACAAGGAAGACGTGTATCCGGCGCTCAAGGAGTTTTTCGGAACACGCGGAATCGAGGCATAAAGCTGGGAGCGCTTGCGGACTAACTGAGGTGGACGCTGTAAAAGTAACGGACGCGCAATCGCTGGGAGCGCACGCATCCTTGCGTGCAAGCGTGCGCAGCACGCTGACCGTCGGTTGACTTATTGCGCTTGTGCGCAGATGCATACCCACCCGGTTAGGAACTGGGTTTGTCGGACGAGCAGGGCTTCAGACCGGCTGGTTGGCATAGTCGGGGATACTTGCCGCATTTCGACGGGGGAGAAATTCCTCAGTCATTTCGTTCCGTTTGTGGGACTCGCTGCCCCAGGTGGTTTTGAAGAGGTGGCAGCTAGAACTGAGCCGCGAAATCGGAATCGACCCGGAATCGGCGTTGCGAAAACGGATCGAGGCGTATTTGGATCAGGGCTATGGCAGTTGTTATTTGCGACGGCCGCACGTCGCGACTTCAGTGCAGAATGCCCTGCTACACTTTGATGGAACTAGGTACAGACTTTCTGCATGGGTAGTCATGCCTAATCACGTACATATTCTGCTGACGCCTTTTGCTGGTCGAAAGCTCTCTGACATCATGCATTCGCTTAAGTCATTTACCGCACAGGAGGCTAATGAGCTGCTCAACCGAAAGGGGCGTTTCTGGATGAAAGAGTCGTTTGATCGACGCATACGGAACGTGGAACATTTTGCTGCCGTCGTCGCTTACATCGAGAATAATCCTGTGAAGGCTGGCCTTTGCAAGAGGCCGGAAGACTGGCCCTACAGCAGCGCTTGGTTCAAGGCGCGTAGGTAACGTGTGAACCCTAATCGCTGGGCGCGCAGGCATTCTGCCTGCAAGCGTGTGTAGCTTACGTTCTTCGCGCTTCGCGCTCAATGCACGCAGGATGCGTGCGTTCCCAGCGATTGGGCGCTCTCAAGATCAGTACGCCCCGCAATCGGAACGTTGAACGTTGAACGGTCGAAGCTGAACGACTATGGAAGATCGGGAAATCAAAGATCTTGAACAGTCTCTCGAACAGATCTGGGACGTTGCTCATAAGTTCGGGCTCGATCCTTTCCCAACCCGCTTCGAGATAGTGCCGGCGACCGTGATGTACGAGATCGGCTCGTACGCTTTGCCGGGCCGGTATTCTCACTGGAGTTTCGGCAAGGCCTACAATCGCCTGAAAACGATGTATGACTTCGGCCTCTCGAAGATCTATGAAGTAGTGATCAATACCAATCCCGCTTATGGCTTTCTGCTGGAGACCAACAGTCCAATACAGAACAAGATGGTGATGGCCCATGTCCTGGGTCACGTCGATTTCTTCAAGAACAATACGTACTACTCTAAGACCAATCGTCGCATGGTCGAGTCCGCATCAACACACTCAGGCCGGATGACCGAATACGAATTCAAGTACGGCCGCAAGGCCGTGGAGAAGTTTCTCGACGCTGTACTCTCGATCGAAGAACATATCAACCCAAACTTCTTCATCAAGCGAGAAGATCCGCAGATAGAAGAAGACCGGCGAATGCAGCCCAAACCCGAAGGCCGTTACGACGATCTATGGAATTTGGGTGAGAAGAAACCGCCGGCGCCGACACGAAAGGAGAAGCCGCTCACTGATCTTCTTCCGGAGAAAGACCTCGTTTACTACATCATGCGGAATTCGCCGCAGCTTCAGCCGTGGCAGCGCGATGTGATGGCGATGATGCGCGAAGAGATGGAATACTTCATTCCGCAGATGCAGACCAAGATGGTCAACGAAGGCTGGGCCAGTTTCTGGCATTCGAGAATCATGCGCGAACTGGATCTGTCGGACAGCGAACACGTGGAGTTTGCCGAACTTCACTCGGGCGTTGTTTCGCCTCAAAAAGGCCAGCTCAATCCTTATTACCTGGGCTACAAAATCTTCGAAGACATCGAACGTCGCTGGGACAATCCCTCCGCCGAAGAGATTGAGAAGTCTGGAATTCGGCCCGGGTCGGGCAGAGACAAGATCTTCGAGGTGCGCGAGCTGGATAACGATGTCTCCTTTCTCCGCAATTATCTGACCGAAGAATTATGCGAGGAGCTGGACCTCTTTGTATACGAGCTGATCGAGGATGAGGAATGGACCATCACCGAGAAACGGTGGAAGCGCGTGCGCGATCAGCTGGTATCCAACCTCACCAACTTTGGCTTTCCCTATATCGAAGTGGCAGACGGCGACTATAACAATAATCGCGAACTCTATCTCAAGCACGCGTACGAGGGCGCAGAGCTTGACGTGCGGTACGCGCGCAAAGCTCTTGAGCACGTCTATCTTCTTTGGGGCCGCCCGGTCCATCTCGAGACGGTGGTCGACGAAGATCGCATTCGCTTGCATTACGACGGGCAGGAGTATAGTGAGGATTGAGCGGGGGATTAGGGACTGCAGCCTGGCTGTTGTTGTGTCTGACTCCACGGGATTTTGATATGATTGTGGCGTGAGGTGATGATGCGTGAACCTTCTTTAGTCTCTCGCTCTGACGACAGTATTGGCATAGTCATGCAGTTACTTGGTATTCTCACGCAGACGATTGAAACATGCCGATTGCTTCTTGACTAGAGTACCTGACCAATCGCGTCAGCCCACACTCTCTAGTCGAGTGGCGAGCCCAGACCATTATCAAACGGTAGACGTGTCTTAAGACTCGGTGACCACTGATGGCTAATTTCTCTACCATAGGTATTCTGGGCGGAATGGGTCCGGAAGCGACCAACCGACTTTGTTCGTTGATCACCGCCAATACGCCTGCGACAAACGACCAGGACCATATTCCGGTCATCAGTTATAACAACTCCAGAATCCCCGACAGGGTCAGCGGACTTCGCGGCGATGGCGAGAGCCCACTGCCGGAGATGATTCGCACCGCGCAGGTTTTGGAGCAAGCGGGCGCCGACATACTTCTGCTGCCCTGCAACCTCGCGCACGCTTATCTTGAGGACCTGCGAAGAGCTGTCCAGATTCCGATCCTCGACATGATAGAAGAGACGGTGAAGTTCATCGTCGCAAACTATCCACACTGCTTAAGAGTTGGATTACTCGCCTCAACTCCCACCATCGAATTCGGCATTTACGAAAAAGCGTTTCGCCGTGACAGACAGGCGTCCTTGCTTGTGCCCCCGCCCGACGTCCAGGAAGCGAAAGTGATGAGAGCCATCTACGGGAGCGACGGAATTAAGTCCGGGCACAAAGCCGCACCGCTGAGGTTGTTGTCGGAGGCCGCCCAGTTTCTCACAGACCAGGGCGCGGAGATCATTATCGCCGGTTGCACCGAAGTTTCGCTTGTACTGAATCCGCAAAACTCGCCCTTCGTGGTTATTGATCCATTGGAAGTGATCGCCCGGGTCGCCGTCGAGTTGGCAATGCGAAACGAGACCGCGAGCTCCCGTCAAAAGGCCCTCACCTCGAATCAAGGCTAGTCTCTCCAGAGGCGCAACTATGGGCAATATTCTGATGACGATGGCGGAAGAAAGAGAGTCAACCACGGATTGTCATTTTGCTGTGAAGTACCGAGTCGACGAGTACGACTCTTACGACTTTTCAAGCGGACTCAAGAGGCTGGGGCACGAGGTGTTCTTCGCAAACTGGGACGATCTCAAGGGGTCTGAATTCACCAGGATGTTCCATGACAACGCGAAGACCTTTATCCCGCCGCCTCCGCTCGCGCAAATGGACCTGATCTTCGTCTATAAGATGGAAGGTTTTTATTTCGATTTCCCTCGATTCTATAGCATGCTTCAGACCTTCTCTAACGCGTGTCCGCGAGTGATCAATGACCCGGCAACGATCAGACACAATATAGACAAGCGACATCTATGGGACCTGGAGAGGAAGGGCGTACGGGTTATCCCTACCCATAACATCGATGCTTCGGTGCGTGAACGATTGTCAAAAGGCGAACCCTTGGTGCTCAAGCCCATTCGAGGCGAGCGTGGAAACGGCGTGCTACTCGTTCGATCTGTGGGCGAGCTCTCGGCGATCGAGGGCAAAGAGGACGAGTATTTGGCGCAGGACTTTATGCCCGGCATTCGCGACGGAGAACGAAGCCTGGTCTTTCTCGGATTTGAATATCAACACGCAGTCATCAAAACGCCTTCGCCGATCAACCCGAGCGAGTTTCGCTGCAACGAGTCCCTCGGTGGCACGGTCGCCGTGTACCAGCCGACTTCGGACGAACTCGAGTTCGCAGTGGGAGTGCTAGAGTCCTTCGAATCGTTGAACTGTCCTATTCATTACAGCAGGATCGACCTCTTGATCGAAGCCGGTGTACCAATGCTGGTGGAAGCGGAACTGATCAATCCTTCGATGTACGCCAACTACTCTGGAAGGGGAGTGGAGTTCGGCGATAGCATCGCTCGATATTTTCATCACCTGATTCAGGGATGAATCGTTCATAGCGACCGCGTCAACGCCAACAAATAATTCACAATCGCAGGCCGGGCATCAGTGAATATTCTGCCTCCGTTCACTTCCGTCATCACTGTGCCTGCGCCGTTGACCTCGTTGATCCGATCACCGATGAAGTCAACTGATCCCACACTGATCCCCGAGAGTTCCGTCATCTTCCTCGCCGCAGCAACGTCTCTATCGAAATCTTTATGTGAAGGTTTGTTGTAAGCGGTAAGCGGACACGGATCGGTCCAACCGGACCAGGGCACGCCCTTCCCACCATACTTCCGCCCTGTGATGAACTTGCCTCCGGCAAACCAGAGTCTCTTTTCCGGACCGCGACAAAGTAGCTGAAAACAGTAATCGCTCAGATCTCTGTCAAGGCGCCGTTTCAGCTTGCGATCAAAAGACCTGACGGATTGTTCACCACTCAACAACTGCACCTCGGTTGCAGCGCCTCCCCAAACGGGCTTGACGACGATCGCCTTCTCTTTCTTTTGAAAGTCGTGGACGTCGTCGATATTGCAAAAGGTATAAGTGGGGATGACTCGCGTTTTCTCGAAGTCCAGGGTTGCAAACCAGCTTTTGAGAGTCCGCGTTTCCGCTTCAGGGGTATTGACCATCAAGGCGACCCTTCCATCCCGCAGTTGCTTTTCATGGAACGCGATCTGCGCGTTGAAATAATCTCGCCTCAGCCGGAATCCGCACAGCCCATGATTAAGGTAATAACCGTCGCTGTAAACCATCCATAAATCGCCTCTGGGCTCGATCAATCCAAGGCTGCGGAAACGCCCGCCATTAATCCGACGATACGCGCGAACGAGGCCTCGCTTGAAGTCATAACCGTCGAGGGGTAGTACCATCAGGTCGAAATGCTGATCCATGACGCGGATGAATTTCCGCATTGTCGTGAATTGCCTCATCTTGATGATGTCCGGGTTGATTGTGATGAGGACTTTCTTCTTCATGATTATCGTGAGGTGTCGTGGGTATTCATGGAGCGGTGAACCTAAAATCCAGGGCGCTCTTGCAAAGCTCAAGTTTCAATTCGAGCTCTTCGCTGGAATCAGCGCCAATATTGACCAGGCCGTAACGGTAACTCTTGCCATCCTGCATGACATCCGAGAGAAGACTTCCGGCGACCGCGCTGATCTCGATCCGCGCGTCAGGAAACCGACGGACCAGCGCATCGACTTCCTCCTTTGATGGCACTCTCACTACTCTCTTGTTTTCAAAGGTGCGCAGGACGCAGCTTGCCGCGACGCCGAAAGCGCCCTCTCTGTGTGGAAAATGCGGCTTCTCTCCAACCGCTATTTGAAGCAGCGGCGCATAAGAGCTTAGTCCGTCTACCTTCTCGAACAGGTCTGCGAATTGCGAAGCTATCTTTGGATTGATCTCGATGATGTGAATCTCGTCGGTCCTGTGGTTGTACATAAGTTCGAGGTTGAAAAGTGCATTGTCGTATCCGATGCCTTTGATGAGAGTCCTGGCAATATTCGTGATTCGATCTTGCACGCCTTCCGGAAGGCTCGAAGGATATTCGAAGCGCTGAAATGAGATCGTTCCCGGATACATGACGGAATCGACGATGCCTAATACCTGAACGCTTCCTTCGAAAACGTACCCGTCCAGCGAAACCTGTCTCCCTTCGAGCAGCGACTCTGCCAACAGGTACGAGGCGTCAAAAGAAAAGTCGGTATACGCGCGGATGAGTTCATTTAGCGGCTTGAGAAATCCCGCCGGCAATAGGCAATCTCGAACCTTTTGTCGGAAGATGTCGGCACTGACGATCGTGTCCGCATTGATTGAGAAACAGGACTTGACGGGTTTCAAGAACAGCGGGAATTGCATTTTGTCAGCGATGCCGTCCAGGCTGTTCGGATCGATCAGGTGGAAGTTAGGAACGGCCTCGGGGACCAGCGACCGTTGCGCGAGCCTTGAATAGTATTTGTGCTCGCAAAGAAGCACTCGCTCAATTCGTGGCCCGGGAAGACCCAGGCGCCCCGCGATGAGGCTGCTGACCGGCATTCCTGGGTAGCCGATTGCAGAAGTCACCCCAGCCAGACCACTGTTCCGATAGCGTTCGATCGTCTCATCGATCAGAGGCTGAATTCGGAGTTCAGATGTGCTCTCGCGGGCATTGCCGGCAAGCAAGTCATCGAAATACGTACACGCGAAATCCTCATAAATGATCTTGCAGTTGAGTGCTTCGGCAATTGCCGGTAACTCTCTGTACTCTCTGACGGTGGGGCTGATGAGGAGGACCTTCTTCATCGTCGGCTTAGCTTTGTTCACATGGGAAGATGAGGTAATGCCGCGCGAATTGCTGAAGGAAGGTACCGCATGAGGAAAGCGCGGCAACTTCGTCTTCGGATCTTGAGGTGAAAGAACGGGACCTCGATTCCTACGATGCACATCATCGTAAATCGAGCTTTTGATTTCAAATCCGATTCGAGTTCACTCCATGCGCAGAGCTTTCCCCACTGCGGGGTCGCGTCGAACTCGCCAGATTTTGGAATCGAGGTAGTAGTGAATGAACGCGTACCCCCAGAAGAACGCCGCCATCAACTGCGCCGGCAGCGACAGCGTTGTCGGATCGGTCGAGCGTCCGACGAACTGTCTGGGCAACTGATACCAGAGACCAAAAAGGATCCCGAAGGCAATGTAGTAAATGAGCCGGCGACTGATGAGCTCTGCCGCGCCATAGCGTTCTTTGCCGTTGGCTACACTCGTGTACTTCTTGTTGTGAAACCAGATCAGCCGATGGTATTGCAGGTTGTGATAGATCGTAAGGATCGCAACAATCGCGATCGGTTTGTTGGGCATGGGCGTCAGCAGCACAACCCAGTGCATCGGAATCGCCGCGGCAAGAAGCAGATACTTCGGAACATCCAGAGGTTGACCCTGCAGCGCGCGCTGTATCTGGCGAAATATCCAGGCGGCGGCCAGTGCGATCGTGGCAACGAGGAGCGCGAACTCCAACGCGTTGACCCCCGATTGAAGCGATGCCGGAACCCGCTGCATAGCGGATGGATCGCGCGCTACGAACGCTACGAATGGATAACTGAAGGCGAAGAGAAGCAGTGCGCGGTCGAGAAAGTTGTCGACTTGAGCGAGATCGTTGTTCTTCTTCTTATAAAGAACCATGAAGCCGTAGTGTTGTTTGATCAGGTGGTAATACGCCCAGAGCGCGGCGATGAAGAAGAAGACCAGGCCCAGACCCGCAAGTACCATTGCGGGTCCTACAACGAAGAATGCGAGCGACCCGATTAGCAGCCGCTTGCGCGATTGTCGCTCGGTGCGATCGAAGTAGGTGCGCGAGTAAGTAGCGAAAACATGCGGCGCATCGATCAGGATCGCCCATGCAGCCACCATCGGCACCAGCGGCAACACTCCGCCCACGTAGAGCACCAACAGCGCATAGCTCGACGCAACCGAGCCGATGAACCATACAAGGTCTTCTCGACCGCTAATGATCCAGCGCAGACTGATGACACTCGATCGAGTCTCTCCGGCGATGGCTTGTGCGGTAGCGGCGGACATGAAATCGTTTTGTCGAGGACTGAGCCGGCCAGAGATGGTGGACAGGGTCAGGCAGCGGCTCCATAATTAAAATCAACTACGAGGCAGCACGAATTCTAGCACTAACTCGAAGTCCGACAAACTTCAGTTTGTCGCAGAGACTCGTTAAGGTGAAGGAACCTCTGATCAAGTGTCTCCGACGCGTAGCGTCGCCTAATTCTAGCCGTGCATTTCAATGCACGGATATTGGGCGCCGTTTTACATGGGCGTCGCGTTAGCGACGCTTGATCCTACGCAACGTCGCTACGCGACGGGGACCTTCGCATGTGCAAACTTACGGAGCGCCGGAAGAGCGAGTGAGCGAACTGCGAAGACTGATCAGTGCTTACTGATAGACTCCTCGCTCTAAGCAATGGTCTCTTTCTCTGCCGAGTGTCTTCCTCACAAATTGCTTGACTTCCTTTAGTCAGTTGAAATATTGTTCGCGGGCATTTGGCCTGCTAACTCACGTCGACGCTGCTCGCCATTCTCACTTCTTACCGGCCGTATCTTGGCAGCAGCACTTCTTAACCTTCTATAGAGCAGGCTCCAGGTTCTTCCTATCACTTCGGGAAAGGTTCACTGCCATGGACGACTCGAATGACCTCACGAGTGGGAACTCAAATATCTCCCTCGACTTTATCCGCACATACAAGTTTTTCTACGGGTTCCTTCTACTTGCTCTGGTTTTCGTGGTGATTGGGGGATGGAACGGTCGGCCGGTTATCGCGCTCCTTTGGTCATTCGCCTGCCTCGCTAGCGGAGCGTTTGTCGGGTTTCTATTTGGAATACCGCGAGTCTTGCAGCAAGACAATCCGGCTATCGTGACAGCGAATTCGGCGTCATCTTCGTCCGGTGGGACTGGAAGCGGAGGCAGTTCTTTCCAGCCAACCGGTTACACCATTCGCGTCAATACAAACCTCGAACAGATTTCCGACTGGCTGACCAAGATTATCGTCGGAATAACGTTAGTAGAGTTACAGTCAATACGGGAAAATCTGAACCGTGCTTCAGAATTTATCGCCTACAGCATAGGTGGACAAGACCAGAAATTCTTCGCGGGCGCTATTCTGGTTTTTTTCTCGATAGGCGGATTCCTCGGCGGTTATCTGTTCACGCGCCTTTTCCTCACCGGTGCATTCTATAGGGCCGAGCAGCCGAACCTGGGCATCTCACGGTCTGACAAGGAAGCGATCGCAAATAGCAAAATCCCTGTCGAACATACAAAAATGCAACTAACAGGCACTGCGGCCCAGGCAGCGCAGCAAGTGACATCGGTCGGACTCGATCAGCTGAGCTCTCCCAGCGACATCGCGGTCTGGGCGAAAGCGCAACTCAATGCCGGAAACAAGGAAGAAGCGATTAATGGCTTCAGCAGAGCAGTCTCGCGTCTGCCCGGCGACGTTAAGCTGCGTCTGGAGTACGCTCTCGCTTTGCGTCAGGGAGGCAGGCCACTGAGCCTCGTGCTGGAACAGCTTCTGGAAGCTTACAAGCGATTGACGCCCGAAACTGAGGCGGCGCTAAGAGAAACCGTGTATGAGGCGCTCATCTATTCCTACCTCTACGTCGATCCTCCCGAAGGCTTTACTAATGCGATCAAGTACGGCGAAGAATATTTGAACAGCGTAGCGTCACCATTCAGCGGGGCGATCTACGTTGATATCGCCGCTGCCTATGCCCAGAAATACGCCTGGTACAAAGCACATCCCGACGAATCGGTCGATCTGGCTGCCGTCCGGAATCAGACTCTCGATGCAGTGAAAGCAGTTCTGGCAAAAGAGCCTCAATGGCGCGAACGACTGCGGTTGCTTCTGGATTCAAAATACCCGAAGGACCCGGCCGAGAATGATCTTGAGGTTTTCGAATCGGATCCGGAGTTCCGCGCGCTTCTCGGCCTTCCGCCGATAAGCTGATGCGGTTAGTTCGAACGGCTCACTGCGAATCCGGCGAGTTGAAGGACGCTGCTCAGCACCAGGTTAGGCTTTGTCTACCAGCTCTTCAATTCCACAACGAGGACAAACAAGTGTGCGTCGGGTGGGACTGCTCCACCGGGCGAGCAGCGGCGTAGCGAAGACCGGCTCTTTGTCTTCGGCTTCCCCTTCAGAAAAGAAACGAGCGCGCGTGTCCTTCTCGGTCACGCGCGCTTCCGTTTCTGCACTGCAGTGTTTACAAACCCAGCCGAAGCCTTCGTTGATGAAGTGGTCGATCCCCGTCATTGGAACGGAACTAAGGGTCGGTCCAATATCCTTACCGACCCCATTCACAATCTCTATCTGACATTGCGTGGAACGCCGCGCTTGATCTCGGGCGATTCGAGCAGGCGAACAGGAACAGTCGATCGCCCGTTTTCGCGTACTACCTCGACTTTGACGACGTCTCCGATTTGATGCTTGTCGAGGATGCGGAACAGATCGTCCCGCTCGCTGACTTTTTCGCCTTCAATCGAGACGATGATATCGCCCAACACTATGTCGCCATCGGCCGTCTGCATCAGTCCGCGCAATCCCGCCGCAGCAGCCGAACCACCCGCCGCAACTTCCCAAATCATCACGCCCTCTGAGACCGGCAGCGCCACCTGACCCTTAAGGTCTTTGATGTCGCGCGTTCCGATGCCGAGTTTCGGACGACGGATAACGCCGTTCTTAATAAGCTCGGGAACAATGCGCTTGGCTATACTTACCGGAATGGCAAAGCCGACGCCTGCCGAGGCCCCGGACGGCGAAAGTATTTGCGAGTTGATGCCGATCATGCGTCCATGCGAATCGAGCAGTGGACCACCTGAATTACCCGGGTTGATCGACGCGTCGGTCTGGATCGCGCCTTCGATGGGCCGACCGTTGCGCGCACGAATCGGTCGCTGGAGTCCGCTGATGACTCCGGTCGTCAAGGTGCGATCGAATCCGAAGGGGTTCCCAATGGCGAGCACCTTCTGTCCCACGACCAGCCCGTCCGAGTCGCCGAACGGGACTAACGTTAGCTGCTCGCGTGGAGCTGTAATCTTGATCACCGCCAGGTCAGTGTCGGGGTCGCCACCGATCACCGTCGCGGGATACGTCTTATCGCCGCCGACGCTGACCGAGAGCTTCGTGGCACCCTCGATAACGTGAAAATTGGTGACGATATGGCCCTGGTCATCTATCACAGAGCCTGAGCCGGAGCCCTGGCCTTCCTCGACCTCTCCGAAGAAGTCCTGCCTGTATGAAGTAGACTTAATCGATACGACGCCGGGCGCGATGGCCTTGTAGACCTCTACATTATTCTGCTCATCCGTAGCGAGCGCTGGATCTGTGACGCCGGGCGGTACAGCCTCTGTAAAGGCGGACGTGCCGGGCTCAAAATGCTTATTTATGCGACTGAAAAGGGCGACTGATCCGGCAGCAAAGAGCGCCGACAACAACGCGATTCCAAGAATTTGACGAGCGGACAATCTGTACATGGCTTTCTTCTCTCTTTACTAAAAATAACTCAACCTGCAAGCGGATGATAAGATGCGATCGTCGCCATCCGCGTTTCCGCGGCCCCGGTAGAATGTCTTACCCCGCGCCGCGGCGTCGAATCCCAGGTCCCAATGCTTATTAGACGGACTACCTTCCTCATTTGCTCACAAATTACACCGACGCCGGCCCAACAGGCAAATAGGCGCCACAATTTAGAGCTACCCTCTTATTCGTTTGAGAGGCGTCATAAGTTCCGTTTCCCGAACAGAAATGTCGACTGCCGGGGCCCGATTGGCTGTAGCTTAAACAGGAGAAGGTGTGAAGACTCGAGGATCCGCAGGTGCTTTTCCGTGGCTCCTTCTTACGACGGGGCTAGTCATTAGTAGAAGAGCGCCACCAGATTTGTGGGTAAATTTCCCAGGTAGGCTATGAATTTCTCAGGCTCGTGCCATCCAGCAGCGGACATCCCGGTTATCGCATGGACTACCATCAAGCCGATATACAACCCGAGGACGAGCGTCAGACCTTTTCGCGCCAGAGCATAGCGCGAGCAGCGATAAAGGACGTAGGCCGCGAAGGCGCCGATGAGAACTTTGACCGCGATGAAAGGTCCGTCGCCCAGATCCAGCAGCCGCGCCATCAAGCCGTTGCCTTCCGTCGCCACCTTCGTGCGCACCCAGATGACAGTCAGTTGCGCGTCGAGAAGATTTAAACAGAAGAGAAGTATGCTTTTTGCGAGGATGCTCATCACAAGCCCCTTCGTGCCAACTTTGTTTAACTTCCGCCCTTAACGACTGAACCCCCAGTTGCGAAACTGGGGGTCCAGGTATTTACGGGAGAAACAGGAACGTTTCTTGTACTGTAATAAAAGTTCGAATAGCGCCGGGCTTCCGCGAACTTCTTGCACACTCTCGAAAGCTTCAGTCGGAGCCCTTCTGACGCGTAATGGGATCGGCGTAGATCCCAGGGACGCTGTCAGGAATCATCGTTGCGCCGACGGTGTGTTGGTAGAACTCTGTTGGTCCCGCGCCACCAATAATCCCATATGCATATCCGAGTTCGCGTAATCCCCAAAGGCAGGCGATAAGAAGCGCCTTGCCCGTTCCGCGACCGCGCTCGCCCGGGGAGACACCGGTCGGTCCGAAGAAAGCCCTGCATGTGCATTCATAAGCGGCGAAGCCTACGACTTCTCCATCCCGCAAGGCTATATAAATTGTGACGGGCTTGTTGGAATATCCCACCGAAATTTCATCGGCCCACCCTGCTTCGAAGTTTTTAAGAACGAAATCCCCGACCGGGCCCATCTCGTGGGGCAGCGCTCGTCTGATGATGATTCCCGCCGCTCTCAGCTCGGAGAGCACCGCTTCGAGCGGTGTGAGCTTTGAAAGATTGACCAGCAGATCAGGCATAATTCTGAACGGCGCCTCCATTAACACCCGGCTTCAGCAATCTGTAGGAGAAATCCATCGCGCTTTCAGCGCTTCAAGCATTATGTCTAAGACCCAATCCTAATCACCTCGTCACGAAGTCTCGGATGGCCTACAAGCAAGCGTACGTAACGGGCCTCGTCTGCGCCCGCTTTTGCACGGATGATTTCCACCACGGCCTGCTTTTCATCTCTGCTCCAGCTTGAAAGATCTGGAATCAACGCAAGCACGAGCGCGTGGTCTGCGAACGCCGCACGTTCTGCTTGTTTCAAGTCCATCCTATTCACATTCAAAGCGCGGGCGACGGATTCGACAGAAGCCTGACGGATTTTTTCGGCCTCTCCCTTAAAACGCCTTGCCATCTTACGCTGCACCGCGAGAGCCACATTGCGTATCTGAAAGTTATCCCAGCGGCCCCGATCAGCCGGCGGAATTTCCAGTAGCATGTGGCCCTGCGCAAGCTGTCGCAGAATTCGCGGAGGCGTGCGATACCCGGGCCGCGTAGCGAGCCGTAGCTCCTCGGTTCTCATCAGCTCTGTCAATCTGGGAACGGTCGGGCGAAAGCCGAGCTTGCGATAGAACCAGAACGCCCCCGACTCAATTCCTTCTTCGTTTTCGTAGCCGAGCTGATATGGATCAATTGAAAAAACACTGACCTTGAGCAGTTGCCGGAAGATCTTCAAGACCCGCGCGTAAATCCACGCCGACTCGCCTTCGCGAAACGTGTAGTAGACATTGAAGCCTACTTCTATCCGCTCGAAGAAACTCAGACACTCGACATAGCAGACGGGCACGCCGTTTTTGAAGACAGGCCCCGCGTGATATGCGCGTAAGGGAAGGCGTCGTTCGGGCGGAACGCCAGTTATAAAGACTTCAACTCCGCGACCGATATCGGCACGCAGGACCCTTGACGCATCGCCATGCGTGAATCCGTACAACTCCCTGTATCTGACCGAAGACGTTTCCCGCGCCAGATCTAGTATCGCTTCACCCTGGGAACGGGAAAGCCGCGTGAGCTCAATCGGCGCGGAAGCAAATTCACGCTCGAGGGAAACATCGCTGCGGCGCAAAAGCGGACCGGTGTGATAGAAGACATTTCGCGTGGGCCGCTTCATCATGGTCCGCGTCGCGCGCGAGTTACCCAGCTCCCACCAGACGAGCAGCTTCAGCGATTCGTAGAGCTCGGCCTTCTCCTTCTCAGAAAGCTGTAGTCGTTCGAAGCCGGCCAGTATCCACGAAAGGTCTCTTGGTTGACGGCCCTTGGCGGTACTTATCCACTTAATGTAGGGAACGTTCGCTTCGACGAGAGCATCCTCCTCGAGCAGCGGAAGCAACCTGGGCAATGTCGCCGCCAGACGATATTCGTCGTGGGGGGCTTCCCAGTCGATGGAAAGTTTGGTCGGATACTTTTTGTCGAGCCACCGCGCGATGCTGTAGGTGAAAGTCTCCTCAATCCACGTTCCGGCAATGCCAGAAACTTCCACATCGTCGAGGGGCGACAGGTCTGCTTCCATCTCACTCAGAGCGTGTACGCGTTTGACAAAGGAGGAAAGGATCTTCTCGACCAAGCGAAGGATTCGAGCGTTTTGGGGATATGCGCGAATGAAAAGAAGTATCTCGTGAAAACGTATCAGCGTCTCCGCATCCGTAAATCGCCGCCGCTGGATTTGAGCGAGACCTTTTGATGTTTGCGCGGAGCCCTGCGGATCGAAGCGGCGCTTCGATTCATCCAGAAGATCGAGCAGTTGATCGAGTGTGTCAGATGACAAGTTTGAGTAGTGGTTCAGATTAGAATCTCATTCTCACCTCGCTTCAGCGAGGTGTTGGGCCTCCCCCGTGACACGTCAGCCGTTTCAACGGTTTCACACGCAAACCGTTGAAACGGTAAAAAAAAGGAAGCGCTCGCCCACCTCGCTGAACCGAGGTGAGCATGAAGGGGGAGAAACTTCAAAATGATCGACGACACCGTTTGACTCAAGCTAGCAAGCGTAGTGATAGAAGCAATTTTTAGCGATCCACCAGCGCCTCACGGCAAAGTCACCAGGTCACCTCTATCTCATAATCCCGTGCCCCGCCCTTCGTATCGCGTATCTGGACGACCGCCGTGAAATCGTTGTCACGCGAAGGCTGCTGAATGACTCGGACTTCGCCGCGCCCATTGAGAAGCCTGGCGGCGACGCTCAGGCGACGCCGGGGAAGCGGAGAAGTGAAGTTGAATGTCGCGTTATTGTATTCGCTGCCGCCGATGGTGCGGACCTCTACGTTGTCGTCTCTGATAACGAGGTTGATCTCGTCATCGACCGTCCCGCGCCAGCGCAGTCGTCCGGTCTGCCTTCCACCTTCGTCGTCGCGCCTCGGGCCCTCGCCGCCACCGCTACCGCCGCCGATACCGCCACCGATACCACCGGCATTTAACTCGCGAAGTATGTCGTCGAGAGTGCGCTGAACGCTGCTCCATTGGCTCCGCTGGCCAAAGCCCCTGTCCGATCGCCTCGCAAGCTCAGTCAGAATCGTCGACGCGTCCCTCAGCTCCGGTTCTCTCCGGCCGTCGCTTACCATCCGGTGGAATACATTGGCCGATGCGCTGAACTGTTGAGCAAGAAAAAGCGAATCGAGCGATGTTCGGTTGCTGAAGCTGCTGTTTCGGTAATCCGAATAGCTGCGTTCTGCTAAATCACTGGCCTGTGATTCAAGCTGCTCCGCCAGGGTCCTCAGACGATAAGACTGCGCCGCCGCATCGTGAGCCAGGAACGCGAGCGCAATTATCCCCAGAAGTAACCAACGATAGTTTTTCATAGGACCTCCAAATAACTTTTCGAGATTCGCAAGCGGGAGCGCCGTCCGATGTGCTCAAATTAACTTCGATGTCCGCGTTTTAGCAAGGCTATTGGGATCAAGGTTGACAAGAATGCTCATTGGGGATGGAGCCTCGCGCTTCCGCCTAAAGTTGTTTCCTAAAAAACGCCGCGATCTTCCAACCATCAAGATATTTCCAAGGCGTCTCGCCGCTGGTGTAGTGACCGCATGGAAGCCACGTGACATCGACTGGAATTCCGTGCCTTCTGGTTTCCTCGATAACGTCGCGCGAAAGGTCGGCGGGAAATGTCAGATCGTAGCGCGCTGCGATGAAGCGCATCGGGCGCGATCTCATTTTCGTCAGGCGCGGGATGAAAGGGATCGGGCTGATGGGCAGCCAATAGTTGCGCAGGTCTTCGAGATTCAACTTATCCTCGAATGCAGCACGCACATGCTGTGTCGAGATTCCATGCCAGACAACATCGGCGAAGTAACCTGAAACATGGTTGAAGACCCCTACATCAATCCGCTCTTCGTGTGCGAAGGTCAGGAAGGCGGTGCACGATCCAATGCTCGTGCCGATGATCCCTATCCGATCATAACCTTCGTGCTCGACCAGCCAATTGATGGCGGCGCGCGCATCGAGCACCGCCTGGCGGACCGACTGGATCGTGCGCCCGACGTTTGAGCCAACCAGATAGTCCGCTCTCTCCAGTTCCGGTGGACGACGGGCCTCGTGATATGGAAGCGTCAGGCGCAGAGCCGCGATGCCCAGGCGATTTAGTACTCGACATAAGTCCACGTGGCTGGCTGCGTCGGCGTTCCATTGCGGAAGAATGACTACCGCAGGCCTTTTCTTTCTAGGATTCGTCGGCTCAGTTCGTACCGGGAAATACCGAGCATAGGCAGTGTTGTTTTCCTCGGATGGCGTCTGGA
This sequence comes from Acidobacteriota bacterium, assembly GCA_032160165.1. Lineage (GTDB taxonomy): Bacteria > Acidobacteriota > Blastocatellia > Pyrinomonadales > Pyrinomonadaceae > QHXM01. The sequence goes on from JAVHWA010000142.1 coordinate 43,124, forward strand.
TCTGGCTGCTCCAGGTCAAATACTCGCCAGCCAGTTGGTAATCGCAGATGGGAGCGAGCGCGTAAAACTCTTCGCTTCGTTCCATAACAGATCGCGAGTGTTCGCTGAAAAGATCTCGCGGATCGTCACCGTTGAGGTGGTCAGTAATGAATGACTCGCCCCATGCAAACGGCCGCACTATCCGGTTTGTGTCGCGCTGTGAGTGCCAACGTTCGCGCGCTGTTATCAATCGTCCCAGCACAGTACCTGACCTCAATAAGCTTCGTCTGCGATTCTCCGAGCCGTGCCCAAACGGGTCAGAACCGCCTGCGTCAGCGGGCGGGTTGCCGTGCGGAGTCGCCCGTGTTAGCGGAGATCTCGCGAAGTCCCGCTAGAGCCGACCTGCTGACGCAGGTGGCTCTGACCCGATCCTACGTAAAAAGGGATGATAGGTGGTGCCGGCGCCAAAATCAAAGAGGCGACTCGCGCGAGT
>JAVHWA010000178.1:0-9843 GCA_032160165.1 Acidobacteriota bacterium
ACAGTAACCGAGCAGACTTCGTGATCTTGACTCATCGCAGCCTGCGCGATGCGGTCCAGCCTCTCGCCGATCTACGAAAGAGTCAGGGGCTGGAGACGACCGTCGTCGACGTGGAAGATGTTTATGACGAGTTCAGCTATGGTGCGAAGAGCAGAACGGCGATCACGGACTTCCTGTCGTTGGCGAAGAATTACTGGTCGCTCGCCCCACGCTATCTCCTGTTCTTCGGAGACGCGAGCTTTGACCCACGCAACTATCAGGGCTTCGGAGGCGACGATCTCGTGCCGACGAAACTGATTAACACGAGTGTGCTCAAGACTTCATCCGACGATGCCTTCGTTGACTTTGATAACGATGGCCTGCCGGATATGGCCGTGGGCCGCTTGCCTGTCCAGAATGTGCAACAAGCGCAGCTCGTAGTCGGAAGGATCATTGGCTACGCTCCGGGACAGACAAACAACTCGGCCCTGCTTGTTTCAGATCACCACCAAAGCTTTGACTTCGAGGCTGCCAGCAATCAGCTACGGACTCTGTTGCCTGCGGGCTTGAGCGTGACGATGGTCAATCGCGGCACAAATCCAACCGCTCAGGTGAAGAGCGAGATCATAAGCGGGATCAACGCGGGACCGATGATCGTCAACTACGCAGGTCACGGATCGCAGGAAGTTTGGTCCGGGGCGGCAGTACTGAGCTCCACCGACGTAGCCGCTCTGACCAACGGTAATCGGTTGCCGCTGTTCATATCGATGACGTGCCTGAACGGTCGCTTCGAGGATTCGAACCGAGTAAGTCTGGCTGAAGCGTTGTTGAAGGCGGAGAACGGCGGGGCGATTGCGGTATGGGCATCGAGTGGATTGACCGAGCCGAGTGCGCAATCTGCGATAGATCAGCAATTGATTCGGCTGCTGTTCGCTGACGGACAATCACCGATGCTGGGCGACGCCGTCAGGGGAGCAAAGGCGGCGACTACCGATCCGGACGTGCGGCGCACATGGATCCTCTTCGGTGATCCGACGATGCGGATGCGGTAGGTTCAACGTTCAGACTCTAAGGTATCGTTGGACCTTGGACCTTGTTCATCTCTCAGGTTAGAAAGGGGGCGAAAGCCCCCGCTGCTTGCACTTGTGCACCTCTCAAGTCAGGAATGGGGCTCAGGCCCCCGTTGCATCTGAAATTCTCTCAGGTAAGCCCCACGTATTCGAGCCTGAACCCTCACCCTTCAAAGAGGAGTTCCCCACATGGCTCGAAAGTGGTCAAACCAGAATCTGCCAGGCGCGCTGCATTACCACACTTCCAACTTCATCAACCGCACCCCGGTGTTTTCTAATGCCGACTGCTGCCGGCAGTTTATCGAAGAACTCAAGCGGTTGAATGAGAGTTGGCCCAGTAAGTTGATCGCGTACGTATTAATGCCCGACCACTTTCATTTAATCTCAAATCCGCGCGATGGGCGAATACAAGAGTACGCTCGCGATCTGAAGAGCCGAGCGGGATTGGCAATTGTGCAATCGAAACGCTTCAATTTCCCGCATACCGAGGATGGTCACCAGGTTTGGCAGGAGAGTTTTAAGGATATGGGGTTGTGGAGTGACTGGATGGTCTGGCAAAAGATCAATTACATCCACGCGAACCCTGTGAAAGCTGGACTGGTTAAGAGTGCCAAAGACTATTACTGGTCAAGTTTTCGATCATTCTATTCACAGGGAGATGAACCGTTGGCCGTGAACCATGATTGGTGGTGGCCGGAGGACGCTGAGAAACTATCCACAGCAATGAAAGAACTGGGTTGGCATAGCTTTGAGAAGAGAAGCGAATGAGATAGCGGGGGCTTCGCCCCCTTCCTGACCTGAGAGATAGGTTGGCTGAGAGGTTTCTGAGGTGAGAGAGCTCGGGAGCTATAACGAAAGAGCGGGGGCTTCGCCCCCTTCCTGACCTGAGAGATATGTTGGCTGAGAGGTTTCTGGAGTCCCGAATCTGTCCGAGCTCAGCTTTGGAGCAAGCGCGCCACATCTTCCGCGTCCCGCTCGATGATCAAATCGATCCCTGAGCTGGCGAAGATTCTTGCGGCGGCGGTGGCGCGACCGTCCGATTCATGACCGGTTGACCATCGCGCCTGCTCGATCAATAGCATCGACTCAATCACACGCCCCAGCGTCAACGCGAACCTGCGCGCGCCCGCCTCAACCGCAGCCTGACCTTTATCTCTGGCCTCAGCCAGCCACAACTGGGCGTGCTCAAACGCCGCTTGCGTCAATCGAGCCACCTCGCCCAAACGTCCTTCAAGATTGTCTTTGACTGTTCGCTTCACCACCGCTTCGAGCGCGCGCAGTCCTCTATCGCCTTCGCCTAACGCGCGCAGAGCGTCCAACGCGAGTACGTTGGTGGTCCCTTCCCAGATGGGCAAGACCTGAGCGTCTCGCAACAAAACTGGCAGCCCAGTGTCTTCGACGTAGCCTGCGCCGCCGAAAGATTCCAACACCTCGCTCGCTACCATTACCGCCTGCTTCGCAGTGGTCAGCTTCATCAATGGAACCAACAGTCGCAGAAGCGAACTCTCTTCCTCATTGATCTCGCCCGTCTCGCTTCTTCCCGTCAGCTTAGCCACATAAAACGCAAAGTGAAACGCGCCCTCGGCCTCTGCCTGCAAGCCCGCCAGCGTGTCCCGATGAAGCGGCTTGCGATCGAGCGTAGTAAAGAAGGCGATGCGCTTGCGTGAATAATCAACCGCCAGCGCCAGCCCTCGCCGCATCAGCGACGCCGCGCTGATCCCGTTCCACAAGCGAGTGATGTTCAGCATGGGCGCGATATTGCGCACGCCATCGGTCGTGCCGAGCACGAGCTGGGCCGGCGTGCCGTTCAATGTCAGCTCGGCGGTGGGAACTTTGCGTGTTCCCAGCTTGTCCTTGAGGCGATTAATTTCAATGTTGCGCAATCGACCGTCTTCGTCTTGCGTCTCGAGATAGAAAAGGGCCAGGCCCTGGCCGCCCGCTGGATTTCCTTCGGGCCGCGCGAGAGTCAGCGCCATCTGCGAAGTTGCGGCCGAGGTAAACCACTTGCGGCCGTAGAGGGCCCACGAACCGTCGTCCATCTTGCGGGCAATCGTCTCCGACAAGCCTACGTCAGACCCGCCTGTCGCTTCGGTCATCCATTGCCCGCTGGTCCAAAACTTCTCCGCATCGCGGCTTGTGAGGCGCGGCACCGCGCGATCGATCAAGGCTTGATTGCCTGCGCCCAGAAGAGTGCGCGCGGCGCCGTCTGTCATGGCGAGCGGACAACTGTAGATGTCAGTCGATGGTGTGAAGAGGTAAGCCAGCGCGCATTGATGCAGGCGCGAAAGGCTGCCGTGCCGCTGTTCGTAGGCGGTTGCCACTACGCCGTGCTCGGCGGCGATGCGTTCAGCCGCGCGCCACAGCGGTGTCAGCTCGATATGGTCTATGCGATTGCCCCATGCGTCCCAGGCGGTGTGGATTGGTTCGTTGAGTCGATCAGCCAGCTGCATCTGATAGAGGTCGTCTCCGGCCAGCCGGCCCATCTCGCGAAGCGACGCTTCTATCTCACGTAGCATCTCAGGCGGCAGCGTGCGCGTTAGATAGGAACGCAGCACGCGATCGTCGTCGTACTGGTTCCCTAGCGCCGGGCGTTGTTGGTGAAAAGCCATTGAGATGCCCAAAGTCCAAAGTCCAAAGATGAAAAGCGTCCAATGTCCAAGGTCCAAAGTCCGCAATTCAAATAATAACGTTACAACAGGGTTCGCGCTTTTGACCTTGGACTTTGGACATTCGCGGACTTTGGACTTTGGACATTGGACCTTGGACTGTCCTACCGCGGCACGATCGCGTACTCGTCCAACCGAAACTGCGGCATGCGACGCACGTCCGCCGCCTGGCAGGTGACGTGGTTTTCAAACTCGGATTGAAAGCGAGTCACCCTCACCGCATGAACTATTTCCTCGCTCTTCTGCAGGAACCTGACCCGCCAGCTCTCGTTCTCCAGTCGAGCGTGATCCAAGTGCCGCAGCTCGTCCACGCCGCTTATTCCCGTTTCCAACCGAACGAAGTACTCCGCCGCCTGGACCGGATATGAATAGCAGGCGCGCCCTCGATAGTTACCCAGAGCCAAACGCCGCGAACGATATTCGGAGATGACTTTGCTCGCGGTATCCGACGTCATATGCGCGTAGAACAATCCATCGGGAAAGCAGAGCAGGTTCGCCGCGAAGCGATCTCCACCGACATGGGTCGATTGCCAAACCGACTCGCCTTCGACCGAGGCCAGCGCTTTAAAGAGCGGATATCCAAACTTCGCACAACACTTGTCGCGCCTCCCGTGAGTGCAGACCAGGAATAAGCCGTCCTGCACGATGGTCGCGCCCTCGGGCAGGTTCTTTTCGCTTATGGCGGTCAGATCAAGTTGAAGCAACTGCTCGTAATTTTCCAGCTGCAGTTTTACAACGTATGGGTCCCGCTCTCGACAGCGAACAACAAACAGCGAGATGCGCTTCAGACGACTGCGCTCGCGTTTGATAAACAGCAGCCGGCCGTGCGGTACTTCCTTGACGGCAGACTGTAGATGGATCTTGACCGCATCGGACAGCAGGCTCTGATCAACGGCGTGGTAATCCCATCCGAACGGATATTCGAGCAGCAGCCAGAAGGCCCCGACCGAGGCCGTGCCGTATGCATTTTCAGTAGCAGCGCGCGACTGTTCGGAACAAAAGAAGGAAGCCATGCTTAGGAATGCGAATCGACTATTACGAGACCGTGAAAGATCATTTCGCCTATGAAGGCCTTGACGGTTTGAGCATCCAGCTTACCTTTGACCGCTTCGCTCAATTCCATAACCGAACAGACGCGCCTGTTTTCAAGCAGGCGAAAGATGGCGAGGGTGTCTGGCGCAACTCGCCACAGCTTTTTGTTGGCGGTGAAAGAGAGGACGCCCTCTTCGACTTTGTATTGCAGCGGACGCGGTGACGTCAAACGGATGCGCGCATGGTCCGCCGGTATCAGTCGTTGGGCCGCCACGCTCCATGGCAAATCGACGTGCGGGCGCGACGGGGCCTGCGCATCCTGGTCGTCGAAGAAGCGTTGAAGAAGTTGATCGTCCAATGCATCCGTCAGCTCTCTTCTCAGCTCGTTGACGTGTGCTTGACGTTCAGACGCGGTGGAGAACCGCGGCAGGTCCTTGCGAAAGGCGGCGCTCTTTGTCATGCGCTCCGTCACCCACCGCAGCAGGTCAATGCCCGTGCGATTGTGCACTCCGACTGTCAGATGAAGCGTCGGCTCTGCCAGCGGCTCTGCCACATGCCACCAGCCGCGGGGAATATATAAGAGGTCGCCATCCTCAAGGGTGTTCTCCCAGAGGGGGTCGGCTGCGGGCTTTTCGATTGCGTTTCGGTCCTGGCCAAGCGGGTAAGGACTGGTCATGCCGTAGAGCTTCCACCGTTTTCGGCCCGCTACCTGAAGAATAAAAACATCGTGATCGTCGAAATGAAGGTCGAAGCCGCGGGCGGAATGCCATCCCGCGTAAGCGTTGATCTGTATGTGCTCGTGGAAGTGGTACTCGAGCGACTCGGCAAGCGTCCGCAACGGTTTGGTAAATTCATCGACGGCATCGATGACCAGCGTGGCGCCGTCTCTCAGTTGGGCGGTCAACGCGCTGGAGAGCAGGCGCGGGATGTTGGTGCGTTGCCGGCTGTTGCTTGTGTATCTAAGGTATGACGAAGCGGGGAGGCTCTTGCCGTCGCGTGCCAGGCGAAGGCGCGGAAAGTCCAAGCGGTGTTGCGCCAGGATCTCGCTCAGTTGGTTCCAGGGCAGCAGGGCCGCGAACTTCCCCTGCCACCCCTCAACGTGCCTGTGAGTTCTTCCCCAGACGGAGTCCAAAAACTCCTCCGGCGAATACGGCTCCAATAGTTTAGAGAGGCCCTCGATTGAGCCGTCCTTCATGGCAGGCCGTGGAATCACGCTGCGTCGGTGCCGTCGGCATCGCTGGAGTCGCTTGAGTCCGAATCACCGGCGGTGCCCAACGGATCCGTGCCGTCTGCTTTGATGCCGGTGTCGGTCCCGTCGGCGTCAGATGCGTCGGTTCCATCGGCGTCCGAACCGCCGCCATCGGTGCCGTCTGAATCCGATCCGCCGCCATCGGTTCCGTCTGAATCTGAGGCATCATTCGCGTCGGTATCGGTGGTTAGTTTGTACGAAGGAGTCTCTTCCAATGGATCGACGGACAGTAAGAGACCTGAAGACTCGGGCGCGGTTTCTTCGCGCGGAGTAATGTTGTCTTGTTCCTGCATATACCCTCCCATAGGGACCGAACTAGTCCCCATCCCACCTTGAAGATTTGAGTTGTTGAAAGCGATCCCATTATAACTGTCCAAAGTCCAAGGTCCAAAGAGCAAACCGTCCAAGGTCCAAGGTCAGTTTCGGGTTTCGAGTTCCGAGTTCCGAGTTTCGGGTTTCGAGTTTCGAGTTCAGAGTTTCGAGTTGAAGGTCTTAGGTTGTCACTAAAAGGATTCATCACTCGGACTTTGGACTTTGGACCTTGGACATTGGACATACGCGGACCTTGGACATTGGACATACGCGGACTTTGGACCTTGGACATACGCAGACCTTGGACATTCTTGACATCCAGCACCGAGCCCGCTATTTTTCTCATCGAATACAATGACTTCTGGGTACGTCTTAGGCCGCTTACCAAGCCTATTCAGCCGGCACGACGTTTCTTAGCACTCCCGCCGATCGGTTGGTGTCGTTAGGTAGTTCTATTCACTCCGGAGTAAACAATGTACCCTCGCATCAATCTCGAGGCGTACCGCCGTTCGTCAACAATTCTTCCCAGCCTCGAGGTAACTGTGAGCTCGAGACAATTAGTTTGTTTACACCGCTGGTCGGGAGCAGCTCATCTCAGAGACCTTCAAAGACTATCAAGATCTCGGTTGATCAGGAGAACGCGATTCCAGCAAAAGTAACCCGTCCAGTTACCGCAGGGCCCAACATACCATGTGATTCCGGGAGATGACGTAGTCCAGTCACTGATCATCGGAAGACGGTTCAAAATCTAACGCACGCTTTTATGACAATTGAGATCCTACAATGCCTGGAGGAAAACGATGCTTCGTGAAGTCGGGTTGTCGAAGAATGTGGCGGGGCGGCTCTTCCTGCGACGCATGCCAGGACGGTACTCGATGTACGCTCATGCCTGTCGCGAAATTCTTGGAAATCGAATCGACCGCGTGGTGAGTCTGGCCCCGTTGGAAGAGATTAGTATTAAGTCGCCGGACTATGCCAAGGCTATCGCGACGGATCGTGTGCAGTGGAAACTGGAGATGTTTCCCATTCCCGACTTCGGCGTGCCGGATGACCGCGAAGCCTTTCTACAGCTGGCTAAGTCGGTTGGCGGCTACCTCTCAGAGGGCGAGCGCTTATTGATCCACTGTGGAGCAGGCGTCGGGCGGACGGGTACATTGGCGACATGCGTGCTTCTTGCATTGGGAGAGTCGCTCGAGAAAGCCCGCACGGCTGTGCAGGCTGCGGGGTCTTCACCCGAGACGCCCGAGCAGCGGGAGCTGGTTTCCTGGGCAGCTAGCCAGCTAAGTTCAAACAAGTAGAGTTATCACAAATTCACAATGCCAAGTTGTCAGAAGCTGATATCAAATCAACGATCCACGAAACCACACGAACCTGCAGGAAAGATTTGTTCATGACACCTTGCGTGATTTCGTGGTTCGTTTCCGTGCTCTTCTGTGGCCAACTCATCTGGGTAAGGAGTTTCAGAAACCTCCGCATCCGAACAAGAAACTGTTATGTAGTCTGACATCGAATTGTGGTTAATGATATATTCGTCGCAAAGGAGATCCTATGACTGACGAACGAATTGAAGAGCATAAAGACACTGTCACTCAGACAGATGAAGGCACAACGGAGTCTCACACCGATAGGGTTGTCGAACAGAATAAGCCGGCAAGCCGCCCGGAAGTCACCACCATCGAGAAAGAGACAACCATAGACGAAGATTAGAACGCTACATCTTCAAGGTTGATCTCTCCATCAGAAGGGCCAGAACTAGGGGTGTATGCCCGATGGGTGGCGATTCCTTCAATCGAAAGATTGCGGGGATGGTCCACATCATTACAAGGGACGCTCTTCCGATTGAGAAACCGCGCAAACAGCTCTGCTACACACATAAGACTTACACCTTCCAATCACATCACGCCACCATCTTAGACCCGGCTTCACCCAGGGCCTCGCGCAGCCCGTTCAGGTCCACAGGCGCCTGGAGTTCGGGCGCTGGCACAACAACAGTTGAGCCGCTTTCGCCGGCGCTGGACAAGAACCTTTCTAGCACTCTGGCAAGTGCCTCCTGCTTGACTGGTTTGGTGATGTGATCGTCCATACCAGCAGCTAGAGACTTCTCGCGGTCGCCAGTCAGGGCGTTTGCCGTCATGGCTACGATTGGCGTGCGCTTCTTAGTGCCTTCTAATCGGCGTATAGCTGCTGTCGCTTCATACCCATCCATCTCGGGCATCTGGCAATCCATCAGCACGAGGTCGTACGGGATGCGACTGAGAGCTTCGATCGCCTCATAGCCGTTGCCGACCGCGTCGGCACGATAGCCAAGCTTTTGTAACTGGCGTACGGCCACCTTCTGATTCACGATGTTGTCGTCCGCGACCAGAACAAGTTTGTTAGACACAAATGTTGCCTTTTGCAAGGTATGTCTGGTAACAAGACTCGAGCTGGAAGCTGGAGAAGAGTTGCTCACGACCATGGTCAAGCAGGCAAACAACTGCGCTTGACGCACAGGCTTGGTTAGATACGCCGCCACGCCCGCTGCACGCGCCGTTGCGCCATCGCCACGCACGCCGGCCGAGGTCAACAAAACCAGGCGCACTTTGGCAATGGCGGGATCCGCCTTGATCGCGCGCGCCAACTCAAAACCGTCCATCTCCGGCATTAACAGATCAAGAATTGCTAAATCGTAGCCAACGCCCTTGGCTGCGGCCGCCTTCAATAAGATCAACGCTTGCGAACCAGACTCCGCCTCTTCGTGCAACATGCCCCATGAGTCTAGCTGGTGAGAAAGGATCTGTCGGTTGGTCGCATTGTTGTCAACGATGAGTGCGCACAGCTTGTCGAGGCTTTCGACAGGCGGCTGCGCCGGCGTTGAGCCCGGGGGTTGTTTTTCTAAGTTGGCTGTGAACCAAAATACCGACCCTTGCTCCGGAGTGCTGGTAACACCCATTTTGCCATCCATCATTTCCACCAGTTGCTTTGATATTGATAAGCCCAACCCCGTGCCACCGTATTTGCGTGTAGTTGAGCCATCAGCCTGCGTGAATGCCTGGAATAATTTGGACTGTGCATCTTCGTTGATCCCGATCCCAGTGTCGCTGACAGTAAACCGAATCGTCACCCCGCTTTCGTCTTCGCTTTCCTTCTCAGCGCGGACGATAACTTCGCCTTGATCGGTAAACTTAAGAGCGTTGCCGACCAAATTGGTCAGCACCTGGCGCAGTCTGCCCGGGTCGCCGCGCAATCCTGTGGGCACATCGCGGTTGATGAGGGAGGCAAATTCGAGCCCCTTGGCGTGTGCCTTTTCGGCCAGCAGTTCGACTGTCTCTTCAACCAGGGTCCGCAGATCGAAATCGACGATCTCAAATTCCAGCTTGCCCGCTTCAATTTTCGAGAAGTCGAGGATGTCATTAATGATGGTAAGGAGAGCGTCGCCGCTCGAGCGAATTGTTTCGGCAACCTCCCTCTGATCTGCATTGAGATCACTATCGAGCAGAAGGGCCGTCATTCCGATCACGCCGTTCATTGGCGTCCGGATCTCGTGGCTCATGTT
>JAVHWA010000093.1:0-35607 GCA_032160165.1 Acidobacteriota bacterium
TAGGCGTTGATCTTTTCTGACGCCGCCAACTAATTCCTCTTTTCGTGAGGTGTCTTAATTTCACAGGCGTATAGAGTACCAGCTTTGGTTGGGGTTTCCGGTGCTCAGCGCCGACAAAAGTGCGTCCTCTGAAGACCTCCAATCAAAGTAGGACGCTACCGCTTTTCCCGGCGGCTTGACTTCCCTTTGCAGCAGTTCCTATAGTGCTTCTTTGCAAAAATGAGTAATGAAAAACCAATAGTCCGAAGCACAACCGTCTTACACGTGCGCAGGAATGGTCACGTTGCTGTGGCCGGTGACGGGCAGGTGACGATGGGCGAGACTGTTATGAAGGCCAGTGCTCGGAAGGTGCGCCGTCTTTATAACGATCGCATTCTGGCTGGTTTCGCCGGCGCCACCGCTGACGCGTTTTCGCTTCTTACGCGGTTCGAAGGCAAGCTCGAACAGTATCACGGTAACCTCGAACGTGCGGCCATCGAACTCAGTAAGGACTGGCGTACCGATAAGATCCTGCGACATCTTGAAGCCCTGCTAATCGTGGCGGACGATAAGAGCTCGTTTCTGCTTTCAGGCAACGGCGATGTGATCGCGCCTGACGAGGGCGTGCTCGCGATCGGTTCCGGAGGGTCTTACGCGCTGGCCGCAGCTCGCGCGTTGATCGAACATACAGAGATGTCTGTTCGAGACATAGCACAAAGCGCGCTCAAGATTGCCGGCGAAATTTGCATTTACTCGAACACAAATATCATAGTCGAAGAACTTTGATTAGCTGGAGTCGGGGGTGATCGGCATAAGAGAGGAATAAGTCCTATTCGACGATCCGCTCTCATTTGAATCGTATTAGACACATGGTTATTTATCTCTCTGGTGATGTTGACGAACAAGTCCGCCTGGACGAAATGACCCCTCGGCAGATCGTGGCCGAGCTCGACAAGCATGTCGTTGGACAACGTAACGCCAAACGAGCTGTTGCCATCGCGCTTCGCAACCGGGTTCGCCGCCAAAAGCTCTCTCCTGAAATGGCGGTTGACGTGATGCCCAAAAACATCATCATGATTGGCTCGACCGGCGTTGGTAAGACCGAGATCGCGCGGCGCCTCGCGCGCATGTCCAACTCTCCTTTCCTTAAAGTAGAAGCCTCCAAATTTACCGAAGTCGGCTATGTCGGCCGCGACGTCGAGAGCATGATCCGCGACCTTACGGAAATCGGCGTAGAGATGACTCGCGAAGAGAAGATCGAGGAAATATCCGACAAGGCGGAACAGAACGTCCAGGAGCGTATCCTGGACCTCTTGCTCCCGCCTCCCAAGTCTTCTCAAGCTGCCGGATACTTTGATTTCGACGAGGCGCAGACCGAAGAGCCAACTCCGCCCGCCGAGCCCGCTGGGCGTGACGACAACTTTCAACGCACTCGCGAAAAGCTGCGTGCTCAACTTCTTTCGGGCAAGCTCGACAATCGATTGATCGAGATCGAGGTGCGCGAGAAAAGCTTTCCCACCATCGAGCTGGCCGGACCGCAAGGCATCGAAGAGATGGGCATCAATATGAAGGACATGCTCGGGAATCTCTTTCAGGGGCGGACCAAACGGCGAAAGATGCGCGTCGATGAGGCCATGGATTATCTGACCCAGGAAGAAGAAGAGCGGCTGATCGACATGGACACTGTTGCGCGTTCAGCGGTCGAGCGCGTCGAATCCTCAGGCATTATTTTCCTGGATGAGATCGACAAGATCGCGGGCCGTGAGTCGGGTGGCGGGCCCGATGTCTCGCGCGAAGGAGTGCAGCGAGACATCTTGCCGATCGTTGAGGGTACGACTGTCAACACGCGCTACGGGATGGTAAGGACTGACCACATCCTGTTCATCGCGGCCGGAGCCTTCCATGTTTCCAAGCCGTCTGATTTGATTCCGGAACTCCAGGGACGCTTTCCCATACGCGTGGAGCTCGAGTCTCTCACCATCGATGACCTCAAGCGGATTCTCACCGAACCCAAAACTGCGCTCATCAAGCAATACAAGGCTCTTCTCGAAACAGAAGGTGTCGAGCTTGAGTTCAGTGAAGACGCGATTGAGTCGATCGCGAACTTCGCGGCCCGCGTCAACGAGCAGACCGAGAACATTGGCGCCCGTCGCCTTCACACCATAATGGAAAAACTACTCGACGAAATCAGCTTCGAGGGTCCGGATTTGGAACCGAAACAACAGCATCTCGACGCTGCTTACGTTAATCGTATGCTGGCGGAGACCGTCAAGGATCAGGACCTTAGCCGGTACATTTTGTGAGTGCGAACCGCAACCATAAACCGATCACCCGACGAGACAACCCACGCGCCCCGCTGTTCTCTGGCGCTTCCAGACTCTGGGGAGCATGGCGTGGTCACATCCTTCTCTCTCTGCTCATTGTCCTGACATTAAGTGCCGCTTGCGGCAAGCGTCGCCCGCCGCTTCCCCCGGTAGAACGCGTCCCGCAACGGACGGAGTTGTTGTCGGGCGCTCAGCGTGGCAATCAGATTATCCTGAGTTGGCCTGCTCCCCAGCGCAACGCTCCGGACGCGAGCGTTCAGTCTATCCGCCGCATCGATATATACCGCCTGGCCGAGCGGCGCGAGGCGCCGTTGCCGTTGACCGAGGAGGAATTCGCCGCCAGATCTATCGTAGTTGGATCAATCGATTTTGAGACGCTAAAAACTGCGGGCGATACTCTGACTTACGCCGATACGCTCGAGCTCGCCGGACAACCAACGCGATTGCGTTACGCTGTGCGATATGTCAACGCGTCCGGACAGCGTGCCGGCTTTTCGAACTTTCTTCTGATAGAGCCCGCCGCAAAAATAGCTGAGCCACCAACCGTCACCGGTAGTGAGATAAGCGCCAATACCGTAACAATTCTTTGGGTCCCGCCAGCTAAGAACATCGACGGCTCAACACCGGTCAACCTTCTCGGATACAACGTCTACCGAGTTGAGAAATCGCAGGTTCTAGTCGGGCAATCCCCGATTAACTCGGTCCTCGTGACGGGTGCCAGGTTCGCCGACCAGACCTTCCGCTTTAGCGAGGAATATCATTACGTAGTTCGTTCCGTGTCGTTGGGAACTTCAGGTAATCAGGTTGAGAGTCTGAATTCAAACGCTATCGAGGTTGCGCCTGTCGATACGTTTGCGCCATCGGCGCCGGGCAAACCATCGATTGCTCCCGCGCTGGGTCGATTAGCACTATTCTTCCCTGCTAACGCAGAGTCCGACGTTGCCGGGTATTACATCTTCCGGACAACCGATCCGGATTTGCCGCAAAAGACCTGGACCCGGCTGACTCCCACGCTTCTCACTAAGACGACGTTTCAGGACGAAACAGTCGAATCCGGAAAGAAGTACTATTACTACATAGTAGCAGTCGATAATGCCGGGAATGTAAGTGAGCCGTCACCCGTGGAGTCGGAGACAGCGCCCTGATAATGAAACTCTGTCGCTATACATCTAAAGGATCACCTGAAGTACGTTATGGCGTAATCGAAGGAGACGTTATCTCTCCGGTGGAGGGGGATGGCTCGTTCGAAGGCGTGATCGCGACTACTTCGGAGCGGCTCCCCATAGCCGAGGTCGCCATACTGCCTCCTGTCGCCCCATCCAAGATCGTTTGCGTTGGACGGAATTACAAAGACCATGCTGCCGAGCTTGGAAACCCTGTGCCGACCGAGCCGCTGCTCTTTCTCAAGGCGCCTTCCTCGATTATCGGCCCCAACGCGTCGATCATGTTGCCGGTTCAATCGGCTCAAGTAGAACATGAGGGTGAATTGGGAATAGTTATTGGAAAGCGGGCATCCCGCCTCGGTCAATCCGAAGATCCCTTGAGCTTTGTATTAGGATATACCTGCGTAAATGATGTGACCGCCCGCGATCTTCAGCGGAGAGATGTTCAGTTTACTCGAGCAAAGTCCTTCGATACGTTTTGTCCGGTCGGGCCATACATCTCGACCAACGTTAACCCAGAGAACTTAACCGTTACGACGCGTGTCAACGGTCAAACGCGCCAAATGGCATCGACGGCCGCCATGGCTTTCTCCATTCCATACCTTTTACATTACATCTCCCATGCTATGACGCTCTACCCCGGAGACTTGATAGCCACGGGAACACCTGCAGGAGTCTCTAAGCTTCATGACGGGGACATTGTTGAAGTGGAGATAGATGAGGTCGGAATACTTAGAAACCCTGTGACGGTGCTGTCTGCCGACGGCTGAGCATCGAGTATTGATTCTGCGGCGCGATTGGGCGCAAACCCGCGAGGAGGCACTGATGCGGTTTTTTATAGACACTGCAAACCTGAATGAGATTCGTGAAGCTGCGGAACTGGGTATGGCCGATGGCGTCACAACCAACCCTTCGCTTGTCGCTAAGGAAGGCGGCGTCGATTTTAAGCGTCATATCGCTGCGATATGCGAGATAGTTCAGGGTCCCGTTTCCGCCGAAGTGACGAGCGTCGACACCAATGGAATGCTGCGCGAAGGTCGCGACTACGCGTCAATCGCGCCGAATGTGGTAGTCAAGTGTCCGCTCACGGCGGACGGTCTAAAGGCGACCAGGATTTTGAATGCCGAAGGGATCAGCGTCAACGTAACGCTTTGTTTCTCGGCGGGCCAGGCAATACTGGCCGCGAAAGCCGGTGCTTCGTACATAAGTCCCTTCCTCGGACGGTTGGATGATATCGGACAAGACGGAATGGAACTCCTGGCCGACATAGTCGAGATCTACCGCAACTATGAGTGGAAGACAGAAGTGCTTGCGGCCAGCATTCGACATCCGATTCACGTGATCGATGCTGCCCGCTTGGGCGCGCATGTGGCTACTATGCCTTTTAAAGTTATACGTCAACTTCTGGTCCACCCACTTACCGACAAGGGCCTGGAGCAGTTTCTCTCCGATTGGCGCAAGCGTGAGAGTTGATCTTCCGATATCACCTTAGGTTTGTCGTAGCGCCGACGTCTCACCTAGTAGATTAGCGAGTTGACAGTCCACGGCTCCTTTCCTTCAGCGATCACTTCAAGTGAAATTAAAGAAGCCCCAATTCAATCGCGAAGGGAGCGAGCTAGCTCCGAGCATCATCCACACACGTCGGGAACCAATCACCGTCCGAACCTTTAAGTACGACGGACGGGAGCATCGAAGCTGGCGAGCCGAGCTGATTGAGCGGGTGGGATCTCTGCTGATTCTTGAAGCGCGATTCGAAGAAGAGATCAACCATCCATTACTTGGCAGGATTGCTGAAGGAACTCTCAGCCTTGAATATTATTGGCTCGATCGTTGGTATAATGTATTTCGCTTCATGAGTCCCACTGGAGCGCTTCAAAACTTCTATTGCAACGTGAACATACCCCCGGTTTTGCATCACGGAGTACTCAGTTACATTGACTTGGACGTTGATATCCTGGTCGCTCCGGACCTTTCGTTTACAGTTTTGGATGAAGATGAGTTTATCGCGAACTCCAGGAAATACCGTTACTCGCAGGAAGTGCAGGCTCTGTCGCATGCGGCCCTGGGCGAACTTGTACGAATGATCGAGACTCGTCAATTCCCTTTTGATAACCTTAGGTAGACTCTTAACTGTTGTTGGCGAACTCGTGCTGCTGAAACTTAAACTATGACCTCAAGAAAAACAAAAGCGGAACCCGTCGACCGGCTTGAAGCTCTCAAACAACGATCGAGGTTAGCTGAAGGCGGCGGCGGTCCCGCCAGAGTCGAAAAGCAGCACGCGTCGCGAAAGCTGACTGCGCGTGAGCGGCTCGACTTTCTGCTGGATGAGGGCTCGTTCGAAGAGTTCGACAAGTTCGTGACCCATCGTTCGAGAGACTTTGATCTGGACAAGCAGTCCTATCCTGGTGATGGCGTGGTCACGGGCCACGGCCTTATCGACGGCCGACAGGTTTTCGTCTTTGCGCAGGACTTTACCGTCTTTGGGGGGTCCCTCTCCGAGACGCACGCGGAGAAGATCTGCAAGGTGATGGACCTCGCACTAAAAGTAGGTGCTCCCGTCATCGGACTGAATGATTCGGGCGGTGCGCGGATTCAAGAGGGCGTTGTCAGTCTCGGAGGTTATGCCGATATTTTCCTTCGCAACACCCTGGCGAGCGGCGTCATACCCCAGATCAGCTGCATTATGGGACCGTGCGCTGGAGGTGCTGTATACAGTCCGGCAATCACCGACTTTAACGTAATGGTTAAGGACACGTCGTACATGTTTATAACCGGCCCAGACGTTATTAAGACGGTTACCCACGAGGATGTCACAAAAGAAGTCCTGGGAGGAGCAATAACTCACAATCGCGTATCCGGAGTGGCCCACTTCGCAGCGGATTCTGACGAACATGCGCTTCGAGTGATACGTGAGCTCCTTTCCTTCCTCCCGTCGAACAATATGGAAGATCCGCCGATTGTTTCGAACACGGATCCTGTGGATCGCGTCGACCCGGGACTCAATTCACTGGTTCCTGAAGATTCAAGTCTCCCCTACGATATACGCGACGTCATTCATTCGGTGGTGGATGACGGTTACTTCTTTGAAGTACATGAACTGTATGCACCAAACATAACAGTGGGCTTTGCACGTCTCGGCGGCCACTCAGTGGGAATCGTGGCGAATCAACCGGCATTTCTGGCGGGAGTTTTGGACATCGACGCCTCCGTCAAAGGCGCCCGTTTCGTACGCTTCTGCGATTGCTTCAACATCCCGCTAATCACGTTTGAGGACGTTCCCGGCTTCATGCCGGGCGTGGCGCAGGAACACGAAGGGATCATCCGACATGGGGCCAAACTCCTTTATGCGTATGCCGAGGCCACTGTTCCCAAGATCACCGTCATAACCCGTAAGGCTTATGGCGGCGCTTATTGTGTGATGGCTTCGAAGCACATACGGACGGATATTAATTTCGCCTGGCCTTCGGCAGAAATAGCGGTCATGGGTGCAGAAGGTGCGGTCGGCGTGCTCTACCGGCGGGAGATTAGCGAGGCGACCGATCCCCAGGCAGCGCGAGGCGCACGCATCTCGGAATTCGAAGAGAAATTTGCCAATCCCTACATAGCGGCGGAGCGCGGATTCGTCGACGAAGTAATTGAACCCGCTCAAACGCGTAGAAAGCTCATTCGCGCCTTGAACCTAATTGGGACGAAGCGGGACTCAAATCCCGCTAAGAAGCACGGGAACATTCCTTTATAGGACCGGGGCTCAGGCATTGGTTGAAGAGCTGCGGGCCTGTGAGAATTAGAAAGACCGCGCTGAAAGCACTGGAAGCTCTCGCGCGGTCTCTTAATTTAGCCCCAATCGGATTTTACGCGGCTTTGGGAAGTGCTCCTGATTTCTCTCGCAACAGCTCGAGCGCCTTCTTCATCTGAGTGTCCTCCGGTTGCTGCTTGGGTGTCCCGGCATCCGGCGCAATCTCGCGTTTATCATTAGGCTGATTCGGCTTCCCAACCTGGTCGTCATCGTTTCCAGTCAGGTCTTCAGGATCGATCGCTTCCAGTACCTCAGGCCTCTTGACTTCCAATGTGGGAGCGACACCTGAACGTGCGCGATCTTCACCGAGGAATGACTTGCCGGTGGCTGATGCCCACTTGATGGTAGTCAACAGAAGTCCATCGCCATCGCGCAGGGTGAAGAGTTGCTGCTCCGCGCCGGCGCCAAAGCTCTTCTCGCCGATCACTTCACCGCGCTTGCGCTCGATAATTGCCGATGCGATCACTTCCGCCGCGCCCGCAGTGCCGGTATCAATCAAGGCCACAATCGGGCCGTTAAAAATGGTCTTCTTCGGATCAGCGACAAAGGTCTTGAGGGTCTTGCTTTCACGCCCGATAGTTTGAGCGAGGGTCCCGTCCTTTATGAAAAAGTTGGAGACGTCCACCGCTTCCGTGAGAGCGCCGCCAGCGACGTTCCTCAAGTCGACCACTATCTTCTGCGCGCCCTGCTTTGACAACTCCTGCAACCTCGCGCGCACATCCGCTGCTTCGCCCTCCGCCAGGCTGTTTATGCGAAGGATGCCAATTTTCCCTGCTTCCATGTGCGCCTCAGCCGCCGGGGCCTTGAAGGTTCCCCTCTTCACCGTCAGTGTCAAGGGACGCGTATTTGAGCGAAGAATCCGTAACTTGACCTCGGTACCGGCTGCGCCGCCCAGCAGCTCACGAGCATCGTAGAGCGAAATATCCCGTGTGGCCTTGGCGTCAATATATTCGATAATGTCGCCGGACCTGACTCCAGCCTGATCGGCGGGCGATCCCTTGACTGGGGCGATCACGTAAAGATACGAGGAAACCTGTGATAACTCCGCGCCGATGCCTACCTGATTGTTCTGAACGCCATCGCGATAGGCTTTGACCTGTTCGGCGGTCAAATAAGTCGAATATGGATCGAGGCCGTAGGCAAGACCGCGAAGAGCACCCGCGCGAACCTTCTCCATATTTGGCTCATCTACGTAATCATTCTGGATGTGTTGGAGCACGTTCTCGAAAATTCGAAGTTGCGCACCCGGATCATTGACCGGTTGTTGCGCGCCGATCGAGAGCCATCCACCGACAACCGCGTAGAGAGCCACGAAGGCCGAGAAAACTATAACTGCAAATTTGGTCCGAAAAGACATTGAAGATCCTCAGGTTTACCAAAGCCATCGCTGCGAGAGCGAAGTGCGTCAATCGGGCTGAGAGCACGCTCGCGTATGATAACAGCGGCCTGATAACGCGCGCAAGTTTAGTAGCGTCACCCGCTTGACAGCGTTAAAGCCGCATTTCTATACTCCGCGAGCCCTTCAGATAACGAAGTTGTCAAACGCCAATACCAGCAGGAACTCCAGCATGCACGATCTCGACCAGGCGCCCAGCGGACGTTTGCTCTCGCTGGATCTGGGAGAGAAGCGCGTCGGAGTAGCGGTCTCGGACGAATCGTTGATCGCTGTCCGCCCTCTTCCTCTTTTACGAAGAACGAGTTGGAAAGAGCTGCTGCGCGCGGTCCGCGAGCTGGTTCTGAGCTTTGACGCAAAAGGCCTGGTAATTGGTTTGCCGTTAAATTTAGATGGGACAGAAGGAAGTGCCGCCGGCGATGCCCGGCGACGTGCCTATAACTTCCACCAGTCCCTGAATCTACCGGTATATCTGCAGGACGAGCGGCTGACTACACGGGAGGCCGAAGAGCGGTTGCGAGCCGGAGGGGCAACTGCGCCGGAAGTTCACCAGCGCGTGGACAGTGAGGCAGCAGTCATCATTCTTCGAGACTTTATCGTTCAACACGGTTCGCGTTAGCCACCGTTCTATCTAAATCGGTTCTTTAACCCAGGAGACTCATCGATCCCATGAAGCGCAGAGGCAAAATCATTTCCGTCACTCTCATCCTGCTCTTCGTGGTCTTCGGATTAATGTTTTTGTGGCTGTATCGCGAGCTTCGGGCACCGGTCGCCCACGCGAAGGCCGACACCTACATTGAGATTCCACGCGGCCTCTCGCCTTCGCAGATCATCAATAAACTTGCTTCGGAAGGAATTCTCAAACACGAGTGGCCGTTGCTGCTTTACATGAAGTGGACCGGAGCCGGCGCCCGCCTCAAAGCCGGAGAATATCGCTTTCCTTCCCCGATCTCGCCGCTCGGTGTCCTGAGAAAGCTCGAAGATGGCGAGCAACGGTTGAGCCGTTTCACCGTGATTGAAGGGTGGACCCGTTGGGATATCGCGGCCGCGATGGCCCGTCTGCCCGAGCTGAAGCTGGAAAACGCGGACGCTGCGCTGGCGTTGATGAACGACACGAGCCTGATACGCGACCTCGATCCTGACGCTAACAACCTTGAGGGCTATCTTTATCCGGACACCTACAACTTCCCGCCCGATACGACTGCTCCTGAGATGATCGCAGCCATGGTCAAGCGATTTCGTCAGCAGTGGAAGCCGGATTGGGCCGAGCGCGCTCGTTCCCTGGACCTCACTTCGCGCCAAATCGTTACCGTGGCTTCATTGATCGAAACTGAATCAAAGCTGGATGAGGAACGACCGATCGTCGCTTCCGTCATCTACAATCGTATTAAGAAAGACATGCCACTCGGGGTGGACTCGTCGATCATCTACGCGTCGAAGCTGGCTGGAAAGTGGAAGAACGACGGCAAGGTTTATCGAAGCGATCTTGATCGAGACACTCCTTACAACACGCGCCTTCATACCGGATTGCCTCCTGGCCCGATTGCATCTCCCAGCCTCAGCTCGCTCCGCGCGGCACTCAATCCGCAGACAACTGAGTTTCTTTATTACGTGCGCGAACCTTCACGAAACGACGGCGCTCACAACTTCTATGACAACGGCCGGGATTTTGAGCGAGGAGTACAAGCGCTTAGGGAGTGGGAGCGCGAAAGAGACGCGCGCAAGGCGGCGAATACCAGCGAGAATTCGTCCGCGCAGTAATTCCAATACGGCGACATACGAAGCCAACTTTAGTTACTTGTAATTGATAAGAGCTTGATCTATTCTTCGCAATGGTCCTCTCTGTTACTGAATGACCAGACTCGCTTGCGAGCCATTATTAAAGAAGGCAAGAGAAGTGAAAAAACTAATCGGCATCCTGTTCGTTTTGGCCCTGGCCTCGGTAGCTGTCTTCGCGCAGGAGAAGGGCGTGGACAAGCAGAATGAGGGAATACGCGATGCAGGAAACAGTCGTGCCCCGGCCTCAAATGGGTCAAAGCAGGATAATGGCGCCGGGAGAGGGATGGATTTTGGCAAGGGGCGCAGTCCCGCGCCACCACCAGTTGCGAATCCTTATCGGCTGGCGATCAAGCGGGATGCAATACTCAAGGCCGTCGAAGAGTTGATGCGCGACCGCAAGTTAGTAATCGATTCGGCAGCGTCAAGACCCGATGACGGGATGTTGATCAGCCAGCCATATACATTTGCCAAAGGTGCTGTCGTCGCTCAGTCCGAGCTTAGCCACTATGCAGAGCTCTCGGAAGCAACCTCAAGAGGTTGGACTCGCGGTCGTTACACGACGATCGTGGAAGTTCAGCCGATCGATGGCAACAATGCAAACGTCTCGGTAAATGTGAAGATTGAAGGTCGCACTGATGGCGCCTCCGGACCGGAATGGGTAACGCTTAGGAGTAGCGGCGTGGCGGAAGAAGAATTTCTTATTGCTCTAATCGAGAAATTGACGGGTGCTCCGCCGCCGGGAAGATCGCCTTCGCCGTAACGCTCAGATCTCGGCCGCGCGCTCAGATGTCCATGTTGTCGATGTAATACTGCATTGCTTCGCTCCCCGTGCTTCACAAATCTCCTCAATCGTAGAAGGTATTTTTCGATGGCTGCTCCACATATTTTCGGTAACGATCTGCCAGAATCAATAGATACCGACCTTGAGCAGGGCCCTTCCCCGGCAGTAAAAGTTGTCTCAATTGCCCTCGCGGTTACGATCACCGGAGGGTTACTGATTGGATTTCTGATATGGCGAGGCTGGCACGAGAAGACGGCCGGCGTAGCGCACACTGAGGAGGCAAAGCCGGCCCCGGTAGGATTACCAATCAAAGTTCAGATACTAATGGACGAACCCGTTCGCGACGGGGCAGAGGCTGTGATCGGAGGAACCATTCGCAACATCTCCAAGGAGCGAATCTCCGGCCTGTCAGTCGAGATGCAGCTCTTTCATCGAACCGATCAAGAGACTGAAGTGCGTGCGATAGAGCTTAATCCCAGCGATCTCGCGCCGGCGCAAGAGGGCAAGTATTCGTTGACGCTGACCGGCGACTATAGAAGCATAAAATTGCTTCGAATTAAGTCTGGTGCCGCTGGAGAGGCCATTGGTTTCCAGGCAGCGCCCGGGGCCAGACGTCCATTGCCCCAACCCGAAACCAAAACAATAGTCGTCGAGCGACCATCGACCCCTCGAAAGGGCGAGGAGTTTATCAATACCCCAGACAATCCTTCCAAGATTCCCTAGAGGAAAACGATTTGACGTCGCGCTGGCTTCAAATAATCGACCAGGAGTCGGCAACGCGTCACTCTCAAGGTTCTGTGTCTTACAGAAGGGATCGTCTCAGTGAACTCATCAGCGTCGTCGAGCGGGCCCAAGCGATCAACCCTGCGATTATTCCCTCTTGAGAGAAGAGACTCAAAAGTTATTCAGACACGAGACAACCATTTACCTGCCATGCGTCGTCCCAACTTAACATCAAGTCGAAGATTGATAAGCGCGTGACTGGTACACTACAATTCCGATGCTTGGGATCTTTTATCGAATGGTTATTCGGCATGCACAGGTGGGTGGTTCGGTGAGATTGAATCGTTTGGTTGTTCTTGCACTACTTCTCGCTTGCTCTTCCATTGTTGGAGTAGCCCAGGAACAAGCCCCTGCTCAGAACGCCAACGTCTCGGCCCCAAGGACCAAGACCTCCGACCCATCTGATGCAAAAATCATGACCGGCACTCCTGAAGCGGAAATGTTGGCCCGCCGAGAAATCAAAGCCGCCGAGAAAGACTACAAAGAAAATCTTGAACGCGCCCGCGAAGCGGCGCAGTTGGGCGCTGAGATGCGTGATGCTTTTATGAACACGAAGGATTTCAGCCGTACGGAACAGAAGAAACTCGAGCGGCTGGAAAAAATCACCCGCAAACTTCGAAACGAGGCCGGAGGATCGGACGCGGAGTTAACCGTGGAAGACCCGCCATCGCTGTTGGAAGCTGCCCTCGCGCGCCTGGCCGAACTGACAGACACATTGCGTAAGGGCGTGGAGAAGACCCCTCGGCAGGTGATCTCGGCTGCTGTGATCGAGCGGGCGAACGAAGTCCTGGAAATCATACGAGTCGTTCGTACAATCACCCATTGAATTCCATATCACCAACGATGGTTAAGCCAGCGCAGTGCCGCGAACGTTTTGCGCTTCGGCTTCTCTGTTCGTGCGCCGTCCTTATCTTTTTCCTGGCTTCAAGCCAAGCGCAGGAAATCCAGGATGACGATGTGCTCCGTGTTAACACCGATCTCGTCGTGGTCAACGTGACGGTGACCGACGCCGCAGGTAAATATGCGCGGGGACTCAAGCGATCAAATTTCACTTTGACGGAGGACGGACGCGAGCAAACCGTTTCGAGTTTTAGTGCTGAGACCACACCCTTTGCCGCCGTGGTGCTTTTGGACTTTTCCGGAAGCATGGAGAACCGAGTGTCTCTCGCTCGTTCGGCTGCCATTCGCTTTCTCGACGGCCTGCGTGAGGAGGATGTCGCTGCCGTCTACAGTTTCGATTCCGAAGTTGAGCAACTGCAGGATTTTTCACCAAGCCGAGACCTGGCCCCAATGGCCTTTGGAAGACGGGCCAAAGGCATGACCGTGCTCAACGATGCAGTCCTGCGTGCCTCCACTGACCTTTCCCGGCGGCCGGAGAAACGCCGCGCAATCGTAGTGCTCTCAGATGGCTATGACACGAAGAGCTCTGCTTCTATGGACAAGGCGCTCTCGGCCGCTCTCGATGCGGGAGCCACAGTCTATACGGTTGATATGTCTTCACCTGAGACAGGAAATCTGGCGGCACGTGCACAGGCAGCCGGAGCGCTTCGACACTACGCAAGCAAAAGCGGAGGGCGCTACGTTTCGACTCCCGGCGGGCAGTCGCTTCGCGAGGCATTTAGCGGAATTGTCGAAGAGCTCGGCAATCAATACACCATCGCGTATCGACCAACGAACCATACCCGGGACGGGCATTGGCGTGAGATTGAGGTCAAGCTGGATGGAACAGGGCTGACTGCCCGCACGCGCAAAGGTTATCGAGCAGCAAAGAACTAGCAGTTAAAGGCTGGTCTCGTTGCGCGATTTCTCTTTATGACGCTCAAGGGCAAGCGTCAGCAGCCGATCAATCGCTTTGGGGAAAGACACATTTGATGCGGCCCACATTTTGGGGAAGCCCGATACCTCGGTAAGCCCCGGCATTGTATTGAGTTCGTTGACGAGCAGTTCCTCGGTATCCCGCCGCAAAAAGAAATCCACTCTCGCCAGACCAGAACCATCTATCGCTTGAAAAGCTCGAACGGCAAGTCGCTGTACCTGTGATGTCATTTCTTTCGACAGCGGCGCAGGGACAACAAACTCGACGTGACCCGTCTCAGAGTATTTCTCGGTGTAATCCAGAAAGGACGCCGCCGTGTCGTGTACAACGTATTCCCCCGGGAGGCTTGCCTCGGGAAAATCGTTTCCCATGACTCCACATTCGATTTCCCGCACGTCGAGCCCCTCTTCCACAATCACCTTGCGATCATATCGCGAAGCGAGCTCGATTGACTCTTCCAACGAGGGTCTGTCGACCGCTCGAGAGATACCAACAGACGAGCCCAGGTTGGCGGGCTTGACGAAACAGGGGAATCCAATCTGCCTCTCTACGCTCTCGAGGATCGTCTCTCGATCATTATCGAAAGCATTTCGCAGGAACCAAGTGTAGTTGCATCCCGGCAGGCCGGCGTCACGGAATAATGTCTTCATTATTACCTTGTCCATCCCGCAGGCGGATGCAAGCACGCCGCATCCGACATAAGGAATGCCGATCATCTCGAGCCATCCTTGAATAGTCCCATCCTCACCGTATGTCCCATGAAGTACCGGGAACACTACGTCGAGAGGGTCGACGGAGTCTGGGTTAGACTTTTGCTCTGTTGAAAGCGCGCCGGACGCTGATGGATCAAGCAGAAATGCGGACGGCCCTCGGTCGTCTGTAATGACGGCTTCGGCTAATAGGTTTGCGGCTTCCCCGGATATCAGCACCGCCGATTTGGATGGAGAAAGCCACTTACCCTGCTTTGAGATCGCGATGGGAACTACCTCGTACTTCCCCGGATCCAGGGCTTCTATAAGAGATCGCGCGGACCGCGCGGATACTTCATGCTCGCCCGATCGACCTCCAAAAATCACTCCCACACGCAGCTTCTTCATACTTTGGCTTTAGATCTCTTTTCCCGGGTTCGCTCACCCGGTTTTCGACAGCGGACGTGACCTTTATCTTACAGAATAGTTTTGCCGAGGGCTGAGAGGATTAGCTCGACGCCAAGTTCGGCCGTTCGGTTGTTTACATCCAGAGCGGTATTGATCTCAACGATTTCGAGCGAGCGCATTCCGCCCGCTTCGGCTATCTTTTCCATTGCCAGGTGGGCCTCGCGATACGTAAGTCCGCCGCGAACGAGCGTGCCCGATCCGGGAGCATCGCCGGGATCCAACGCATCCACATCGAACGTCACCGCGTAGCCTCCGGAAGCGCGCGAGGCAATCTCGATCGCCTCTGTGATGCACCCATTCATCCCGCGCTCATCAATCTCGCGCATCGTATAAAAACGCATTCCCAACTTGCGGATCAGATCTCGCTCGCCCTGATCAATATCGCGCGCGCCGATGTGCACGCAAAGTTGTGGGTCGAGCTTCGGCGCGAAACCTCCAATCTGAGTCAGCTCTCGTGCGCCGTACCCGAGCAACGCCGCCAGTGGCATTCCGTGAATGTTCCCCGAAGGTGTGCTCTCAGGAGTGTTCATATCTGCGTGGGCATCGAACCAAATCAGTCCGAGGGTCTGATTGCGTTCACGCAGGAAGCGAGAGAGACCCGATATTGAACCAGCTGCTATAGAGTGATCACCGCCGAGTATGATTGGAAGCGCTCCTCCGCTGAGGATCTGCTCGACCTCTACCGCCAAGTCCCTGCACACTGCGCTGACTTCGCGGAGATAGTTCGCTTTCCCGGCCAGCTCGCCCGGCGACTGCGGCCGCTCGACTCGCATATCGCCCAAGTCGCGCACCTCGAAACCGAGTTGGGCAATTCTTGCGTTAAGCCCCGCGACACGCAACGCGGCCGGTCCCATATCCACTCCGGCCATGCTCGAGCCGAAGCTTAAGGGGACGCCGAGGATGCTGACGCGACGTTTATCGTCTTCGGGCAAGGTCCTGAGCTTTGCCGGCTGCTCTTTGCTGAGAAGTTCGGAACTCATACCGAGACTTCCCTCGCCTTTTCTATAATGATCGAAACGGCCTGCTCGGCCGTTTGTGCGAAGTCAAGAACGCGTACGTCATTTTCGCTCACGACCAGATGCTTGCGCCACGCATCAACAATTGGCGGCCAACAATCTCCCAGCAGAACCAGCGGGCGAGGCTCGATTACTCGAGTCTGCAGCTTGTTCCAAACCAGTGAGACTTCCGTTACAGTCCCCATTCCGCCGCGAAGGGCGATGAACCCGATGGAGCGGATGATCAGGTGTTGCAGGCGATCGTAAAAATGCGCAGTCGCGACCTTGTCAGTCAAATAGCGGTTCGGCTCGGCCTTGAACTGGTTGAGCACGATTCCCAGCACTCGCCCACCCTTTTCGCGGGCGCCGCGACTCGCGGCCTCCATCACGCCAAGATAACCGCCGGTGCATATTACAAAGCCCGCCTCGGCCAACAGCTCACCAACTCGGCGCGCGAGCGCATACTCCGGATCTGATTCGGAACATCGCGAACCACCGAAAATAGTAACTATGCGCTCGTGGTTTTCAGTCATGTCAGTCGCCTTGATTATGAGATCTGCTCAAGCCTGGCTGAGGCGCTCCCGACTCCCTGCGAGGATTTGGAAAGCGAAGAACTCTCACGGTCGTAGCCGGTTCAACATTCTCGGGAATGGAATCGTTTCCCGAATGTGCTCGATGCCGCACATCCAGGCGGTGCATCGTTCTACTCCCATTCCAAACCCGCCATGCGGCACGCTGCCGTACCTACGCAGATCCAGGTACCAGTCAAACGACTCTTCGGGCAGATTGTGTTCCGCGATCTGGGCGCGAAGGAACTCCAGCGACGTCGCGCGCTCGCCTCCGCCGATCACTTCGCCGTATCCCTCGGGCGCCAGCACATCGACTCCGAGCGCGAGTTCGGCGCGCTGGGGATCGCGAGCCATATAGAAGGCTTTCACAGCCGCCGGATAATGGTGGACCATTACAGGTCTATCAAATTTGCCCGAGATGTAAGTTTCGTCGGGTGCGCCGAAATCCCCACCCCATTCGAACCGTGACTCCATCTCGCCACGTTCATGCCCTTCATGCAACAACCGAACAGCGTCGTCATAATGCAGACGGGGAAATGGAGGCACGATTGCCTCAAGCCTGGCGATGTCGCGCTCGAGAACTTTCAGCTCCTCTGCCCTGTCCGTTAGAACGCGTTCGGCGATGTATGCGAGAAACCGTTCGGCTAGACCCATTACGTCATCGAGGGTGGCAAATGCCATTTCGGGCTCGACCATCCAAAACTCTGTCAGGTGTCGACGCGTCTTAGATTTCTCGGCACGGAAGGTTGGACCAAAACAATAAACCTTACCGAAGGCCGCAGCCGTAGCCTCGTTGTAGAGTTGACCAGACTGCGTTAGGTAGGCCTTTTCATTTTCGAAGTAGTCGACTTCGAAGAGAGTGGTGGTGCCTTCGCAAGCCGCTGGTGTAAAGATCGGCGAGTCGCAGAGGGTGAAGCCGTCGCTGTCCAGAAAATCGCGCACGGCTTTTATCACGGTGTGGCGGACTCTCAGGATCGCGTGCTGACGGCGGGAACGTAGCCAGAGATGACGATGGTCCATCAAGAACTCTGTGCCGTGTTCCTTGGGCGTGATGGGATATTCCGCGGCGCGGCTGACGATCTCCGCCGAGGACACATCAATCTCGTAGCCTCCGGGAGCACGCTCGTCTGCGCGCACCGTCCCGCGTACTATCAGTGAAGATTCCTGTCCCAGACCTTCGATGTCATCCCATACTTCAGGCGCGACGCTCTTCTTGAAGACTACGCACTGGACAACGCCAGTACCGTCGCGAAGCTGGGGGAATAGCAATTTACCGCTCGAGCGGAGGTTATACAGCCAGCCCTTGAGCGTTACTTCCTCTCCAACATGTTCAGATAACCGATTAATGTATGTCTGCATAAGGGATGATGGATTCGCTGTCATGTGTGACGGAACGTTTCTTGATCGCTATGTACTACTGGGCGTTCCACTGTCTTTGACCCGCGCCTTTATTGCCTTGCGAAGCGCCGGGAACCTTCCCAGCCAATCGATAGCTTGAAGGACGATTTGAAAGGTTGGATTGATGAACTGCTCGTAGGTCGCGCCCCGACCACTAACAGCCGTTTGATACGAGAACGTGCCGATGGCTTTTAATCCGCGCTGGACTGTCATCAGGCGAAACTCACGAGCGAAGTCGTCGGGATCCAGCGCTCCAAGCCCATATCGTCTTCGTTCCTCAAGCAGGAAGAGCCTATGAGCGCGAATTTCGGCGAGCGACGGCGGTTCGGGTTGTCGATCAAGCAAAAGCGTTACCAGATCGTAGCTCGCCGGTCCCATTCTGGCATCCTGGTGGTCGACGATGCGCAACCTGCTTTTGGAATCCACCATCAGGTTAGACGCATGAAAATCTCTATGACAAAGGACTCGCGGCCGCTCCGATAACTCCGCTGCCACGTCGTTCATGTCGGCCTTCAACTCGGCGGCCTCTCCATGCGATAACTTTTCACCGCGAAGGCTGGTGAAGTAGTGCTCCATAAAAAATCCCAGTTCCCACGAAAGCTTTGCCTCGTCAAAGGCCAGCCTGCTGGCAATGGAATTGCGCTCCTCAGCTTTCTCTGTCGACGCCTGGATTTTCGCGATTAGGCTTATGGCCTGCTCAGTGTACGCTTCTGCCTCATCTTCAGTTGATGATTCGTAAACCAACCGAAGTTGTCGATCGCCTAAATCCTCCTGAACGATGATGCCTGCTGCGGCATCCACTTCCAGCACTTCTGGCACGGGAAGCTGTGCTTCCAGGAACAGTCGAGTTACATCAAGATACGGATGAAAGTGGGGATCGAATGGCTCGGGATACACTGCCGCGATAGCAGTCTTTCGCTTCCAGGGAAATCGAAAGTATTCACGGGTCGACGCGTCGGGAGTCAGCGCAGTGACCCTCTCCGGGTGCCTTTCTCCCTTCGCTGTGAGAAAGCTAAGAAGCCGCTCACGCGCGGAGGAAGCAAACGCGGTTGTGGTACTAATTGGAGACTGGTTCATGCACTGAAGAGACGCGCTCAGAGGACGCTCAGCCGGTGGAGCATCGACTTTGAACGAGCTCCGGACCCTCCGTCGTTCCTGTTAGTCAGAGTTGTTGGATTGTATCACTGCGATAAGGGGACGACAAAATTATCCCCACGGAACTCACCCTTAAGCGCTTTCGCGGGAGGCTCGGTTCCGCGAACCAGGTCTGCCCTGACGACCGCCGCATGATCGATCACTTCGCCCGCAGGAACTACTACATCGTCTGCCAGCACAGCGTGATGGACTTTAGCGCCATCGTCGATCGTGACGTTGTCCCACAGTAACGCGTCTCTTAGCTCAGCGCTCTCCGAGATAATACATCCCGTTCCCTGCTCGACGTTCCTCCCGGTTAGGCTGAGTAGTTCCAGGCTAACGTCAAGGTATCGATGGATGGTCGACAACTCATGCCACATCCCCTCGGCGATGTGTGCGGATACTCGCTCACCGCGGGCGATCGCCTGGGGATAGACGTCAACTGTAGAGTGAGAAAAACTTGTTCGCGGGATGAAGTCGAAAATTCGGGGCTCCAGGATTTGGATTCCGGTGAACATCAGCGGGACGTCGTTCGCTTCATCAGAGTCGTTATCGGACGCACCTGCTGGCATCCCGCCGAACTTCGTCACACGGCCCTCAAGAGTCTCAACCATGCTAAAGCGGTCGCGGGTTCTATTCGGCAGCAGCACCAGCGTCGCCAGCGCTTCGGTCCGGCGGTGAGTTTCAAGCGCCAGCGAGAGGTCGATATCAGTGACAATCTTTCCGTTTACGACGATGAATGTGTCGCTGTCTAGCAGATGACGCGCATTGTCCAAAGCCCCGCTTGTGCCAAGGATAGTCTCCTCTTCAACATAGTCCAGATGTACGCCGAAGCGGCTTCCATCGCCTAAACTTCTCCGCACGGATTCAGGTTTGTGGTGCAGGTTAACGACGATGTCACGGCACCCGTAGCGTCCGAGATACTCTGCGACATAACCCACGATGGGCTTTCCCAGGAATGGAAGTGCGGGCTTGGTTCTGTCGGCAGTTAAAGGCCAAAGCCGTGTGCCGTAACCGGCCGCCAGGATCATGCCGCGCATCTGGAGTCTCTCTATTGATTAAGGTACCGACGAAGCATCTCTCGCCAGAGGCGGGGCGTGCTTAGGGTGGGGGCGTTTAATTGAAGTGGAGCTTGTTCGCTGCTCTCAGTTGTCGCGGTCGATAATGTAAGTTGGGATCGCCTGCAAAGCGTCACAATAAGCTGACGAAGGCAGTTCGACAAGAGCATCCCTTGCCGCTTCGGCATACCGCGATGCGCGTTGCCGCGCACGATCGAGGGCGCCGGAGAGTTCTACTTTTTCACGCAACTCTTCGCGCGAAACGGTCCGATATCCACCTTCGAGCATCACTGCCTCAACCATCGGCCGTGATTCCGGTTCGCTCTCGAGAAAATAAATCAATGGCAGCGTCAATTTGCCTTCGACAAGATCTACGCCGGCCGGTTTGCCGAGCGCTTCATCGGAAGCCGTGAAGTCTAAAAGATCGTCGATGAGCTGAAACGCGGTCCCCAGATTCATTCCGTATTCCCGCAATGCTTCCCGCTGGAATGCGTCCGCCCCGCCCATAATCGCCCCGATTTCGCAGCACGCGCTGAACAGGTACGCCGTCTTGCGCTGCAGGATCTCCAGGTACTCGGCTTCATTGATTTCGGTTTTGCCGAGCATGGTCAGCTGCAGAAGCTCGCCCTCAGTCATCTTTCTGGTGGCGGCGGTCAGCACATCGAGAACCGGCAACGAGCGCTCGCCAAGACTGGTTTCGAACGCGGACATGTAGAGCCAATCGCCCATCAGCACCGCAGTTTGATTTCCGAACCGAGAATTTATCGACGGCCGGTTCCGTCGTGTCGCAGCGTTGTCGATGATGTCGTCGTGCACCAGCGTGGCTGTGTGCAGAAACTCCATCACCGTGGCCATTCGAATCGAGCCCTGCCCTGCGCCATCCCCGCCAACGGTATAATTCGAAAGTATCGTCAATGCCGGGCGCACTCGCTTGCCCCCCGAAGCTCTAAGATAGTCGCCGAGGTACGCTATGACCTGAATGTTCGATTGTGCCTGCCGTTCAAACTCTGCTTCAACTGAGATAAGCTCGGGAGCAATCAGATTGAAGATGCGCCGCGCTGATACTTGCGGCTCTTCAACTTCGGCAAGGTGACCTGAGGTCTGCATATTGATCGTCGATGATGTCGTGTTCTGGATGGCGGTGGTTCGTTTCCGCCTGGCACTAATCGTTCAGCCGCTAGTTCGTCCTATAGTTGGTAAACTGCATATCTATCCCAAAGTCCTTCGCCTTCAACTTCGTGATGATGTCCTGCAGCGTGTCGCGGTCCTTGCCGGTTACGCGAACCGTGTCGGATTGAATTGCCGCCTGCACCTTCGCTTTGCTGTCTTTGATAAACTTGACGATCTCCTTGGCCTTCTCCTGCGGGATGCCCTGCTGTATATCGACTCGCTGCCGAACGCTACCGCCGGCCGCCGGCTCGACCTTGCCGTAGCTCAGCGCTTTCAAGGGAACGCCGCGACGCACAAGTTTCTGCTGCAGAATGTCATTCATGTTTCGCAGACGAGTTTCATCCTCCGCAGTCAGTAATAGCGCCTTTTCTTCCAGCACCACCTGCGCATGGCTGCCTTTAAAATCGAACCGCTGGCCCACTTCTTTCGCCGTTTGATTTATGGCATTGTCGATCTCGGCGCGGTCGGCTTTTGAAATGATGTCAAATGAATTCTGTTGCGCCATAGTCGAAGGAAATCCTCAGTTCCAGTTCTGCTTCGCCGGTCCGAATGCTGAGCATAACACCAAACTTCAATATCGTGAAAGTTTTCCCACAATCTGGCCTCACACGAATTCACTGCGTTCTTCGGTAGTTTTCCGATTATAAGGGCCCTGTTCCAGACGAAAGAATCGCTGAAAGTTCTCGGTGGTTTGCATGCCGATCGCTTCAGTCGTAGTCCCATGCACCTCTGCCAGAGCCCTTGCCACCTCGACCACTCGCGCGGGTTCATTCCGGCGTCCGCGAAACGGTACAGGCGTGAGAAACGGACAGTCTGTCTCGATCAGCAAACGGTCCAGAGGAACATTGCTGGCGGCCGAGCGCAACTCTTCCGCCTTTTTGAATGTCACGTTTCCCGCGAACGAGATGAGGAAATCGAGATCGAGGACGGTTTTGAGCAATTCAGGCCCGCCGCCAAAGCAATGCATTATTCCTTTGAAGCCCGGCTCTGCTCCGGCATTATGCAGCATCGAAGCGGTATCTTCATCCGCCGCGCGCGTGTGAATGATAACTGGAAGTTTTGCCCTCTGCGCCAGCCGCAGTTGTTCAGCAAACACTTCGCGCTGCACCTCTCGGGGTGAATGGTCGTAGTGATAATCCAAACCGATCTCACCCCACGCAATGACGCGCGAGCATGTCGCGATCAGACGTTGGATTCGCGATGCAGCCGCCTCATCGAACAGGCGCGCGTCGTGAGGATGGACCCCTAACGCTGCGTAGACATCCTCGTATTGCTCCGCGACCTGCACCGCGCGCTCGAACGCGCCGCTGTGGGGATCGCCCGTTCCCACGTTGAGGATGGCGCGCACGCCGGCGTTTCTCGCCCGCTCCACAACTTGGTCGCGATCGATATCGAAGTCTTCACCGTCAATATGGGCGTGCGAATCAATGAACATCGGGACGTAGAATTCAGGATTCGGGACTCAGAACTAAGGACTCGGGACTCAGGAGTCAGAGGACCCAGAAGTTCTTCTTCTGAGTTCTGAATACTGAATTCTGAATTCTGAGTCCTGACTCCTCGATTCGCTACTTCAGTCTTGCGCCGTTGGGAACGTCTTCAGCGAAGGTCGCGACCACAGGCTTCCCTTCTTCTCCGACCGACGCCGCCAGTATCATCCCCTGGGATTCGAAGCCACGCAGTTTCCGCGGCCTCAGATTGGTTACAACCACTACTTTCCGGCCGATCATCGATTCAGGTGTGTAATACTCGGCGATGCCGGCCAGAACCCGACGAGGCTCGGCTTCTCCAACATCAACCGTGAAGCGCAATAACTTGTCGGACTTCGGAATGCGCTCGGCAGTCAATATCTCCCCAACCCGCATTTCGACTTTGGCAAAATCGCCGATATCGATATAGAGGCGGCCGTCCGGCTCGGTGGCGTCTTTCCGCACAGCGTCAGCTTCGGTAGCCCCCTTCATCGGCGGGGCGGGTTTCGTCGTGTCAGATGTGGCAGACCCCGCAACCGCGTCGGCTTCAGTGGCGTGCACACCTGGGTGAGCGGTCTCGTTCTCAATCGCTGCCATCGTCTTAGTCCTGTCGATTCGCGGGAAGACTGCATTAACTTCTCCGATGCGCGTCCCCTCCTCGAGTGTTCCCCATTCAAGTTTAGTCGGATCGAGCGCAGCCGGATCTTCCGGCAAACCCAACTGTCCATAGATACCCCTGGTCGCTTCCGGCATCGCGGGATATAGAAGTATGCAGAGCCAGCGCAAAGTCTCGGCCGCCCTGTACAAGACCGTGTTCAGAGTTTCTCTCTGATCGTTGTGCTTGACCAACTCCCACGGCTTCGCGTCTGAAATCAGCTTGTCGACTCGAGCGATGATGGCCCATGCGCTCTCCAGCGCTCGGCTAAACGCAAAATCTTCGAAGTGAAGTACAAATTGATCTCTTGCGTGCTCCAACGCAGAAGCCAAAGACATCGCATCAGGATCCACGCCGGCGCGTTTAGCTGAAAGATAATTCGCCTCATCGATGCGGGGACTCGGCACCACTCCGTCGCAGTATCGATGGATCATCGTCAACGTGCGACTGGAAAGATTTCCCAGACCGCTGGCGAGATCGCTGTTCGTCCGATCGATCAACGCTTCATATCCAAACTTTCCATCCTGCCCGAACACCATCTCGCGCAGACAGTAATAGCGCACGACGTCATTGGGAAAATGCCGATGAATGATATCCAGGTCGATCGCGTTGCCAAGCGTTTTCGACATTCTGCGGCCGGTCGGATCCAGCCACATGCCATGCGCAAAGACCATTCGCGGAAGTTCGATGCCTCCCGCCAGGAGAAATGCGGGCCAGTAGACTGCGTGAAATCTAAGTATGTCTTTGCCTACAAGGTGTACCGCGGGCCAGAACTTCTCGAATCCCACCGCTCGCTCTCGCTCTTCATTCCCGAATCCAATGGCCGTGATGTAGTTGGTCAGCGCATCGAACCAGACATAGATAGTTTGCGTGGGATCGTCAGGAACGGGGATCGCCCAACTGACCGATGTTCGTTGGCGACTAATCGACAGGTCCTGCAGGCCGCCACGCACAAAGGCCATAACTTCGTTGCGGCGACTCTCGGGACGAACAAAGTCCGGTTGTCGCTCATACAATTCCAATAGAGTCTCGGCATAGTCTGAAAGGCGAAAGAAGTAACTCTCTTCGGCTACGTGATCCAACGGTATCAGGTGTTCCAAACAGGTAGGAGGATCCCCTTCTCGCTCCGCCTTAGCGTACTCTTCTTCTGATTTGTACGCCGCGCACGATGCGCAGAACCAACCTTCGTAGTGTCCCTTGTAAATCGCGTCGCGGCCTTTCGGCGTCTTTCGTTGAGCCACTCGCCGCCACAGCGCGCTCACACCTTCGTAATGAAAGGGTTCGGTGGTCCGCATGAAGATGTCGTAGCCCCCATGCGCTTCGTCTAGCCCGAACTCGCTGAAAGTCTCCCTGAATCGAGCGGCAATTGAGTCGGCGAACTCTTTGGGACTCTGGCCATTCCTCTCGGCCAGTCGCTGGATGTTGATTCCATGTTCGTCCGTACCGGTGAGGAAGTAGGTCTCAAACCCGCGCTGTCGATGGTGACGCTGCAGGCAGTCGGCGACAATGGTTGGATAAAGGCTCCCCAGATGGGGGAAGCTGTTAGCGTAATAGATCGGAGTAGTGACGTAGAAAGTGTTCATGAAGGTCACAGGTGACGGACGAGGATCAACGAAGTGACCAACCGTCATGTCTTGTTACTTGCCGCGGTCCTGTCCCGCTTTCGCAAATTCGTCGTTGGGGTTGAAGCGAGGTATCACCGGTAAGTCCGCGATACGTCGCCCGATGGCAAGAGCGATCTCGGCCTCCTGAATCATTCCCTCGAAATTCCACGAATCGTCGTATTCGTCGGAAGGCTGATGATAGTTAGCCGTGTTATAGGCGTTGAATTTCTGCTCTCCCCACTCTCGTGAATGTCCGACGAAGTCCTTGCCTTCTTTCAAGCTGATGGAAGGCACTCCGACTTTGGCGAATGGAAAATGGTCCGATCGATAAAACGAACCCTGCTCCGGTCGCGGATCTGGAACTACAGTCATCCCGCGCTCGCGCGCGACGGCCTGGACTACGGCGTTAAGCGAAGATCGATCCGCGCCTAACGGAACGAAATCGCGAGTCGTCCCCAGAATATTCATCGAATCAAGATTGACGTTGCCGGCTGTCTTCTTTAACGGTACTAATGGATGCTTCGCATACCATTCCGCGCCCAGCAGGCCCTGTTCTTCCGCAGTGGGAAAGAGAAACAAGATCGACCTTTTCGGCTTCTCTGCCTGGGGCAACCTGGAGAGGGCCTGCGCGATAGCGAGAATTGACGCGACGCCCGATGCATTGTCCACGGCCCCGTTATAGATGTTATCGCCCTTCTTGTTTGGCTCGCCGATTCCGAGGTGGTCCCAATGTGCGGAGTAGACGACATACTCGTCGCGCAGTTTAGGATCGCGGCCCCGCAAAATGCCTACCACGTTCGGCGCCTTCACGCGCTTGATCTCACTCGTGATATGTATCGAGGCCGAGAGGTTGAGTTTGACGGGCTCAAAGTCTCTCGATTCGGCTCTCTTCCTCAGATCTTCAAGATTCTGTCCGGCAAGGGCCATGATCTTGTGGGCGGTCGCCTCCGTGACCCACGATCGCATTTTGAGAAAGGGAGTCGGATCGTTGTCGCCGCGCGCGATATCAAAGCGCCACGAGCCGTTTGACGTGCGCACCACACTCCAAGGATAGCCGGCGGACTGGTCTGTATGAATTAGAATTACTCCGGCTGCTCCGCGCCGCGCGGCTTCCTCAAACTTGTAGGTCCAGCGCCCATAGTAAGTGAGGGCACGGCCGCCGAAGAGGTCCGGCTCCGCGGATGTAGCAGGGGGATCGTTGACAAACATCACGAGGACTTTGCCGCGGTAGTCTTTGGCGTCGCCTTTATAGTCGTTCCAACGCCGCTCGGGAGCGCTGATTCCATAACCGACAAAAACCATATCGGCGTTGACGTCGACCTCGGATGTTTGCGCCCCGGTAAAGGCGACGAAATCATCGGCGAACTTGAACGTCTCGCTTCCAGCACCAGAGCTTATCTTGAGTGTCGGTTTGGGTTCGGCTTTGACGCCGACAAGCGAGACCGGTTGGAAGAAACTTCCATTGGCCCCCGCGCCCTTCAGTCCCATTTCCTCCATTTGGGCCGCGATGTATTTAGCCGCCAACTCGCCGCCAGGGGCGCCGGTGCCTCGCCCTTCGAGCTGATCGTCCGACAGAAACTTGATGTGCGCGCGCAGGAAGTCTTCGTTGATTGGGCCGGGCACCGCAGGTCGTCGTTGCGCTATCGACGCGCTTGAGAGTGACGCAATCATGAGCGCCGCGATTAAGAGATGATGC
Source organism: Acidobacteriota bacterium (assembly GCA_032160165.1). Taxonomy (GTDB): domain Bacteria; phylum Acidobacteriota; class Blastocatellia; order Pyrinomonadales; family Pyrinomonadaceae; genus QHXM01. The sequence goes on from JAVHWA010000093.1 coordinate 26,717, forward strand.
CGTTTCACAGTAGTCTCCTCAGCTCTCATTTTCCTTTTATCAAGGCCATTGCTTCGGCCCTCGTCCGCGGGTCTTTGCGGAATCCACCGAGTACGGTCGATGTGATTGTCATCGCCCCGGCCTTCTTGACGCCTCGAAGGGTCATGCACGTGTGCTCAGCCTCGATAACAACCATCACGCCCAGGGGCTTCAATCCCTGGTAGAGTGTGTTTGCAATCTCTGAAGTCAGGCGTTCCTGCAGCTGAAGCCGCCGGGCAAAGACCTCCGCCAGCCGCGCCAGCTTCGAGAGGCCGACGATGCGACCGTCCTTCGGAATGTACGCGATATGACATCGGCCGACGAAGGGAGCGAGATGATGCTCGCAAATCGAGGCGATGGTAATGTCCTTTACGATGACCATCTCTTCATGTGTGTCGCCGGGCAGCGGCACTACATGCTGCTGCGGGTCCTCGTACATTCCCGCCGTGAGCTCGGCATACATCTCCGCGACTCGCTGTGGGGTGCTCTGTAGACCCGGCCGCTCAGGGTTCTCGCCAATCCCTTCGAGGATCAGACGAACGCCTCGCGCAATCAGGTCCAGGTCGACGCGGGACCGCTTGCCGGTGGACAACTCCTCGCCCGTTAGATTGGTAATCATCTTTCACCCTCGCGCTGAATCCTGGTGAATGCATCGCGTGCCGCCTGCTCAACTACCTGGAGTGGCACCTTCGCCACTTCCGCGGCGCGGCGGCATTGTTCGTACTCTGGCATTTCCTTAACCGCGCTGCCATTCATGCGAGCCACTTTAACATCAATTGGGCCGTAGACGGTCTCGACCCTCACCGTTTCGCGCTGCAGGGCGCGCCTCATCACTTCGTAATACCTGACTCCAAGTGTCGTAGTCTCGGCGAGCAATAGATCGCAGATCGCTTCTCGATCGGAAGGCCGGCACAGGACCGAGATCAATACCCCGGGCCGGTTCTTCTTCATCTGCACGGGAGTGAAAAAACAATCGAGCGCGCCAAGCCGAAGCGCCTGGTCCATCACGTGTCCGTAAAGCTGCGGAGACATATCGTCGATATTCGTCTCAATCAAAAGCAGGCGCTCTGTATCGTCCCCAGAAGCTTCGTCTCCGCCGACCATCAATCGCAATACGTTCGGGAAGTTCGGATATTCACGGCTTCCGGCTCCATAGCCGGTGCTCGCCAGTTCCATACGTGGCAATGGTCCGAATTCGGTGCAGACAGTGCTGATGATCGCCGCACCCGTCGGCGTCACGAGTTCGCCCTTAATGTCGGATGCGTAAACCGGGGCGTCCTTCAAAAGCTCGGCCACCGCCGGCGGCGGTATGGGAAAGCGGCCATGCGCCATCTCAACCATCCCGCTCCCAACGTGCAGCTCTGAGCAAACAAAGCGATCAATCTTCAGAAGCTCGAAGCCGATGCAGGCCCCGACTACGTCGATAATGGCATCGAGTGCTCCCACTTCATGAAAGTGAATGTCTTCGATAGGAACCGCGTGAATCTTCGCCTCGGCCTGAGCGAGTCGCACGAAGATGCGAGTGGCCCGCTCTTTCACCGATTCGCTCAGGGCGGACCCGTCGATAATCGTTAGAATGTCATTAAGATGACGGTGCGAGTGCTCGGTCGCGGTAAGTACATGTGCTCGCGTAGCGCTTATCCCTGAACGATCAACCTTTTCGAAATAGATCTCGTAGCCCGTGACGTGCAAAAGCCCCAACTGCTCTGTCAGCGTCTGCGAGTCGACTCCGGCGCCAATCAATGCGCCGAGAATCATGTCGCCGCTTGCGCCGGCGAAACAGTCAAAGTAGAGCGTCTTCATCGACCGTCGAAGAGTGGAAGAACCTCTCCCGCCTTCCCTGCGAGTACTTCGTCGCAGATATTTGAGAGCGGAGTCGGCTCGGGATTGATCTCCACAAGGTATGAACCGGCTTTTCTGGCAAGGGCAGGCAGTCCCGCTGCCGGATAGACCAAGGCAGAGGTCCCGATCACGAAACACAACTCACACTTCTTTGCTTTCATTGCCGCGCGCTCAAACGCTCCTGCAGGCAGAATCTCGCCGAAGAGAACCACATCAGGCCGCAAGTAATTCGCACAGTCGGGACATGTAAATGTTCGGCTGGCGCTGTGCTCTTTGTCATGCAGATCGAATTTCGCGCTGCACGATGTGCACCGCGCTCGCCACAGGTTGCCGTGAAGCTCTATCACGTCGACTGAACCGGCGGCTTGATGTAACCCGTCCACGTTCTGAGTCACCAGAGTGAAATCATCAAATCGCTTTTGCCATCTCGCGAGCGCATGATGTGCGAGATTCGGGGTGATCTTCTCGATCGCATCGCGACGATAGTTGAACCACTCCCAGACTTCGGCCAGGTTAGTTTCCAGCATTCCGGCAGACGAGATCTTTTCAAAAGGCAGACCTTTCCATAATCTGCTCAAACCACCGCTACGAAACGTCGGCACGCCAGACTCGGCCGAGACGCCCGCACCAGTCAACACCACTACCCTCGTTGCCTCCGAGAAACGTTGGCGCAACTCGGGGCTAATCGTCACCTGTTCATTTACTGGCATAGAAGAGATGAACGATGGTATCAGAGCAAAGCGGAAAGCTGTCAAGGACGGTATTGGCTGGGGGTTGAATAAGGACACCGAGCTTTCCGCAGTCGTCTCGCGCCCGCTCTCGTCAGCTGCATACAACGAGTCACGACAAAACACGCAATCTCACGAAAAGTTTCGTGAGATCAGTCTGAGTTAGTGGTTCGTGCACTCGGCCTTTCAAGTTAAGACAACGTTGGGAAGAGGGCCGTTGGCGTGAGCAAGGTCGGCTACGCTATACTGACTGCTTTGCATATCCCTTGTATTTAAAACCGTAGAAAATGAGAGCTACCTTCGCAGTGAATCTGATCGAACTTCAAACGACTTTGCGCCAATCCGTGATAGAGGCTGCGCAGGGTCTCTTTAACGTCACGCTCGAACAAGTAGCTGCCGAAGTGCCGCCTCGAACTGAGCTGGGCGATCTGGCCTTCCCTGTTGCCTTCGAGCTGGCAAAGCGCATCAAGCAGGCAACGGGCGAGAAACGTGCGCCACGCTCCCTGGCGGAAGAGCTGGCAAAGACGCTTGAGACGATCGACGGAGTTGCGCGAATCGAAGTCGCAGGCGCAGGGTATCTCAACGTCTTTTTTGATCGTGCCCAATTCCTTTCAGAGTTTGCCTCGGAGGTGCGCGAGAACTCCGAACCAAGTCTCGACGACCGGCCAAAGCGCATGGTCGAGCACACAAGCATCAATCCCAATAAGGCGGCGCACATCGGCCACGTTCGCAATGCTGTCCTGGGGGATACGTTCGTTCGCATTCTGAAAGCCGCGGGTGAACGAGTAGAAGTCCAAAACTATATCGACAACACCGGCGTACAGGTCGCCGACGTCGTCCTTGGTTTTGTGCATATAGAGCGCATGACGCTGGCGGACATCAAAACCCTCGACGCGCAACTTCCTCCCGATCGTCCGTTTGACTATTACTGTTGGGACCTCTACACGCGCGTTGGCCGATTCTATCGTCATGACGATCCCAGCCGCGAGCCTGACCCTGAGCGTCTGCAGCTTCGTGCCGAAACAATCCACTTGATCGAGGAGGGTAATAATCCCACCGCCGAACTCGCTGAATACGTAGCTACGCGAAACGTCGAATGCATCCTCGATACGATGGAGCGTTTGGAGATTCGCTACGACGTGCTGCCGCGTGAGTCGGAGATTCTGCGTTTGAAGTTTTGGGACCACGCCTTCGAGCGGATGAAAGAAACGGGCGCGATTCATTATCAGAGTGAAGGACGGAACAAGGGTTGTTGGGTGATGCCCTTCGAATCGCATACCGGGACCGATGAACACGAAGCAGACAAAATCATCGTGCGCTCGAACGGCACCGTTACCTATACCGGGAAAGACATCGCCTATCAGCTTTGGAAACTAGGACAGCTTGATCTGGATTTCTTCTACAAACCGTTTCGCAGCTATGACGATGGTCACATCACATGGATCACCACATCGCAGGTCCAGCCGGTCGAGACGTGCGAGCCCGGAGAGTCCGTGCTTCCCCATTTCGGCGCGGGCGCAACCGTTTACAACGTGATCGATTCCCGACAGTCCTACACACAGGATATAGTTCGACGTGGCGTTGCCGCCGTTGCGCCTGGGGTGGGAGAAGATGCCAGCGTACATCTCGCGTACGAGATGGTGGCTCTGTCGGCGGCGGCCTGTGAAGAACTCGGCATAGAGCTCAACCAGGAGGACCGCGCTCGGCCTTACATAGAGATGAGCGGGCGTAAAGGCCTCGGCGTGAAAGCGGATGATCTGATCAATCGGCTCGAAGCGGATGCGCTTCGCGAAGTCGCGGCAAGGCATCCGGACCTGACAGACGAGGCAAAGAAGGATACTGCCCATATCATCGCCGTCGGCGCTCTCCGTTATTTCCTGCTCAAGTTCACAAGAAATTCTGTTATCGCCTTTGATTTCAAAGAGGCATTGTCATTCGAAGGCGAGACAGGTCCTTATTGCCAGTACTCAGCGGTGCGGGCGAATTCGATCTTCCGCAAGCTCGACGCGAAAATGCAGGACGACGCCCGCGAGATCATCGCACGCGCGGCAAGCGGGGACGCCCAGGTCAAGCAGGAGATGTCCGCGACCCTCGATGGCGAAGGTGGCGACGAGCTTTGGTCGCTGGTGACTACTTCGGCGAGGCTCGACGACGCCGTTAGCCAGGCATCGGCCGCAGCAGAGCCCGCCATCTTCGCTAAATATGCGTTTAATCTGGCGCGGTCATTCAATCTCTTCTATCATCGGTATCGGATACTTGCCGAGGAGAATGCGACCAGACGGGCGGTGTTCATAGCTGTGGCCGAAGTTTCACGACGACAATTGAAGGCGGGACTGGCTGTCCTCGGAATAGGGGTTCCGGAACGCATGTAGGCGGGCGAGTGAATAGTGAGTCGTAAATGGTGAATAGACCAGCGGTGGCCGGGCTAGAGCCGCGATTAATCAAAGTTTCTATTCACTATTCACCATTCACTACGGAGAAATAGATGCTTATCGTAATGAAAGCGGATGCGACGGAGCAGGAAGTTCAGGCTGTCGTCGGAGTCATCACTGAACTCGGTCTTCGCGCTCATCCGATGCCCGGCGCTACGCGTACTGCCATCGGCATCACGGGCAATCAGGGAGCCGTCGACGTCTCGCGATTTGAAAACCTGCCGGGCGTCGCAGAGGCCATTCGAGTCAGCAAGCCTTACAAGCTGATCTCGCTGGACCTGAGGCCCGAAAAGACAGTCGTTCGTATTGGTGACGCAACCATAGGCGGCGAGGAGCTGGCGATCATCGCCGGGCCGTGCGCCATCGAGAGTCGCGCTCAGGCGTTTGCCATCGCCGAAGCCGTGCGTAGAAGCGGGGCCCGATTTTTTCGCGGCGGCGCCTATAAGCCACGGACGTCGCCTTACGCTTTCCAGGGCTTGGGGGAAGAAGGCTTAAAGATTCTGGCTGAGGTTCGCGAGGTCTACGGTTTGAAGATAGTGACGGAAGCCCTCGACGAGGCCGGAGTTGATCTGGTTGAGCGATATGGCGACATGATCCAAATAGGCGCACGCAACATGCAGAACTTTTCTCTTCTGCGTCGCGCGGGTCGCTCCCCGCTTCCAGTCCTGCTCAAGCGCGGCTTATCGGCAACTCTCGATGAATGGCTGCTCGCGGCCGAATACATCATGGCCGAGGGAAACTACAACGTCGTGCTGTGCGAGCGCGGCATACGGACGTTCACCCAGCACACTCGAAATACACTCGATCTTTCGGTGATCCCAGCAGTGCGGCGGTTGTCGCATCTCCCGGTGGTTGTCGATCCATCTCACGGAACCGGCAAAAACTACATGGTAATCCCGCTCGCGCGGGCGGGCGTGGCAGTGGGTTCCGATGGATTGATCGTCGAAGTCCACGACCAACCGGAACGCGCTCTCTCGGACGGGGCTCAGGCCCTGACTCTCGAACAGTATGGCCAACTGGTTGAAGAGGTGCGGGCCATCCACGACGTGATCGCGCCCGCGGCTGTCGGTTAGTCATAATGGCAAAGCACGTGACCGAATCATCCCCGCACCAGGCCAGCGCGATAGATCAGCCGTGCTGGTTTTGCCGCGACTTCGCCTCCAACCAGGGTTCAGGGGCCACGGTTGAAATGCACGACGGTGGCTTCGTGGGGAAGACCCGGGAATACCAGGTCCGCGAACAGTGTGAATTATCTGTCCCCAGATGCGAGAGATGTAAATCGGTTCATGATCGGGTCGAAGGCTATGTAGGCAAGGGAGGGTTATTTGGACTGCTGATCGGGGTCGTCGCCGCCTTTCTTTATGTTTACCAATCACGTTTTGACGAGATTGCAGAAAGAGGAACGTGGAAAGGTGCGCTGGTTGTCGTCGCTGTCTTTGGCATGCTTGGCGGAATCGCAGCCTGGGCTCTGGGGAGGATAGCGGTCCCCAAAGGCGTCAAGGACCAAAGAACCAGAGAACAGCACCCTCTCATTCAGCAACGCATTCAAGCGGGATGGAAGGTTGGGCCCAAACCTCCGGGGCTTTGAGCAGATTGTCGATCGGGGATTGCCGATTGGACTGATCGATCCGGTGTCACTGACACCTTCGGGAACCGTGATTACAACCCGTACTGGCGAAGAATCTCTGGCAGTTTACTGCTGAAGACAGACCGAGGCATGACGACATCGTACCCAGCCGAATCGGCCCTCCTTCGCAGTTCGCCATCGACGTGAGAGAAGAATCCTAGGAGCGGCACTGTGCGCAAGACCTCGTCTGCTTTGAGGCGCTCTGCGAGGCCAAGTGGGTCACACTTCACCGAATGAAGATCAGCGATGATCAGCGATGGCGGTTCGGATCGTGCCACCTCAAGCGCTGCCTCCGGCGTCTTCACATAGCGGACGTCTATCTCCAGAGCATTAGCGGTAGCGCGTATCTTTGACGCGAAGAACATGTCATCGACAGCGGCCATCAAGTAATTTCCCATATTCTACATTCCCAAATCGACCGGCATCGCTTTGCATTGATCGTTGGATTCGCGTAAGGATATTGTCTCATGGCAACGATGGAACGACCACGAGAAGATATCCCGGAAGCCGACCGCGGGTTACTGGAATTCGGCAGCTTTGCTCCGGTCGATACTGCGAGGGAGCGTTCGACGCTCGTCATTGCTTCGTACAATATTCGATACGCGGTCGGCTCCTTTCTGATTTCCGGAAGTATTATGCGCCGTCTTGGTCTGTCGATGCCTGGTCGTCGGCGACGGCGGGTCGAGCGCCATCTTACGAAGGCGGCCGAAGCGTTCTCTGGCGGCCGGATAATTCCGCAGATAGATGTCCTGGCACTGCAGGAAGTTGATAGACGCACAGTGCGAGCTGGTTCGCACCATATCGCCCGCGAGTTGGCGGAGAAACTTGGAATGACCTTCGCTTACGCCCCGGCCGCAAGGCCTGAAGGCGAAGAGCCCAAGGCGCGGCAGTGGTACCTGGATTTTGAGGAGCACATACCACCTGATGATAACGGCCAGACCGGCGTAGCGATTCTCAGTCGTCTTCCCCTCTCTGATGTCGCTCGCATCGATTTGCCGTGGAAGACGTGCCCTTGGCGTCCCAGGCTGGCGCTTGGAGCGATTATTCAGGATGGAGCTCGCCCTATCAATCTATTCAACGCGCATATTGATCCTCACGCCGAAATCGCGGAGCAACTTGCGCAGCACGCTGCTATCGTGGATCGCGCCGACGCTTCGGGCGCAGCCACGATTCTGGCTGGAGATTTCAATACACTGTCAAAGCGCTCGTGCCCTGCTATGAGAGAGTTTTTGGAATCGAGAGGTTTTAGCACGCCTTTCGCCACTGAAACTCCTACGTGGCGTGCCGGACTCATTCGCCTGCATACGGACTGGATATTTGTTCGGGATGTGGAAGTGAAGCGCTTCGGCGTCGCCAGGCCGCTTGGCGTTTCGGACCATTGGCCTGTCTGGATAGAGATTGATCTGAAGCGTAGCCAGGGCGAAACAGTATGAGCGATCCTCTGATTACCAGTCGAGACAATTCGATCCTTAAGCGGGCGCGCGCCGTGCGCGACGGTAAGGCACGCGAACAGATCTTCATAGAGGGCTTAAGGCTTTGTGAAGAAGCCGTGCGGGCGCGCAGCAACCTCGAGATCGTAGATATCATTTGCACGGAGCATTTCGTTGAAACTGACCGTGGAGAGAAGTTGCTTGATGAGTTGTCACAAATCGGAAAGCGCCCCGCGCTGGTGCGCGATTCCTTGTTCAGTACAATCTCTGATACGAAAACGCCGCAGGGAATAGTTATTCTGGCAGTACGACCCTCGGCAACGCCGCACGCGCTGTTGAAGGACAGGGAGAGGGCGCCGCTGCTTGTAATCCTTTGCAGGATAAACAATCCTTCGAACGCCGGGGCAATCGTGCGCGCGGCGGAGGCTGCATCGGCTACGGGGGTAATCGTGACCGAAGGCTCAAGCGACATCTATAGCCCGAAGGCCCTTCGCGGCTCTATGGGTTCAAGCTTTCGGCTACCCAGCTGGACCGACATCGCTATAGACGAAGTATTTGCATTCTGCCGAGAACATGGGATACGCACGATCTGCACGGATTTGTCGACCGAGCGGTCGTACACAGAGATCGATTGGACCGGACCGTGCGCATTGCTGCTGGGCCCAGAGGCCAGCGGGCTCGAGAGAGAGGAGATCGCTCGCTCCGACGAGACGGTCAGGATTCCGATGCAAGCCCCGGTCGAAAGTTTGAATGTAGCAGTCGCTGCCGGAATCGTTCTATACGAAGCTGCGAGGCAGAGGGCGGAGCGGAGTGG
>JAVHWA010000176.1:0-21050 GCA_032160165.1 Acidobacteriota bacterium
AGAGCGTGGAGGTGGCAAGCTTGGTCTGCTCTTCGGCCCGGCGTCGTTGTTTCTCAGCTTCGGCTGCACGCTCAGTCGCTAAGAGGCGTTGAGCTTCGGCCATCTTTTGCGATGCCAGTGCGCGTCCACGCGCCTCTTCAGCTTCACGCTTGCCCCGCGTTGCAATCTGTTGCTGCTCAATAGCCTGCCGGCTCTTTTCCTGTGCGATTTGTTGCTGCCGCTCCGCTTCGGTACGCTGTTGCTCTGCGATCTGTTGCTGCTGTTCGGCGATCTGTTTCTGTTTGTCGGCGTTCTCCCGCTCGCCCTTCGCTTCTGCCAGGGCCGCTTGTAAATCAACCAGCGCCTTTTCACGGTCCTGGGCGTTGCGGTCTGCTCGGCGCGCTTCGTCAACCGCCCGGTTGCGTCCCTTGACAGCGACGATTGCCAAACCAGCCATCACTGCCAGGATCACAGCAGCGACCGCCCCGGCACGCAGAAAGCCTTTGCGAAATGCCGCGCGCTGACGGCGCAACTCGGCATCAGGCATATTGGCAGTAATCCAATTTCGGTCAAAGACATGTTGATAGATGCGATTGCGAACACGCAAACGGCCCCCGACAAGGCGGACGATGCCGGAGAGACGCAGAATAACAAGCAGCGGGTTTGTTTCGTCGTCGGGTACCTGCTTGTTTGCTCTCACCCTTGCGTAGAGGTCCAGCATACCGGCGCGATCCGCTTCATTACGAAGAATGCGTTCGCGAACGAATAGCAGATTATCATCTCGCTCACGCGCCCGCGCGGAGAGATATAATTCTTCGCAATGCTTATCAACACCGTCAGATGAGGTGACGCTCAAATCTTCCGCGACCGCCTGGCAGAGCCGCTGTGTGAGATACGGCTGACCGCCCGTCCAGTAGAGTACCCGCCCAATCAGTGCCTCTCCGAGCCGGTCTCCGCGGCCCAATCCCTCCGCCAGCGGAATGGCCTCACGCTCGTTGAAATCGCTCAGTTCGATGCGTTGCCCGATGTTGAAGGGAGTTGTGCGCGTATCGCGTATTAGATCTGAGGGAGTGGCAACTCCAAGCAGGCAGAAAGTCAGCCGCGCGAGTTCCGGATCTTCAGGCCGGCGGTTGTAGAACTCACGTATGCCTGCAAAAAACTCATCCGTCGAGAACGGCAGACTACGGACCGCATCAATCTCATCAACGAAGATCACGACGGGCCCCTTGTAGCGCGTCAGCACGATTTCACGTATGGCACGCATCCAGCGCTGCATGGCCCCTAGCCGTTCGTGGTCGAGCCAGAATTCTTCCAACTCGTCTTCCAGATTGAGCTGTTGTCCCATGCGACTGAGCAGACCGTCGTACCACTGCTCGGGTGTCAGATTCTGTCCAATTGCCGTCAGATCGAGCACCGCGACCGCGGCACCTTCTTCACGGAGGCGCGCCGCCGTCCGCACCATCAGGCTGGATTTCCCCATTTGGCGCGAAGTCAGCAAATAACAGAACTTCCCTGCGGTCAGGCCGTTGTATAAATCTTCATCGGCCTGGCGCGGGACATAGGAAGGGGCATTCCGCTGCAACGTCCCGCCGATGACGTAGAAGCTGGTGGGGGTAATGGTAGACATAATCAGTAGTCAGTGGCCAGTGGTCAGTGGTCGGTGGTCGGTAAAGTCAGGAGTCAGGAGTCAGAAATAAGGAGTAAAAAAACACTGTGTCAGTGGTGCTCCGCCGATTCATTCTGGAGCCTCGATTTCTGCCTTTACTGACCACCGACACTGACTACTGTCCTCGTCCTTCAACATTCAAAGTAGATGACGTTTGAGGTAGGTTGCATAAAGCTGGCATCGCGGTTTCACATCCTGTGCGGAGTCTCCAGCCATTACGCCTGCGCTGCGCAGCCGGTAGAAATCTTCAACGGTCGGGCAGGGCTCGCCGCGCAAAACGCCGCGCACGACGTCACCCAGCGCAGGGTCACGTGCCAGTAAGACGAGAATGCGCCGCAGGTGATCGCCGAAAGGCCCTTCGTCAAGATCAGCCAGTGCTTCAAAAGCGGCGAGGTCAAGTTTGTTAGTGGTCATTTCATGAAACCCTCGCCGGACAAGATACGGATGGCCGCCGACGAGTTGAAAGTAGCGTGCCAACTCGTCAGCGTTTGCTAACGGCGACTCATAACGCGTATTCAATTCGCCCACTTGCTCGAGGCTGAAGTCTTTCAACTCCAACCGTGTGCCGACATTAAACGGCGATTGGTTTTGGTCTGTGATGAAGAGGTGCGCTTCAGTCGCATAGACGATGGCGAGAGTCAGCCTTTCCCACGGAGCAGTGGGATCAACCGCGCGCTCATTGTGCCAGGTGCGAAACAGGCCGAAGACTTCGCTGGCGTACGGACAGGTAAAGAGCCTGTCAACTTCATCCAGTCCCCAGACAAGAGGAGTGGAGAGTTTCTCCAGAACTTCACGACGAATGTAGCGTTCGAAGTTAATGCTCGGCGCGCGGCGCGGCTTCCAGACCTCGTCCGGGTAAACGTCCAAATCAAGCTGGTCTGCGATCAACTCACCAAGCGTCATGAAGAGAGATTCGATTGTCTCCAAATGGCTCGCGTTTAGTTTCTGAAAATCCGTGGTGATGACTTTCGTCCCCGAGGCGCGCGCCAGTTGCAGCCCCCGCGCAAGGAGCGAGGTCTTGCCCATCTGCCGCGCCCCCTTGACCAGGACGATGCTGTCACGCCGCCGAATCGCATCCAGAAATTGTTCGTCCGTCGGACGCACGAGATAGAACCTTGAATCGAGCGGAACGGCGCCGCCCGGCGGCTCAATGATGGTTGAGAGTTTAGGGGGTTCCGGGGCTTGAAGAGAGTTTAGCAATTCATCTGCGAGACGCGTGTCATCCTCAACGCTACTCCAGAGCGTATATTGGATAGGGGCGAGAATGCTGGACAGCGGGTCAGGAAGCGCGCCTTCAAAGTCAATGCGGACCGGCAAAAGGCGCGGCTTGCCTTCCTGCTGCTGAGCAGCTTCGTGCGCGATCTGAACCTCGTAGGCGATCATTTCACTCGAAATCGAGGCAGCGGAAAGGAGTGGTATGACCGCGTCTGCCGTGCGAATCTGGCGCTCAATCTCTTTAGCCCATTCGACGCCGACGCTCAGATGGCGGTCAATAAAGACCCCGTGCCCTCGCGCCCTGAGTTCGGCTTCGAGAAGGTTCAGGACATGTTCGTCAGGTTGAGCGTTGCGTTTGTAGAGCAAAGCAACGCGTAGCGGTTTGGTGGCAGCAAATGTCGCCAGCTGCTGTGAATCCCTCTTGTGCGTCACCACTGACTTAGGACTACTGTTGAGATTGGGGCCGGTGGAAGTCGTGCGAAAGGATGAGATGCCCTCAATTTCAGCCGACAGGGCACGCGAGAGTTCCTCTCCGAGATCGCGCGCACGGGCTTGGCGATCCTCCTGCTCGTAAGAGAGTGCCTTTAGAATCACGGCTTGCGCTTGTTCGGGCAAACTCGGTCGCAGGTCCGCAGGTTTGACCCTAACTCCCTCGCGCTGCAACCCTAAAAGCTGGTAAGGCGAATCTGGATTAAAGGGGCGGCGCCCCGTCACCATTTCGTAAGCGATGACGCCCAGCGCGTAGGTGTCGCTGGCGGCTGACGGCTTGCCGATCAATTGCTCGGGAGCCATGTAGCCGACGGTGCCCGCCACCATCGTGGTCGCGCGATTCGCGGCCACCTGCGAATCCTTAACGGTCGCTACTCCGAAATCTATCAGCTTGACGTGGTCCTCGCCCTCGCCCAGCGCTTGCAGCATGATATTTTCGGGCTTGAGGTCGCGATGATAAATGCCGCGATCATGCGCGCTCGTCAGGGCCTGACCGATCTGGCGTATGATGTGCGCGACGTACTCCAGGTTCATGCCTTCGGGCTTCATCACCGAGCGTAGACTCTTGCCCTCGATATATTGCATGACCAGGTAAGGTCGTCCGTTGGGCAACTCACCGGTTTGCAGCACACCCACCACGCCCGGATGGTCTATCCGAGCTAAGGCCTCCACCTCCTGGCGAAACTTCTTCTTGACCCATCCATCAGAATCAGTTTCAAACACCTGGTCAAGCAGGATTTTTATGACAACGGGTTTACTCATCAGCTGTTGGTCGCGCGCCAGATAGACCACTCCGATACCGCCGCGTCCAAGCTCGCGCTCAATCAGGTAACGTCCGTCGAGTACCGTACCTTCATAACGTCCAGATGGACGAGTGCTTGTTTCATCGACCTCGGGGGACGACGATTCATCCTTTGCGATAGGATCCTCGTGGTTTTCGTCTCGATACATGCAAATGCCTTTGAGGCCTGGTTGGCTTGACTCTTATGAAATTCGATTAAGTCGTGGAGTTCCAAAGTCCGAGGGGACGGAACATCATTATAATACCTGTTATAGACAGGATAACAACGTGAGCCCGCGCCGGCTGACTTTCTCAATGCACTTCACGTATCTCGCGCACGCGCTCGACCGAGCGTAAACGCGCCTCACCAGTTTTATGACGAACTTAGGGAAGAACTTTGGTGTTTGTGACCAGCCCAAGGCTGGCAGCGCAGGTATCTCGTCTGCAAGCGCGCGTCGGCACGCTGAGGATTGCCGCAATCTTTTGCGATGCAGATCGGTTTTCGCGCTCACTGAACATAGGATAGATACGCTCCGGCCGGTTTCATAAAAATATTGACATTTACTTTCGTTAGAAATATCGTTCCACCGTTGTTTGCCTAATAGTCATCTTTCGACGAGAGCCTTACGACCGGTAACTTCACCTAACGTCTCGTCCGACCGCGCTCGTTTTATCGACCGCCACTCTCACTCGTTCGTGGCTGACGATAGTAACTTATCTCGAAGCCAACATTAACGCCTGATCGTGAGCCAGCCGGACGTGAATGGCGTTCAGAGAGGACCAACTACCCATGAGCTACATAGCCACAAAACAAAAGGTCGCGAACAGAGGTGTTCCGTCCGACGACTTTCTCGATCAGCTGGTTGCCTGGGGTAAGCAGGCGCCCGAGGAGATCTTCGCGCCCAACCCTCATAATGATATTTATTCCAGTGTAAAGAGTAGGCTGGGGCCTTGGCAGGGAATCCCACATCGCCGCGCTGTGATGCTGGAAGTGATGCGCGTCCTCGCCGGATTTGAGTCGTCGTGGGACTGGAACGAAGGCGTCGACACTCACAATCCAACCTCGGTCACGCCGGAGACGATCGAGGCGGGTGCCTGGCAGGTCAGCGCGAATTCAATGACCTTCGGACAGGAACTGAAGAACCTTGTGCTGGCAAAGGTCGGTACCCTCGACGGCAACGCGTTCCAGCAGGCGATGAAAGAGGATCATCCCCTGGCGATGGAATACGTCGCTCGTTTGCTGCGCCGCACCACACACCATCATGGGCCTGTGCTTCGACACGAAATTGACCAGTGGCTGCACCGCGACGCCGTTGCAGAGTTTCAATCGTTGCTTTAGCGCTACGGCTGGTGGCGGCCGACGATTCATCGGCGCCTGGCCGCGACAGATGCCTCCCCGCTGAAGGGGCTCGATCGCCTCCCTTCGATAACAAATACGCGGAGAGTCCGCTCAACCGCGCAAGCTCCGTGGCGATAGGAAAGACCACGCCGAAGCCGCCAGTGAGCGCCTCTTCGATGGCTTGAGTGACGGCTGATTTCCTCTCGCCCATTAGTCGACCCCGCAGTATTTATCATTCAAGTGTGGTCGCCATCGCACGCGTGGGAGCTTCCTCTGGCGCTTCTCCACTTCAATCGTTACCTACATTCCGGAGCCAAAGTTGCTTAGTTGTACATGTGCAGTTTCCATCCTGCTGCGAGGAGAAACATAGATGTTTGCAAAATTTCTATCGCTGGCTCTCGCGAGTTTATTGATCAGTATGGTCGGGTCGGCGCCCGCCGTTGCGCAATCGCGCGCAACAGGGCCGCCGCAGGCTGATAAGGTCAAAGCAAAAATCACCAGGGTTGGCACAGGGAAACAGGCCCGTGTTGAAATCAAGCTAAAGGACAACAGCAAGCTGAAGGGATATGTCGGAGAAATTGCCCAAGATCACTTTACGCTTATCGATCTCAAACAAGGCACAGTTACCACGATCACCTACGAACAAGTCGAAAAGATCAAGAAGACCGATCAATCCTGGGTGACTCCTCTCCTGCTTGGGGCAGGTACTATTGGCGGCGTTCTGATCCTTGTCGTACTCTCTGGGCGTGGCGGTTAACCGAGAAACGGCGATAGAGACTTGATCATCGATTCATTGATTCGATGAGCGGCCCGCTGCGCTTAGCCTTCAAAATCCGACCGCTTGCTTCTCGGCTTCGCGACGGGCCTTTGCGGGCCGCTTCTTCGGCCGGGGCTTTCCCTCGATAAAAAGCCAGGCAAAGAGTCCGCTCAAAAGCGCGAGGCCTGCGCCGATGACGATCACTACGCGGAAACCATCAACGAACGACTCTTCGATCGCCTGCGTGACCGCGGATTTCGAGTCTCCCGTTATTCGGTCTGGGATGGAGATCGTGGCAAGACGGCTGCTCTGGTTCGTTAGTTCCGCGCGAACTTCTGCAGGAACATCCAGTGTTTGTACCTTGGGTTCGAGCGATCGAGCGAACACACCTATCATCACCACCCCGAATACCGCTATCGAGATCAGCCCCGCTGTTCGAGAGACTGCGTTGTTGATTCCTGACGCGATGCCCGCGTGCCGTTCATCAATAGCGCCCATCACAGTAGTAGTCAGCGGCGCGACGCTGGTCGCCATGCCAAGGCTCATCACGATCACGGCCGGAAAGAAGCTGAGCCAATAACCTCCAGCGGCCGCGCCGGGGATGATGAATAGGGCAAAGCCTATGCTTGCGATCGTCGGCCCCATCACCAGCGGCAGTTTCGCACCATAGCGCTCAACAAGCCCTCCCGCCCAGCGCGATAAGATAAACATTATCAGCACGAATGGAAGCAGGGCTGCTCCAGCCTGTGTTGGCGAATAGCCTTGCACCTGGATCAGATTAAACGGCAGGAAGAACATCAACCCGCTGAGGGCGCCATAAAGAAAGAAGGTCAGGAGATTTGCACCGGCGAACGTACGTGAGCGGAAGAGCGCCAACGGCATCATCGCTCGAGGGCCTCGCTTTCCTTCGATGAAGACAAAGAGCGCAAGCATGGCGGCGCCGCCGGCAAGGCTAATTATTATGCGTATGTCCGCGAAGCCGCGCCCGCCCGCTTCGACCAAACCATAAACGACACCGCCGAGTCCCAGCGTCGCCGTCGCCGCACCAATGACATCCAGGCGCTTCCCCGCGGTTTCGTCACGGCTTTCGGGCACATGCCACCATGTAATAGCCAGCACGACAACAGCCAGCGGCAGGTTGATGAAGAATATCCAACGCCATGAAACGTTTTGGATCAGCCACCCGCCAAGGACTGGACCTATGCCCGCCGAAATTGCTGTAAAGCCCGACCATGTGCCGATGGCCCGCCCGCGGTCCTTCTTGGCGAACGATGCGCTGATTATCGCCAGGCTTCCGGGGACGAGCATAGCGGCCCCAACGCCTTGCAAGGCGCGGAAGATGATAAGTTGGATTGTGCTTTGCGAGAGGCCGCAAAATGCAGAAGCGACGGCGAAAAGGATAACGCCCAGCGAGAAGATGCGCTTTCTTCCCAATCGGTCACCGAGCGATCCACCAACCAGGATCAGCGCGGAAAGCATGAGCGAGTAAGCTTCTACGATCCACTGCGCACCGCCAATGTTTGTTCCCAGGTCCCGCTGTAGCACCGGGAGCGCTACGTTGACTACCGTGCCATCGATGAAAGTGATGCTCGATCCAATGATTGTGGCCGCCAGTACCCACGGCGCGGCAGCCTTGGAACATGGGCTCTCAGCGGCGCCACTACGAATTACCGCCTCATCACACGGAGTTCTAACGGTCGTCGACAACTCTCGCCTCTCGTGATTACCAGCTCTGAATCATGACTTGAAAGCTCTCACTCATTCCGCCGGGCAGGATCAGTTCGCGGACGCTTGAACGAAGGACGACAGCGTCTGACTCGTTCTCCATCTCGCCCGCCATATTCTCGAGTTCTTCGAGCAGGCCTGCGCGCAGTAGAAACTCGTCCTGTCGTTCGAAGCTGACGACTCGCAGCCCGAGCCGGTTACCGATTCTCTTAACATTACTCCAATCAATCGTCGCGGTCAGGTCCTGTTCGCCCGGGCGCGCTAGTAGATCATCGACGAAGTTGTGGCGATGAAATGCTCGGAGGGTTCCCTCCTTACGATGCGAAGCGTTGTAGAGCTCCTCCGCCTCAGCCCCATAATCAACTATCACCAAATAACCCCGTTCGAATAGCGAAGCCGCTCGCCACATCCAGCCCTCAACGTGAAGATTGATCTCGGCGATCTGACCTTCGACCAGTTGGACGCCGGCATGTTCGAGATACGACTCCAAATCGGGCGTGGAAGGTTCTCGCATGTTCCAAACAAACTGACTGTCGGTGTCGAGACCTACGTTGAACTCGAGCAGTTTTCCCTCGCGAACAGTCACGCGATGAACAGGAAAAGCATCGAGCAACTCGTTGGCGAAGACGATTCCGACTCCCTCACTCTCGGCCATGTTCACGATCTCGCTGAACTCGATGTGATCCGCGAACTCGGTCAGCCGTTGCCGCGAGCGCGCGCGTCCATCTTCGCTTACGTCGTCTATCACATATCGAGTTGCGGCGAAAATCTCCGGGTGGTTCTTTCTGAATGAGTCGAGGACGCCTTGCGCGAAGTGGCCGGCGCCAGCGCCCGCTTCCACGAGGGACCAGGTTTTCGGTGAGCCGAGCTCTTCGTAAAGCGAGGCGAAGCAACGCGCGAAGGTTGCCGCGAACAACGGACTACGCTCAGGCGCAGTGCGATAGTCGCCGGCTGGGCCCCAACGCGTTAGGTCCTTTCGCGTGTAGTAGCCCCCGTGCTCGGAATAAAGGGCGAGGGACATCCAATCGCGAAATGTAATTGGACCATCTCGCTGTATATGCTCGCGAAGACGATCTGCCAATGATATTGAATCTGTGGGATTCACAGGTCGGCTCCGCGGTTCAGCCAACGCCTTCGGCGTTTTTATGTCCGCGCTCTGACAGGCACCGGTTCTTCACAGTCTCGGTAATCGAGCATCGGAGAAGAGACGGAAGACCTCAAAGGCCCTGCCTTGATAATGCGCGGCGCGATCGAGAGTTTCTACCAGGAAGGAGCAAAGCGTGCGCATCTCTCCAGAGGGCGCCGAGACCTCTTTTCCAAGATCGTCGTCGCTGCGGAAGAGCGCAAACCCGCGCCGGCGCGTGGCTTCTACTTCATCCAAATAGTCGCCAACCTGTGCGGGGGTCTGAAGAGACTCGGGCAATGTCCATTCGAACGGATCGTCCCAAAGATTGGTGGCCAGTCCGCCGAACGTTTGCTCTACTGCTCCGGCGCTGCGAAGGAGATGCTCGCCGCACGAGTAAATAGGCGTCGCGGCCGTGACCTCTCGCGGTTTCCAGTAGAGTCGCTCTTCCGGCACGAGGCGAATCAACTCGTGCGAACGTAAATCCAGACGCGCGAACTGTGCATCGAGACATGTGATGAATGTCTTCATTGAGTCAATGGTTCATTGATTCATTGCGTCATTGATTTATTGATTCGATGACGCGGCAATTCAATGACTCAATGAATCGCCGTTAGTCTACGGCTTTGCGGGCAGTCTCTTCCAGGACAGTCCCATAATTGCGCCCGCCATAGCTTCCGCCGGAAATGATTCTGCCTTTGGCTCCAACGTGCGAGCCGCGCGATGGGACACCGCGACGCGTGGCCACCCAGATTCGACCGGTCCCGTCATCCAGCTCGTATGTACCCTGCCCCAGGATTCCGTATGAGTCGGTAACTGTGCCGGTGACTCCGACTTCTTTATTACGATAACGTCCCGGGTCGGCCATGATCTTTGAGATAGATTCTCGTTGCGGGCAGCCGGTAAGAAGGATTGTTCCGAGGATGAGAAGGAAGAGGACGGTTAATCGATGTGTGGACCGCATTGCATCTCCTTAAAGTTGTAGTGTCATTTGGGAGAGCAATTGGATAATACAAGGCAAAAGTTAAAAGGTAAAAGGCAAAAGGAAGGCGCAAGCCGCACTCAGAACAATCGTTCGCCGTCCAACTTTTGCCTTTTTCCTTTTGCCTTTTGCATTACTTCCCGTACCAGCCGATAGGCTTGCCTGACAGATCGACCCACACGCTCTTAACCTGCGTGTACATCTCAAGCGCGTGCTTGCCCATCTCGCGGCCATAACCCGATTGCTTGTACCCGCCAAAAGGTGACGCGGCATTGAACATGTTAAAGGTATTGATCCAAACCGTTCCCGCTTTGATCTCTTTAGCGAAGCGGTGCGCGCGAACGATGTCTCGTGTCCAGATGCCGGCGGACAAGCCATAGATGGTTTCGTTTGCCTGCTTGATCAGATCGTCTTCGTTCTTAAAGGTGATCACAGAAGTTACTGGACCAAATATCTCTTCCTGCGCCACGCGCATCTCGTTTTTTACTTCGCTGAAGATAGTGGGTTGGAAGAAATAGCCCTTCTGAAAATCGCCTTCGAGTTCTGGCGAGCATCCGCCGGTCAGGACAGTGGCGCCTTCGCCCCGAGCGATATCGACATAGCCCTTAATGCGGTCGAGCTGCACGCTCGAGACCTGCGGTCCCATCTGGGTCGTCGCATCTGTCGGGTCACCAACCTTGACCTTCTGCGCCTTCGCTTTGAAAAGATCGAGGAACTCGTCCTTGATCTCTTCCGCCAGAAACAGCCGCGACCCGGCACAACAGACCTGGCCCTGGTTGAAGAAGATCCCCATCATCGCCCCGTTGACGGCCTGCTCGATGTTTGCATCGGCGAAGACAATGTTCGGAGCTTTGCCGCCAAGCTCGAGGGAAACCCTGGTTAGATTGTCCGCCGCTGCGTGCGCGATGAGCTTGCCCACCTCGGTAGAGCCGGTGAATGCAATTTTGTCTATGCCTGTGTGTGATGCCAGTGCCGCACCCGCTGTCTCTCCGTAACCTGGAACGATGTTCACCACACCATCGGGAAATCCGGCTTCCTGAATCAGTTTGCCCAATTCCATTGCGGTCACTGGAGTCTGTTCGGCTGGCTTGAGGACAATCGTATTACCTGCCGCAAGCGCCGGCGCGAGTTTCCAGGCCGCCATCAGAAGTGGAAAGTTCCACGGGATAATTTGCCCGCAGACGCCTATCGGCTCGCGCAGAGTGTAGTTGAACATTTGCCCCGGCACGGGGATGGTTTCGCCTTCGATTTTGGTGGCGTAACCCGCGAAGTATTCGAAGTTCTCAACCACCTGCGGCAAGTCTACGTATTGCGACTCACGAATCGGCTTACCATTGTCTGCAGTTTCGAGCGCCGCCAGTTCGTTGCTGTTCTGCTCTATCAGCTGGGAAAGCTTGTAAATGCACCGGCCGCGATCCCGGGCGCTCATCTTCCCCCACTTGCCTTCGTATGCTCGGCGCGCGGCGACGACGGCTTTGTCTATGTCGGCCTGGTCGCCTTCGGCAACTTCGGCAAGGGGCTTCCCGGTCGACGGGTTCGGCGATTCGAAAGTCTTACCGGATTCGGCATCGACCCATTTTCCATCGATGAATAACTGGTACTTGCGAGTTGTTGTCTCAGTTGTGGGTTGCGTGGAAGACATAATGATGGCCCTCTGCTGTAGTGGAATAGGTTTGAAAATGATGATTCAGATTCGGTGACACTCTAACATTCGATCAGAGACAAAGTCCAAAAGGGGACGATTGGACTCACTGAGTCCTCGTCTAATTCACACCTCGCTTCAGCGAGGTGATGCGGAGTGTCCACCGCCACATTAGCCGTTTTAACGGCTTCACGCAAAAACCGTTAAAACGGTCAGTGAGTCGGCTCGCCTACGCGTCCACCTCGCTGAAGCGAGGTGTGAATGAGATGAGGGGGCACAAAGTGACGCGCAGCTGGTGGACCTCGCATGGCAACCCGCCCGCTGACGCAGGCGGTTCTGACCCGAGTCGTAACCGGCTCGATCTCCCGCCCATCGCTCACCGCTAACCGCCCGTCGCCTCCATCTCTTCGTCGGCGGCGTAAAGCAGATCGCGATCGCCTGTGATTTCGTCCCACTCGTATCCAAGATAACTGCTGAATCGATGAAGTTGCGTCTCCCACTCTTCCCGCCGCCCGCGATAAAACTCCCAGGCAGCGGCGCGGTCGCTTCGGACCTTAATACCGGCGTCTTGGAGCTGCTGTAGGTGCTGATTGAATCGAGTCTTCCAACGCCGCGATTCCTCGAACGGAGCTTCGTTGCGGCGCTTGAATCGCCGCTCAAGCTCAAGAGCCTCCAGCAACTGTGTCAGCATGTGTCTCGAGGTGGCCTCGAGCGTCCTCACGTCCGGATGATTACAGGTCACGGCGTATTCTTCGTCATCCAAACAGGAACGAATCACTGCGCAGATCTCCAGCGACAGAAAAAGCACACGCGGCAGGCTCTTGTAGACTTGGATCGGGTGGAAATAGTGAATTACGGGATGCTCGACGTGTGATTCCTGCAGCTCCTGCAGATCGTGCGAGGCTACGCGCATCGTTTCTACCAGGCTGTAGAACCGTCCGCCTACGTAATGGAAAACGATGAACGCTGCCACGTTCGCGCCTTCCTCTGCCTGGTGATAGAAGGACAAAGCAACCGCGCGTTTGCGCTCCAGGGCCCTGTACACCGCAACCAAATAAGTGATCGCCAGCGAGATCAGCGCGAAGCCGGACGCCGATTCGAGAAGCGAGACTATGCGCATCGCAGTCGTATGAGGAGCGATGTCGCCGTATCCGACTGTAGTCAACGTAAGGCCACTGAAATAAACCGATTCAATCCACGGGGGACTCTGTGCGCCGGGCTGGATGGCGAATTGTTCTGGCATTCGCGGATAATAGATCAGTGCGAATCCAACGATGAACAAAAAGATAAATGCGATGACCAGTAGCGGAAGAAGCAGAGGCCCAACAGCATTGAGCAGTCGATGGCGGCGGCGGCGCGAGAGCTTGAAAGCGATGGCTCGTATCAGTCGCCAGAGTGTGCGATTTAGCGATTCGCCGATCGGACCAGACTGCCCACGCGCGTGAAGGATGGTCGCGTAAACATCGTAGACTACGAGGAAGAGGACGCCGAGCCCGAGGGCGGTGAATATAGCGGTTCTCACAAATATCGTGTCGGGTCGGAGGCCATCCAGGATTGCGGATTGTGGATTGCCGATTGCGGATTGCGTATCGGGTAGTCGCAACTCGTTCCGCAACCCGAAATCCGCATTCCGCAATTCATCGTAAAAACCCGCTCTTCATTGCTCATTTATCAACTGTCTCAGCACGAAGGGCAGGATGCCGCCGTGCTGGTAATAATCGAGCTCGATCGGAGTATCGATCCGAAGCGTAAGCGGGACCTCTTCGCTTTCTCCGCTCGCTCGTCGGATGACAAGCGTGACATCCTGGCGCGCTTTCACGTTGCCGCTATCCAGTCCAACGATGTCGAACAGTTCCGTGCCGTCCAGCTTGAGCGACGCCGCATTCGTGCCTTCTTTGAACTGACAGGGTAGCACTCCCATTCCAACAAGATTGCTTCGGTGAATCCGCTCGAAGCTCTGAGCTATGACGGCCCGCACTCCGAGGAGCCTGGTCCCTTTCGCCGCCCAGTCACGCGAGCTCCCGGTACCGTACTCCTGCCCGGCGATGACGACCAGGGGAATACCTGCGGATTGATAACGGATCGACGCATCGTAGATGCTCAACGTCTCGCCGTGCGGCTGGTAGACGGTGACTCCGCCTTCTGTCCCCGGCGCGATCAGGTTCTTGATGCGAACATTGGCGAATGTGCCACGAACCATCACCTGATGGTTCCCGCGGCGCGAGCCGTAAGAATTAAAGTCTTCGACCGCAACTCCGCGCTCTTGAAGGTATAGACCCGCGGGCGAGCTGGGCTTGATAGCGCCGGCGGGACTGATGTGATCGGTCGTCACTGAGTCGCCAAAGATCGCAAGCGGGCGCGCGCTCTTGATGTCCGCCCATTTTCCCGCTTCCATTCCGAACTTCTCAAAGTAAGGCGGCTCCTGAATGTAGGTGGATTCCGCGTCCCACTCGTAAACATCACCCGTGCTGCTCGGGATCTCGTTCCAAAGCGGATTCTGTTCCGCGAAGTCCTCGTAAAGCGTGCGATAAGTCTGAGGATCGAGCGCTGCCGACATCAAGTCGCTGATCTCTTCCAGTGTCGGCCAGATGTCGCGGAGAAACACTTTCTGTCCGTTACGGTCCGTTCCAATCGGGTCGCGGCTCATATCTATGTTGATGCGGCCCGCAAGGGCGAATGCGACAACCAGGGGCGGGCTCATTAGAAAGTTTGCTTTGACGCTCTGGTGAACGCGAGCCTCGAAGTTACGATTGCCGGAAAGGACGCTGACAGCGATCAGATCGTTGCTGGTAATGACGTCTTCTATGCGCGGGTCGAGCGGTCCACTATTGCCAATGCAAGTCGTGCATCCGTAGCCGACAAGATTGAAGCCTAAGGTGTTGAGCGACGGTTGGAGTCCGGTCTTTTCCAAATACTCAGTCACCACCCGCGAACCGGGCGCGAGCGAGGTCTTCACCGAAGGATCGACAGTCAGCCCGCGCCCGACCGCTTTCTTTGCGAGCAAGCCCGCGGCTATCATGACGCTGGGGTTTGAAGTGTTCGTGCACGAAGTGATAGCGGCGATGACAACGTCGCCGTGTCCTAGATCGTCGAAGCGTTCAGGAAACTCTTCCGCCGGGATCTCCGCCACGCGGTCCGGAGTGGGGCGGTTGTTCATCATCTCAATTTCGGTTGTAGGGCTGGTATCAACTCGGCTGGTGTGAATGTCTTCGCTCTCCGGAGTTGTCTCGGTCTCTTGCCCGCCTCCACCAACCAGCGCAGCCGCATCACTGAAGGCGCCGCGACCCACGCTGACCGTGAACCGCTTCTGTAAATCTTTTTTCGACTTGCCGTATCCGTTTTCCGTGACCGGATTCAAAAACAGATCCGTGAATTTCTGCTTAAGATCAGGAAGCTCTATGCGGTCCTGTGGTCGTTTGGGTCCAGCCACCGCTGGCTTGATCAGCGAGAGGTCAAGCTCGAGCAAGGTGCTGTAACTACACTCGCCCGCCAAGGGAATGCCAAACATCCCCTGCGCCTTGTAGTAGTTTCTGACCGCATCGACCTGAGCGTCATCGCGTCCAGTGGCCCGAAGATACTTGCAGGTCTCTTCATCCACAGGAAAGAATCCCATCGTGGCTCCGTATTCAGGCGCCATGTTCGCGATCGTCGCTCGGTCGGTGGCAGGGAGACTCGCCGCTCCCGCGCCGTGAAACTCCACAAACTTGCCTACTACCTTAGCCTGTCGCAGCATCTCGGTAACGCGAAGCACAAGATCAGTCGCAGTCACGCCTTCGTTCATCTTCCCGCTCATCTCAACTCCGACAACATCGGGCGTTAGAAAGTAGACGGGCTGACCCAGCATCCCTGCCTCGGCTTCGATTCCGCCGACGCCCCACGCAACGATGCCCAGTCCGTTGATCATCGTCGTATGCGAATCGGTTCCCACAAGAGTATCAGGGTAATAGATACCGTCCTTCTCCCACACGCCTCGGGCCAGGTATTCGAGATTGACCTGATGGACGATGCCTATGCCCGGGGGAACGACGCGAAACCCATCGAATGCCTGCATTCCCCACTTGAGGAATTGGTAGCGAGAATTGTTGCGTCTAAACTCCATCTCCATGTTTTTCTGGAAGGCGTCCGCCGCACTGGAGAAATCGACCTGTACGGAATGGTCGATGACAAGATCGACTGGAACGAGAGGTTCTATGATGTCTGTCTCGCGCCCCATTCTTCTCACAGCAGACCGCATCGCGGCCAGATCAACCAGAAGCGGCACGCCGGTAAAATCCTGCAAGAGGACGCGCGCCACGATGAAAGGCACTTCCTGGCTTCGTTCACCGTTAGCAGCCCAGTTGGCAAGGCTGCGAATGTCCTGTTCCGAAATCTTTTTTCCGTCATAGTTTCTAAGAACGGATTCAAGCACTATGCGGATGCTGACCGGCAGTTTCGATACGGGACCAACGCCTTCTTTTTCGAGCTGTGGGAGAGAATAAAACCTTCCCTCGCGTCCCGCTGATGGGCTGAATGTTTGCAGCGTGTTGAGCAGATTATGGGGCATATTATTTCGAGTTGTTAACGGTCGTCACCATCACCATGGAGCGGAAGCATCCACAGTCGATTCGCACTGGAAGAGAGACATTTTCGGGCAAAGTTTAGTGTAAAGGCGTGTACCTACATCGTCAAGCGTTGGTTTCCGCGGGTGGCGTCGTAATTCAGTGAGGGTGGATATTGCTGACCGTTGCGATTAGATCCGTATAAGCAAGCTCGAAGTCAACAATTGCGGTGATGGCCGCATTGTCCGCATTCGTACCCACTATGTTATATTGCTGCCAATCAACTTCCCCCGAACAGTTCTTCCATGAGTTCTATGGATGTACGTGTCTATTACAGAGCAGGAGAGATTTCGTGATGCCAAAAGATAAGCCGGAAGACTTTGAGTACCTCAGTAACAATCCCGAGTTTGTACCTGATCCGGATATCGAAGAATTCATGCAGGAGGAGATTGCTCGCGCGCCAAAAGACCCGGAGTTACTGGCTCAGCGTCTCAGGAACAACACAGCTTCCTCGCCGAGCGATGCCGGTGGAGACCTGGACGCGGTGTGGGAAGACGTTAATGAGAGCGGATCCGAAACCTTCTCTGGCGACAATCCGACTCCGGACCAATCGCTGGTTGAAGAGAACGCGCACGCCGTGGGTCTGAATTACGAGGACAACGAGCAACTCGATCTATTGGATAAGATTCAACGTCGCGACCGCGATCGTTACGAGCTGGATGAACGATCGAAGACGGATGAGGATACTATTTAGAGTCCAAGGTCCAAAGTCCAAAGCGGCACTTGGACATTGGACTTTGGACATTGGACGTTGGACTTTACTTATTCCTTGGCTGTAGCGTGATGCTCTTGATCACGATTCGCTCGGATGGTTGAGTTGCCTCAGCTCTACCTGGACCAGCCGGCTCAACCGGTGCGCCCGCGATGACGTCTGCGTTTCCCATTCCGCTTATCACACGCCCGAAAACAGTGTAGTTCTCGTCGAATGCCGGAACCCGCTTGAGGGTAATGAAGAACTGGCAGTTCGCAGTGTCGCGAGCTTGCTCGTCGGTGAGACCAAACTGTGGATTCTCCCCTTTCCGCGCGGCCCCTACTATTCCCCTATCATATGGGACGTCGCTGAACTCGCCCGGTACGTTCGGATATGGCGAATCACCAGAGCCGTCGTTGTTTGGATTGTCATCTTTGGAAAGCGGATCACCCGCCTGGATAATTCCCAGCCTGGGGTCGATGCGGTGATAGGCTGTGCCGTTATAAAACCCTTCCTTGATCAGCTGCTTGAAACGGTCGACCATCTTCGGCGCGATGTTCGGATAGAGCTCCACCACGATCTTTCCGTACGCTGGATTCTCCATCTCAATCACGGCAACTTCGGAGTCCGCCTCCGGCTTGACTCCCGTCTTTACGTTGCTCGCGGTATTCGAACTATTGCCTGCAGACTTTTTTGCACACCCCACGCTTATGACTAAAAGTAAGATCCCCACTCCAAGACCCACGTGGGAGAAGACTCGGCCTCGTCCATTCACTATAATTTTGCCTCCGATGGATGTATTTAAGACCGTAGCATACCCCGCCGCTCGGTATCAGCACCACCCTTTAGGCAGGGTGATTGCAGTACTGTCGCCCGCGGCGTGAGACGCTCCACAGTCACTCTCCTCATTTGCGACTGTCGATTACTAGCGTGACTGGGCCGTCGTTGACGAGTTCTACCTGCATCATTTGGCCAAAGCTGCCGGTAGCTACGCGTGAAACCACGCCACGCGCTTCGCCGACGAATCGCTCGTATAGAGGCTCAGCCACAGCCGGCGAGGCAGCTTCGATCCACGAGGGTCGACGTCCGCGCTTTACATCTCCGTAAAGCGTGAACTGCGACACAACTAGCAGCTCGCCACTCACATCCTTGATGGACAAATTCATGCGGCCATCCGCATCATCAAAGATCCGGACGGCCGCGATTTTTTCGACCAGGTAAGAGATATCCGACTCTGTGTCGTCGCGCGATATACCCAACAGGACCACCAGACCCGGTCCGATCTCACCCACCACTTGCTCTTCGATTCTTACGGACGCGCGACTTACGCGCTGAAGAACGACCCGCATCCCTCATACCTGTGGATCACAAGACTGTGTTAGAGCACATTTAATGTATCACAGCGATCGCGTCTGGCATGAGGCACGGCAGGTACGCGCGTTACTTTTCGTCCGGAATAATGAGCACCTGGCCCGGAAGTATGAGCCCGTTCTTCAGTGCATTCGCCTTTTCGATCAACGGATAAAGATTGCCTTTGCCGTAATACTTCTTCGCAATCGCGAAGAGACTATCGCCTTCGGCAACGGTGTGCGTACGCTGTTGCGTGGTGGGGTCAGGCGTCTTAGTGATGGCGCCCGCCGCATCGTGTTCGGGCCCCTTACCTTTCGCTTCCCAATAAAACTTCCAGAAGCCGCTCGCACCATCGAATGGAAACTTGCGTGGGTCTGATCTCGAGCCGTCGGTAATGATATTGCGATGGGTTGTAATGTCCGATGTGGAGAGGGAGAACTTCTCTGTGAGCCACGCGCAAAGCTCCGCGACGCTTCTTACCTGCGCGTCCGTGTAGGTAGGGCTCAACGAGAGATCGGCTTTCTGGCATATCTCGATTCCGATGGTGCCACGGTTAACCTGGCCGTTCACCAAACCTTTGAACTTCGTGCGGCGGCCAGCGTGCGAACAGTGAAATTTTGCCAGGTCCGGGTTTAGCTTCCATATGCTGCCGTCTCGTTCGACAGTAAAGTCCACGCTAACCTTTCGGCCGTCTCCCGGGTTCGCGAGATAAAGAGTGTCGTTGTGAGTACCGGAGCCGGCTGTGTCGTGAAGGACTACTCCCTGTATCTTCGTGCGTCCCGGGGTAGCGAATTTCGCTTTGAGTTCATTCCATGAGGGTTGTTGCATGCTGTGTGCCTCCTGCACTGCCTCTACTGTGAGACGAGGGTGTTAAGTTTGAAAAAGAGTAAGGTGAAGCCCGCCGCGAGGACCTCAGGCAAGTTGCGATGGCCGGCTGAATTCTTCGAAGCGTCGCCTGTCCGAATGTTTGAGAGGCGAGAGGCCGCGAGAACAGAGGTAACGATCTCCGCGAGCAGTTGAGTCGTCTGTAAATAACATAGTGCGGCAAACGTGTCCAGGGTTTCGGTCTTAGCGTTTGCTACGGTTTCTTTGGCGGACGACTCGGTCTGATCTCAATACGGCTCTGCAAGGCTCGATCATCTGTTCGAAGCAGGCCAAGCACAACATCAGCGATGTCGTTCGGCTGTAGCTGCCAACTCTTGCTGTCATCCGGTTCGTCGCCGCCGAAGTTTGTATTGACGGAGCCGGGCATGACGTAGCTAACGCGGATCCCGTCGTGCCTTACTTCCTGCATGAGCGCTTCGCTGAAACCGTTAAGACCAAATTTCGACGCATTGTAGGCGGTCATCTGCGGATGCGCGTTCGTGCCAGCCAGTGACGACATGTTGATGATGTATCCCCCACCACGCTGCTTCATTCGCGGAATAGCCTGGCGGCAGCAGTAAAAGACACCGAGAAGATTTGTTTCAATCACTGCACGAAAGTCATCGGGCGCCATTTCAGCGAGGCGTCCGAAAATGCCTATGCCGGCGTTGTTGATAAGCACATCAACGCCGCCGAACTCGTCGGCAACGTGGTCGAAGAGGCCATTGACTTCGTCGAGGTCGCGCACATCGCAGACAGCCCCGATAACCTCGCCGTCGCCGATACCGCTCAGACTCTCGACGGCATTCTCAACTTCGTCAGCGTCTCGCGCGCAGATACAAAGGCGCATACCGTTACGAAGCAAGCTCTCGGCTATCGCCCTGCCGATCCCTTTCGTCCCGCCGGTCACTATCGCAATTTTGTTGTTAAGATCCATAGGTTTCGCGTTTCGGGTTACGGGTTACGGGTTACGGGTTTCGGGTTTCGGGTTCCGGGTTCCGGGTTTCGTGCGCCGGGAATTGACTCGCGTCGGATCATCGATACTTGACTCTGAAAGCTGAAATTTGAAACTCTAACTTACTCGGGAACTCGGAACTCGGAACCCGACACCCGGCACCCGGCACCCATTCACAACTTCAGCTTCAGCCGTTCGTTAACGATCTTCGGGTTGGCCTTGCCTTTCGATTCCTTCATCACCTGACCAACGAAAAAGCCGAACAGCGTCTCCTTGCCGGCGCGGTACTGGCTGAGTTGTTCTGGATTGGCCGCCAGCACCCCTTCAATAATGGCATCGATCGCATCCGTGTCGCTGACCTGGACCAGTCCGCCCTCCTCGATGACTGCGAGAGCTCCTTTGCCGGTCGCGAACATTTCAACCAGCACATCCTTGCCCTGCTTGCCGCTGATCTTGCCTTCATCAATCGTCTTGACGAGCGCGCCCAGCTCATGCGGCGGGATGGGACAAGCGTCGGCGCCAATTCCCGCCGATTCGAGTTCGCGTAATAACTCAGACCTGATCCAGTTGGCTGCGCCGCGAGGATTTGCCGCTGCGCTCGAAGCAGCTTCATAGTAGTCCGCGATCGCGCGGTTGGACGTGAGCTGTGAAGCGTCGTTGTAAGACAAGTCGAATTCTTCGATGAATCGTCTGCGACGCGCATCAGGCAATTCCGGCAAGGAGGCGCTGACGCGCTCGATCAACTCGCTTGGCACAACCAGGGGAGACAAATCAGGCTCGGGAAAGTAGCGATAGTCGTGGGCCTCTTCTTTCGAACGCATCACTCGAGTTTCGCCGGCGCGCTCGTCCCACAACCGCGTTTCCTGAAGGACTCGTCCGCCCGACTCCAACAAG
>JAVHWA010000042.1:0-68951 GCA_032160165.1 Acidobacteriota bacterium
ATCTGCCGTCGCCGGCAAGCAGGTCGGACAGGTTCCGCACCAAACGCTCTCACTATGGAATAGATACCAATTGATTCCGCGCCTGGCAGTCGGATTGGGAGTGATAGCCAGAACAGATATGTTTGCATCTGTGGACAATACGGTGCCATTGCCGGGCTACGCACGGGCCGACGCCGCGGTGTACTACTCATTTAGCGAGCGGTGGCGGTTGCAGACAAACATAGAGAACTTCTTTAACCGCCGCTACCATCTCAACGCCGACAGCAACACCAACATCTCGCCAGGCGCATCACGTTCGTTGCGCGTCGCTTTGACGGCGCGATTCTGAACTCCTTACCCGCCTTTCGCAGTCACACAAGCCTTACCTCGTCATCTCACTGCAACAGCTGGAAATTTGGCGGACGCTCTCAGCGCAACCGTCGATGAGCGCTTTCCAAGTACATGGGGTATAATTCGCATTCATTCTTGACTAACACTTTTACTCTCGCGGGTCATCAGTTGCCGCGAGTTCAGGAAAAGGGAAACAGGGCTTCATGGACGCTGATCGAATCGAGCACTTTCGCAAGTTACTAATTGACGAACTTAAACGACACTCGGATAACGTTCGCGGAGATCAGGCCGCTGCCATCGAAGCACACGACGATTCCGTCAAGGATAGCGTCGAGGTGTCGCAACAGGATTTTGATCAGGAGATGGCCCTCAACCTCGGAGATCGAGAGTCTCAGGCGGTGGCAGATATCGATCAGGCTTTGATGCGACTCGAAGAAGGCACTTATGGCCTGTGTCTGCGCTGCGGAAAGCCGCTTGACGAGCGCCGCTTGGAGGCGCTGCCCACTGCGCGCTACGACGCCGCATGCCAGGCAATGATTGAAGAGGACAGTGGGATCGCCGACGCGCCGACGCTGTGAGAGTCCCCGCGTTTACCGACGCGGGCCGGAGTGGTTTGTTATATCGTTGACTCTGATCTGAGTCGTAAACATCCCTTTTTTCGAGCCCACCCCCGTTGGTAATCAGCTTCAGAGTCTTCACATGCACGGACTACCGCTCCTTCAATTCCTCTAAGCGATGAGAAGCGATCCGGCGGCTATGCCTTTGGATGTGCATTGTCGTAGACCTCGATCAGTTTTTCCATCGAGACGTGAGTGTAGATCTGAGTTGTGGACAAGCGGGCATGTCCCAACAATTCCTGAATATCGCGAAGATCGGCGCCGCTGTCTAGCAGATGAGTCGCGAAGGAATGTCTGAGCGCGTGAGGACTAATGTTATGGATGCCGGCGCAGATTCCTATGTACTTATCGACCATTCTGCCGACTGAGCGGGTTGTGATACGCGTGCCCTGATAATTCAGGAAGATCGCCGGCGAGTCGCGAACTTCGAGCGGCGCGTTCTGCAGGAACGCGCCTCGAACGGCAAGATAACTTTGAAGAGCGTCAAGGGCCGGGTCGCCAAAGGGAACGATCCGCTGCTTGCGGCGCTTGCCCGTGACGCGCACCAGCTTCTCCTTAAAATCTACATCGCTCATATCGAGCTTAGTCAATTCCGATACGCGCACGCCCGTTCCGTAAAGTAGCTCGAGAATTGCGCGGTCGCGCTTACCCAGGTCCGTTCCGACTTCCGGCGTTTCTATAAAGCGAATCGCATCTTCGATGGAAAGATGCACCGGCAGTTTCTTCTCGAGGCGCGGTGTCGAGACCAGCTTTGCCGGATTCATCTCCACAATTCCCTCGCGCACGAGGAACTGAAAAAAGGTCCGCAGCGCAGCCAGCTTGCGGGCGACTGAAGTCTTTTTTTTCTGGGCGGCGTGAAGTGACGAAAGCCACTCTCGGATCGTGATGTGATCTATTTCCTTGATGTCTACGTGCCTGCGCGCACCGCTTTGCAGGTTAGCGGGCGCGAGGTAATCGTAAAATTGACTGAGGTCGCTGGCGTAGTTTCGCAGCGTGTGTTCGCTGACATTGCGCTCGTAACGCAAGTGCTCGAAGAACTGTGAAAGTAGTTGTTCGATCATACGCGCCCAAGCGATGATTTCATTCAACCAGAGTAAACTTATAGGTAATCACACCCGAGACTCTCATTGGCTGGCCGGAAAGCACCGTGGGCGAAAAGCGGGCCAGTCGCGCCGCCTCCACTGCGGCGTCTCGCAGGTACGGATTGCCATAGACGGCACGGGCCGAGACCACTTTTCCACCTTCATCGAGGAGGACCTCGACGGTCACCACTCCGGACGCACGCGCATTTTTGGCAGCCGCAGGATATCGCGGTTTCGGAAGACTGATGGCGATGCCGTTGAGAACGCCCCCTGAAACAGGCCTCGTGTTCGGCGACGAAGTCGTAGTGTCCGGCGGCTCTGTTTTGGTTGCGGGCGATTTGTCCGTCGAGGAAGCAGTCGCGGCACTCGACGAAGTCGTGGAGTCCGACCCCGCTGTTTTCGTGACGGGTGGAGTGTTCGTCGAGTTAGGAGTCGCGCCACTCGACGACGAGTTCGAAGGCGCAGTGCGATAAGGCGCGGTCTCGCTCGAGTTCACGGGGGCCTTATCACCCTTCGAAATCGTTTCTTCAACTGTCACCACCGCGAGGACATTGTCGTTGGTCTCCGTATCATCGCCTGACTCTGCCGGCCCTACACGCCTGCTTCGCGCGGGTACGCTGCCGGACGTCCTCACCGAAAGTACGCTCGGTGAAACCGTTTCGATTGTCGACGTGGGAGTTTGAGGAGGTTCACTGTTTTGTTGACTAGCAAGCGGCGTACTCGAGACAGGCGTCTGAACGTTATAGCTGACCCGCTCGTTGGGGCGGCGCGGATAATAACCTCGTCGTGCGCGCACTCGCATGTTCGAGCGTGACGCGACGCGTACTGAGATTATTCGGAATCGCCCATCCATTCGATCATCGGTCGGGTAGTAGCTAAGAATGTATTGCTGCGCGAGATCTGCTGAAATCTGGGTGAAGGCAGCGTCGAGATCAGGGGTGCGCAGCGGCGTATAGACCGCTCCACCTGTATGCGTCGTCAAGTCCATGAGGCGACGCTCGGCCGCAAGAGCTCGTATGTTTGCGTTGCCTGCTTCGCCCGTCAGCATCGCGTACTCGATTTGTTTGGTTTGAACAGCGTAGACCTGACAGTCGGCCGCCAGAATATTCCTCAGCAGACGGTCAAATTCAATCTCGCTCAATGTGTCCTCGCCATCAGAGACAATGACGATAACTTTTCTACCGGGATAAGGGCGGAGATAATTCGCGGCCTCTGCGATTCCGTCGAGCAGGCGGGTAGCGCCCTCTGGCTTTCCAAAGTGGTCGATGGTTCGGACCAATGCAGCTACATTGTTAGTCAGGGGCTGAGCTAGAACGACGTCGGTAGCGACGCTGTAGATCGCCGCTTTGTCGATCGGGCGGATGACGCTGCGAAAGAATCTGACGGCTGCCTGCTTCTCGAAATCCCGCGCGGCAGTCAGGCTCTGACTGTTATCGAACAACAGTGCCAGGGTGACAGGCACTTCAGAGCGATTGAGATCGCTGATCGTTCTCGGTTGACCGTCAACCCGCAACTCAAAGTCTTCCAGCTTGAGGTCAATAATCGCGCGTCCCTGGGCATCAACAACCGAGGCAGGAACGGTGACGAGATTGGAGCTGATGCGCACGACATCCTCGGCACCAATTTCCTCGCCTGCGGACGTGTCCGGAGCGGGAGTCGGTGTGGGCTTCGGTGGAGGCGGCGCCGGCGGGGCCTCGTCCATTATTACGGTCCCACTCGGTAGCCGAATTGGCGACTGAGAGGTTTGTTGCGGGCTTTGGGTTTCAGTGCCGCTGACGCGTTTGGGCCGCGTGGTTCCCGTCGTAGAGGTTGTGGGTTTTACAGGCTGTTTGATCCGGCCCGATTGCGCGGACACATCGGCGGCCATCGACAACAGAGTGATGATTAAGGACGCCCCCAGTAAAGAGCGGAGAAGACACGAGGAGGTCTCACGCCTCATCAGCCGTTCACCGCCAGAGGTTCGTGCGCTTTGTCGTGGACTGTAGGAAGCCAGGTATCCCAATCTTTCAATGCCAGTTCGACCTGCAAATGGCGCCGTTCATATTTTCGCCGTACACGCTTGCGATGCTCTTCCGCCAACGGTTCGAGCAGTGCGAACGTGATATTGGCGGGCTGATAATTCTTCGCATCGGCGCTCGAAACGTAACGCGCCAGTGCTCCTGTCGCGCTCTTTGAAGGGGCCGTAATCGTCGGAAGATCAGCGGCCAACCGAGCGGCATTCATACCTGCAAGCCATCCCGATGCGACCGATTCGACATAGCCCTCGACGCCCGTTATCTGTCCCGCAAAAAAGATCTTCTGATTCCTGCGCATTTGAAGCGTGGGCTCGAGCAGTCGCGGCGCGCAGACGTAAGTATTACGATGTATTTGACCGTACTGCAAGAACTCAGCTTGTTCCAGTCCGGGAATCAATCGAAGCACTCTTGCCTGTTCGCCAAACCTCAGATGATTCTGGAAGCCCACAAGGCTGTACGCGTCTGCCAGAACATTTTCCTGGCGGAGCTGCACCGCCGCGTAGGGCTGCTTGCCATAGCGTGGATCGACCAGACCCACGGGCTTCATCGGACCATAACGCAGCGTATCAACGCCACGCCGAGCCAGCTCTTCGATCGGCAGACACGCCTCGAACCATCGCGTCTCCTCGAAGCGCTGCAGCGGGACACTCTTCGCGCCAATCAGCTCGCTGTAAAACCGCGCATACTGTTCGTCGTCGAAGGGGCAGTTCAGATAATCATCGCCGCCCTTGTCGTATCGCGCTGCACGAAACGCTATCTCCTTATCGATCGTGTCGGCGGAGACGATCGGCGCGATGGCATCATAGAAGTAGAGTTGATCGTCTCCGGTAAGACGCATGATCTCCCGTGTAAGAGCGTCTGAGGTGAGCGGCCCAGTGGCAATGATGGTGATCGCGTCGTCCGGGATATTAGTCACCTCTTCGCGGACCACCTCGATATTCGGGTGAGCTTCGATACGCTCGGTTATCAAGGCGGCGAATTTGTGTCGGTCGACCGCCAAAGCAGCCCCGGCAGGAACACGCGTCGCCGTCGCTGCCTCCATCACAATCGATTGTCCGCGCCGCAACTCTTCCTTCAAAAGATACGGCGCCGAGCCGGGCTCGTCCGACTTCAATGAATTGGAGCAAACGATCTCGGCAAGCT
The DNA here is from genome assembly GCA_032160165.1 of Acidobacteriota bacterium. Classification (GTDB taxonomy): domain Bacteria; phylum Acidobacteriota; class Blastocatellia; order Pyrinomonadales; family Pyrinomonadaceae; genus QHXM01. The sequence goes on from JAVHWA010000042.1 coordinate 5,188, forward strand.
TGTCGCTTCGATGTGCTGGCGTCGTTTGCACCGGCCGCATCTCGTAAAGCCGCACGCGCGCGCCGGCACGCGCCGCCTGCCAGGCCGCCTCTACGCCCGCGAATCCACCGCCGATGACGTTTACCTCATTCATGAATGTTCGATGAACCAGCGAATCTCGACGCCTCGTCGTCGAAGCGTATTAAGGCGTCGCATGTCCCCACAATCCCCGCTTCGCTTCTCGTGCTTCGCCCTCGAGGATGCGATACACGCACGCCGTATAGTCAGACACACTGTAAGACTCAGGCCTTTTGTAGCGCACGATGCCGGACTCTATGAGAGCCTGGTTAATGTCCTTTCCATTCGCGTGCACGACACCAGTCAACCGTTTAGACTTCCCCCAGCTGGGAAGTACCCATATCTCAATCGCTTCATTCAACACCAAGTCAGCAAGCTTCTTACGAGCCATATCTCCAAAAGGCCGTCCTGGCCTGGCGGCATCAACCGCTACCAAAGTGATGCGCCTCCGGCTCTTGTCCTTTAGAACGATCGTAATCGTGTTTCCGTCGATAACGTCCATAACTCGCCCTTCGACCGATTCCCAAGCCATACTCTCGTACAAGGGGCTACCGCATTTATCCTCGTACGGGAATCGCAATTGCGTGACGGGAGGTTGTGCTGGCTCGGGTGTCGCGGGCTTAATAGCCTGAGCTTCTCCGATAACACAATAGAAAATAATTAGAAGCAGTAGTAACAGGGAATTCATACACAACGGCTTTCAGGAATAAGTGCAAGACTATGGTTTCGGCGGGGCCGTAGCCTTCACCGCAGGAGCGCCGAGCTTGTAATCGGTGGCCTCCGTATTGAAGCGGCGATAATCACTGAACTCGCTCGTCTGGTTCGCTTCGATGCTCTTGAACAGAAGCACCTTTGCCGCGAAGTTAATCTGAGCAAATCGCGGCAGCCACACTCCGTCCGCCATTCGCGTCTGTTCGAACACGAAGGCCGAGCCGGGCTTTATCGACGCAAAGAGCCCGCCCGCAATCTTGAAGCTCTGTGAAAGCTTCGCCTCGAGACGAATCACTTCCTTATCCACCGGATCGATCCACACCACTCCGATTAGTTTGGTGACGATGCTTTCCGCCATGCTCTTCGGCTTGAATCCGGGTCGCGGGCGAAAGTCGAAGACCACTGCCTCGCGGTCGCGCAGACGCTCGCGCCGAGGACTGACAAACTCGCACGCGCGCAGGAAGACAGCGACTGATACATCATCGTCATCGTCCTTCTTTTTCGTTTCGCCCACGGGGCTCTTTTCAGCTTCCTCTTTCTTCTTCTGCTCTCTCTTCTCGCGCGCCGCTTCGTATTTGGCTACGTCCTCTTCTATCTTCTTGTCCTGCTTCGCCGCTCGTTCGGCCGAGAGCGGAACGCCATTCTCGCTTATCACTTTGTAGAACGCGCCGCCGCCTGGAAGTGGAAAGATCTCATAGACGATGACTTTTTCTTCTTTCACTTCTCCCTTGTCGTTGACCTTGCGCTCGGTCCTCTTCTCCGTGAATGCATAGTCGCTTATGCGCTCGTCGATTTTCTTCTGGTTCTCTTCGACTTCCTGAAGAAGCTGCGCGATATCCGGAGTTTCCGCAGCGGGCGGATCGAAGAGCGATTCGCTCAGTCCCCTGTTGTAACGCACGCTCTGCAGCAAAAGCGTGATGGCTTCGCCGCCGTTTGCGATCTCAATACGATGCGGCTCGAGCAAACCATTCTCCTCACGGTAATCGCCAAAACTGATTTGTGTTTTGCCCGATTCATCACCCGTTTTTACAAGCAGCTTGCTCCTGCTTCCAAACCAACATCGGAGTCGCGCCCCGGCGCGTGTTGAAAACTCGACCACGTAGGCGGGCTCTGAACCGGTCTCGTCGAGCAGAATCGTTCGCGCAAGCACGTACAGCTTTTTGTAGTCGACGAACCTACTGGCTTCAAGCGCGGACTTCAACTTCGCGGACCCCGCCTCAGCATCAGTAAGCGTGCGAAGCTTGCCATCCAACCCGCGGGTCCATGCCGAGCGCGAGCTGACGCCGGAATTAATCTCACCATTGCCAAAGCGCATGTCAGTGCGCGCCGAAGTTGGCGCCCGCTGTTGAGTGAGCGCGCTGCCCATCGATTGCCCTTTGAGCTGGATACTCCACTCGTAAGTTGAGTCCCTGATCGAGGCCAGACGCTTCTTTCCGCCAGTGGCTTTCACATAATCGTTGACGATCTTATCCGCGGATGGAAGTTTTTGTGGACGGGCCGTTTTTTGCTGGGCAGCGAGAGAGAGCCCTGAAGCGAGCGCGACGAGCAGAACGATTAATGCCTGGAATACTCTCCCGCGGATGACAAAGCGCGAGCAGTCTAGAGACGTGTCGCGTCGATGATTGGGGGAACCTGTATTCATGGTGATCGCAGAGAATGGGTCGCCGGGGAGTGCGAGATTGTCCTGCGCATTTTAGCACAGGCTGCGATAAGCCATGAGTGTGGCGTGTAGCTCGTCGCTAAGACGGCTGGCCTTCGGTGGTGGCGGCGTCATCAGGTTGCGAGTCGGATTGAGGAACGTCCGCGTCCATCGCTGCCGCTGACTCCTGTTCCGCCGCTAACTCATCCTCCTGCTCGCTTCCCGCGTCGTCGGGCGTCGAAGCGCGATTAACAGGCGTGCCGGTTTCTGATTTCATAGATCGCCATATTCCTTTGTTCTAAACTTCGTCGAACCTCGCGTTGTTCGGCCAACAATTACTCAGAGCTTTCGCCTTCAGCTTCGCGCGACTGCTCGTCCTCGCGGTTTCGCAGATCGCGTTCTTCTTCCTTCCGCGCGAAATGATCGCGCTGTTGGCTCGTCATCTCTTCCTGGTTCTTTTCAAACTCAAATTCGTTCAGCTTGTCCCCGCTTATCTGATAGCTATCGATGTTGCGTGCTGGATCCTTCGGCATGTCTTGTGCTCCCTTTCGTTTTGCACCCCTGCTTGACACTGCTCGCGGCGCATTCGTATATTGTCGACTTCACAGAAAGCCACCTTAGCTCAGTTGGTAGAGCGACGGTTTCGTAAACCGTAGGTCTCCGGTTCAAATCCGGAAGGTGGCTCCATCACTTCTCATCGCCAACCGGTTTTCTCTTTTATACGGCAAACTTCTTTCCAATATCAAACCACGATGAGCTACTCGTAACACGGGTCTGCACTCTCGTCACAAGCGATACAAAGTGAATCGCGTCCTCGCACACGCCCAAACGATCCGCCCGGTGACGCCGGAGATACTGTCCCATGCGCCACGAGTGGGGCCAACCGCGATCGAAAAATAGCCGCGCCGTACGCTACCGTACACAATAAAACCGCAAGCCAATCAGCATCAGAACGCCGCATCGTCCTGCGGACATACCTGTAGTCTCCTCGCAGAAAGCCTCGTTACGAATATTCCCAAGCTCCATTGATTTCGCCGATAACCTGGCCATCCAGGGCTAACGTCCCGAGTTGCCTACGGAGGAGGTAAGTCATGAAGCGGTTCCCCTCGGCTGGTTTGATTCCCCGCGGTCTGCCAAAAGACGCACTGCAAGCGTTTGTGAATAGGATCGCTCGCATTGAGCAGAGAGAGCAGCCTGAATCATTTTCCCACATACACCCGCACGCACATGCCACAGCAAGACTAGCCCGCCTCTTCGCCGAGCATTGTGGCTGTGGAGGAAAATCGGGACATCCAAGACTTGAAGAAGTCGAATCCGGCGCATGGGCCCACGACATCGGTAAGTACTACATTGAGCCGTGCGTTCTCTTAAAGCCGGGAAAGCTTGATGAAGACGAAGAGGCGGTTATGCGCCTACATCCACGATTCGGGGCAATAATTATCTCGAGACTTCCCGGTATGACCTCCACGATTAGGGAGATCGTGCTCCATCATCATGAACACTGGGACGGCAGCGGCTACCCGGACGGGCTCAAAGGACAGGATATCCCGCTCGTGGCCCGCATCATTTCCGTAGTCGATGTTTATACGGCGCTGCGGTCGCGGCGATCATACAAGCCAACGCGCACGAAAGCGGAAGCGATACGTACCCTCTCGATGATGGCCGGCCGCGAGTTGGACCCTAACCTGGTCGAAGATTTTTTGAGAATGACAGACGGCTAACAAGGTACGGCTCGCTTTTGGCTAGCGGCTTATCGCAAGAGGTGCACGATGGATAGGCACTGACGCGCGTTACGATGATTCCGAGTTAGGCTCTGATTCTAATTCGATGGCCGGAGGAGGCCGCGGAAAATACCCTGGACCTGAACATCTGAGGCAGGCAGTCTTAAAGGCGCTAGTTGCGAATTCGCTGGTCGCAGTTCAACGTCGGAACCGAAACGGAAGAGACGTTTGAGAGTGACGCGCGCCCCATCCACCAGCGCAACTACGATCTCACCGTCGCGTGCCTCGGTTCTGTTCTCAATAAGTGCTATGTCGCCGTCGCAGATATGCTCGTCGATCATCGAATCGCCCGAGACACGCAAGGCGTATACGCGCTCGGGGCGCACGCGACCCAGGAGAAACCGCGGAACTATGATCGGCTCCATGTCTTCTATCGCATCGATCGGCGCGCCGGCCGCAACCTGACCCAGCAGCGGCAACTCACATATAGCGTCGGATGGGATATCTTCTACTTTCACTTCGAGGTTGAAACTTCCGTCTTCACTGCGGCGTGAGAGCAGTCCACGACTCTCGAGTGCGGCAATATGTTTCGCTATTGTCGCCTTCGACGATACGCCGAAGTGACGAGCGATCTGCGCATACGAAGGCTCATACCCGTGGCGCGCTATAAAGCGAGTGATGTAGTCCAGGATCTCTTTCTGACGTTGGGTGCGTGGTTGCATTGCAACACTCCTCCAAGTGAGGAACAGCGCATCGATGGGCAAGCGGCGCGAAGGTGAATATAAAGGCGTGTAGTCGAAGCGTCAAGCTTATCGACGAACAGAGTAACGCGCGAGAGTTCGCGGAAAGATCCTTACACCCGCCGGCATTCGACTGAGACTCATCTTGTCGCTTCCGGTTAGGATGTCTTTTGCGGTCATCCCATAGACGGCGCGATTGTCGTCGTTGTCAGGATTGATGACTACGCCTTTGAGCTCGAGACCTGCGAAGAGACCCCTGCTGCGCGAGTAGGTAAGGATTCCCGCGTCGAGTGTGAGATTGGTTGAGGCGGCGGCAGCGCGACCGACAGGTCCGGCTGCGACACTTCCCTCACCTCCGATTTCAAACTTATCTTCCAGCAATCCTTTCAGCGCAGGCGGATTCATGAACAGCATGACAAAGTCGGTCGACGAGGCCCCGATCTGCAACCCAACGCTCGCGCCCCCCAGGTTAAAAAACGCAGGCGCGCTCCAGCCTCCGCGTACGCGCCGGCTGATTACACCCGTGCCGCCGCGCCCACCAAGTATAAAACCGGCCTTAATGACGTTTGGGAACACCGCAACCGCCTCCGCTTTGTCCAGCAGGTCTTTGGGAATTGCCTTGTCGGGAGCAGCCATGATCTCCGTGAAGACCCGCGCCGCTTTACGCGCTCTTTCAGTGGCCTGATTAATCCGCTTCGCATTCTTACTCTGTGCCGCAGCAAGATCAGACAATGAGATGAGCAGCATTAAGCAGAGACCACCGCTGAGCGCCAGTCGAAGTAGTTTATTCATCTCGTTCCTCCGTGTGTCCTGCTTATCTGCGCGAATAACGGCTTAGGGTCGCGGGAAAGATCCTGACGGCGGGAGGCATTGTGTCGATATCAATCTCGCCACTCAAGACCTCGCGGGCCTTCTTTCCATCATAGACAGCCTCGTTCAAATCGTTATCCGGTGTGATGGTACCACCTTTAAGGGCAACGCCGACGAACGCGCCTTTGCTGCGCGAATATGAAAGGATGGCCGCATCGAGCGTAACGTTGGTGGTAGCCGAAGCCGTGCGTCCGACCGGTCCGGCGGCCACGCTGACCTCGCCCCCGATCTCAAACTTGTCTTCAAGCAATCCCTTGAGGCCTTCCTGATTCATTATCAGAAGCACGTAGTCCGTCTTCTGGGCGCCGATTTGCAGCCCGATGCTTGCGCCTCCAAGATTAAAGAAGGCCGGCGCGGTCCATCCATTCTTGATGCGACGGCTGATTACGCCCTGTCCGCCATGCCCTCCAAGAATAAACGCAGCCTTAACGACCCCGGGAAAGACCGCGATGGCTTCGGTCTTGTTGAGCAGGTCTCGTGGAATGCTTCGGTCGCGCACCGCCATGATCTGATCGAAAACTCTCGCCGCGGCGGTCGCATGTCGTTCCGCATCGCGCATTCGCTTCTGCGCGAAAGCTGTGCTTGCCGTCAATACCAACGTCAGCGCGAGCCCAAGCTTACATATGATTTTTATTCGCATTGCCTTCTTCATCCTATTCAGCCCTGGAGTAGAGCGTAACGATGCGATCGCGAATCTGCGCGGGCGTCATTCCGTTCTTCTGAAGATCGTAAGCCATTAAGGCTTCGCTGACACAGATCGTGCACTGCGATGCGTGCGTGTCTTCGAAGCAGCTATGAAGACTCTTGTGGCCAATGCTCTTGTCGCAATGGCAATAGCACGGAAGCTGCGCAATCGTCTCGGGAATTTCCCTGGCTACGCGGTAAGCGTCCTGCGTGGGCCCAATGAATCTCTCCGGCGCAAGGGTCGGCCGCAGTGCCCCCGCGCTGACCGCCGTTTGATAGGCAGGCACCTGCGAGGAACTGGTTTGCGTTCTCTCGACGCGAGGCGGCCTTTGCGAACCATCGCTCGTGGCTTGCCCACATGCAGTTCCAATCACGGCGATGACCGCCAGGAGAGTAACCAATAGCACTTTTGTCTTCATGTAATTTTCTCTCAGGTTCCCGATTATACAGAAAGCCTTCCATCCTGGCTAAACGCAAGCAACCGCAGCCAGCGGATCGGATGCGATCACCGGCGAACATTTGCTTTAATTGAACGCAGGAGAGTGTGATTAGATGCAGGGCGGCGAAAACAATCCGGGAAGGCTTCTTTGAAGGGAGCCTCCCCGGACATAGTTTCGGGTAATTGCAATCAGTGGGCACAGGCGGGATTTACGCCGGCGATTGGGATTACTCTTGCCGCACCCGCTGATGTATTTTTGCCGGATGGCTAATGACGAGTTCAATGTCCTCGTCTGCGCGACGTCATCCGCAACCGCCGAACCTCGACTTTCAGTTGTTCAATCTCTTTCTGCTGCTCCTTGATCGCGTTGAGCATGGTCCAGAGGATTGGGTCGTTGTTGACGAGCAGATAGCCCTGGGCCGTGGTCGTCACAGCTTCTGGAATAAGCTTCTGTACCGCCTGCGCACCAAATCCAATGTGCTCGCCATTCGAAACCAGGCCCAGGGCATTGTTCCGTTTGTACTCATAGCGGAGCGGCTGCAGTTGCATGACCGCACTAAGTCCGCTGTTGAAACGCCCGGTGATGTTCTTCAAGCGCTCATCCGAAAAGCTTGACCAGGATCCACCACCGGGCTTGCTGGCGTTCCCGTTCACGGAGAGTAAATCGGTGGGTGCGTTCGTCCCAATGCCAACATTGCCGGCAGAAGTGATGCGCATCCGTTCGGTGCCGGTGTCGGTGTTAGTGGTGGCTCCAGTATTGAACAAGATTACTGTTGCCGCGGAAAATCCAGTGGCGCCACCACCGAAACTTGCAATGTTCTCCGTACTCGTAGTAGCGGCGGCGAATAACGCAAAGTCCAGGTTCGCATTCGTAAACGGAGGCATCGCAAACCGATTTAGTTTTATTGTGGCGTCCAGTCTATTGCTACCCCCACTTACAGAGCCCAGGGTTAGCGTATTGCCTGAAACATCCAGCGCGGAGTGTGGACTCGCAGTGGCGATTCCTACGTTGCCACTGGCGGAAATATCAATACTACTAGTTGGCGCGCCGGGTCGGATCCTAAACGGGAACCTTGAGCCGCCCGTGACGTCGCGAACGAAGAAGTTGGCTTCGTTTCCGGCGACGTCCCAGGTCTGAGCGGTAAACCCGCCCGAGCTATTCTGCTCCAGGCGAATCGCCGGAGTATTACTGGTGTTGATATGGACATCCAGCACCGGCGTGGCAGTCCTCAGCCCGAGCCTCCCCGTGCTGTCTACCTTAATCGAATTTGCGGCTGCTCCCGCGGCAACAGATAAGACTACCGTTCCTGTTTCCGAATTGCCGCTCGCGCCTTGATCGACGAAGCCCAGGAAGCTCTCGCCGCCGCTGGCCGAGCTATTAGCTCGAATCTGCCAATTGTTGGTTGGAAAGGAGCCGACGCTCGTATCGTCAAACTGTATACGCGTGTTGTTCTCCTTCAGCCTAATGGTGTCGAATCCGAAGGTCTCGCCGTTGACGCAGTCGAGCCCGACGCACGCGCTGCCCTGCACGATCAAGTCGTCTGGAATCACGTCATCAGGAAACGCCGGGTGTGGGATTCCGGCAACGAATGTCTTCCGGGTTGGTTGCCTCACAACTGCATCGAGAAAGTAGGCCGCCCCTTGCAGCGAGGACGCCCCACGCCGATCATAGGGGTCAGGCTCTTGCAAACTGCGTAGCTTGCTCCCCACCTTAGCGCCGCCCCGCGGGGCCTCCGCTTCGATGCCGCCGGCTACAACAATCGCGCCGCCCTGAACTGAGAACGCGCCGGACTGGACCAGAGCATTTGAGGGTAAGGCTGCCCGGGCGCGACCTTCGGCCTCTTCGGCCGCGTCTTCGTCCTTGTCGCGGCTCGCGGCCAGCTCTTTTTTCATTTCGGGTGAAAGGGTTGGTGTTAGCCGAAGTTCGTAGACGTACTGCCCGTCGGGCAGTCTCGCGCCTAACTTATCAACCAGCTTGAATATAGGTGCCGTCCCCGCCTTAAATTCCTTGCGGTAGACCTTGCCGTTCGGCGCCGAGACGGTCAGCGTCGCGCCGGAGTGCTGAACTGCTACATCGAACCTGACACTGTCGCCGTTAGAGGCGGCTGAGGCGATTCGGTTTTTGTCATCGGCTGATTGCGCTGATACCAAAACATTGAGGAAAGCGATGGCGAAGACCATGCTCAACAGGGAGGATAAGCGCTTAGATTTCTTCATGAGGGACCTCACTTGTCGGTTTACTACCGAGCAACTTTCGTAGGGTGGATAAAGCCAGAGGTACACATCGAGGATGACTCTGCAAGAGAACATGCGAAAGAGAGGATGTCTAGTGTTTTCTATAGCAAGGTGGCCTCGATGTCAAGAATCTTGACCCACTTCACATGAGTCCCCATGTTTGCGATACTCGGCCAGACGGCAACTTCATGGAACTCACAACCGCAATTCACAAGTCCGTTCACAGGGGCATCGTGCTCGCGCTTTGCCTCTTACCGTGCTCGGTGAATGGTCAATCAGCTCGAAGCAAGCCCGCCGCGTCCTCGTCGATCTTTGAGGAGGTTGCGGAAAGGGTTGGGCTGAAATTCCGCCATTACAACGGCATGACGGGTGAGCTCTTTCTGCCGGAGGTGATGGGCGCCGGGGCGGCGCTTTTTGATTTCGATAACGATGGAGACCTTGATGTCTATCTCGTTCAGGGATCCGTGCTCGAACCCGGGGACCAACCCGAACGGACCCTCTTTCCCTGGCGCGAGGCTGGCCGGCCGCGCGGGAAACTCTTCAGAAATGATTTGATGATCGGGAAAGACGGCAGCCGCCGTCTACTCTTTACCGACGTCACCAGTCAGAGCGGTATTTCAGCTTATGGATACGGGATGGGGGCGATCGTCGGGGATGTTAACAACGACGGTTGGCCTGATCTATATCTCACCAACCTTGGCGCAAACTATTTGTATCTTAACAACGGGAATGGCAAATTCACCGACGTCACACAGCGGGCACACGCGGACGATGGCCGTTGGAGCACCAGTGCAGCATTCTTCGACTATGACCGGGACGGCTGGCTTGATCTCTTTGTGATCAACTACGGGGAATTCACACCCGCGACAAGCCCGACGTGCTACTCAGATACGACCGCGAAGGATTATTGCGGGCCGCGGGCTTTCCGCCCGCCCGGCAACCGGCTGTTGCACAACAAGGGCGATGGAACGTTTGACGATGTGACGGCGGTTGCCGGCGTAGCTCTTGAGTTCGGCAATGGTCTTGGAATCGTCACTGCGGATTTCGACCGCGACGGCTGGATCGACACCTACGTCGCCAATGATGGAGACCCAAACCAACTCTGGATCAATCAGAGAAATGGGACCTTCAAGAACGAAGCGCTGCTGGCAGGAGTCGCTGTCAATCGTGATGGACTGGCCGAGGCGGGCATGGGCGTCGACGCTGGCGATTTCAACGGGGACGGTACCGAAGACCTCTTCGTCACACATCTAATGGAAGAGTCCAATACCCTCTTCGTCAATCGCGGGGGCGCCAACTTTGAAGACCGGACTCGGGAATCTAATCTGGGCCTGCCCGGCAGCAGGTTCACGGGCTTTGGCACTCTCTTCTTCGATTACGATAACGACGGAAGACTCGACCTGCTCGCCGTTAACGGGGCCGTCCGGCACTTGCAGGAACTGGCACGCAGAGGCGAGCCCTATCCACTCAGCCAGCCCAATCAACTTTTCCATAACGAGGGCGATGGCCGATTTGCAGAGGTATCCGATCAGGGCGGCGAAGCGTTCCGAATGCCTGGTGTTGGCCGCGGCGCGGCCTTCGGTGACGTAGACAACGACGGAGACACTGATGTGCTGGTCACCAACAATAATGGCCCGGCTCGGTTGTTTCTTAACCGAATCGGAAATCGGAATCATTGGCTGGGGCTACGACTGGTGGGCGGCAAATCAAGCCGCGACATGCTCGGGTCGTCGGTGGAGGTTATCGTATCCTCGAAGCAGCTCTTGTTGCGACGGGCCCGCACCGACGGAAGCTATTGTTCTTCACAGGACCCCAGAGTGCTCGTCGGATTAGGCAGTGCAACCCGCATTGACGCGGTCCGAGTTCACTGGCCCGGTGGCAAGATCGAAGAATGGAAAGCCCCATTGCTCGATCGGTACATGACGCTGAAGGAAGGGACCTCCGCTCAAAAAGAGTGAGAGGACTATTCAGACGGACGCTCAACTAACCATTAGAGGGTGCGAATACTTGACGTGGATCTTTACTACATTCAGCCAATAAAGACTGAGCGCTGTGTGCACACCGTTTTCATTTGCCTGGTGCTCATCCTCTCGTGTGCGGCGGATGCCCGTGGCCTTGCGCAGTTGAATCAAAGCGTCATACCGGCCCCCGCACAGGCCTTGCTTCCCATTCACCTGCCGGACACGAGCGACTTGGAGCAGGAAGTTCGGGCACAACTAGACTCCGCGCAGAATGCGCTCAAAGCCGCTACAAAGGCCCTCGGCACGCCCGCAGAGAAACTAGCCGAAGCCTACGGGACGATGGGTGAACTCTATCAGGCGTATTCTCTTCTTACTCCGGCCATGGAGTGCTACACCAACGCCTCCCGTCTCGCACCCAAGGAGTTCCGATGGATCTATCTGCTGGGAAAACTATACGAGCGACAGGATGAGATTCAGAAAGCAATCGGCGCGTATACCCGCGCGGTCAGTCTGCGTGCGGACTATCTGCCACTGCTCGTGAGCCTGGGAAATGTTTACCTACAACGTAACCAACTGGAAGAGGCGGAGCAGTTCTTCAATCGCGCGATTGAATTCGACGAAGCCAGCGCTGCAGCGCAATATGGGCTCGGGCAAGTAGCGCTATCGAAGCGTCGCTATCGAGATGCAATCAAATACCTCGAGCGAGCACTGACACTCGCGCCGGAAGCCAATCGGATTCACTACGCCCTCTCGATCGCTTACAAGGGCACCGGCGAGATAGAAAAAGTTCAATCGCAGCTTGTGCTCAGTGGTTCGGTAGGGGTTCGTGCCTCAGACCCGTTCGTCGACCGGCTTCTTGATCTAGTCAAAGGAGCCCGCCTTCATTTGAGTCGCGGCAGGGCTGCGCTGGAAGCGCAGAGATACTCGGATGCAGCGACCGAGTTTCGCAAAGCCATCCTTGAGCAGCGGGATAGTATTCCCGCACACTTCAATCTGGGCGCAGCTCTATCACAGACTGGTGACCTGCGCGGAGCAATTTCTGAATTCGAAGAAACACTTCGCCTCGACCCCAACCATACAAACGCACATTACAACCTGGGTCTGCTGCTCGCACAGCAAGATCAACATGAAGGAGCGATTAAACAGCTGCGGTTCGTAATCACCGCATCGCCCGGCGATAGCAATGCCAGGCTGTTGCTTGCGCAGGAGCTGGTCAAACTACATCTGCCGGACCAGGCGGATGTTGAGTTCTTGACGGTATTGAAGGCTGAGCCGGAGAACGAGAGTGCGCTGGTGGGTCATGCCAACATTCTTGTGGGACACAGGAATTATGTTGAGGCGCTATCGGCGCTGAACAACGCGCACGCGCGGTCCCCGCAAAATCTACTCACCACGGCGACGCTGGCGTTCCTGTTGGCCGCATCTCCGCAAGTTGAGCTGCGCGACGGCAAACGTGCGCTCGAACTCGCGCGATCGGTTTATGAAGCTACAGCCGCGATCAACCACGGTGCGCTGGTAGCGATGGCCCTGGCTGAGCTGGGACGGTGCGACGAAGCCGCCGCCTTGATTAGTCAATTAATCATGAATGCATCGGCGGTTGAGCGCGCCGATGTTATCCACAAACTCCAAGCTGACAGGCGACGATATGAAACGGCGAGACCCTGTCGTCCGATGGGTGACGCGACTATCTCGGATCAGACGCGAATAAGATAGGTGTCCGCGGATAGGGACGCAAAAGTTAGAGGCGCTCGTCCCATCTCAACTCACCGCCTTCGTCGACTATGGCCGAGGCCTCGGATTGAGAGCCTCCGTGTTGTTGGCGCCGTTCGCTCGTGCCGAGTCTTGTCCGCCCTTTGACATGCGGCCCAGACGGAACCGAACAAAAAAGTGATACGAAGTCGGGTTGTTGCCGTAAACGGAATCGAGCATGGCCGGCTTGGAGTAGAAGGTCACATCACCTCCCAGCGCTACCGAGAATTTATCAGTCTCCCAAACGTCGCGAGCAGCGCCGAATGTGTAAGCCCCGATGCGGAACAGTGGGTGGCTGTCTGCGATGCCCAGACTAAGGCGCTCTGCACTATTCAACAGCCCGTTCTTATCTACCAGCTCCAGCCTGGTGTAGACATAGTTACGGCTCATGAACTGAAGGGTTGATTCCGCCGTGTAACCGTTTAAGGTCGCGGGCTGGTTATGATGGTTCTCACGATTTCGTCCCCAGATAAGTGTTGTCGCCCAATTTCCACGTGCCAGCGGCTTGTTATAGCTGATGGAGGCGGTGGTCCGCCTCACGTCGCCGGACTCCACGGCTTCCGGGTTCTTGAGCAGGCCATAGCTGACCTGCATCGCCCAGTTCCTGGTCGGCGCGAATGAGATGCGAGCCGAATGCGAGCTCCACGGATTGAACTCAAAGTTGTAACGATTCTCATCAGGCTCGCGCCCGTTGAAGACCGATCCTTCCACCTTGAACCAGCGATAAGTAAACCCTGTGGTAAACACCCCGAACGAGATATGAGTCGAATCCTGAAGGTGGTGAGCCAGCGGCGCAGCCGGGTTCTCGGCGGCGGACGCGCGGTGCATGAAAGCAGTAGGGCCGAGCGCGGGTTCTCCTGGAAAACCCAGGTATGCGAACCAGGACCCTCGTTCGCCAAGCGGCACTGAATACGAGGCGGATAAGGTCATGAAGAGATCGTGCGGGTGCTGTTTATCCAGAAGTGGCTGGCCTTTGTAAGTCTCGCCCGTCTGGAAGAGCTCGGGTGAACCGCCCGGCGAAAACGTAACAGGCTCCAGACTGAACATGCTGCGTAGGTCGAGCGTGCCGTGTCCAACTGGTCGCGATCCCATGGCCATTAGCCAGTTCTGCGATTCAAGCTTCGTTACTCCGCGAGGGCCGCCTTGGGCGTTGACACCTAATTTTGCTTCGCCGTGCACCATGACCATCCAGTCACCCTCCTGCCAGTGAAGCATGTGCATGGGAGTTGAAGCCGGCTGCCACGACGTGCCTGAGCCGGATCGCGAAGTGATCGTGCCGTTACTGCCTATCACCATGCCGGGCATGTTCATCCCTGCCATGGTCGATGGCTGTCCGCGTTCACTGGCAGTGTCCATGTTCATGTTCCCCATGGCGCCCGTGTTGTCGTGAGTAGCATGCGGATTCGCTTGTGTGGCAGTGGGTGTGCCCGAAGTCTGCGGCATTTCCATCCCGGGCATGTTGTCATGCGGCGACGGAGTCTGAGCCTGATCAGTCTTCGCATTTGTCGGAGTTGCCGGCATCTGCATTCCGGGCATACTCATATCCATCTTTTCAACCGGGATTACGGGCGACGCGGTGGTAGGCGGTGACGAAGTGGCCATCGGCATGTGCATTCCCGGCATCGTCATGTCCATCGCCTGAGGCGAGACCGACGGCGCCACTGATGGCGAAGCTATCTCTGACGGCATTCCAGACATACCCGGCATGTTCGTGTCCATCGTTTGGACGGGCGTCTTTTTCGACGGTGATGACGCTCGCGATGGGGAGGGCCTGCTCCTGCCCTTCATGTTCATCGCGCTCATGCCGCCTCTTTTTTGCGCCTGCTTTCTTCTAGCCACTGTCGATCTGGATCTGGATTTAGCATTGGCTTTGCGTTTACTTCCCATATTCATAGCGGGCATGTTCTGCATATCGTGCTGTGCCCATGCGGGCGCAGAAGCAACGCCCAGAAGCAGGCCAGCGATGGCGATGGCGCAAAACTTCGAGCGCAAATTTAACTTAAAACGATTCACGATTCCCTCCCGAATGACTCAAAGGAGCAGAAAGTTGTGTGGGAGCGGCCGCTTTCTACTCAGCTCTAATTTATCTGTTTTGAGTGAACGCAGATGTGCGCCTCAGCCAGGTATAACGCCGAGACGTTCGAGAAGGACTAAATAAGGAAAACGCTGATTAAGACGTGCCGGGCGGTAGGGGCTTGAGGTGGAGCGTGCTGTCTCGTCAGGATCGGAGCAGCAAATGAACGGGTCTGAAAGGCAATAGGTGCAAGCGCCTGTTGAAGGATGACCCGGAGATTTCTCCTACCCTGGTCTACACCTTTGACAGCAACTATGGACGAGGTCGGATACTCAGACTTAGAGAAGCAGTGCGGGCATGATCCCATCGGGGGATCCACTGAATAAACTTCCGCTGTGGAGACTCCCGTCTCCGTCATGGGCATATCGCCCATCGCCCCCATCGCCATTGTTTCGTGCGATGAAGATGAGTGGTGCATCAGCTGCATGGGGCAGGAAGCCTTGACTTGCATTTGCGGACAGAGCGCCGCAGCGAGTACATGACTCCAACCGCTCACGAGGAGCAGAGAGATAACAGTGATGAGTAGTAGCCGCTTCATTGTGGTTTACAAACCGGCGTATTATCGCACGTCCGCACCACTCATAGCAATAATACAGCGCTAAGCGCGGCTTCGTCCCGGCTGATTCGAGAATGAGAGTGAGGATTGAATCATTTGATCATTGTTTCATTGAGCCATTTGTTTCTAAGTATTCCGGTCGGTGATTGAAACAATGAATCAATGACTAAATGAATAGATGATTCAAACCACCCATCAATTTACCAATTTGAATTCAGCAGTTAATATCCAGCGAGACCGGTAAACGAAGGGGCGAGCTGCTTGCACAACCACGACGAGTCCGAGCGCAATGAGTGGGTCGAGTCAACACTAAGCGAGATGACTCTCGAAGAACGGGTCGGCCAGCTCTTAATGCCGGACGTCTCGGGCGTACTTATCCACGAGGAAAGCGAGCAGTTCGCGCGTCTCATCCACGCGATCGAGAAGCTATCGGTCGGCGGGTTCATTATCTTCAACGGTGATGCGCTCACTACCGCGGCGCTGACCAACCGCCTGCAATCCCGCGCAAAGTTTCCACTTCTCTTTGCTTCCGATTTCGAGGGCGGAGTTGGAATGCAGCTTCGCGGCGGCACTCGCCTGCCCCGCGCGATGGCCCTGGCCGCGACAGGCGACACGGAATCCGCCGCCGAGGCCGCTCGCATCACTGCCCGCGAAGGAAGAGCAATCGGCGTCCACGTCAACTTCTATCCGGTCCTCGACGTAAACAATAATCCCGCCAATCCAATCATCAACACGCGCGCATTCAGCGACAACCCCGAGACGGTCGCCAACTGGGGCGCCGCATTCATACGCGCCGCCCAGGACGAAGGACAGATCGCAACCGCCAAACACTTTCCTGGTCACGGCGACACCGCTCTCGATTCACATATTCTGCTTCCAGTACTCGACGCTACGCGCGCGCGATTAGAGCATGTCGAGCTTCCTCCTTTTCGATCCGCCGTTCAGCGCGGCGTGCGAGCTTTGATGACGGCGCACATCGCGGTGCCGGCGCTGGAAGACGGCTTCCCTCGCATGAGGCCTGCCACTTTCTCGCCCCCTATTGTCGATGGAATACTTCGCCGAGAGATGAAGTTCGACGGCCTGATTTTTTCCGATGCGCTCAACATGGGAGCTGTGGCCGATCTGTATGAGATCGGAGAAGCTGCGGTTCTCGCGATCGAGGCGGGTTGTGACGTCGCGCTCTACTCGGCCGATGTCGTTCGCAGTCACGAGGCACTCTGCGATGCTGTCACCTCGGGCCGCATCGCACGTGAACGCATAGATCAATCGGTTCGTCGGGTTCTTCAGGCGAAGGCGTGGTGCGGGCTCCACACCGAACGAATGGTTTCGTTGGACGGCGTCTGGGACGTCGTCGGGAGTCCATCGCATGCTTCCACCTCTCGCGAACTATTCGAGCGAGCGGTCACGCTGATACGCGACCCGCTCGGACTTCTGCCGCTCGCGCTGGACAGTCGACGCGTGGCGGCGGTCATCTTGAAAGATGCCGTGCCGGTCTGGGCCCACGCTTTACGCGAGCCTGCCGGTTCGCGGTTTTCGAAGGAGCTTCAATCGCGGTATCGCGCGCGGCTGGTCGAATCGAGCGCCGATGCTTCGAACGTCGAACAGGTACTTGCGGGCGTTCATGATTGCGACATCGCGCTGGTGGCCGTCTGCGCGCGCGTAGCCGCGTACAAAGGCAGCGTCGCCCTGGGGCAGGCCCATGCTGAGGTACTGCGCGCCCTCGGCGAGGCGGGTATCCCTATGATCGTTACCGTCTTCGGTAATCCATATGTTCTTCCGGGAATGCCTGAGCGAGCGACAACACTGCTGACATTTGAGTCGGCAGTCGAATCCGAGGATGCGGCCGTTCGCGTGATTGCGGGAGAAGTACCCGCGCTCGGACGGTCACCGGTGAAGTTGCCAATGGCGAGTTGATAATTGAAACGAAGCGATGCTCGAGATGACCATTGATCGGATACGAGAAGTTGTTGAGGCAACTTACAAAGAGTGTTTCGAAGATTACGTTGGACTGTGGGAGATACCGGCGCAATTCGAACAACTCCATGGCATTGGCGACGAACGACTGCGTCGCGTCGAATCTTTCAAAGTGATAGAGCGGTTGCTTCGCTTGCCTGCTATCGGAGTCGGGCAGTTCCGTCCCCATGAAGCGGTATTTGATTTTTGGAATCTTTCGCCAGTTGAGGCGCTCGACAGAATTGCTTCAGAATGGGACGAACTCGGACATGAACCGAGTTTGGGAGAGATCGCATGGTTCACGTCACGGGATTGATGTTGCGACCCCGCAATCCAACAAAGCTTGCAGCTGACGGCGCGATGCGTGCTTCTCAAGTAAACTCCTTCTTCGTAAATTGAAGGCTGATCGCGCGCCGAAGCTGAAGGCCAGCGTTGCGCGTGCCAACCTATGGAATCGATTGACCGTATCGGGAATCAATGTTTATATTCAACGGCATGAGCGCAGGAAATATCAAAGAAGAGGCAAGACGATTGTTGGAGAGTTTGCCCGATGATCTGACCTGGGATCAGTTAATGCACGAAATTTATGTGCGGCAGTCGATTGAGGGTGGCTTGGCCGATAGCAAAGCTGGCAAGACCGTTGATGTGACGGAAGTGCGGGAGCGATTCGGGCTACCATCGTGAAGGTCCTCTGGACAGAATCGGCACTCGCTCAGCTTCAAGCAATACATGATTATGTTGCTCAGTCCTCACCGGAATACGCTCTCCGGATTATTGATCGCTTAACGGCTCGCTCAATTCAAATTGCGACGTTTCCCGTTTCAGGTCGAATGGTTCCTGAGTATGACCTGAATGACGTGCGGGAAGTGATCGAAGGGTCCTATCGAATTATCTATTTAATCGACTCTGGACAGCAGAAAATTGAGGTGCTAGCTGTAATCCACAGCTCCCGCGAGCAACTTCCGCCTTTAGGATGAGTGAGTAGAATCGGCCACTCCCAACAAAGCCTTGCAGCCGACGGCGCGATAACTTGGCTCTCAACTCACCTTTTCCTTCAGCTAGAATGTTAATCGCGCGCCGCCGCTTAGGCGCAGCGTTAACCGCTGGTTTTCACTGTGCGTAAGGAGTAAAACCGGAACGCTCGGGCCACGCTGACGTGTTAACTTCTGCAGCAGCAAAAAGCTTAAAAAGGAGCACAACCTCATGCGCAAAACGAAATTCGTTTTAATCGTCAGTCTTCTACTTTTCTCTGTCCCGGTCGCCCCTGCTCAGCAGCAAAAGATTCCAGTCGCGCTTGAGTCTGAGTATCGCATCCGACGCAGGGCGATAGACGTAGTCCTACCTGAATACCCGGAAGAGGCGAAGGCTGTAGGCGCTCAAGGACTGGTCATCGTAGCGGTACATTTTGAGAGAGACGGCACATACGATGGTATGAAAGTAGCGATGTCCCCTCACCCTTCCATTACAGATGCGGTTGACGCTTCGCTCCGGCAGTGGAGAGTCATGCCCGTCAATAAGACAGGCGATTACCGCCTTCAGGGGGAGCTACGCTTTCGCTTTGTCATCGAAGGCCGGGAGTACCGTGTTGAGATACTGCCCGACGAAGAACAGAGGCGAACCAGCCCACAATATAGGCGAATCGATGTGGGGTTTCGGCGCTCGTGGAGTAAGCAAGACTGGGAAGATTAGAGTTGTCTTCCGCTCTGCCGCCGGATGTGAGGCGAGGGCTATGCCCCGCCGTAGCAGTGGTGTTTGTACCTTGGGGCTACGCCCTTCGTGCGGCCTTTGGCTCAAGGAATCCGAAGGGGCTGAGCCCGAACCAGGGGCATAGCCCGAAATTGTCTGGCCACTGTCGGCGGGGCAAAGCCACCGACTCACATCCGGCGGCGAAGCCGAACACGACTAGCACATGATCGTTAAGAAAACCCTTCAAAGAACAATGGAAGGATAGAGGCGATGCAATTGGAGCTTGGGTCATCATCGATCCAACTGTTTGCCAGGGATCCGCAGCGCTCGTCGACAATAGCTGTGGAGCTATCTAAACCAAGCAATGAAAGGAAGGAACATGAAAGGCTTTCTCAGACCTATCTCGCTACTCCTGCTCTCTCTCCTTTTGGCACATTCATGTCTAGCACAAGAAAAGCGCGAACCCTCGACCCCAGAGGAGAGGGACACGGCTGTCAAGATTGCTCGCCTCTTAGAGTCGGACCCGTTTCACAAGGACGCGAAGAAGGCACGCGAGTGGTTCACATTGTGGTTGATCCACGTCCCCGACATCAGCATCGAGCTGTGCAGAGATTACCTGGGTCCGGTCCTGGGCTCGAAGAAGTACTACTCTTCTGAGATCTTCGTGCAGATGATGTTCTCTAGTGCCGCGTTTATTATCGAGCACCCCGACGAGGCAAAGGACAAGACGGCCGTAAACCTGGCCGGTGTGGAAGGCGCGCTTAAAGCCTACGAGGCAATTCTGAAGACCAAGCCCAAAGCCCAGTGGGAATTTCTCGATGGGCTGATCGCGAAGCGCGAAAAGGGTGAGTTGAGGGCGTACGTGCAGGATATTGCGGAGCACAAGTGTAAGGCCAAGCCGTAGCCGGGGGCGCCACCTAAGCGGCGGAGCAGAATCTGACATCGATCACGCCTGATCCGACTCTCTCGGGCCGAAATAAACGAACGCCGAGCAAGAAAAAGCGTGATAATCCTCATCCCAGAACTGTCGTATTGAAAGGAAGCCCGCGATGACAAGACAAGTAAGATTTCTTCCAGCGGTGGTTTGCGCAGTCATACTCTTCAGTATTCCTTCGATTGCTCAAACCCTCGAACGGCGCTCAACGGACTCGGCACCACAGGAACTATCGCCAAAGCTTCCTGCGAACGCCACCTCGCTCGACATCGTGGCGAATGAAATCGGGCTGCTGAGGAAATCGCTTCAAACTTTGAACGTTAGACTGCGCGAGATAAGTGAAAGGGTCCTCGCTCCCGACGCAAACCAAAGCGGCTCGCCCAATGACAAGCAAAATCGCCTGGCGCTCAACCTGGATGTTCTAACCCGCGCCGAACAACGCGCCGAAATTTTGCGAAAACTCCTTCTCGAATTGATCGAGAAAGAAACGTCATTAAGAAGTCGCATGATCGGCATCGAAGAAGATATGCGTCCTGAAAGTATCGAGCGCGCTATGGTTTCGATAGGCTCAACCCGCACTCTTGAGCTGCGGGACACTCGACGCCGGGTCCTGGAGAATGAGCGCAGGGGAATTGAAAGTCTGCTGAATCAAACTCTTCAAAGCCGGGGTAGGCTGGAGGACGACGTGAAACAAGCTGACGCTATGGTTTTCAAAATCCGGCAGCGCTTACTCCCGGTAATTGAAAAAGAGATTGAGAAAATCAATCCCAATTGAAGGTTAGTCGAAAAGTCCTCAATCTGATTCTTTACTGCCGAACCTACCAGCGTTGAGTTTCGTATCGAAGACCAGGAGATGGATCGGATGTACTGTCCTAAGTGCGGCAAAGAGAATGATGGCGAGCAGCGTTTTTGCCGCGCATGCGGACTTGGATTGCGTTCGATCTCGGATGCGTTGGCAAGCGAGCTATCTACGCCCGGAACTACTGAAATGGCGATTCAGAGCGCTCCTGCCCTGCAAAGCAACTGGCGGAATCCCCTGCTGTTCGGCTTCTTTCTTCTCACTCTGGGACTGACGATCATTATTCTTGGCAAGAAGGTTTTCGGCGAGCAGTTGGTGGCGGACATCGGGACATTTCTCTCCGTTCTTGGCATTGGATTCCTGATCTACAAAGGCATCTCCTTGCTTCGATCTCAGCCCGCTACTACGTCACGGCCGGACATCCTTCTCGAGGCCAGACCCTCTTTTCTCAAAACCAAGCCCACAAAGGAGCTCGCTCCAGCATCGCCCGACGCGGCGCCGCCGAGCGTAACCGAACATACGACCCGCCACTTTGAACCGGTATTTAATAGAGGAAACAAGGACTAGTTGGTATTGCGAATTAAGTTTGACCACAGAGGCCACAGAGGTCACCGGGCAGAGAAAGAATTCTCAATTCTGAATTCTGAATTGTGAATTTAGAGAAAGACGAAAGCTGTCTTCAATTCATCATTCAGAATTCAAAATTCATAACTTCTCTGTGCTCTCTGTGCTCTCTGTGGTTCATTCTCGGTGGATTATTCTTCGATCCAAGTCTACTTCACCGGCACGTACTTGACGATCTTGTAGCGATTGCGCTCGGTGGCGAAGATTTCGTTTCGATCGTTGATAGCCATCCCGAAGACCACGATGTTCCCGCCAAAGGAATCAAGATACCTGCCATCGTTATCGAAGACATGCACGCCGCGACCCGAATCGCTGACGTAAATTCGGCCCTGTCCATCAACCGCGATGCTGTTGGCCGAGCTGAACTGTCCCGGCCCATTGCCTCGTCCGCCAAACCTGTTGATGAACTTTCCGTTTGGCGAGAGCTTGTACACGGTCTGATCGCTTCGTCCCATTACATACATATCGCCCTGCCCGTCGACGGCTAACCGGTCGAACGAACCATCCTCGCTGGTCTTATCTCTAAGATTGATTTGGGTTCGGAATGCACCGTCGGGTCCGATGTGTATAAGATTGTATTGGCCCGCGATGGCATAGAGACTTCCATCCAGTCCCACCTCGACATCATAGTAAGTATCGTGCGGATTTGTAGGAGGTTTCGCGACCTCGCCCAACAGCTCGCCGGTTGCAGCGGAGTAACGGTAGGTCGCGCGCGGTTGAGCCACGTATACGACACCCTTGCGATCGACTTCCAGATCATAGACCGCCGCTTTGGGGTCAAGCATCCATTGCGTAATGAACTTTCCCTGCGAGTCGAAGACTTGAATCCGGCCACCCAGATATTCCGCTACGTAGATCCGCCCGTCGTTATCGACGGCGACGCTTCTCGCATCTTTGAACTGACCCGCGCCAATGCCTTCGCTGCCGAACTCAAGCGCGGGAGCTGCGAAGCCAGGAGCGGCGGAACTTCCCTTTGATCCGTCGGCCGCAAACGTCGGTGTACTGTGCTGCACCGCCTTAAAAGCCGTAATTATTCCCACCGCAGCGAAGATAACGGGGACGAGAATAAGCAGGACGATAAACCCCACCACCCAACGTCCTATCCTCTTACCCTGCAGATTCACTACCTGGGCAGGTTGGACTGCTTGAAACGGTTGGGAATAGTCAGACTGCACATCCGTCTGCGAGACGGTGATCGGTTGACCGCGCTCGATCTGCTCAACCGCCGCCTTGGCTTCCGCCAGTCCGCTGCCGAAAGTTTCGCGATACAGCTTAATTGCCCCGATTTTATTTCGCGCCTGAAGCAATTGCGAGATCTCGGCCATCTTCATTGCCCGATCGATCAAAGAAAGCAGCGAGCCTCCGGGCGAAGGTCTGGACACGTTGATGGGTCGCAGCTCTTCGGGAAGGATCGCGTTGTTTCCACAATAACCACAACGCACCGTCATGCCCTCGGCGCTCGCCAGATCGAGAGGCGCCGAGCACATTGAGCAGTTGAAAGGTTTGGTCATCCAGGCATTCCTCTTCGGGTGTTCCTCATCGACAGGCTCGGTTTGGGCTCTATCATAACCTACGAGGCGATTGCGTTTTTTTGCGAATAAAGCTCTTCAGAACGCACGCTGGAATAGTGATGGATTTTCTTCCGCGGCGACGCCGGACCGCACACAATACCCAGGCGGATAAAAACCGCTCGCTCTCACCGGGTCATGCAGGACCCGACGCTACCGCGTTTCGGTACTGACCTCATTGACACGGCGGCCCATTAGCTCACCGATCTATTCACCAGCACCCCAAGCTGTATCAGTTTGCGCTCCCTGGCAAACAGTGAGACGATTGCGCGAGTCCATACGCCATCATAATTCATGACCGGAGGTCGAATTAGTGGAGATCGATAAAGATAAGGTCAGGACCCAGGACGAAGAGGCCGAAGCAGCCCCGATTGATCAGGTAGAGGAACGCGTCGAAAGAGAGATGCGGGAAATCGAAGAGCGCGCCAGGAAGAGCGTGGCCGAAGGACTGGGCGAAACCCCTGAGCGGGGCTCAGACAAGTAAGGCAACCTCAAGGCAAGCCACTCAAACCTAAATGGGTGGGCGCTACTTCGCCGCTTCTCCCGGCGAGCTCGGCTTCTCATTCGCTTGCAGCGCCTGCTCTATCGCCGTACGCATTCTCTTCGGCGTGCTGAGGCGGTCAAACCCGGTGAAATGTATGATGACCCGACCGTCGGGCGCCACCACCAGACTCTGCGGAATGTTCCCTCCGCGCATCAACGACCCGGCCATTTCTCTTTCGACGAAGGCGACCTTGTAATTGATCTTGAACTCTTTCATGAAGTCGCGGACGCCTTCCGGCGTATCGCTTTCAGGACTTATATCAAGGCCGACGACCTCGAAACCACGCGGTCCGTACTCAGTCTGCATTTGAACCAGCTCGGGCACTTCGCTGCGACATGGGCCGCACCATGTAGCCCATAAATCTATCAGCAACACCTTGCCCTTCAGTTCCCCTAACTTGAACGGCTTGCCATCTATAGTCTTGAGCGCCGTCTCGAGCGCGTTCGCGGGCAGGAATACGGTCGGTACCGTGCCCGCCTTGGTTGGAGCGTCGCCGCCGTTGACTGTCATGTTGACCTGGGGCGCATTGGCGTTTGTGGCGGGAGTGTTCGACGAACTATTGCAACTCGATATTCCAAACGAAGAGAGCAAGGCAAAGACTAGCAGCGTCAAACTCGCGCGCAGCGGCGTCCAGAATTTGCTCGCGCTTTTCTCGGGTTGTGCAGAAGAGCTCATAAGATCGACTGGTCCTTTGTACTTTGAATATTAATTGTGGGATGCAACTCCGACACGAAAAGTAGAAATACGTTGAAGGTCCGCACCTATAATCGCATACTCCCCCATCATCAGTGGCTCGCGCGGACGGATTTCCATGAAAATCATCCCCCCATCGCGCGACAAAACCCGGTAATGCGGTTTGATGATTTCGTCGGACATGATGGCGAAACCCTTATATCCCTTTTGTGCCATCGCGGTCACGCGACGTGTTCCGTTCTTTGCTGCCATAGCCACGATCAGCGGAGGCTTTGCGCTGGGATCATCGGGGACGAAAAGATAGAAGCGCGGATCGTCGTTCAGGATCACGGTTGCGGCGCTTGCCCCTTTGATCTCCACGAAGCTTCGTTTGTCGCCCTTCGCCACGCTCTCTACATGAAGCGGCGTCGAACCGGCTTCGACGGCTAGCGGTTTGAGGGTCCGCTGATCATCGGCGATGTAGATCTGCGTGCGATCAGTTGGCGCGGAGGGATACGACTCCTGAGCCGAAGCAGCAGTCCAGGCTGGTGCTGAAGGAACAGCAAAGCCCGACGCTGTAGCGAGGGCGGCCAGAAGCGAGATGGCCACCGCTACCAAAACAATCGTTCGATACTTTCTCAAACGTCCACCTTCAAAAAAGAGCGCCGAGTCGACGCTCTGCCTCAACCAGAACTTCTAAAGTTAATAGCGTGAGAGGAGGCGAATGGTCAAGCGGCTGGCTCGACATACGAATCAAACCCATCGCTCGAGGCAGCTATCGCGCCGTCCGACTGATCCCTGGAAATGCAGGGCGCGGTCACGGAGTACGCATTGTTGATGGACTAGTACCCGGTTGCGTCGGAGTTACTTGAAAGTCGTCTGCCACCGTGACGTTCGAACGTGCTACGATCTGGTCGATAAGGCCCTTTTGCTTTTCCTCGTCAGCCGCTTTCTTCGCGCGCTCGCGCAGGGATTGTGGCTTCCCGGTAGGATCGCTCTGCATAGTTCCTCCGATCAGAATATGGCGAGCGTGAACCTGCTCCTCCAGGGCGCCGTTGCTTCCTGGGCGCTTCCCCCGTTCCTCCACTTTGATGATGTGATAGCCAAAAGTGCTTTCCACCACATCACTGATCTGTCCCGGCTGCAACGCGAAGGCGACATCCTCGAAGGGCTTCACCATCTGGCCTCGTCCGAACCAGCCAAGATCGCCGCCTTTTGATTTGCTCCCAGGATCGGTCGAGTACTCTTCCGCCAGTTTGCCGAAATCCTCGCCCGCACGCGCACGCTTATCCAGTTGCTCTGCCTGCTCGCGGGCCTTCGTCGGATCAAGCTCCGGATGTCTGGCGACATACGAGTCTATCTCCGCTTCGGTCGCTTCCATGTGGTCCGTTAACTTTTCTTTAGCATATTGTTGGGCCAGTACTCGCGCCTGCTGGAGCATGATCTGCAACTCGACTCCGCGGTCTTTGTCGAGGCCTTGCTCCAGCGCTTTGCGCTCGGCAATCATGATCTGGGCCCACTGCGTCTTCAACTGCTGCAGTTGAGCTCCATCGAGATTTGCCGCACTCTCCGGATTGCGTGCCTTTGCATCAGCCAAAAACTCGTCGAACTTCTGCTTCTGATCAGGCTGACGCAGAAAGTCTTCTGCTTCCGCCTCCGAGACCGTCGGCGCCGCGGCGGCCGTCGATGACTTCTGCTTGTCAAGATACTTCTGGGCGATGATTACCGTCCTTGCGAGACTCAGCTGTCGCTTCATCTCCGGCCGATCAGCCATGCCAATGGCTTGCGCCTCCTCTGCCATTGCCAGCAATTGTCGAAGGTCGGTCGCGAAGATTCTTCGAGCATTTGCATCAGACGCGAGATTCGCTCGTTGTTGCGGCGGGAGAGTTCCCGCGATGAGAGACATATCCGACGAAGAAATATTGACCGCCGACCTGGCGCCCGAAACTTCGGCGACGATATCTGGCCGATGACGCAGGACCAAAAAATAAAAAGCGAGCGCGGAAGCGACCAGGACACCAAGCAACACGCCGCCGAGCATCACGAGTCTTGCCGAAGTCCAGGACGTAGGTGATGGTGGCCGTGGAGCTCCAGGTCCTGATACCGGCGCCGCGGGGTAGTGCGGCACTGCCATCGTTGGAATTGATTCGAGTGGGGCGACTTCCCCGGTCTGCCGCCCAGTCCTGACTGTCGGCGGGACGAGATCGTCTGAAGCGACCGTGTGACGCTCGTCGAGGTCCGACGCCGCGGTCTCAGGTGCGATCGACTCGTCGACCTTCTGCTTTACAGCATCGTCGGGGTCGCCGAGACCCGATTGCGAAGCGAAGTCGTGGGCTGGCGGCGCTGAAGTCAATCGGAGATCCAGAACAGATTTGGGAAGCGAAATCGTCTCCGCTTCGCTCGGTCGCGAATTCAGAAGCGATTGCCTTGCCCTGTTCAGCGCCTCACGCATTTCCGATGCGCTCGAGAAGCGATGCTCACGTCTAAGAGCCATGGCTCGGATAAGAATGTCCGCAACATCGGGTGGAATACTCTTGTTGAGGTCATTCGGCCGTAGCAGCGGATCGGGCTCTTCGTTAAGCACAGCAGACACGCGCGAAAGCGTATCGGAAGGCGCAGCGTTGGTAATCAGATGGTAAAGGGTGGCGGCCAGCGAATAGAGGTCACTTCGCGAATCCGTCCCCGATCCCTGTACCTGCTCGAGCGGCGCGTAGAACAGTGTATAGCCGAATACGCTCGAGGTTGGCGTGCCGGAGAGTTGCGAGCACGTGCCTTTGGCGAGTCCGAAGTCGAGCAAAATTATCTGGCGGCGCGACATCAACTTTATGTTCTGAGGCTTGATGTCTCGGTGTATTACCGGCGACTCCTGCGTATGAAGATAGTCGAGCGCATCCAGCAGTTGGTCGGCCCAATCCAATACGTCGGCAACTGGAAACGCGTCTCCCCTTTTGCGAAGCATCTCCGCCAGATCATCACCGGGAATAAAACCCATCACCAGAAACTGACCGGCGCCTTCGGCGAAGTGGTCGATCACGCGAGGGAGTGCAGGATGATGCAGCGAGGCGAGCAGCCGCGCCTCGCGCTCAAAAGCTTTTCTGAGGACGTCATCGGTGAAGAACGTCTCTTTGAGCGCGAGATAGTTGCCCAGACGCTTATCTTCGGCAAGATAAACCGCGCCCATCCCTCCCTGGCCGATGGGTCGCACTATGAGATAGCGATTTTGCAGCAGTGTGTTGGGGGCGAGCATCAGAAATGACGGGAGACTGCCCTTCTGTGACGAGGTTCCGACATGTGTCTCGAGCGCGAACCCGGTTAGTTCTTAATGGCTCGCGGTTGAGAAGAACCCTTCTTGGGTATCGTATTCTGAAGTTGCCCAGGTTCGTCCTTGTTCTGCTGCGTCTGCAGTCCGCCCGACTGCGAACCTCTGGGCGGGTTCGTGCTTATCGAGTTTATCGGCGCAGTCGTTTGACTCTGGGGCTTTATAGCCACGGCGGGCTTCCGCCCGGCATTCACTATGGAAGGGACTTTCCGCGGGTCGGCCTTCGCGAGTGCCTGGCCTTTCTGCTCTGCGCCTGTGAAGCCCGCCGCGGCGGCGAGCGAGTCGCCGCTTGCTTCAAACGCGGTTGCGATCAAATCCGGCGGAAGCTCTCGCTCTTCGCCGCTAATCGAATAGACTTTTACCGACTGCTTTCCATCTCTTGTGCTCAATACGATGCGCGAGATCGTCCCGTTACGCCTGAATGTACGCGTCTTTATCTCTGCGCCCAATGCATCGGTTGCGGTGCTGATTTCTGAATCATCAGGGGCCGCGACCGTGCGTTGCGAGATTGGCTCCGTCACAGGGCCGGCATCTCTAAGCTGCGTGCTGGGAGCAGCTGAAGCTTTTTCCGCGCTGGAGTTTGACACAATACCGATGGTAACTCCGATCATCATCAGCAACACGAAACCAGCAATGGCCCATGGCAGACGCAATCCTTTGCGCGCTACGCTGGTTTCAGGCAGCGGGGCTTGCGCTGGTGCGGTCTCGAGCTTGGACGGCGGAGCTTCAGCCGTAACAAGCGCCGGCGTTCGCGAGGCGGCGGTTTCTTTCGCCGCCGGAGATTCCTGCGTTGGGTTCGATTCAATGAGCGTAGAAGGCAAAAGCACGTTGTCGATCAGCGTTGGTTCGGCAACCTCAACGCCAATACTTCCAAATGCCAGGACCGACGGAACCCGTGGACTGACCTCGTGGAGCATGCGTCGCATCTCAGCAGCGCCGGAAGGACGATGGTCACGGTTATGCGCCATCGTCTTCATAAGAATATCTGCCAGGGTCACAGGGATCTGTGGATTAATTTCATCGGGACGACGCAACGGATCGGGCTTACCATTAGCGACTTCGGTGATGCGAGTTAACGCGTCGGGCGGTATTGCGCCGGTCATCAAATAATAGAGAGTCGCCGCCAGCGAATAGAGATCGCTGCGCGGTCCCGTGCCGGTCCCCTGGATCTGCTCGAGCGGAGCGAAGTTTGGAGTAAAGCCGAAGATGCTCTTGCTCGTCATCACCGACGGAGTTTGTCCCGCCGTCCCCTTCGCCAGCCCGAAATCCAGCAGTATGATCTCATTCTGTGGAGTTAGTTTCAGGTTTGCCGGCTTTATGTCCCGATGAAGAATTGGAGGGTCCTGCTTGTGAAGGTAATCGAGCGCCTTTAGCAGCTCGTCGCCCCAATGCACCACCTCGTCAATTGGAAAGGGCTTTCCCCGCTGCGCAAGCAGCATTTCAAGATCATCGCCGGCGATAAATTCCATGACGATGAACTGGCCGCCATCTTCATCGAAGTGATCGGTGACCTTGGGAAGCGCCGGATGGCGTAGATGAGCGAGCAGACGTGCCTCGCGTTCGAAGGCTTTTCGCAATCGCTCGTCGGTGAAGAACGTCTCCTTCAACGCGACGGTATGAGCCAGCCTCTCGTCGCGCGCGAGGTAGACTGTTCCCATTCCGCCGTGTCCGATAGCGCGCACAATCAAATAACGATTCTGCAGAAGTGTGTTCGGAGCGAGCATGGGAACCTCCTCACAGAAGTCAAAAGGAAAAAGGTAAAAGGCAAAACAAAGAACGCAATCTGAGAACGATAGACAGGAGCCGATATTGCGGGGCTGGCTTTCACTTTTGCCTTTTTCCTTTTACCTTTTTCCTTCCTTCATCCAATGTCTTGCGAGCGTAGCGCGAACAATGTCGCGCCAAGCAATCCGAAGAACATCGCCAGCAATATGAGCGCGTTTCCGAGCTGACTGCCCCAGGGATGCAGGAAATCCACGTAGTTCTTCAGGTCATCAGGCAGGGGAACCGCGTCTTTCGGCTCCGGAGCGGCCTTTAGCTTGGGCGGCTCGGGTTTCGTCGGCTTGGATCCCTGCCCCTGCATGGAAGCCTGGAGGTCCTCCTGGTACTTGTCCATGTCCTTGCGGAACTTCTCCGAGTTGTCCTCCGCTTCCTGCTTATAGTTTCTGATGTCCTCTTTAGCCTGCGCGATGTTCTGGTCGTTAATTGCTTCGATGTTTTTTTTCAGTCCTTTTGTGCCATTGGGCCCGTCCGGATCTGAACCCTCTTCGCTGATGGTGTCGAGTTTTGACAGCCTCTTCATCTGATCGAACGACCAGGTGGCGGGCATCACCGCACCCACTGTCTTGGCAACACCCTGCGGAACACCTACCAGACCGGAAAAAAGGATTTGAGGGATAAGGATAAGCGGAACCAGACTCGTGGCCATTTCTGACGTTTTGACCACGGCCGAAACGAGAAGTCCCAGCGCGATACCGACCATTCCAGTAAGGATCATCGTCAGCAATTGCGCCAAACTATCGGCGAGACTATCGGGAGGCAGATTCATTAGTCCCCCGTAGTGAAGCGCCTTGAGAGTTCCGAAAAGCAGAGTGCACTGCACCCCAACAATCAGCGACAACACCAGCAGCTTCGAGCCGATGTACGGCAAGAGGCCGAGGTTCACCATCCGTTCGCGATTGTAAACAGCCCGCTCTCGTATGACCTCGCGGGCGGAGATCGATGCCCCGAACCAGATGGCGACCAGCGCGAGCATGAAAAAGGGAAAGTCTCGCGGTTGTTTGTCGCCGACCACGAGGTAAGTCAAGAGTCCGATGATCGGGGCCTGCCCGAACAGGATCAGCAGATTGAACTTGTCCCGGCTAAGCACCTCCATGTAACGACGCGCCAGCGTCATCCATTGACGCAGCGAGTCGGTAACTGTGGGCCTGCGAGCCACGATCGGCGGCGCTTGCTTTTGTCCTTTCAAACCGACGAGCGGTTCGACGATGTTCTTCTGGTAGTGGGGCGTTTGCTGGAAGCTCTTCTTCCATTCGTCCGCCACCTCTTCGGCGATTTGCTCCTTGCGAAGTTTGAAAGCGAGCTTCTGTTCCTTAGGAGCATTTGGAGGCAACGGCGGAAGTTTTGCGATGCGGGTATCAATCGGTGCTTCCAGTTTGTCGTAAAGGTCTTTGAAGCTGCTTGCGCCAACATGCTCGAGGGATTGCTTTGGATCACCGTACCAGACAAGCTTGCCGCGCATCATGACGACTATCTTGTCGAAGAGCCGAACATTCTCCATCGCATGCGTCGTCAGAACCACAGTCCGACCGCTTTCGGCAATCTGCCGGAAGAGCTTCATGATCTTCTCTTCGGTGGCGGGATCAAGACCGGATGTAGGTTCGTCAAGGAAAATGACCGAGGGCTTTGTGATCAACTCGACTGCGATGGAAACGCGCTTGCGCTGCCCTCCTGAGAGCTGAGCAACCGGAACGTCTCGGCGTTCCGAAAGTCCGGTGACATCCATCACCTCGTTGATGATCTGATCGATTTCCTGCGTCGAGACATCGCGCGAGAGACGGAGGCGCGCGACGTAGTAAAGCGTGCGATAGACAGTTAGCTCACGGTGAATGATGTCATCCTGCGGAACATAACCGATCGATTGCTTAATTGAATCCAGGTGCTGATAGAGGTCCAGATTGTTGATCAGCACGCGGCCGCTTGTCGCGGGACGCATACCGTTCATCGAGTCCATTAAGGTGGACTTGCCTGCTCCCGACGGACCCAGCAGTCCCACGAACTCGTTGGGCTGAATTGTCAGGTCGACGTCGTCGAGCAGCTTGATCATGCCGCCGCCCGACCTGTTCGCCACCACCTTGGTGATGTCGATGACATCTATTCGAGTCTTGGACCGAGTATCGAAAACGGCGACGCCTCTTTGCACATCTGCTTGTAGGACAAAGGGGCCTACCTGCACGATGTCGCGTCCCTGCACCGGCCGGCGACCGGTGATGCGCGCGCCATTAACATAGACTCCGTTGGTCGATCCGACGTCCTCAACGAACACGGTACCCTGGGCGTTGGAGAGTCGCGCGTGATGATTTGATATCTGCAGGCCGTCGAGGCGTATGTCGTTGTCGGGCGAGCGACCGATCGCCAGGTGCGGCTTGCCATCAAACATGACCTGCATCAAGAGCTGAGGCTGGCCAGCGCCGCCCGCAGGCGGTTGATTCAACGATCCCGAGCCCGGCCTCACCACCATCGTTTGGGCCCTTCCGACCTCTGCCAGCGGTCCTGAAACAGGCGGCACTGGAATAGGAATCGGAGCTTGTGGCGACGAACCTGACGAGATGGCGACCGCACGCTGCCCGGTGTTTTGCGCGCCCACCGGAGCCTGATGGTTCGGATCGACGAAGCGCAGAATGGGTCCGCCCATGCCGAGTTGGATTCGATCTGAATCGTACAGCGGAGTCGGCGCGGTGATCCGCTGCTCGTTGATCAGCGTTCCGTTGAAACTTCCAAGATCAACCAGCACGTATTGGCCGTCGCGTTTTTGAATCTCCGCATGACGACGCGAGACGACGGCTGCGGCAGCTTCAATCGCTACTTCCATCCCGGGCTCGCGACCCAATCGCGTTATTTCTTTGGTCAGCACGATCCGTTCGAGTTGGCCTGTCGAACTCCGAGCGATTTCAACCGCAACAGGCTGAGATGAAGAAGCAGGCAGGGGTGCATTGACCGATTGACCGCCGGGCTTAGGTGGCTGCGGCCGCGGCGCCTGCGGCGGAGCGACGAATGGTTGTTGCGATGGAGGCGCAGGCGGTTGGGCTTGAGCTGGAGGAGGCTGCGGCGCCTGATTAGCCGGCTGGCCGGGCGGCTGTTGACCGTACTGTGGTTGTGGGGGCCGAGGAGACGCCGGCGCGGGTGACGGCGGAGTAACTGGTTGTGGCGCCGCAGGCGGTTTTTGCGCGGCCGGGCGGGGCGCAGTCACTTCTTCCGGATATCCAGGGGGAAGGTCCCGTCGCGTTTCCATCTCAGCGATGTTCGGCGGCGGCGGAGGCGCTGGAAGCTCGAGCCGCGCTACCAACATCACAGGGCCGCCCGCTCCAAATTGAACACGCGCGCCCGGCTGAATATCAGTTGGCTCTGCAATGCGCCGGCTATTTAAGAACGTGCCGAAGCTTGAATTCGTATCGACAAGCAGACACTTGCCGTTCTTAAAACGAAACTCGGCGTGTCTTCGCGAAACCATCGGCCATTCGGACTGGTTGAAAACCACGTGGCACTCTGCCGGGTCCCGTCCGATTTTGACTGTTGGATTGTCGTAAACGCGTTCGTGAGGCGGTTGGCCGCTACGCTCTTCTATCAATACAATTTTCATGATGACTTTGCTCGAGGATGGATTAGCTGATGATTATATCTTATGAATCGGCGTCGCAATCCTTATGCGGATGGCCAGGAAGTTACGCAGGCGCTGGCTGCAGTTACTTCGTATCTGATCGATGCCTGGATAGGCGTCTATAGTCGATGCGCGCTCGGGCTCGGATAATCGCGATCCCCTACCGCGCGCTTCCCGTCTTGAACGAATTAAGAATCACGGGAAGCTCACCGTTGACGCCGACATCATCGGCGCTCTTCAACTCGGGCGCCAGCGAGGTGGTAAGCATCAGAAGCTGGATACCGTTTGTTTCTCCGCTCTTCCCCGGTGGCAGGAAGACGACTCTTCCCCAAAGCGTGATGTCGCCTTTCTCTGTTCCTCTCGAGACGCTTTCGAAACGCAACTCGTATCCCTTTATGCCGTTGATCGTCGTCTGTCCCTCGGAAATTGCTTTGAACTCAGAATAGCTTTTTGAGAGTCTGCTCTTGAGCGATTCGACAAGCGTGGGGAAAACGGCTTCCTTGTCCGCCTCAAAGGTTCCCTTGCTATCGTACCAACTGACAGTGAAGTTCTCCTGCGTAAAGTCCGGAGGCAATCGTCGCTCGACCCTCACAAAGTTGCTCGCGCCGGCAACGCCGCTCTTGGGATCCAGTTCCCAGTTATTAGGATAGTAGAACGAGAAGGCGGAAAACTTCTCCGCCAACTTTCCATCGAGGCTGGCGCTTGAGTTGACGAACTCAGTCGCGTTCTCAGGTGGAAGCGACGGCGGAGTCGACGTGTTTGCGTTTGCGTCGCTGTTCGAATTCTGGTTGCTGGTGTTAGTGGAGTTCGCATTGGCGACGGTTGAGTTCGAATTCGAGTTCGAGTTCGCGCTGGCGGTGTTCTTCTTGTAGATCAAAAAATACCAGGCCGCCGCCCCTCCTACCAGGAGCACCACAACAAGTCCGATGATTAACGGCATCCTGCTCGACTTACGAGGCCTTCCCGCTGCGCGAGAGGGCTGCGCGTGCGACGGTTGCGCCGGATAGTTCTGATGCTGCTGAGCGGTCGGTGGCAACTGCGGCTGCATTTGCGGTGGCATTTGCGGCGCAGGCGGTTGTTGGAAATGTTGGGGCTGTGGTGGCGCAGGAGGAACGTATGAAATGGTCGGCGGTGGCCCCGGCGAATCAGGCGGCGACATCACGGGCGGAGGCTGCTGATATTGGCCCGCGGGCGGAGGCACGGCTGGTCCGGTGGGGTTCGACCGTATCTCCGAAGTCGGAAGCGTTGTTACCGTTTTGTTCAGATCGGGCATACGCGTGACCGTCTCTTCTGGATCGAAAGCATTGGTGTTGACTGTCTGATTGAGGTCGTATGCGGTCGGTGCGTGACTGCTCGAAGGGGTATCGTCAAACGCGAGTCGGCCTCCATCGTGAGTACAGAATTTTTGCGTGTCGGTTTCGTAAGTCCGGCCGCATTTTGGACAACGTTGCATGATGAACCGCAAAGAGAGAACAGCGAGACCGCCTACAAACCTGAGTGCAACATGAGACTGTTGTCACGGTTTTTGTAGACTGAATCCGCGCTATGGGTTTGTCTTTCCCTCTTTGCTCTTCTCCTTCTTATTTGTTGCGCGCCTGGTTGATCTTCGTTTGCAGGCTGACATTACCCGGGTCTAGTTGCAAGCCTCGCTGGTACGCCCGCATCGCATCCGCCGTTCGACCCAGCTTCAGGTACGCGTCGCCGATCCCTTCGAACCCAAATGCACCGGCTAGCTGTTTCCGCTCTTCGGCGTTTGCGACGTTCGCTCCGCGATTATAGATCTTGTCTGCGTCTTCCAATCGATCGGCACGTAAGTATGCCGAACCGAGAATGTAATATGGTGAGAATGACCGCGGGCTGATATCGATCACCAGCTTGAGTTTCGCTTCGGCGTCGTCATATCGCTTCTTAACGACGAGAAACTTCCCCAGAAGAAACAGCGCTTTTGGATTCCTGGCATCCATTCCAATAGCACGTTGCAGTACAGGTTCCGAATCGTCCCAACGTTGCTCCGATTGGAGCGTCTCCGCAATCAGCACAAGCGTGGGAGCGTCATTCGCAAGCTCGATAGCGTGAGCGTAAAGGGGCGCCGCTTCCTTGTCACGCCCGGCCTTTCGCAAAAAGCGCGCGAGGTGTACTTGAGCGACAGGGAACTGTGGATCGAGCTCAACAGCGTGACGATAAGCCTGCTCGATATCGGCGGCCGCCAACCCGCGCGCCTCCAGAGCTGCTCCCAGTCGATCATGCGCGATGGCGCTCGAAGGTTGCAGCTGAATCGCGCGACGGGCCGTGAATTCCGCCTCTGCCAATCTTTTGGCAGTGCTTCCGGCAGCGCCGGGCTGAATCTCTACATAGCTGAGGGCGATAAAGATGTCGGCGTTCTGAGGTCCGAAGTCGCCCGCTTTTTTGTAAGACTTTTCAGCATCATCCCAGCGCTGCTGGTCCGTATAGACGTTCCCTAATCCATACCAACCCCGCCAATCTTTCGGCTTTAGTGTTGTGGCGGATCGATAAGCGGTCTCAGCGTCCGCGTACTTTCTGGCATCGCGCGCAGTGTTGCCGTTGTCGAGTGCGTCTTCAAATCGTTCTTCGATTACTGCAGGCGAGAGAGTCGGAGGCCTGCCGCCCCCGCCGGTTTTTCCAACTGGTCGGACCGTGGGGGGCTTTATCCCGGGAGTTCGCCTGGTATTTGTCTCGGGGTTCTTCGGCCGGAAGATTCCAGCTCCTCCGCCAAGGTCGCCCCCGGACTCCTGTCCGGTCGCTGTTGCACCGGCGAAGAACAAGGCGCAGAGGCAGAGCAAGATCAGCGGAAAGGTCAAACGCAGGCTACCGTAGACTTTCATTATCACTCCTTTTACGAATAACCATTAGCTCAAACTTATTAAGACGGACGCCGGAGATAATCTTGCGCGCCGGGCTAGAAATCAAGAGCCCGGACGAACCAGGCGAAAACCCAATAGGTTGTTCTTCAAAGTCGGCGCGTTCCAGTTGCGGAAGGTGAGCGGAAGTTTTAGTTCAGAGTCTGCTGAGAACGAAGCCCCGCGCCTGACGATCCAGCTCCTGTTATCCGGCTTCACCTCCTGCGTGTTGCCACGATAATACGATGCTTTTGTCGAGGTCCATTCATAGACGTTGCCTTCCATGTCGAGAACTCCCCACCGCGTCTTATCTTTTGGAAACGACCCGGGAGGCTTGGGAACAATAACGCGC
The DNA here is from genome assembly GCA_032160165.1 of Acidobacteriota bacterium. Lineage (GTDB taxonomy): Bacteria > Acidobacteriota > Blastocatellia > Pyrinomonadales > Pyrinomonadaceae > QHXM01. The sequence continues at coordinate 41,310 of JAVHWA010000042.1, forward strand.
GGATCCAGGACCCCGGCCCCATCTTTGTCCCAGGCATTCCCCCAGGGATACAGATTCCCCTGGTCGCCGCCTCGGGCCGCGTACTCCCATTCCTCTTCGGTCGGCAGGCGGTAGTTCTCGCGAAGGCGCTTCGACCGCCACTTGGCAAACGCGACCGCATCGTCGTACGAGACATTTACCACCGGAAGCATCTCATTTCCGGGAATGGGCGCTCCGCCAGTCCAGTCGCTCGGCGGAAGATGATTAGTCTCGCGCACAAACTCGGCGTACTCAGCATTGACTACTTCCGTCTTGTCGATTGAGAAAGACTTGACCACAACCAGGTGAGCGGGCGATTCAGCGACGGTCCCATCATCGCGTCCCATTTCGATGGTACCGCCGGGAATCGAGATCAGCTCCGGCTTGTAGGGCGTCGGATTCGTGTTGGGGGTCGGAGTCGGCGTTTTCGGAGGCGGAGTCGGAGTCTTTACTTCTCCGTTGACGTTGGCAATCTGGTCCGACCTGGACCGGAGCATTAGCCAAGCGCCTATGCCTCCCGCGACCAGCACGGTTCCGATTAGCGCCGCGATTAGAGTTGTCGATACGGGCGATCGCTTCGGAACAGCGGCAGCCGCAGGATGTCCATAACCCATCGTCGACGGTTCGTGTGGACGGGAATGTTGCGGAACTCCCTCAGGAGGATCCATCGGCTTCCAATCGGCAGGCGAGACTTCGTCTTTACCCGGAAGCTCTTCGTCGACTGGCTGTGTGATAACTCCCTGCCGTTGCGATTGAGTCGCGTCGAGGTTAAGTGGAGCCACAGGGTACGAGCCGGTGGTCGCACGGCTGCGAGCAAACTCCTCGTCGCGCGCTTTTTGCTCGAGCGCTCGGCGCTCCCTTTCCTCGGCCTCAACCCGTTCACGCTCTGCAAGATGTTCTTCCTCCAGGCGCCGACGCGCAGCCTCTTCCGCGGCCCGTCGTTGTTCGGCTACGACGCGCTCACGAGCTTCTTGTTCTGAACGAAGTCGAGCGGCTTCTTCCTCCGCTTTTCGCTTTGTCTCCGCCTCCTGCCGTAGTCGTTCCTCCTCCTGAGCTTTCTGGCGGGCGGCTTGCTCCTCTGCGGCGCGTTGCTGGGCGGCTACTTCCTCCGCCTTCCGCTTCGTCTCGGCTTCCACACGAAGCCGTTCGTCCTCTTCAGCTTTCTCGCGGGCCGCTTCCTCTTCTTCAGCGCGTAGGCGGGCGGCCGCTTCTTCGGCCTTCCGCTTCGTCTCGGCTTCGAGCCGGAGTCGTTCTTCCTCCTCAGCCTGTCTGCGTGCAGCGTCCTCTCTCTCTTGTTGTTCTTTGGCAGCGCGTTCAGCCGCCTCCTGCTGGGCCCTCGCTCTTTCCTCGCGCTGCGCTTCCTCTTCTTCTCGCGCCTGTTGTTCGAGCACCTCGGCCTGCTTGCGCAGCCGTTGAGCTTCCATCGCGGCCTGACTCTGTTCCAGTGGGCGTTCGTCAAATAGAGATCCGGAGCTGATAGTCCCGGCGTAAGGGTCGCCCAGGCTTTGGTGTCCTATCGAGGGGGCCTGCGGCACGCTCGTATCGTGCAGAGTCTGTAGTCGCGCTTCGACATCGCAGATGCCGCCGGTGCATTCCACCTCGCGGCTCCATTCGGCGAAACCATCATGCAGAATCTGTACGCGATGTTTCCCGCGCAGCATCTCGGGCACCACCAGCTTGCCGGTGCTATCAGTCGTTCCAACCGAAACATTATTTACGTAGACTCGCGAATTCGGGGGAGTTGAGGTGACCCGCAAAGTGGTCGCGTCTGGCGGGATTGAAGTTGTACCGTGAGGCGGCATGGTGGCGGCGACCTGTGACCTGCTTCCGCCAAGCGACGTGAGGCTGAGCGACGAAGAGATCGAATCGACCGCGTCGCGCAGTTCACTAATAAATTCTTCGACCGACGCCTGACGGTTCTCAGCCTCTTTCTCCAGGGTGTGTCGGACTACCGCCTCGATTTGAGGTGGCACTTCGATGCCCAGCGAAGCAAAAGTCGGAGGAGCAGCAGTCAAGTGCTTCTTCATGATCGAAGGAATACTCGTCCCTTTGAATGGGACCTCGCCTCCGAGCATTTGATAAAGAATGACGCCGAGCGAATAAATGTCAGCGCGCGCGTCCGGCTCTTCGTCTCCCCATTGCTCAGGCGCCATGTAGAAAGGAGACCCCATCAGTCCACTGGTCTTCGCCTGAACAAAGGAACCTAACAGCTCGCCGGATTTTATCTTCGCCAGACCGAAGTCGAGTACCTTGACGGCTTCTGAGACAGGAAGGCCTTCCTGAAACATGATATTCAGTGGTTTCAGGTCACGATGCACAATTCCCTGGCGGTGAGCGGCCGCCACACCCGACCCGACGGCAGCGATGATCTCCAGTGCGCGACCTGGGGGCAAAGCTCCCTCTTCGAGAAGTATGTCGTGCAGGGACTGCCCGCTGACGTATTCCATCACCAGGAAGGGCATCGTCCCGCGGACGACTCCAAAGTCAGTCACGGCGATGATGTTTTGATGTTTGATGGCGGCGGCGGCCAGAGCTTCCTGACGGAAACGTGTGACCAGCATCGGGTCGTTGCCGACCAGATCGGGAAGAATGACTTTGATTGCGTGAGCGGTTTTGAGAAAGATATGTCGAGCCTGATAGACAACGCCCATCCCGCCATGTCCCAATCGCTTGTCCAGCTGATATCGACCGTCGAGGATAGGCTCGCCCGCGATCGATTGGGTAGTGGCGTCGCCGTCATCGGGGCAATGGTTGACGTGGTCAGGATAACAGCGCCGACAAACTGGGCATTCTTTCATCTGTTGGCTCGATCCAAGGGTTGCCGTCTCCGGACGCGAAGGAGCGTCTCCGGCTGGACCTATCTCGCTAACTTCGTTGGCAGGAGAGTCGTTCCTTGTATCGGGGAGACTCGTCTGACGCGACTCGTTTACGGCACAATCGGGTTCGAAAAGCCGCTGGACAACAAATTGAGAAGTTGACTTTAGCCGCGCTCAAAGATTTTAGCTACTCCCCGTCTGGCAGGCAAGTGATAATAACTGGCAATAGTGTCCTAAAGATATGTTGCGAGAGGTTGAGTGCTTGTTCATGGTACGAATCAGTACAAACGGAAAGTCGGTGACCGTTCCGAAGGCTTAGCGTTTTGCTGCATTGGTTCAACGAGCTTGCGGTACGGGCGAGCGCGTGCCGCATCAGAGGATGGGTTACCGTGCGAAGTGGCTCGTGTAAGCGAATGACCACGCGGTTTCGCGAGGCAAGTCTGTATTCCGCTGCGTTGAGTGAGCGGCGCGCGAAGCGGCCCAGACCCACCTGCGGTTAGCGGGCGGGTTGCCGTGCGACGTGGTTCGCGTTAGCGGAAGCCGCAATAGTGCCCCGCTGGGTTCCGCCCGCTGACGCAGGCGGTTCTGACCCGGGCGGCGTTTTGACAACAGGTATTGTGAAGATTATATTCCGGCCATGATTGAGCTTGCGACGTTTCGAGGAAAAGAGCTGCGAGGTGTTGAAGAGTTGACCTCCGCCGCGTCACTGCTGGTCGAGCAATACACCCACGAACCGGCGCGCGGAAATGTGAGGGTTGGGATCACTCAGCGAATCGTACGTCATTATCTGAGCGAAGGTCTGCTGGGCACGCCATCCGGCCACGCCGGGGCTTCAATACTTTTCAATTACGGAAACTTGCTTCGACTTCTCGCGGTGAAGAAGCTACTGGCTGATCACTGGTCGATCATAAAGATCAGAGAGTTCATGGCTGCCCTGGATATCACGGCACTTGAACAGCTCGTCACCACGGCCCTCAATTGGCCGACCCGATCGCCTAGACAAAGGTCGGACAGCTTAAAGAGTCCTGAGAACTCGATCAGTTATCGAGCTACACAGCGACTCTCACCCAGCAAGACGGAACTCGAAACATCTTCACCATCGATGTCATTGGCAACGCCGCCGCTGGCATCTCTCGCCATGGACTCGGCGAAACGCGCCGAACGCACATCCGCCGAATGGATCGAGCTCGTTCCCGGCCTCGAGATCAAGATACGCCGAAGCTTTCGCCAACCTCCGAACGAGAGAGATCGCGAGCGCCTGGTCTCAAAATTTTGGTCGGTAGTCGATCGGAAGGCGCCGCTCAAAAACGAATAGCGCTAAGAGAGTCCAAAGTCCAAGGTCCAAAGTCCAAGGTTGGTTTCGGGTTTCGGGTTCCGAGTTTCGGGTTTCGGGTTTCGGATTTCAGGTGAAAGGTTCGACGGTTCTGCATTTTTGGCAGCCTCGAAACTTCTAACTCGGAACCCGAAACCGACTTTGGACTTTGGACTTTGGACTGTTCATGCCATCTTAATTAAGCGAGATAGATCGACCCTGCGCGTCGCGCAGCTTCAGCCCGAGGATGCGGGCCATGGTGGGCCCTTCGTCAATCAGTCGTATGGTGCCGAGGTCGCCGCGCCTTCCAACTCCGGCGCCGGACGCGATGAATGAAGTGTAGTAGCGATTTGGAAGAAAGCCGTGCTGCCCCTTTAGCTTTGCCGTAGTGATCGGATCGCCAACAAACCCCGCGCTGAAGTAATGATTATCTGATGCCTCGAGGATGAACGCGACATTCGGGTTTGTCCCCAGTCGCTCAACCTCTTTCGGTTCCAGTATCCGGAAGGCCCCACGTCCTTCGTCATTCGCAAAGCCCTTCAATGCAGCCAGAGCCTTGTTGTAAGCAACTCGGTCCGCTGGATTATGCAGCATGATTGCGCACGAGCCGGCGGAGATGTAAGGAGCCGCACGCCAACCCGTCACGGTAACGCGGTCGCGTCCCTGCGAATCTTTGTCCTGGCGTAGATCCAACAGCCCCGCGCGCGCGAGGACGACGCCAGGATGAATTCGTTTAGAGACGGGCATGAAGCCGTGATCGCTGACGATGAAGACCGCCGTTTCTGAGAGTGTGCCTGCACGCTCGGCGGCAGCCAGAATTCGCGCGACATAACCGTCCGCCTTTTCGAGTATCGCGAACACCTCGGGAGTGAACGGACCAAAGTCGTGCTCAAAGTGGTCGAGGTCGAACAGGTGAACTAAGACCAGGCCGGGCTTCTTCTCGGCGATTACATATTCGGCGAACCGCGTGCGCAGGTCGTCGCCCTCATCTTTGTTCTGGTGTCGATAGAGTTCAGGATCTCGCCGCTCCAGTTCTTCGACAAATCCCGAAGGCCGCGCATTTGCCTTGATCATCGCGAGACTTTCTTCGCGAGTTCCACCGATCTTGAAGATCTCGGGAAAATTGTAGTCGCCTGCGCCCGCGCTCACCGGCCATGAGATCATCGCGGTGGTGAATTTAGCTTTCGCGGCAGCGTCCCATATCGTTTCCACACGAATGTCCCGCGCAAACCAGTACCAATCGCCGGTCTGTGTTTTGTCGGGTTCTTCAAAGACCTCGTTCCCGTAGATTCCGTGCCTTCGCGGCGTGGCACCGGTGACGATCGAAGTGTGCGACGGGTAAGTAATCGAAGGATAGACTCCGACGACCTGCGCCGTCGCACCCTCGTTCATCAACCGGCGCAGTGTGGGAATCTTCAAACCATACTCGTCCCGTTTCTGCAGGTAACGGAAGTCCAGGCCGTCGAGCGAGATGATGATGGCGCGCTTTGCTCGCGCCGAGTCGCGATGAGGCTCGGCCGCTGAGAATGCAAAGCCTGCGATCAGCGAAACCAGTAGAAGTGCCGCGGAACGAGATCGATGGAAGCCTGTTCTCTTGTGATGGATCATGATCGGCCTCCGCGTAGCGCGGCGCCTGGAGCGCGCCATTAGCTTATCGAACAACTATGTTGACGAGGCGTTGCGGTACCACGATAACCTTGACGATCTCGCGACCGCCTGTAAAACCCAGGACCTTCTCATCCGCTAGCGCGGTCGCGCGCAACTCCTCCTCCGAGGTGTCAGGCGTTGCACGAATACGCGAACGTAGTTTGCCATTGATCTGGACCGGAATCTCCAACTCTTCCTTGCGCGCAAGTTCTTCATCGACCGTGGGCCAACGAGGGCCGTCGCTTAATATCCCGCCTTCGTGACCCAACTCCTGCCACATCTCTTCGGCAAAGTGCGGAGCGAACGGCGCGAGCATGATGACAAGAGCTTCCAGCGCCTCGCGCGCCGCGAACATCTCGGCATCAGAAGCGGTTTGCGGCTCTGCCTTAAAATCGCCCAGCGCGTTCGAAAGCTCCATCAGCGCTGCGACGCTGGTGTTGAAGTGAAAGTCCTCAAAGTCTTCTGTGATTCGCGCAATCGTCTGGTGCGTTTTGCGGCGCAGAGCTCGAGTCTCTGTCGTGAATTCTTCTGCCGCACGCTCGCTCGATTTTTGCGGCCCCTCTGATAGCGGCTTCTGCCATCTCCAGACCATTCCGTAGACGCGGCGCAGGAAACGCACCGCTCCCTCGATTCCCGCCTCCTGCCAGCGCAGGTCGTTATCGAGTGGGGCAGCGAACAATATGAACAGGCGAACGGCGTCCGCTCCGTATGCACTGATCATATCGTCCGGGTCAACGCCATTATTTTTCGACTTCGACATCTTCTCGAAAGGGCCGACCGTCACCGGCTGGCGGTTTTCGATCAGGCGCGCACTGATGACCCTCCCTTTGTCGTCGCGCTCGACGGTGATGTCCGCAGGATTGAAGTAAACTTTCTGCTCGCCGTCCTCCAAATAGAAGGTCTCAGCCACTACCATTCCCTGCGTCAATAGTCTTTTGATCGGCTCGTCGATCTCAACCAGTCCGATATCGCGCATGAACTTCGTCCAGAAGCGGGTATACAGCAGGTGCATGACCGCATGCTCAACTCCGCCGATGTATTGAGACACCGGTGTCCAGTACGCCACGACGTTCGGGTCGAATGGCATCTCCTCGTTTCGTGGATCGCAATATCGGAAGAAGTACCATGATGAATCAACGAACGTATCCATTGTGTCCGTCTCGCGGCGAGCAGTCCCGCCGCAGTTCGGACAGATGGTGTTAACGAAGTCGGCAACCCCTGCCAACGGCGACTCGCCGGTGCCGGTAAAGTTCGCATGCTCCGGCAGCTTGACTGGCAAATCGGCTTCCGGCACCGGGACCACGCCACACTTCTCGCAATAGATAATAGGAACCGGTGCACCCCAGAATCGTTGGCGGGAGATGCCCCAATCACGCAGCTTGTAGGTGACCGAAGCGCGACCGAATCCCTGCGCCTCTGCGTAATCGCTCATGCGCAGATTCGCTTCCTTGGCAGGCAGTCCGCTCCATTCAGCAGTGTTGACAGTCGTAGTCCACGACTCATCGGCCGCTTCCAGCGCTTCCGGCGGAATCTCTCGTCCGTCCTCAGTTAGTTTGATCTGTCTGAAACGCAGGTCGTACTTGCGCGAAAACTCAAAGTCCCTCTGGTCGCCGGAAGGAACCGACATTACTGCTCCGGTGCCGTATTCGATCAGCACAAAGTTCGCTACCCAAATGGGCACGCGCTCGCCGCTAAAGGGATTGATCGCCCAGCCTCCAGTGAAGATCCCTTGCTTCTCAATCTCCTCGGTTACTGGACCGGACGGTTTTTCCTTCTTCAGTTTTTCCGCGAACGCCAAAACCTCATCGCGCCTGGGAGAGCCTTCGACCATCGCCTCGAGCATCGGATGTTCCGGCGCGATTGATATCGCGTTGACGCCAAAGACCGTGTCGATCCGCGTGGTAAAGACGGTGATCTTCATCTCGCTGCCTTCGACTGGAAAGTCCACGTGCGCGCCCGCGCTTCGGCCTATCCAGTTGCGCTGCATTGTCAGAACACGCTCGGGCCAGCCGTCCTCGATTTCTTTCATTCCATCGAGAAGGCGCTCCGCATAGTCTGTAATGCGCAGGAACCACTGGTTGATACCCTTCTTCTCGACCGAAGCTCCGCATCGCCAGCAGACACCACCAGACGACTGCTCATTCGAGAGCACGGTTTCTTCTTTGGGACACCAGTTGACCTCGGACAGTTTTTTATAGGCCAACCCACGCTCATACATCTTCAGAAAAAACCACTGGTCCCATTTGTAGTACTCAGGTGTATGCGCCGCGATTTCTCGTCTCCAGTCATAGCTCACGCCGATACGTTTCAATTGCGCCCGCATGTGCTCGATGTTGTCTTCAGTCCACTCTCGCGGATTGATTCCGCGTTTGATTGCGGCCTGCTCGGCGGGCTGTCCGAAACTGTCCCAACCAAAAGGATGGAGCACGTTGAAGCCCTGCAGGCGTTTGAACCATGCCAGCGCTTCGCCGATTGCGTAGTTGCGCACGTGGCCTATATGCAGGTAGCCGGATGGGTAAGGCAGCATCTCCAGACAATAAAAAGGTGTCCTCTGATCGTCGCGATCGGCTTCAAACGCGCCGGTCTCCGCCCAGTGTTTCTGCCACTTCTCTTCTATTTTTTCGGGGTAATATTTTTCGTCCATTGTTCTCGCGCCTCGCTTGGAATCGTTACACTTAATCATGAACTGATCGAACGCACAAAGCCGCGGGAGCTTCGTCGCATTCGATGATCGATGTTAGGGGTTTTGTCGAAAGGTAAGAACGGCCGCTTCAGCCGGCGCGCACGGACTACGAGCGCGGCGCTGAAAGCGGCACCGTAAGAAGGAGCTTGGTTGGCCTGTGAAAACGTCTTGTCATATGGGAAGTGTCCGCTAAGCTCAGCTACTCAAAGTCGGAACATCTTAAAGCATCCTGGGGGAGTTTGTCGAATATTTCCCAGGGCTATAATTGCAGAGGCCGGGACGGCGATCCACGAAACCATCCCAAACCACACTAGCCTATTTTGGTGTAGGCTCGTGTGGTTCCGTAGATCGTCTCCTTCGCTCAGTCAGCAAGCGCACGTCCGTGGAACGAATTCCATCAGGCACTCGGGCTTAGGCCCCGCAGCCGCAGCCGAAGACGTTCGTTACTTTGCTGCCGTCGATGCGAAATACCGTGCTTGAAGACCCTTCGTAGTAGTCCACGTGGACGACGACTTCCATTTTCCCGTCCCCATTGAGATCGAGTATTCCGACAACTTCGAACTTATTGGGCACATGGTCCGGCAGGGTACGCGCGGCATACTCTTCAACCAGTGCGATATTATGCACTTTGCCGCGGACGATCTTGCGCAGCATAACGAAGGAGTAGTCGCCCTTCTTCGAGCGAAAAGCCATTCCACTATCCGCAGATCCCAGGCCGCCGGCGAGATATGTCGCGGTGAGAAGAACCTCCTCGACGCCGTCTCCATCCAGGTCCACCCGTAGGATCTGCCTGATGTTTACATTGGGCCTCGGGATGCCGTGGCTTCTTAAAATGCCGGTGGCAATTTGCCGGTATGTTGCGTCGGAGGTGTCCAGCGGCGCAGCGATTCGCGGCGTGGCATTCCAATCCCCCGCCACTGCGATTCCCTCTTTAACTTCTGGAGTGAATTTGATTGATTGCGTCTCTTCGCACGGCGCGCCGGCAGATTCCGGCTTGGTTCCTACCGCCTCGCCCGCCGGCCCTTTCAGCGTGTAGAGGCGATAACGCTCTCCGCCTTTCAGCTTTGGCGCCATCGCTGCATCTTCAATCCACTTGCCAGCGGCCACGCCTCCGAGAAGGCACGAGTCCTGGACGTCGACAGCGGGGTGAACATTCTGAGCTTCAATTCGATACTCGGCGGTTAGGCCGAATGCTGTTAGAAGCACGATACCGACAACTACGTTCCTTAGTTTCAACGTTGGTTTCACCTTTCCTGGGTTTGACAGTGCGAGCGCCGCATCTTAGCCCATCTCGCTGGAGAAGAAAAAGAAAAATGCGCTGGCAGGCTCGGCCTTAACACTTCGTGATTACGTAGAGCAAACTGTTGGTTTGCGTGCCGATCTCAAATCGTTTTGTCGGCCCAGCGTCAACGCTATTCCCACTTATTGAAGAAGAAAAAGAAGAACACCGCGGCATGCTCCGGCTGAACGCCACGTGCTGAACCTATGGTGTTACCCGACTTGTCTCTCACTTCACCGTTCGACTTAACGTAGCCAATCGTATTGCCGGCTTTGTTTCGCACTTCGCCGTCGGAGTTGATCTGACCGATTCTGTTACTGCTGCTGTCGCGAATCTCGCCATCCGATTTGACATAGCCGATGGTGTTACCTGAGCCATTGCGTATCTCACCGTCGGACTTTATGTACCCGATGGTGTTGCCGGATTTATCCCTGACCTCGCCATTCGCTTTAACATATCCAATCGTGTTGCCCGATCCGTCCCTCAGCTCGCCGTCAGACCAAGTCGATGCAGAAGCGCCGAACAACACACAGATGAGTAGCGTAAACAGAAGGAGTGGTTTCATGTGTTCGAGTCGTCCTTTCCGAAAACGTAGTCGTAAGCGAACGCGGCGCCAACTAGAGACGTTTCGCATTTCAGATTTTGTCTAAGAACAGGCGTTCAGAGCCCAACCTTTAGGTTGCCGTTGGCACCCCGCATCGAGCTGAAGCTTGTACTCTACGCGCCTGTTTTATTGTCACTTCCGCTCCACTTCTTCCATTACCCTCAGAATATTTCCACCGAGAATTTTGTCTATGTCTTGTTCGGAATAGCCTCGGCGCAGTAGCTCTGCCGTCAGGTTCGGAAGGTCCGCAACCGAAGCAAGGTCTGTCGGCGTCGCCTGGATTCCATCAAAGTCCGAGCCGACTCCGACGTGATCTATCCCCACGAGCTGAACTACGTGGTCGATGTGGTCAACCAGTCGAGCGACCGTAATCGGAGGCAGGCGCTTGGCATATTCTCTAAGGCGGATTCGATCACGGGCCATCTTCTTCTGCGCCGCGCCGCCCGGCTCATCGTCGGAAGCCTTTTGCACCATCGCGGCAATCTGCGCATCAACCTGCTTCTTCTTTTCACTCCAACCGGGTTCCAGGAATTCAGGATAGAAGAGTACGCAACACACACCGCCGGTCTTAGCCAGGGCCCTGATCATGTCGTCGTCCAGGTTACGCGGCACGTTTGCGATCGCGCGACATCCGGAATGGGTGGCGATGACCGGCCTCGTCGAGGTGTTAACGATGTCCCAAAAAGTCGGATCGGAGACGTGCGAGACGTCGACCATCATCCCCAACCGATTCATCTCGCGGACGACCGACTTGCCGAACTCATTTAGGCCGCGCGACCGGCCGATCCCGTCGCCGCTTGAACCCGCCCACCTGGTGGACACACTCCAGGCGGGCGACATATACCGCACGCCCATTGTGAAGTATCGTTCCACGTTCTGGAGCCGTTCGTCTATGGCGTAGCCTCCTTCGAGCCCCATCAAGGCAGCCAGCTTTTGAGCGCCCGCGATGCGGCGAACATCCGAAGCCGAGACCGCAAGCTCCCACGCCTCAGGATGGCGCTCCACCATCGCGCGGATCGCTTTTATCTGATCATCGGCGCGCTTCATCGCGCTCTGGCCCCCGCCGCCGTAGAGCTGCGGTTCGACCCAGATCGAGAAGAACTGCGCGTCGAGCCCGCCCTCCTTCATACGAACCGCATCAAGTTGCCCGTCGTCCAGCCGATGATTGATGTCCAGGTTTTCATCGACCATCCGCTGAGTCGTGTCGGCGTGCATATCGATGGCTATCGCCCGAAAGTGTACTTCGCGCGCTGAGCTTGTCACCAGCGGCGTCGCGCCGGTGTCGGCGGTAGAAGTGGAGGGCTGGTTGCTTGTATTTTGTTCAGTCATACGACAGTTGCTGGAGGTGAATGAGAGAAGCAGCACACCGCAAAGAAGGTACTTTGAAATCGTCTTCTGTGCGCGATGCGTCATCCGAAAGCTGAAAGCTGAATGATGTTAATTCTTTATTGATTCCGAGAGCACTTTGATGTTACGTCGCCGTTCCCGCAAGAATCAAGCCTGCCTTGCAAAGCGACGAGCGTTTACGGTATTGTGCCCCTATATTGACCAGGAAAGGCGGACGTCGCCCGCTTCATACATCGTTTCCGCGCAATTTGCTCAGGAAACACGCGGCTGATTTGTGACCTCTATCAGATTCTCCCCTAGAAGGAGTTATAAAAACATGTTCTCGAAGGATGGCAAGACGAAAGACGTAAAGACTCCTAAGATCGTTCAGGAAGTGTGGCATAACGGCGAGTGGATAAAGTGGAACGACGCTCGTGTTCATGTGATGTCACATGTCCTGCATTATGGCTCAAGCGTCTTCGAAGGCATACGCTGTTACAAGACCCGGCGTGGTCCCGCCATCTTTCGACTCACGGAACACATGCAGCGTCTCTTGAACTCGGCCAAGATCTATCGCATGGAACACGAGTGGACGCGCGACGTTCTTTGCGATGCGGCGGCAGAGCTGGTCAGTCGCGGCGGACTTGAGCAGTGTTACGTTCGACCGATTATCTTTCGCAGTCTTGACGAAGGAAACCCGGCATTCGGAGTAAATCCCTTTCCTAATCCGTTGGCTTGCTACATTGGCGCCTGGGATTGGGGAAAGTACCTGGGAGAAGAAGCGATCGAACAGGGCGTCGACGTCTGTGTCTCGACCTGGAATCGCCTGACTCCCAATTCAATGCCGGCAATGGCCAAGTCGGGCGCGAACTACATGAACTCGCAGCTGATCAAGATGGAAGCGCTGCTTAACGGATATGCCGAAGGCATCGCACTGGATGATCGCGGTCTGGTCTCGGAAGGATCAGGCGAGAATATCTTCCTGGTAACTGACGGCAAGGTCTTTACGCCTCAGCTGTCGAGCTCGATTCTGCCGGGCATCACGCGCGACAGCGTGATTCAGATTTGTCGGGGCCTGGGGATTCCCATTCAGGAAAGCAACATTCAACGCGCCGCCCTTTACATCGCTGACGAACTGTTCTTCTCGGGCACGGCCGCGGAAGTTACACCGATTCGATCGGTTGATAAGATCACTGTCGGCACAGGCACTCGCGGTGAGATCACGCGCCGGATCCAGGAGGTCTTCTTCGAGATAACGTCGGGCGAGCGGGAGGCCCCAGGGCCCTGGCTCACTTACGTCAACGAACGAAAGCAGGCACAACCCGAAGCGAAAGTCGAGAACCGACCGGTGGGGAACAACGGACGCGCGGGGATGGATTTGAAAGCGGCCAGCGCTTCTTCGGGTATGTCCGACTCGGTCATCGACTATTATCCGGTGATGACGGAATAGGATCCGCTAACTACGACGGGAACCTGAAGCGCACCATGAGTGATTCCGGTGCGCTTCTTCGTCTTAGTGTCCTAGTCTGGTTAGAGGTGTTCAGCGTACCGACTTTAGTCGGGCCTGTGCAAAGAAAAGCCCAACTAAAGTTGGTAATCTATACGCCCGTGAATCAGCACGCCACCCTTTGGAGATAAGCGTTGACGTCCGACTTTCTCGCAAGCTATCATGAGTTTGGCGTCTCCGGGCTCTAATTCTTCGGTGGCGCGTGAGTTATCCCGAGAGTCCTCTCTAATCGCTCCCAGTCCAATAGCGAAGACTAAGATCGCAGCCGTATTGCGCCTCTGCTCCAGTTTCCACATGCCCGACGAGCTTTAGCTTATCGAGGTCGATCAACAAACTTAAAGTCTGTCGGACAATCACATTATGGCAGTAAAGATAGACGACCTTTTGCGCGTTGCCACAACTCACGGCGCTTCCGATCTACACCTCAAGGCGGGGGCATACCCCTACATGCGCATAGGGGGCGAACTCCGTCCGGTGGTCGATTCCCAGCCATTGACTCAGGAAGAAACGCTCGACATGGCCTTCTCGATGATGTCGAATCGTCAGAAGCAGCGCTTCAAAGAGATCTCCGAGGTTGATATAGCCTACGGCGTCGCCGGAGTGGGCCGTTTTCGCGCGAATATTTTCCAGCAGCGAGGAACCGTGGGAATAGTCCTGCGCGTGATCCCTGATAACTCGCGATCGACCGCCGCCCTCGGCTTGCCGCCGGTGATCGACAAGATCGCCGACGAGCAGCGCGGGCTGATCCTGGTAACAGGCGCCACCGGTTCGGGCAAATCCACCACGCTCGCGGCCATGATAGATCGCATCAACGCTACGCGCAGCGGTCACATAGTAACCATCGAGGACCCGATCGAGTTTTTACATCGCGACAAGCGCGCGTTTGTGACGCAACGCGAAGTTGATGTCGACACCCGTTCGTTTGCTGAAGCCCTTAGAGGCGCCCTGCGTCAGGATCCCGACGTGATTTTGGTAGGAGAGATGCGCGACCTGGAAACGATCGAGACCGCGTTGACTGCAGCAGAGACCGGACACCTTGTGCTCTCGACGCTGCATACGCTCGATGCGACGGAAACTATCACTCGGGTTGTTTCTTCTTTCCCTTCCCATCAGCAAAAGAGCGTTCGATTGCAGCTTGCAGGAATTCTTAAGGCGGTTATTTCGATGCGCCTTGTGCGGGCCGCCAAGGGCCGCGGTCGCGTTCCCGCCATCGAGATAATGATCTCGACGGGATTAATTCGCGATTACATCATCAACGAAGAGAAAACCTATCTGATAAGGGAAGCCATTGCGGCGGGCACTTCGCAGTATGGAATGCAGACTTTCGATCAATCGCTATTTCACTTGCACCAGTCGGGGCTGATCAACCTCGAGGAGGCGCTACGCAATGCCAGCAACGCCGACGAGTTCCTGATGCGTGCTTCGGGGATTCAATCAAGCACCGAACGAGCGAAAGAAGAAATGGAGCGCATCGTGAGTGTGGTGAGCTCGGCCCAACCGAAAGAAGAGGGATGAGTTTGGGTTCAGAGTTTCGGGTTTCGGGTTTCGGGTTAGAGTTTAGAATCTTGAGCTAGGGCTTCGTGCATAAAGGTAGTCAGCATAACAAACGGTTATTCAGATGAGGTCATTCAAAGCCAACAACTCAAACCCGAAACTCGAAACCCAAAACTCTGAACTCGAAACCCAAAACTCAAAACTAAAAACTCAAAACTCGGTCAGTGTCCTGTGTGCTCATCCCCCGTCGAAGGGGTTGACGGCGCGTTCGGAGTTCCGACCATCGGGGCGGTGTGCGCTGCCGCTTTCGCTCCACCGTCCTTCAGATATGGCCTAAGCAGTGTCAGCCAGGCGGTGGCGAGTTTTGAATATTCCGTCGGACATCTAACGGCGCGCTGCTCGGGAAGCGGGTTGTTGATCATCTTCACATACTTATTCGGGTTGTGACCGAAGACCCAGCAGAGTACGTTGTAGAAGCGCTGTGCATCCATCGAGTGTTCGTCCGCCCACAGCATATTCAACTCGCCGGCGGTCTTTCCTGATGCCGCCAGCCTATCGTATTGGATTCCCCACGAGATTGCGCCGCTGATGGCCATCTTCTCGCCTTCCTCTCCCTTTAATGCCACCAACACGAATGTGGAGAGTTGATCCACGGCGTCTTCCTCGCGGCCCGTAGAGGGAAGCTGAAGTACGTCGATCAGGCAATGGCCCAGCTCGTGTATAAAGGCGAAGGTCAAAGCGCCGTTAACGCGCTCTCCCAGTTCTTCCTCGGTCTTGGCAACTGCCTTGAAGTCCTGCGCCATTTGCTCCATCAGCTCGTAGCACATGTTGATTGAGCGACCCTGAGAATCCCAATAGGCATTAGGCGCCCCACACTCCTTGAAAGTGATCATGACGTTCTCAGGGATTGCGATAGTGGCATTGAGGTCATCGGCGATGCCTTCCAGCACTCTCTGACGTCGAAAATTTTCGTTGATCTGCGCGAATCTTGGATTTGTAACAGTCGAGTACTGTACCGAGAAATTTCCCTTGTCCGGCTTTGTTGCCTGACCCTGATTGTCGGCCATTCCCCTGACATCCGCGGGGTTTTCGTTTGCGGATTCGTTCGAATTGTTCGTGCTCTCAGCGAAAGGCGCCTTGCTCGTAGTGCCGCTTCGCTTGCAACCGGCAAGCGCGATCCCGGCCACCGCCACCATCGCAAGCAAGAGCAGAAATTTACCCGCCGGAGTAAGTCTGACGTCGAGCCGGGGGTCGTTCGATCGTGTCATGAACTGGTCCTTTCAAATGTCCTGGAGGTGCCTTAGGCCTTGAAGAATCTGAGTAGAACTATCGTGGGGCTAATACCATAAAAAGCTTTGCCCACACAAGCAGATCGCGTGGGGGTGGTGTTGATGCGTTTCGGATTTGAGGACCGTCGATCTCAATCCTGATTCGAGAGCAAGCGCGGCGACAGAGTGGCAGGGGCGATCGCTCGAGCCGAAGTTCCAGGAGGTCAATGACGTGCTCAATTTGCTGGAGCGGAGGAGGGCGCGAACGACTCGGACGACATGAGCCAGTGCCCCGAGAGCGCGACGGATCAAAAGAGAGTCGGGCTTCGCTCTCCTTGCCTTCGTTCTTACGCAACAAGCCGTACGACGCACCCAAAGCTTCGGTCACGCCAGCGTCGTTCGCTCGTCTTACCAGATGGCTACCTGACATTCACATGGAGCGTATAGTGAGCCGATGGGTGCGCGACGACGTTGACATAATAATCGCCAGTCGTCGGGACTCTGCCCGACCATCGCTTACCGTCGTGAGATTCGGCCCCAAACTTCGCCTGCTCGCCGGAGTAAAAGTCCGGCGATTCGCTCACCGAGAGCGACGCCCTGTTTTCTCCATCACGCCGCCAGGAAATGCGCAGCGTTAGGACACTGCCGTTGCGCGCGTGGACCACGTACCCGTAATGCGATTCGCCGCCGATGAAGCCTCGCACCGTGGTCGAGCTTCGCAATCTGCGATAGCTCGAAGTCGCAACGGCTCTCGGGATATCGGACCCGACAAACGAGTGCCCGGACTGCGAGCTGTTTGTTGCGGTATTGAGTTGTTTTAGATGATTTGCCCACGCCCTGATGACTCTGGGTGTGGCCTTGCCGCCCTCATTAAAATATCTGGTCGTTTCGTTCTGGCGGAAGATCGCTGTGTGGATCGTTCTGTGGTCCAGGTCAATCGCGATGGCGGATTCCAGATGCGTGCACGCATGAATAAGGCAGCCGCTGGAGAAGAGAACGTTTCCTTCCCTCGTGACGGGAGTGAGGGTCTCGAACGATTCCATGAACGAATCATACTTACTGCCCAACAATTTTTTCATTCGGGCCTGAATGGCAGGATTCTTGAGCAGGCTGTCGGAGTCCTGGTCGACCGCTGTGGCGATCTCAGGTGGCAAGGCGGGGCGCCTGGTCTTTGCCGTTTGCGCAACCGCGGAAAAGTACGAGACTACTGTGATCAATAGGAGTGATGCTGTTCTTTTCATAGTTGACCTCGAGTTTAAGAATCCGGCCCAGATATAAGATGTTACGGGGAAGGTTTTTTGCGGAGGGGAGAATAAGGTCGGAAGCCCGACGTGTCGGGATAGCCACTTCTGTGCCGCTACGTTTGGTCGTTTAGCTGGCTTTGACCTTCCGACGCTTCAGCCGATCCAAAAACTTGATGTCCTGCTTCTGGCTCGCGACCGCGGTGCGAGAACAATTAGTAGTCATCAGCGAATCGGTCGCTCCGGATGCGTAGACGAGATATGCGTGGCCGATGTCAAAGGTGTAGCCGCACATGGCGCCGTTTTGCGGAGTCGTGATGATGACCTCTTCCGCGAACTTCCCCTTCCACGACTTGCCGACTTTGAACTTCACGGCTACTTCGGACTCTGAACTGGGAGTGATTGAGATAACCTCGCCGGAAAAGATGGCGGCTGATTCCTTGAAAGCTTCCGTGACCTGCGATTTCAAGGGCTTAAATGTCCGAATGCAGCTACAGGCAAAGGAACTATGGGCCGCGAACAGGACCAGACCAAGCAAGGCCAACGAGATGAATGTGGCTTTTCTCATGCGGCGCATTCTATCAGCTTTCATCGGTACGGCAATGTTTTTGATATGTAGAAGGACCGGTTGCAGCTTCGCCTCTAGCCGTTCGCTCGCGAACGCCGCATAGCCCGCACGCCTTTGCGCCAGTCTTCATTGATGTCGAATCTGTACATCTCGATCGCAGGTGAGATGGCACGAGCGAGACTCTTGAACGCTCGATGAAAACGAAGTAAGGGAGCCACCAGATAAACCAACGGCGGTTCGTCCTCGATTTCAGCATCGGGGAACAGGTCCGCGCGCCGGATGTGACCATAACGATGATGGAGCGCTATCCGACGCCAATAGTCTGCACCCTGCAGCACATGCTCGCGGTCCTCCGAGACTTTCAATTCGATGACCGCGAGTCTCCCGTCATGTCTGAGCGCAAGCAAGTCGATCGGTCTGGGCCGCGGCTCGTGCGATGGACGAAACTGCGCATAAAGCGGCGCCAGCCGCAGTCCGGGATCCAGCCGCGTGATATCGCGCCTCAGCAGCGATTCCAGCCATGCTTCGGGGGCCGCTTTGTAGAGCGTGTGATGCTGATCGATCGGTTCATCTCTGCGATGCTCGATCAGGTCGCTCAACAGTTTCTCCCACTCGGCTTCCCTGCTCTCGCACAACAGCCGACGGCGGGCTCCTTCAATACCAAACCACACGTTCTCTTTATTCATCACACGGCGGACGCGGGCGAAAGCGAGCCCGTGGTATCTAAGGGTTTCGCCGTATCGCGAACGTACCACATCAATCGCATCCGGTGCGACCGCCAGAATCCGTTCCGCACTTTCGCTGATCCAATCTCGAGACGGTCGCCGAAAATGTTTGGGTTCCACAGACCACAAGTCATCGAGCGATGGCTGCTCGACTATAGTAAGTTTCTGCCACGCTTCATCGATAGAGTAGAGCGAGATCACGCGGCGTAGATCATCGCGAAGAAGGGCCACGCGCTCGCTCAACGGTTCGACGAAGTCCTCGTTTATCACCAGCCAGAGTTTTTGAATGAAGGGAGGCCTAGCTATCTCGGAGGCACGGCCGAACCAAATCAATGATGTTGAGAGGAAGGCATCGATACCACCAGTTCGCGAATCAACCACCGACCCTGTGACGGCGATCCGCTCACGCTGATGGCGCAGGACTATGCGGGCGTAGCGACCCGGCTGTCCCTTGCGAACTCCCGGACTCAAGCCGGCGCGCTCTATCGTTGCTCTGTACAGAAGCTCGCACGCGAGCTGTGCCAGTCGTTGACAGCGGTCGCGACGTGTGGCAGTGATGGTCGCCGTCATGTTTTCAAATGGCGTGCGCGGAATTAGCTCTAGCACGACGCGCTCTGCACCAAAGCGACGCTCCGCTTCAAAAAGAAATTTCTCGCTTGTCCACTCCCAACCGATGATCCGCCACGCCAATGAACCGCCAATTCCCCAACAGGATAAAATCAGGCGACCGTGCGAGCCCCGCACGTCGCACTCGCTATTTCGCAGCGACGTCACTGCTCTCGCGTTCACAACGCAGAGCCATTCGCTGTGACCGTAGATGATCTCAGCGATGCGCCTTTCGGCGTATCTGATGGAACCCGGACCCGTAATTAGATGAAGCATGCGCGTGAGGGGTGGGATTGAGAGCGGGAGAACGAGGCCTTTTTGTCTGCGCTCCGCAATCTGTTTAGCGTGTGCTAACATTTCGTGTCAACAAGATTCCCTTATTCACGATTGGAAATCTCCCATTCATTCTTTAACGAAAGCCACGCGATGACGGATGTTTTTCTTGTCGGCTCAGTCCGCACAGCCATCGGGCGATTTGGCGGGACACTCGCCGAATGGTCTGCTGCGGACATGGGCGTCGCAGTAGCCGAGGCGAGTATTGAGCGCGCTCGCCTTCTGCCGCAACAGATCGACCAGTCGATTTGGGGCTGTGCCCGTCAGGCCGGCGGAGGGCCGAACGTTGCTCGACAGATAACTTACCGGGCTGGAGTGCCGGAGTCGGTCCCGGCGTACACGATCAATCAAGCGTGCGGCTCAGGGCTGCAGGCGATAATCCTCGCAGCTCAGGCGATTGCCAACGGACGCGCACAGGCGATCCTGGCGGGTGGAACTGAAAGCATGTCACGCGTTCCCTACTATGCGGAAGGCGCCCGCTGGGGAATGCGTATGGGGAACAAGGAATTGGTCGATGGAATGTATCGCGACGGCTTTCTGGATCCGCTCTCGGGACTGGTAATGGGTGAGACCGCTGAAAACCTCGCGCGACGCTATGAGATTTCGCGAGAAGAGCAGGACCAATACGCGTTGCGCTCGCAGCAGCGTGCAGAGACCGCAATCGACTCTGGTCGTTTCGATGACGAGATCGTAGCCCTCCCGATCAAGGGTCGGAAAGGTGAGACGACTAAGTTTGCACGCGATGAACACTTCAGGGCCGGAACATCGATCGAGTCTCTCGCAAAACTTAAGCCCGTCTTCAGCGACAACGGGACAGTTACCGCGGGCAATTCATCCGGAATTACCGACGGAGCGGCTGCGGTGGTTCTGATGAATGAGACGACCCTGCGGAAGAGCGGAGCGACGGCGGAGGCGCGTATCGTCGATTACGAGATCGTTGGGGTTGCGCCTGAGATCATGGGCATAGGACCGGTCCCGGCGGTCAGGTCCCTGCTTGCGAGACAAAAGCTTTCGCTCGATGAGATTGATCTGATCGAGCTCAACGAAGCGTTTGCGGCGCAGGTCATCGCTTGCGATCGCGACCTCAGCTTTGACGCCGATCGTTTGAATGTCAACGGTGGAGCTATCGCGCTCGGTCATCCGATCGGCTGCACCGGTGTGCGCCTCACCACAACTTTGTTGCACGAGCTGAAGAAGCGCAAAGCTTGTCGTGGTCTCGCGACCCTGTGTGTTAGCGGAGGAATGGGGCTGGCCTTGCTGGTGGAGCGCGTTTGAGCACCTTCATAGGGTCCCCAAAGACGTGAAGAAGTTCGATTAGAGGCAAGGTGTATTTTGCCCACCACAGAGTGGCGTGTATGGAACTGAAGCATCCTCGTCCAGCAATTGTTCTCTTCTGTGTGTTAACTCTCTCGTTCGCGACGGCGTCTTGTAAACGGTCGGGAGAGACGGGTAATCAAAGTAACGTCGCAGGCAATGAAAATCGAGGCAACCAGGAGACGTTACGCGTTCCACCGTTCGCAACCAAAGAGCCGGAGCGGTACCAGGCGACGAGGGTTATTACCACCACAGCGAATAACGGCTCAGCGAGCGCGGGCAGCGCCGAAGCACAGCGCAGCGTGACTTTCATCGCGCGGGATGGAGAACGGCGACGCGAAGACTACGAGTTGGATGGATCAAAGATCTCCTCCTTGCAGTTGGCCAGCGGGACTTATCTGCTGTTCGCCGAGAAGAAGATCTTTGCACAATTGAAATCGACCGCAGACAATGGGTCGAAGCTCCTCGCCGAGTCTATCCCTCAGGACTTCTCGCCGGAGAAGCTGCTGAACGAATCGCGACCCGAAGCGCGCTACGATGATCAGGGGCTTGAGAGCATTGATGGAAGAGCGACTCGTAAGTACCGGGTGACTTTGAAGGGCAAGGTCGGTGAATCGGGCGCGATAGTGACTGAGAGTACCGTTTGGGTCGACGAGAAGCTGGGTATGCCTATCCGATCCGACATGAGTTCGCCCGGCGGCGCGCGCGTTGTCACTGAACTTCGTGATATTAAAGAGACAGTCGACGATGGCGTCTTCGAGCTTCCGCAGGACTTCCGCCGAGTGACCGAAAAGGAGTTTTTCGCACAGCTGAAGCCAAAGGGCGGGGTCTGATTTAGGCGCTTCGAGCCAACCAGCGACGCCGCTGCGGGCATCCGACACTGGCGCCTATATTGCGCTTCAACATAGATAGGACGAAAGGTGTATATCGAGATCGTGAATAAGAAATCCTTCGCACTTTTACTAATGATCGCAGTCGCCCTCATCGGCGCTTCTGCTTCGGCTATTGCTCAACCGAAAACAACCAGCCAACCGGCGAAGGCGGCCGAGCCTGCTTCCGTCGCTACCCTGCGTTTGTTACCGCGCTCGGATGTGGTGGCATTTGTTAATGTCGCGCGTTTATTGAATGAGGCTGTACCCAAAGCATTGGCCGACAGTCCCGCCAAACTCGCCGAGTTCAACGCCGATCTCGACAAGTTCAAATCGCAGACTGGCATCGACGCTCGTTCGTTCGAAGACATGGCCATTGGGATGCTCTATCAACACCCCAGACCCGAGATCACGACCACGGACATCGTCTTCATTGCTCGCGGCTCTTTTAACTCCAACGTGCTGCTTGCCGCTGCTCGACTGGCGTCGCAGGGCAAGTATCGCGAGGAGAAGTACGGCAGCTCGACGATTTACATTTTCACTGTTCGAGACCAGGTGAAAATGCTGGGTTTGCTCAAGATGCGAGTTGGCGAGGTAGCCGCTACCGCTCTGGATTCGGGCACCCTGGTTCTGGGCGAGCTATCGAGCGTCCGCGCCACGCTCGACGCGAACAAGACGCCGGGGCGTGTCAACGCCGAGCTGATTCAGTCGGCGACGCGAACGCCGGCGGCGGTAATGGGTTTTGGCGCGAATGTTCCCATGGCCGTGACTTCAACCGCCGACTTTGGCAACCCGGAGATAGGCAAGATAATCGGCTCCATTCGTCATGCATACGGCGCAATCAGTACGACTGACTCTGGATTTGAGATGCTGAGCGTCGCGCGCACTGAGAAACCGGAACAGGCGCAAGCGCTAAGCGAAACAATCGGGACGCTCAAACAGTTCGGCGCTATGATTGTCTCGCAACTACCTCCGGCAACGGGGAAGCTCGCACAGACGGCACTGGATAACTTGAAGGTATCATCGACAGGTAATGAAATGTCGCTGAGGCTCGAGATCGCGCAAGCGGACATCTCTGCGCTGATGCGATTTCTGCAACCGAAGATAGCCGACGCTCGTTAAGAGATACAGCATTCGTTAAATGCATCGAAAGGCAGTGACGATGAACAGAAGATTCTACTTTTCCTTTTTGGCCCTCGCGCTCACAGTCGCGACCGCCATCGCATTAGTGGCTGGTAACAGCACGAGTAAAAGCGCGGGCTTGACCAGTTCTGCGGCCTCGGCTCTGCCGGCCTCGGACTTTGTCATCATTGTCGACGTGCAGAGGGCGCTGAACGATGCCCTTCCCACGCTGCTTTCGAGCAATCCGGCCGCGCTGGCAAAGGTCAACCGAGACCTCGCGGAATTTGAGTCCAAGACGGGAATCAATCCTCGCGTCTTCGAAAGCGTCGCCATCGGCGGGACGCTGAGACCGAATGCTCGACTTGGCCGTGATCCCGGAGCCGTTGTCATTGTTAGCGGTAGCTTCAAGTCTGACGAGCTGCTCGCGACCGCATTTGAGGCCGCGAAGAAGGAATCTCAGTTTGAGAAGACTGAGCAGCAATACGAAGGCAAGACGATCTTCGTCATACGCTCAGTTCGTCGTTTGACCAAACGGGAAAGCAATGAACCGGCGCCTGCGATTGTGCCTCCGGCTGGCGTCGCCCTAGTTGCTCCTGGCCCTACAAAGGACTCGACCGCGTCCGTGCGCTCCAGCTTAACGATTCTGGAAGGCCATCCGTCGGCACGCCTGGGTGTGCTGTATACCGACTCCGACAACTTCGCAGTTGTAGCGCTCGCGCCGAACATGCTTGCAGTGGGCAGCGTCGAGAGCGTGCGCGCCTCGATCGATGCCAGCCTCGGACGCAACCGCATAGATGGCGAGATGGTTAATCTCGCTATGGAGAACCCGAACACCATCGTCGGCTTCAGCGGGAGAATTCCCCAGAATAGTCAGAAAACCGACGCTACCAACCTCGGTATCCCTATCGCAAATTTCTTCGCGTCGGTTCGTGAGTTTCACGGGTCCTTTGGTTTGAACGGATCTGATACCGAGAGTTCTATTGCCGTCCAACTTGAGACCTCGGAACAAGCCAGAGAATTCAGTCAGGCCATCAACTCAATTAAGGGTCTCGCATCCTTTGGCGTGGCGCGGTCGATCGGCCCTGATCAGGCGTCTCGAGATGCGATCGCCGCGGTTCTCAAGGGTCTCACGATCGACGCTACCGGCAACGAGCTACGGATCGACCTCAAGATTCCGCAATCGAGCCTGGCGCCCTTGATTCGTCTGCATCGATAAGGTGCATCGATGAGTTGCGCAAACTGTCAGTTTGCGTTACGACATATCAGGGGAATGTTCGATAATACTTGGAAGCGCTGAACAAGTACTTTCTACGCTACGCGTCGAAGATACTAGTTGAGCGCTTCCTTCAGTTTGTCGCACACTTTCAGCGAAGCTCACCCAGAGCCCCGTCGCCCGTTCGACACCTTAAAACAAAACGAAGCCGAGCGAACGCAGATTAAAGTTTGCTCTACTATCACGACGCAAATCCCTGTACTATCCCGACCGTTCATCCACTCTCAATCCGCAAGGCTGATAGTAGACGATGAGTCCCGGATTCGATCCCGCCGGAAGTGATTCGGCGACCGAAGACACCGCCGCTGGAGAGACGCTTACGAGCAAGCTCGTCAAGTGGGCGATCATCCTTTGCTCCGCACTTATCTTCGCGTTTATTCCCGTTCCTGAGGGAATTACAGTTGAGGCATGGCGACTTCTCGCCATCTTCGTCGCTACCATTATCGGCTCAATCCTGCGTCCTGTGCCCAGTGGCGCGATCGTCCTGCTTGGTATCACTGCTATCGCTCTGGTCGGCGCGCTCCCCGTAGACCAGGCGCTGAAAGGTTATGCCGATCCGATCGTCTGGTTAGTGCTTGCCGCGTTCTTCATATCTCGCGGGATGATCAAGACCGGGCTGGGGCGACGAATCGCCCTGCACTTCATCCGTGCCATAGGCCATCACTCGCTCGGGCTGGGATATGCTCTCGTCTCGACCGATATGGTTCTCGCGTCTGTCATTCCCTCGACAGGTGCGCGTTCGGGCGGCGTTGTCTTCCCGATAGCGATGAGTTTGTCCGAAGCCTACGAGTCGAGACCCGGTCCGACGGCTCGCAGGCTGGGCGCATTTCTTTCTGTGCTGCTGTACCAATGCGACGTTATCATCTGCGCGATATTTCTTACCGGCCAGGCCTCGAACGCCATCATCGCAAAACTTGCCTTAGCGAAAACGGGCTTCGAGCTGACGTACGCTCGCTGGCTGGTGGGATCGATCGTTCCAGGGCTCATCTCCCTCGCTGCAGTCCCGTTGCTCATCTACAAGCTGTTCCCGCCGGAGGTGAAGCACACCCCTGCCGCCGCTGAATTCGCGACGGCCGAGCTGCAGCGTATCGGACCGATGAAATGGCAAGAGAAGATCATGCTGGGCGTGTTCGCCCTGGTCGCCATTCTCTGGAGTATCGGTGACAAGCTGCCGTGGATTTCTGGTGGACGTCTGCCGGCGATACACTACGCGGTGGTGGCGCTGATCGGAATCTGCGTGCTGCTTTTAAGTGGTGTTTTGGATTGGCAAGACGTACTCGCGGAGCGCGGAGCCTGGGACGTGTTCATTTGGTACGGAGGGCTCGTTCGAATGGCAGAGGCGCTGGGCGAAACGGGAATGACGGACCGATTCGCCAACTCGGTGGGCTTTATGACACTGGGTTTGAAATGGTGGGCCGCGTTCGCTATCGTGCTCCTGATCTACTACTACGTCCATTATGGGTTCGCCAGCATCACAGCCCATGTCTCCGCATTGTTCATTCCCTTCCTGGCGGTGATCGTAAAGACAGGAGTTCCCCCCGTGCTGGCGGTCCTATCGCTGGCTTATTTCTCGAATCTTTGTGCATCGCTGACGAATTACGGGACCACCTCCGCGCCGATCTGGTTCGGCGCTGGCTACGTAAAGCAACGAACGTGGTGGTGGCTGGGACTGATTGTCTCGGTGCCAAACATCATGATTTGGACGGTGGTGGGGTTCCTCTGGTGGAAGGTGCTCGGCTGGTGGTGATTCAAGGCGAGTTGCTCCTCATGCCCGTCGCTGAATGTAGTCTTCTTGTACCGCCCACAATTCGTTGACACTCGCTCCGCAGTGGGTGTAGGCTCCCCTCGCTTCGTATTTTCCTCGCATCTGCGGCGCTTCACGCGCTGACGAAAGCCTCACGCTTCCGTTGGCCTCACTTAACTTTCTCCTTTGCGGGCCGCCCCTCGACACGAGTCAGCTCGCATAATTTACATCCGCGCTCTCCCGCGCCGATGTGAACCCACCGTCTTTCCTCTAAAGGAGGCCTACATGTCATCCAACAAGTCAGATTCCTCGCCTAAAAAAGGGGCAAGTGTTCCCGGACAGCCCCTTGCCGATAAACTTCCCATCGAGCGGGCCCAATTCCGCGAGATGCTGCTCCAAAACCCGAACTTCTTCGGCACATTGACGGACAGCAGCTTCAAAGTAGTCAAAGCCATTTCCTCGAATACAACTTTCGAGGAGCTAAAGTGCGTCGGCTTCAACCCTCAACTGGATCAGATCGAGGCCGTCATTTACATCAAGCGCGATACGGGTTACGGAGGCGGCATCTGTTCCGACGGCACTCCCGAATACGTGCGCTTCTACGTCTCGCACAACAACGGAGCCGCCTGGCACGACATCGGGATGGCGCAGTTCACTGCGCAGGACATCCCCGGAACCAAGCCGCTGGAATACGCGGTCACGCAGCAATACAAAACGCTGAGAAAACTCTGCTTCGTCGAGAACGTCATAAAGGTGCGCGCGATTCTCTCGTGGAACAATCCGCCGCCGCCAAACACGCCGAACTTTTCTCCGGTGTGGGGGAACGTCCGCGAGGCGAATGTACAGATCGCGCCGGCGTTTGATATCAAGGTCGCGGACATTTTCGACCAGCTAGATCTTAAGCTCTCAACGGTGGCCTTAAAGTCGCTCGATCCCGCGCAGGCAATCAAGGCGGCCCAATCGAAGCCACTAGGTATTACGGAGCTTCAGACACTGTACAAAGGCAACAAGGAAGTGCCGGAACATCGCTTCCTCTTCCCCACGATTAAGAAGCAGTTGGATACTGCCTTCATTCCCCTGGCACCACCGCCACCTACAATTGCATCTCTCAAACCGACGGTTGGGCCTCCTCCTCCCGTGGCGCCACCGCCTCCCACGCTTACTTCGTCCGTTTCAGCTTCGTTCGCCGATCTGAAGATCGACATCTCGAAGCTGCTCGACCTCATTGCAAAGACCGATGGCAACACAAACTTTGAAGAGCTGAATTGCGTCGGACTCGAGAGCAATACGGATACGCTCGTCGGTGTGCTTACGGTGAAACTCAAGAACGGTTATTCCGGCCCACTGTGTTCAGCCGGCAGCCGCGAGTACGTTGCCTTCTGGGTTGACTGGGGCGATGGCACGGGCTGGAACCACGCGGGGACAACCTCGGTGATCGTACACGACATCGCTAACCTTCCGGCTGGGGGTCTTCAATACGCGGTCTTACAACCGATCAACACCCTGGCACAGCGGAAGCCGTGCAACCAGGGAGCGAAGACGGCGAAGGTGCGTGCGATTCTTTCATGGGAGTTCCCACCGCCGGCGAACAATCCCAACTTCGTTCCCACCTGGGGCAATCGCGAGGAGACTCTAGTGGTGCTTAAGCCGGGACCCTCGGTCGTGCCTGGCGATATGAAACCCTACTTCGAGACGGTTGGGCGCGAAGCCGTATGTCACATCAATCAAACGACGGGATTTGCTACCGGCGATCGTCCGTTTGGAGGCGTGGTCGATATCACGGGCTTTATCATCAGTGCTCCCGACATCGGCTCGCCCAACCCGCTGAAATACAAGATCACGGTCACTGAACTCGCGACCGGCTCGGTCTCCACCGTCGATAACGGATTTGGG
>JAVHWA010000044.1:0-7999 GCA_032160165.1 Acidobacteriota bacterium
CGGAGTAATGACTCTGGCCGATGTTCCAATGAACCAATGACTAAATGAAACAATCATCAAATCCCTTCCGTTCCCTTGCTCCCAACCTGCTCCTTCACTAGGATACTCAACGCATGGAGGGACTCGAACGCTACATCGGCGAGGTGCTGGACGATAAGTACCGCATAGAGTCGCTGCTCGGTCAGGGCGGGATGGGCGCAGTCTACATGGCTACGCACCTGGGCACCGAACGCCCGGTGGCACTAAAGATAATCGCGCCTGAGTTCATGCGCAACGACGAGTTCATCGAGAGATTCAAACGCGAAGCCAGGGCGGCGGGTCGCCTGCGCCACCCGAATGTCGTCGACGTCACCGACTTCGGTTTCGCGAAACGAGGCGATGAGCGCGTTGCCTATCTGGTGATGGAGTACCTCGATGGCTGCACCTTGGCCGACGTACTGGCCGAAGAAACAAGTCTACCGCTCGACTGGGTGGTGGACATCCTCGAGCAAGTCTGCTCGGCGGTCGACGAAGCACATCAGCAGGGCATCGTGCACAGAGATTTGAAGCCTGACAACATCTGGCTCGAGCCAAACAGGCGTGGCGGATATACGATTAAAGTGCTCGACTTCGGGGTCGCCAAACTGGCTGAAGAGACCGGTCTGCCGGGCAGACCTTTTCCGCGCCAAACAGAAACAAAGACAAGCCCTGGACCCCAGGTAACCGTTGCATCCAACACCTCAATGCCCTCACCCTTGACGGAGACTTCGGCTGACGCGGAACACTCAGAGGCAGCGACACTCATCGACCTATCTCCGAGGGCCGGCGACGAGGCGCAGACTCTTCTCTTCGATTCTGCCTCGTCGACCGCTACTGGGGACAAGTCATCAGAATTTTCGACTCAATTAATGCCATCGGCGGACCCCAGGCGTGAAGCCGAGACGGTGAGACTCAATTCAAAGACCCCGCGCGCCCCGTCGAGCGGTGGACTTACGCAACTCGGCTCGCTTCTCGGCACTCCGCTCTACATGTCGCCCGAGCAATGTAGAGGCGAAGAGCTCAATTCCCGTTCGGACATCTACAGTCTTGGCGTCATTACATATCAAATGCTAGCGGGCGAGACTCCATTCAGCGGTGATTTGCGCACGGTGATGCGGATGCACCAGGAGACGCCGCCACCGCCGCTGAGAGCGAAGAACGCAAAACTCTCGAAGAAGGTCGCGCTGCTGGTGGAAAGCGCGATGGCAAAAGACCCAGCCGAGCGACCCGATAGCGCGGCGGGCTATGCCAGCGCGCTGCGCGCCAACGTGGCGGGCGTCGGCTCGTTGCTTCGGCGCTCGTTCGCGCTCTACAGCGAATACTTTCCCATTTTCTTACGAATCTCATTCCTCGCGCACATACCTGTCATCCTGCTTACCCTGCTTTTGATATTCAATGACATCGGCGTGGCGCGGCACTGGTTCTCAAAGCCGCTGGAGATCGGACTATCGATTGTACTCAGCCTGTTGTCGATTGTGATAACTTTTCTGGCGAACTCGGTGATAGCAGGAATGACTGTCCTGATCGTGATGCAGTTGACGCTGGCGCCCCTGCGACCGGTGCAGCTGCGACAGGCTTTCGCCAGCTTGAGGAAGCGATGGCGACCTTTCTTCGCAACCAGCATCCGGGTGGGGTTGAGAGTTCTTATCGGCTTTATCGTGCTTATCATCCCGGGCATTGTGATGATGGTGAGATACACGCTTTATGCGCCAATAGTCCTGCTCGAGGGCCTGCAGAAAAGAGCGGCGATGAAACGCGCGCGTGAATTGGTGAAGCGTTCAAGGAGCACAGTCATCAAGGTCGTCCTGCTACAGCTGCTGATCCCTATGATCATCACTGGTATCGCGGGAAGCGTTGTCCGCATCGGCTCGCAGGAAAAAGGTAGCTTGGCCACAAAGATCTACGCGCATCTCTTGACCCTGATGAATATTTTGATCGTCCCGCTGATTTCGATAATGGTTGCCGGGCTTTATATGAAGTTGCGACAGATGAGCGGCGAACAGCTGAGGAACACGCTGGAGCAACTGGAGACGGACGACGTGCCTCGCAGCGCGTGGCAGAAGCGCATGCGGCTGAGTCTCAACACGCGCTCGAGCAAACACTGACGCCGTCGGCGAGTTTTGAGTTTTGAGTTTTGAGTTACCCCAGTGCAGTCGGGAAGGGGGCAGAGCGAGTCCCGATCCATCGGGACGAGCGGCGCCCCCGCTCATGCGGCTCTGCCGCCGCCCAGTGCGGTAAGCCTCTGGCTTACCGGACGAGCGCTTTCCATTTGGAAGGCTCAGCCTCCCAAATGAACTGGAACGACTCGGTGAGGCGAGCCTCACCGCACTGCGGAGCGGCAAAGCCGCCAGGTGGCATCGCAGAGAATCTCGGGCCCGCTTCAGCGGGCGACAGAAAGCGAAACCAAGCGGGGGCGGCACGGCGCTTCGCGCCGCTTGCTCCCTTCCTAAAATGAGAGGTCAGACAGCTTCGTTTTAACTCCGACCGCACAACCCCAATGACTTTCGAAACCATCATGAACCCAAAACGACTCTTTCGATTTTCAACCATGATAACAATCTCGCTCTTCTGTACGATCGTCTCGTTCGCTCAAGCGGCGACAAAACCTCAGGACGATCTCGCCGCCTACATCAAAAGCAATTACACAAAGCGCGAGGTCATGATTCAGATGCGCGACGGCGTAAAGCTTTTCACATGCGTCTACGAACCGAAAGATACTTCGCAGAAGTATCCCATCATGCTGACTCGAACTCCGTATAGCGTCGGGCCGTATGGCGCCGATGCGTTTAAGACTTCGCTTGGACCGGATGAGCTGTTTGCGCGCGAAGGCTACATCTTCGCTTATCAGGATGTGCGCGGCCGCTACATGAGCGAAGGCGATTACGAAGAGGTCCGTCCTTACATTCCCAACAAGACGGGCAAACAGTTCGACGAAACGTCCGACGCCTATGACACGGTCGAATGGTTGGTGAAGAACGTCGCGAACAACAACGGGCGCGTAGGCGTGTATGGCATTTCTTATCCGGGCTTCTATTCTTCGACCGCCGGCATCGACGGTCATCCCGCGGTGAAAGCGATCTCGCCCCAGGCGCCTGTTTCCGATTGGTTTCATGGCGACGACACGGGACACAACGGCGCCGTCTTCCTCGCTCAGAACTTTACTTTCCTAGGATATGTCGAGCAGCGACGACCCACCCCCACACCTAACAATGATTATGTGAAGCCATTGAACACGGTCACACCGGATGGCTACAAGTACTTCCTCGAACTGGGCGGATTGAAGAACGCGGGCGACGTCTTCGAGAAGCAATATGGATTTCGGCTGAAGTTCTGGGACGAGATGATGGCTCATCCCAACTACGATCAGTTTTGGAAGGACCGCAACATCCTTCCACATCTGAAGAACATTCACGCTGCGGTGATGACGGTCGGAGGCTGGTACGACAACGAAGATCTTTACGGAACCCTTGAAACGTACAGGAGCATTGAAAAGCTAAATCCTGGGATCTTTAATGTGCTGGTGATGGGCCCGTGGTTCCACGGGGGCTGGGTGCGCTCAGACGGAGACTGGCTTGGGACGGCTTACTTCGGAAGCAAGACCGGCGTCTACTATCGCGCGCATTACGAACTTCTCTTCTTCAATTATTTTCTGAAGGACAAAGGCGACATCTCGCAGATCAAAGAGGTGAATGTCTTCGACACCGGCTCGTACGATTGGAAGGAGCTTGCTGACTGGTCGCCTACGGCTTCTACAGAGACGGCGCTCTACCTGCTTCCGGGCGGAAAGCTATCGTTCACCAAACCTGATGCGGTCGTGACGGAATTCGACGAGTACGTCAGCGATCCCTGGCATCCCGTTCCCTACACGCAGAAGATAACGGTAGGCTATCCGCGCGACTTCATGACAGAGGACCAGCGGTTTGCGTCGACTCGCTCCGATGTACTGACCTATCGGACCGATGTTTTGACGGAGGACGTAACGGTCGCGGGTGACATCAAGCCCGAGCTTGTTATTGCGTCGAGCGGCAGCGATTCAGACTTTGTGGTCAAGCTGATCGACGTCTTTCCAGACGACTATCGATATCCGGAGTCGGGCGAGAAGACTGCTGAGGGAAGGGCGCTTCGAGTAAAGCCGGCGGATCCGGCTGCATCGTCGTTTGCGCCGGGAAGCTATCAAATGCTTCTGCGCGCCGAGCCGTTTCCCGCGCGCTTCCGCAATAGCTTTGAAAAGCCCGAGCCGCTGGAGTTCAAGCCTTCAGGCTCGCCGATGTCCGTACCGACGAAGATTTCTTACGTGATGCCCGGCGTCGTGCACACTTTCAAGAAGGGCCATCGAATCATGGTTCAGATCCAGAGCACGTGGTTCCCTCTGGTCGCGCGCAATCCGCAGAAGTTTGTGCCCAATTACAGAATGGGCAGCGACGCTGATTTCCAAAAGGCGACCGAGCGCGTGTATCACTCCGCCGCAAACCCCTCGCGAATTGTGTTGCCGTTGATGAAGAGGTGACTCGCGCGCACTTATCTAGTGTAGCGCAAACTGTTAGTTTGCGCGGTCGTTCTTTTTTGCCTTATTCCTTTTACCTTCTTCTTCGGGGCAGTAGCCCGACCGTCAGAGAGGGCTCCGTGCCGCATAGCGGCGACACAAGATTCACACCGCGCTTTAGCGGGCGACAGAATTTTCCCACAAACGTCCACTTCCCGCTCGAGCGCCAGCCAAAAAGCCAATCGGGCAACGCCAGACTTTCATAGCTCCGGCTTTGCCCGATTAGTCCTGAACGATCCATCGAGCCTAAAACAGCTTTAAGCTCGCGTACCATTTCTTATAGTCCGCCTCATGCTTTGCCACATCATCTGCCGTGGTCTTGAGCATCAATAAATAGCTTCCCTTCGGACCGGCGCCCAACCCAGCGTAAACGACGTTATTGCCGTTCTGCGCTTTGTAAGTGCGGTAAGACGACCAACCATTGCCTTTACCTTCATCTATTTTTTCCCAGTGGTCCTCGGAGATCCCGGAAACTTCTACTCCATACGCCTCTATCTCTTCGGCAGTCGCGTCCGACTTTATTTGAGCCATGCCATAGAGTTCGATCGCCCCATTCTTAGCGTAGAGTCCACCAAAACCGTCTTTCCACTCGTGCTCTTCCAAATGCGTTCCCTTTGGAACCAACATTTCAAATCCATATTTCTCCGCACGATAGACTTCCCATCCTGCTTGACTAGCCATCGCAAAACTCAGGCATGGCAAGAGTATCGAGGCTAATAGCACTGCTTTCATCGTGTTTTTCACTTTGTTTGCTCCTACTGTGAATAGATTTTCTGCCTGGCGGATTGCGAGGACTTTTTGCTGTTCCTACTCGCCATTTTGGAAGGCAGGCAAAATAGCATAGATATGTGTTGGAGACCATAAAAATCTCGCAGTCCCCGGTTTTGGTGCTGGTTCGTGTGGCTGCTTGGTGTGATGTAGTGGACGTGGTACCAGAAGGTAGCCCGGGCGGAGAGTAGCGTAACCCCGGAACACGTTCCATTAACAATTGAACCCGGGTTAGCGGGCCACAGAATCACATACCACAAACTGTTAGTCTGCGTCGTAACGCCAACGGCGTTCGCGAATTCCAGCCCAGGGTGAAACCCTGGGTGCACGATTCCCTGTTGAAGTCGAACACTGAAGGTGTTCTCGAACGGGTCTCTTCGTGTCGTTTCGTAGGTATTCGTAGATCGTTCTCGGCGAGCTACTCCCGGGGCGAGGGAATCTTACAGGATGTACCGAGTAGAACCAGTTTCTGACTGTTACCTTCGAATAACTCAAAACTCAAAACTCAAAACTCAAAACTATTTCAATCCACTCCCTCAACCGACTCGAGTTCCAACTCCGCCTCGGCCACCTTCTTTCCATTGAGACTCTTGCTCAGATTACCTTTGAGCAAAGAAGCAGCAGGGTCATTGGGCGTGTCGGCATTCTCAAATGTCAGCTTACCGGTGAAACTGTAGCTCACGCCTCTCACCGCCAGCGTCTCGAAGGTAAGGTTCTCGCCGTTGATTGCTATGCGCGACATCTTATACACCCCGCCGGCCCTTACGTCTCCGTGTGGCTTGATGGGCACTGCTCCGTTTTCCGTGAAATTAACCGTGGTTAGGGAAATGCTCTTGAGACCTTCGAACCCTTTCGGAGTTTTGCCCAGCGGCTCAAAAAGCCCTTCGAAATTTACCGCTGAAACTTTTTCCGACAGGAGGCTGACCTCGAGCGTGAACGGAGTCGGATCTGCGCCGGTGGGATACACCATTATGTGATAGTCACCCTCCTCGCGCAGGCTGCCGCTCCAGTCGCGCACCTCTTTCGCCCCCTCGAGCGGATCCTCCATGCCTTCATACGGCACAAAGTACTTAGTACGAAAGATACCGAAATTCTCAGCCTGATTTGGCGAACTGAGGTGGACGACCAATTGTTGTCCCGCGCGCGCGTAAAGCACGTAACCCTTACCGCCCCCATCCACTTTACCCTCTAACGTGACCTTGGTACGTCCATGCGGGAACTGAATCCTGGTGTCTGATTGCGCCGACACAGAGGTCGCGCTGAGAAACAGAACGGCAAAACCAACGCAAGCGAGTTTCTTCATGGATGCTCCCTTCAGATCTAAAGAGTAATTGGGCGAGAAAGGCTAGCACGCCTGGGAGATCAGGTTCAATACTTAATCTGTCCCAAGTATTGGGGTAGCGCAAACTGTAAGTTTGCGTCGAGTCTCTTCGTAGCGAAACGGGCGAAAAGAATCGCGTAGGGTAACACGTTAGTTCGCGCCCTTAACGCGAACGGCGTTCGCGAATTTGAGCCCCGGGGGTGAAATCTTGGGTCGACAGGTTCCTTCTGAGGGCGAACACTGAAAGTGTCCTGGAACGGTTCTCGTCGTGTCTATTCGTATGTATTCGCGGATCGGCTCTCGGTTCGCTTGTATCAAGCCCTGACGGGCGCGCGACAGAATCACATAACGCAAACCATTAATCTGCCTCGAAATGAGTGGCGCATGCCGTGGTCTTTGGAGCGTCACTCGATTGCAATCGCAATATACCTCCCAGCTAACGGTTCGCGCTTTCAACTCAAGACGTACTTCGGCCAACCATTGACTTCTGATGCTTACGGGAATATCGTTGCCCGCGACTCAACGCTCGTTTCCCGCCGACGAGAGCCTTACGCACGTCGGTCTCACGCAATCTCCAACAGAAGTTATCTAGGAGGTATCCTCTCATGCCGAAATGCAATACATGCAGTGGGAAGGGCTCGTCAAAGTGCCCGAAGTGTCATGGCAAAGGCGAACTAAGCGGCGGTCTTTTGGGTGGCCGCTCTCAATGCAAGAACTGCCATGGCTCAGGTGTGACCAAGTGCGGAGCATGCCACGGTAAAGGTTGGCTATAGAAATTCTTCACGGCCCAAGTCTCCTTCTAGCCGCGATCTTCCATACTTCTCACAGTCTCAGTCTGTTCCGAAAGGGCTAACTAAATGGGTTACGAATACAAGATGATCCAAATTCCACCGACTATTACTGTCAAGGCGAAAGAATATCGGGGCAATGAGGCAGCGTTTTATTTGGAGTCAATAACCAACGAGCAGGCTTCGCAGGGCTGGGAGTTCTACCGCGTCGATACGGTTGGAGTCCTCACCGAGCCCGGCTGCTTAGGCGCCTTATTCGGCGGAAAACAAGCGGCTATCGAATATTACGTCGTCACTTTCAGAAGGTCGTCTTAGATCCAGCAAGCCATTTCAATCGCCAGATCGGTAATCAAAATTAACGAGAGTGCTCAAGTACTCACGACCCTAATTCAGCTGAATCGATCGCAAGATATTTTGAAAAGTTCGGTCATAGTCAGCGATCTCATCTTTGGGGGCGACGGCTATTAGGTAGAACAATTGACTGCCGCGCAGCAACGTCGTGTAGATGGTAACGAATTCAGCTTTACCGGTGACTTCTGATATTCCGATTAAATCCACGAC